>NZ_JBIDAL010000015.1:0-229164 GCF_043202415.1 Streptomyces sp. NPDC048192
GGGCGGTGACCGGGAACTGGTCGGCCGGGTCGTGGAGCGGGTCAAGGAACGCGAACTCAAGGGCTACACCTACGAGGCGGCGGACGCGAGCTTCGAGCTGCTGCTGCGCGCCGAGGTCGAGGGCCGCCCGCTGAAGTACTTCGACGTGGAGTCCTGGCGGGCCATCGTGGAGGACCGCCCCGACGGCACCCACGCCAACGAGGCCACGGTCAAGCTGTGGGCCAAGAGCGAGCGGATCGTCGCCACCGCGGAGGGCAACGGCCCGGTCAACGCCCTCGACCGCGCCCTGCGCGTCGCCCTGGAGAAGATCTACCCGCAGCTCGCCAAGCTGGACCTGGTCGACTACAAGGTCCGCATCCTGGAGGGCGTGCACGGCACCTCCTCCACCACCCGGGTCCTGATCTCCACCTCGGACGGCTCCGGCGAGTGGTCCACGGTCGGCGTGGCGGAGAACGTCATCGCCGCGTCCTGGCAGGCGCTGGAGGACGCGTACACCTACGGGCTGCTGCGGGCGGGCGTCGAACCGGCCGAGTAGTCATAGTGGAGGCATGACCGACGCCGACGTGCTGTCCCGGGCCCGCGCCGCGACCCGGCTGCCCGCCCGGGACCTGGAGCGGGCCCGGCGCTTCTACGCCGACGTACTCGGCCTCCGGCCCGTCGACGAACGCCCCGGCGGGCTGCTGTACCGGTGCGGCGGAACCGAGTTCGTGGTGTTCCGCTCCACCGGCGCGTCGCCCGGCACCTTCACCCAGATGGGCTTCGAGGTCGACGACCTGGACGCGGTCGTCGCGGAGCTGAGGCGGCGCGGGGTGGTCTTCGAGGACGTGGACGCGCCCGGCTTCCGCACCCGCGACGGCATCGCCGAGGTCGAGGGCAACTACCCCAGCAAGGGCGCGCGCGGGGAGCGGGCCGCGTGGTTCCGGGACAGCGAGGGCAACCTGCTGGGGATCGGCGAGCCGGTCCGCTAGCCCCTGCCGTCGGCGGGCCCGTCGGGCGCTCAGGGCGCCCGCCAGATGTTGTCGAAGGCCACGTTCTCGATGCGGCGCCGCTCGCGCACGGCCCCCAGCTCGGTCACCGCGTCGCCGACCGCGACCAGGACGGTGACGACGGACTCGTCGCCCGGTTCCTCCTCGGGCGGCCGCTCGCCCTGGATGCCCAGGGTGGCGGCGAGCCCGGCGAGGACGGGCTCACGGGACCACCAGCGGTCGGCGGCGTGCCGGCGGGCCGGGGTGTCGGCGGCCGCGGCCTTGTCCGCCCGGTGCGGCCAGCGGTGCGGCTTGCCGGACAGCTGCCCCCCTGCGTCGAGCACGTCCCGGTAGGCGGTGGCGAGCCCCTCGCCCCGCCGCCACAGCCAGTCCTCGACCGTCTCGTACGGCTCCGCGCGCCGCAGCGCGGCCCCGGCCTCGTCCAGCATCCGGTCGCCCGTGGTCAGCACCGGGCCGGGCACGATCCGCTCACCGTCCAGGGTGAGCGCCCGCGCCCCGAGAAGGTCGATCAGTTCGGCCCCCGCCAGCGCCAGCGACAGATCACCCGCCTCGACGGGATGGTCGCCGGGCACGTCGAGACTGACGAGGAACAGATCCTGCGGTGTGGTCATACCCACCACCATGGTCCGTGGGCGCCCGATGCGCACCACGCCACACCCGTCCCGTTCAGCAGGACTCCTCGGCCAGCCGCTCGAAGGAGCGCCGGCTCATCGCCCGCCCGTCCGCCCACACCTGGCCGGGCCGCAGCCGGGCGATCTGCCCCGCGGTGAACTCCACGACCGCGTTGTAGGAGTCACCGGTGACGTAGTGCCCGAAGCCGAGGGTGTAGTCGTGCCCGGGCAGCAGCTCCTGCCTGCCGCGGTGCCGGGCGTGCCAGTGCCCGGGCGGGGCGAACAGCGGGAACTCGGCGTCCCCGCGCAGCCCCTCGCGCCGCGAGTCCCACCCGGTGGTCACCGGCCCGTCCCCGCCGCCGCGCGCCCGCCCCTCCAGGGACGGGCCCCGGTAGGCGTCGTCGCCGCACGGACGGAACACCGCGTACGGCGTCCCGTCCGTGCCGACGCGCACCCCCGCGAGCGGCAGGTCGACGGCTCCGCAGCCGCTCAGCAGCAGCATCCCGCCGGCGATCCCCGCCGCCACGGCCCCCGTGCGTCTCATGTGTCCCCTACCGCAGTGTCCACTTCTGGTTGGCGGCCCCGGTGCACGACCAGATCTGGGCCCGCGCCCCGTTCGCCGACGAGTTGTCGGTGACGTCGAGGCACTTGTCCGCCGCCGTATTGACCACGTCACCGGTCGAAGGGTTGTACGACCACTGCTGGGCGCCGGTTCCGTTGCAGTCGTACAACTGCACCTTCGCCCCGTCCGCCGTCGAGCCCGAGGTGACGTCCAGGCACTTGCCGAGCGCCTGGACGGACCCGTCGGGCTGGACCGTCCACTGCTGGGCCGCCGTGCCGTTGCAGTCGTAGAGCTGCACCGCCGTGCCGTTGGCGCTCGAACCGCCCGCCACGTCGAGGCACTTGCCGGCCAGGCCGACGAAGGAGCCGGTGCGGGCGCCGCCGCCGGACTGGGTGCCGGACCAGGTGAAGGTGGCCGAGGTCCGGGCGGGCAGCGAGTAGGTCGCGTGCTCGGAACCCCAGTCGATGGTGACGGTCTGCGCCGAGGAGGAGCCGTTGTAGGCGATCAGCGCCTTGCTGCCGTCGGGGTTGCGCCAGGCTACGTTGGGCACGGTGGTGGACGCCGTCGAGGCGATCCGCTGGGCGCCCGGCCGGACGAACTTGGTCAGGTGCCCCATGTCGTAGTACTCGACGGTGTAGTCGACCGTTCCGCTCGCGCCGTCGCCGTTGTGCACGGTGATCAGTCCGGTGCAGGTGCCGCAGCCGCCGTTGTGCGGGCCCATGTTCTGGTCCACGGCCAGCGACCACTTGGTCACCGACTTCGCCCAGTTGCGGGTGTAGTCGATGATGTTGGACATGTCCTCGCGCTGCTGGTCGGCGATCCAGGTGCCGCCGGAGTGCTCGGTGCCGAACGCGTCCAGCGCGGGGTACTTGTCGTGGATCGTGGTCTGCTCGCCGACGTCACCGCCGTAGCCGTGCCAGGCGATCCCGCCGAAGTTGGGGTGGTTGCGGATCGCCGGGTCGTCCACGGACAGGGCCGCGTAGGAGTCGTAGGTGTCCCAGTTCCAGTCGTGCGCCAGGACCTTGGTCGACAGGCCCGCCGACTGGAGCTGCGGCAGCAGGTCGTTCTTGAGGAAGTACTGGATGCCGGAGGCGTTCCAGCTCATCGACGGGTAGCCGGAGCAGCACGTCGGCTCGTTCTGCGGGGTCACGTACGAGACGTCGATCCCCTGCGCCTTGTACGCCTGCAGGTACTTCACGAAGTAGGAGGCGTACGCGCCGTAGTCCTCGGCCTTGAGCCAGCCGCCGTTGAGGGAGCCGCTGTCCTTCATCCAGGCCGGTGCGGTCCACGGCGAGGCCATCACGGTCAGGGACGGGTTGAGCTGGAGCGCCTGCTTCGTGAGCGGCACGACGTCGGCGAGGTCGTGGGCGATCGAGAACTTCGCCAGGGAGGGGTCGGTCTGGCCGGACGGCACGTCGTCGTACGTGTAGCCGTACCGCGCGAGGTCCGAGGCGCCCATCGGGTTGCGCAGGAACGAAAGACCGATGCCGTCGGTCGGCGAGAACAGCTTGCGCATGGTCGCGTCCCGGGTCGCCTGCGACAGCGCCCCGCTGCTGTTCATCAGCCAGGCCGCGGTGTCCGTGAAGGACGCGCCGCCGCCGGTGAAGGTCTGGTAGCGGGTGTTCTCGTCCACCGTGATGTTCGTGCCGCTGCCGCCGGTGCCGGACTGGAAGGCGAACGGCGTCTGTGCCTGCAGGCCGCGGACGACGTGCCGGCCGGCGGAGTCGTCGGTGGTGGTGAGCCAGGCCGTGACCTGCTCGCCGGCCGCGTGCGCGGGGGGTACGGCGGCGGTGAAGCCGGCGGCGGAGAGCAGCCCGGCCAGCAGCAGCCGGACTGTGCGGGGGGTTCTCCTCATGTGCGTCGCCCTTCCTCTCGGGTCGACTGTGGGGAAGTCGCCGCGAGGCACAACTGACGCGCCGTCTTGACGGGTTGGCGAGCCGTTAGTTAACTCACGGCGTGATCTAAGCCATGAGTGAACCATGAGAGCCGAGGGAAGGTCCATGCCGAGAACCGCCCTGCTCGTCTCCGGGGCTCTGCTCGCCGCCCTGTTGCCCCTGTCCGCCGCGGCGCACGCCGCCGACGACCCCGCGCCGACCCCCGTCGACCGCTTCGAGGGCGAGGTCCCCTTCGCCTCCCAGCCCGCCGACGGCATCTTCACCTGGGGAAGCGACGCGGACGACCCGCCCGCCCTGCGCCTCGCCGACCGCGCCGACGCCCCCGAGGGCGCCAAGGTCCTCACCGGCACCTACGACATCAGCGGCTACGGCGGCTTCACCCATGACTTCGCCGCGGACCAGCCGGCCCACGACTGGTCCGCCCACCAGGGCATCCGCTTCTGGTGGGAGGGCCGGGACAACGGCCGCAAGATCGCCTTCGAGATCAAGGACGGTGGCGCCAACGGCGAGGCCTCCGAGCTGTGGACGACCTCCTTCACCGACGACTTCACCGGCTGGAAGCAGATCGAGATCCCCTTCACCGACTTCCAGTACCGCACCGACTACCAGCCCGTCGGCGGCATCGACCACGTCCTCGGCCTGACGCAGATGTGGGGGTACGCCGTCACCCTCCCGGCCGGCACCAAGGGCGACTTCGCCATGGACGACGTCGAGCTGTACGGCAGGGCCGACCAGGCGCTGCACGCCTCCGTCGGCACCGACGCGCCCGTCTACCCCGTCAGGGCGGGCGGCACCGCCCGGGTCGAGGTCACCCTGGCCACGACCGGCGACCGGCCCGTGGACGAGCCGGTGACGGTCGCCTACGCCACCGGGGACGGCACCGCCACCGCCGGCCGGGACTACACCCCGGTCGAGGGCACCGTCACCTTCCCGGCCGGCACCGCCTCGGGCGCCACGCGGACCATCGAGGTGCCCACCCGGCCGAACCGGGCCCCCTCGGCCGCGCGGACGATCCCGCTGAAGCTCACGGTCACCGGCGCCAGGGCGCCCGCCGAGATGCCGCAGGTGGTGATCGACGCGCACGGACTGCCGTACCTGGACGCCAGGTTGCCCGTGAAGAAGCGCGTCGCGGACCTGCTGTCCCGCATGTCCCTTCAGGAGAAGGCCGGGCAGATGACCCAGGCCGAGCGCGGAGCGGTCGGCGGCGGCGCGGACGTCTCGGCCTACTCCCTCGGCTCGCTCCTGTCCGGCGGCGGCTCGACGCCCACGCCCAACACTGCCGGCGCGTGGGCGAAGATGATCGACGGTTTCCAGCTCAGGGCGCAGGCCACCCGGTTCCAGGTCCCGCTGATCTACGGCGTCGACGCGGTCCACGGCCACAACAACCTGGCCGGCGCCACGATCATGCCGCACAACATCGGCATCGGCGCGAGCCGCGACCCCCAACTCGCCCATGACACGGGCGCGGTGACGGCCGCCGAGGTGCGCGCCACCGGCATCCCCTGGGACTTCGCGCCCTGCCTGTGCGTGAGCCGCGACGAACGCTGGGGCCGCTCCTACGAGTCCTTCGGCGAGGACCCGGCCCTCGTGCAGTCCATGGAGACGATGATCCAGGGCCTCCAGGGCCGCGCCGACGGCCGTGACCTGAGCCGGAACGACAAGGTGCTGGCCACCGCCAAGCACTTCGTCGGCGACGGCGGCACCGCCTACGGCTCCTCCACCACCGGCACCTACACCATCGACCAGGGCGTCACCACGGTCACCCGGCAGCAGCTCGACGACATCCACCTCGCGCCGTACCGCACCGCCGTCCGGCGGGGCATCGGCACGGTCATGCCGTCGTACTCCTCCCTCGACATCGTCGGCGACGGCAAGGGCGCGGTGAAGATGCACGCCCGCGGCGACATGATCAACGGCGTGCTCAAGGACGGAATGGGCTTCGGCGGCTTCGTCATCAGCGACTGGAACGCCATCGACCAGCTCCCCGGCGACTACGCCACCCACGTCCGCACGGCGGTGAACGCGGGCGTCGACATGATGATGGTGCCGTACTCCTACAAGGACTTCACCTCCACGCTCGTCGACGAGGTGAAGGCGGGCCGGATCAGCGAGAAGCGGATCGACGACGCCGTCTCCCGTATCCTCACCCAGAAGTTCCGGCTGGGCCTCTTCGAGCACCCCTACGCCGACACCTCCGGCGCCGCGGCCATCGGCTCCCCGGCGCACCGGGCGGTCGCCCGCCGGGCAGCCGCGGAGTCGCAGGTGCTGCTGAAGAACAGCGGCGGGCTGCTGCCGCTGAAGAAGAGCGAGAAGGTCTACGTCGCCGGGTCCAACGCCGACGACCTCGGCAACCAGACCGGCGGCTGGACCATCACCTGGCAGGGCGCCTCCGGCACCCACACCCGGGGCACGACCATCCTCCAGGGCATGCGCGACGCGGGCGGGGACGTCACCTACTCCAAGGACGCCTCCGCCCCGACCGGCGGCTACGACGTGGGCGTGGTCGTCGTCGGCGAGACCCCGTACGCCGAGGGCGTCGGCGACGTCGGCAACGGCCACAGCCTCCAGCTGGCGGCGGCCGACCAGGCCGCCGTGGACAAGGTGTGCGCGGCCATGAAGTGCGTGGTGCTGGTGGTCTCCGGCCGCCCGCAGCTCATCGGCGACCGGCTCGGCGAGATCGACGCACTCGTGGCGTCCTGGCTGCCCGGCACCGAGGGCGAGGGCGTCGCCGACGTCCTGTACGGCAAGCGGCCCTTCACCGGGCAGCTCCCCGTCACCTGGCCGAAGTCCGAGTCCCAGCTGCCGATCAACGTGGGCGACGCCTCGTACGACCCCCAGTTCCCCTACGGCTGGGGCCTGACCACCCTCACCGACGCCCCCGAGGGCGGCACGGCCACCTTGAAGGCGCTTGGCGCGGCGGCGACGGCGGCCGAGCGCAGGGGCGACGACCGGGCCGGACGCGCGCTGGTGACCAAGGCGCGGCTGCTCGTGCAGAACCGGGTGGGGGAGCGGATGACACAGGCGGTGGCCAAGCCGTTCGCCGACGCCGACCATCTGCTGCTGACCGGGCGGTACGGGAAGGCGGTGGAGAAGCTGAGCGAGGCGTACCGGGCGGCGTAGCCCTGCCCCTATGACCGAGTATGGGAGGCTTCGGGTAGCTTCGAAGGATGAAGGCCGTCCTGCGGAACCGAAGCCTCCCCGCACTGCTGCTCGCCGTGCTCGCCCTGGTGGTGGCGACCGTCCTCGCTCCCGGGGCGAGCGCGGACACGAGCGTCTCCACCGTCGCCCAGGCCCTTCGCAAGAGCCCGGTCTACGTCGACCCGGCCGCCTCGGGCCAGCTGTCGAAGGCCGACGCCGACGCGCTCGCGAAACGCATCGAGGACGCGGACAAGCCGCTGTTCATCGCGGTCCTCCCGGCGGGCTACCCGACCGCGAACCTCTTCTCCGACCTGCGCGCGGCCACCGGTGTCACCGGCCTGTACGGCATCCGCCTCGGCGACCGCTTCGACGCCCGCGCCGACTCCTCCGTGATGTCGGCGACGGCCCGGCAGAACCTGGTCGGCAGCGTCCAGGGCGAGTCCGCCAAGGTCCAGCTCACCGACTTCACCGACCGCGCGCTGGCCCACATGGGCGGCCACGCCCCGAAGAGCTGGGGCGGCAGCGGCGGCGGATCCTCCACCACGGCGCTGATCGCGGTCGCCGCGGTGCTGGTGGCGGGCGGCGCCGGCGCCTACGCACTGGTGCGCCGCAACCGCCGCAGGCGCGAGGAGGAGCAGCGGGCCGCCCTCGACCGGCTGCGGGTGGTGGTGGACGAGGACATCACCGCCTTCGGCGAGGAACTGGACCGGCTCGACTTCCAGCCGGGCGAGCCCGGCGCCGACGACGCGATGCGCGCCGACTACGCCCACGCGCTGGACGCCTACGAGACGGCGAAACAGCGCATGGCCGCCGCGCGGCGGCCCGAGGACGTCCGGACCGTCACCGAGGCGCTGGAGGACGGCCGTTTCGCCCTGGCCCGCCTCGCCGCCCGGCGCGCGGGCCGCCCGCTGCCCGAGCGCCGCCCGCCCTGCTTCTTCGACCCGCGCCACGGCCCCTCGGTGACCGACGCGACCTGGACCCCGCCCGGCGGGGCGCCGCGCCAGGTCCCCGTCTGCGCCGCCGACGCCACCCGGCTGGCCGACGGCCGCGACCCGGTCGTCCGCGAGGTCGACACGGAGTACGGCCGCCGCCCCTACTGGGACGCGGGCCCCGCCTACGGCCCCTGGGCGGGCGGCTACTTCGGCGGTGGCATCCTGCCCGGCCTCCTCGTCGGCACGCTGCTGGGCAGCGTGATGGCCACCCCGTCGTACGCGGCCGACTACGGCTACGGGTACGGGGACTTCGGGGACGGCTACGGCGGTGACGCCGGCGGCGACTACCAGGGCGGCGACGTGTCCGGCACCGACTTCGACCCGGGCGACTTCGGAGGCGGGTTCGGCGACGGAGGCGGCTTCGGCGGGGGCGGTGACGGGGGCGGCGACTTCGGCGGAGGCTTCTAGTCCTTCCGGACCCCGGCCCGGCCCCGGCCGTCCGGCTCCGGGGCATCCGGCGTCTCCAGCGCCCCCAGCCGCTCCATCACCGCGGCCGCGAGGGCCAGCACGCCGCGCTCGGTCTCGCCCAGGGCGCCGAGCGCCCCGGCCAGCCAGGCGTCGCGGTCGGCCATGTCCTGCTCCAGGGCCGCGCGGCCGGCCCCGGTGAGCGACAGCACGGACCGGCGCCGGTCGTCCGTGCCGCGCTCCCGCACGATCAGCCCCTCGGCCTCCAGCTCGGCGTAGACCCGGGTCAGCGACTGCGGCCGCTGCCGCTCCGCCGCCGCGATCTCACCGGGCGTCGCGGGCCCGTACCGGTGCAGGTACCCGAGCACCGCGAGCTGGTTGGGGCTGAGGCTCCCTTCCCCGCGCTCCTGCCGCAGTCGCCGGTTCAGCCGGACGACGGCACGGCGCAGACGGGCGGCTTCGGAGAGGTGGTTCATGCGGCTGAATACTACGCGACTACTTACTATCTAGCCCCACTCGGCGGCTGTATCGTCAAGGAGTGCGCCAAAAACTCATACGCAACGCGTACGAATCTCTGCTGGCGATGACGGCGGTCCTGCTGTGCTGGGGAACCGTCCTGTGGCTGGAGGGCGCGGCGGGGCTGCACACCGATGTGCTCGTCCTGGCGGTCGCCCTGACCCTGACCCTGTTCTCGACCCAGCGCACCGCGCCCTCGCGCCGCAGGCTGGCGGCGCTCGTGCTGCTGCCGGCCACGGCCGCAGGCGCCCAGCTGCTGGGCCGCCTGATCATGCACCACTACGCGCTCGGCGCCGCCGTCTACACGGCGGGCATCTCCCTGTGCATCTGGATCCGCCGCTACGGCCCTGCCGCCACCAAGGCGGGCACGCTGCTGACCCTGCCCTTCGTGGCCCTGCTGATCGTTCCCGGACCGGCCCTGCCGTCCGAGGCCGAGAGCGGGCTGGTGAGCTGGTTCTGGTCGGCCGTGGTCGGCGTGCTGGCGTGCCTCAGCGTCTGGCTCGTCCAAGGGCTCGGCGACCGGTACGGACCCTGGCGCCCGGAGCCCGAGCGGGCGGCACCCCGCCGGGTCTCGCGGCTGCACCCTCGCCCCAGCACGCGGATGGCCGTTCAGATGGCGGCGGGTGTCGCGGCGGCGTTCGTGTGCGGCCGGCTGTTCTTCGACGACCACTGGCCGTGGGCGGTGCTGACGGCCTACGTGGCCGCGAGCGGCAACCGTGGCCGAACCGACGTACTCCGCAAGGGTGTCGAGCGGTTCGCCGGCGCGTCCGTGGGCACGCTGCTGGCCACCGGCGTGGCGGCCGTCGGCGTCACCGGGCACGCGGCGGTCGCGGTGATGTTCGCGGTCCTGGCCGTCGCCCTGTGGCTGCGCCCGCTCAACTACGGCTACTGGGCGGCCGGCATGACGACCGCCCTGTCCCTGCTCCTCGGCTACTTCGGCCAGGACGCGGTGACCCTGCTGCCGACCCGGCTGGCCGCGATCGCGCTCGGCGCCGGCCTGTCCGTGGCAGCGGCGTGGTGGCTACTGCCAGTCCAGCGCCGCCGACCGCAGGAACTCGCTCCACGTGGCGGGAGACAGAGTGAGGACAGGGCCGGCCGGCTGCTTTGAGTCACGGATGTGGATGGTGGCGGGGGTGGTGGCCATTTCCAGGCAGTTGCCGCCTTCGTCGCTGCTGTAGCTGGACTTGTGCCAGGCCAGTGCTGCGGTGTTCATGAGTCTCCTAGCAGTCCCCTCAGGAGGCGTTCGCTCTCGTCGCAGGAGAGCGCCTGTGACCGCAGCATCGCATACTTGTGGTTGTAGTAGCTGACCTCTTCTGGGTCGTCGATGAGGAAGCTCGCGCGCTGGACCTCCAGGTAGACGAGCCGTTCATGTTCCGGGGTCTCCAGGAGAACCATCGGGCCCGCGAGGGCCGCGTGCGGTGTGCGGTCCATGGGCATGATCTGAAGGCCCATGTGAACCGGCCGGGTGAACTCCAGGATCTGCCCGATCTGTTCACGCATGACGTCCGGACCGCCGACCGGCCGCCGCAGAATGCTCTCCTCCAGGACGAAGTGCCCCACGGGCGGCTGCTCGCGTTGCCAGATCAACTGCCGGTCCATGCGAGCCTGGACCCACTGATCGGCCGTCTCGCTGCCCAGTGCGGGATACCGGAAGTCGAAAACGGCCCGGCAGTAGTCCGGCGTCTGCAGGAGACCCGGAACGACCAGGGTCTCGTACGACAGGAAGCTGACCGCCTCCTGCTCGTGATCCACCAACCCCTGCGCGAACTGCACGATGCGATCCCGCACCGGCAGTTTCTCCAGCAGCACCGCCAACGCCCCGCCCGTGTCCAGCACTTCGTCGAACTGCTCGGCGCGGTGCGGCTGAAGCGCGAGCCGCCCCTGCTCGATGGAGGCCACCGTGTCGACGTGGAGGTTGACCTGCTCGGCCAACCCCTCCTGTGAGAGGCGGGCCTTCTTCCGGTAGTGGGCGACCAGCGCGCCCACCGCTTGCCAGGTACCGACCTTCTTGGGCATGCCTGTGCCCTTCCCCCGTGCCGTGCGGAAGCCCTCGTAGTGGAGCCGTAGAGAAAAGCTCTACGACCTCACTCAGTGGTCCAATCTAGTCACGGACGGTGACCCTCGTCCCGTGAACGAGGAAACTCGACTCGGCGAGATGCGCGTGGCGTTCTTCCGGCGGGACCGCAGGTCGGTGTGCGCGGCAAGGGAGTTCACGCGGGCGGTGATGAAGGACTGGCGGCAGCGGGCGCGGCAGGACGATGTGCTGCTGTGCGTCAGCGAGTTGGCCACCAACGCCCTGCTGTACGGCGTGCCGCCCGGCCGGGGTTTCTCCGTGCGGCTGTGCCTGCTGGACGGCGTGCTGAGACTGGAGGTGCATGACAGCGGGCCCGGCGCCGCGCGCCCGAGGGAGCCGGACCCGGAGTCGGAGGGCGGCCGGGGTCTGGTGCTGGTGTCGGCGCTGGCCGACAAGTGGGGCGTGGGGGAGCGGAACCCCGGGAAGTTCGTGTGGTGCGAGTTCGCGGGGTGACCGCATCCGGGCCGGCGGCGCTCAGGCCTGCTTGATGGCGGAGATCTCGAAGTTCAGCTTGATCTTGTCGGAGATCAGCACGCCGCCGGTCTCCAGCGCCGCGTTCCAGGTCAGGCCCCACTCCGAGCGCAGGATCTCCGCCTTGCCCTCGAAGCCGACGCGCTCGTTGCCGAACGGGTCCTTCGCGGCGCCGTTGAACTCCAGGTCGATGGTGATCTGCTTGGTCACCCCGAGCAGGGAGAGGTCGCCGGTGATGCGGTACTCGTCGCCGCCCACGGCCTCCGCCTTCGTGGAGCGGAACGTCATGACCGGGAACTCGTCGATCTTGAAGAAGTCGGCGGACTTCAGGTGGCCGTCCCGGTCGGCGTTGCCCGTCTCGATGCTCGCCATCTGGACGTCGATCGTGGCCGTGGACCGGCTCGGGTCCGCGCCGTCCAGGTGCAGCGTGCCGGTGAAGTCGTGGAAGGCGCCCTTGACGTTGGTGACCATGGCGTGCCGGGCGGTGAAGCCGATGGTGGTGTGCGCCGGGTCGATCGTGTAGTCGCCGGTCAGCGCGGAAAGGTCGGGGCTCGTCGCGGTCGGCGCGGCCGTGGCCTCGACGGTGCTGTCCTTGCGGCTGAAGATGCCCATGTCGTGCTCCCAGATCAGTTGAACGTTAAACCAAGTCGGTAGGTACGACGGTAGACCCATTCGGTTCGGTTTTCAACATCATCCGCAGGGTGATTTCACCATCGCGCGGAGTGATCTCGTACGCCCTCTGGCGGACGCGCGTAGAACTCGGGCACCATCTGCGTGCACCACCTGCACAGCCGCCCCACTGGAAGCACGGCCCGACGCAGGAAAGGTCCCCCATGAAACTCGCCAGACCCATGCGGCTCCGCTCCGTCCTGACCGCGCTCGCCTTGGTCGTCGCCCCCGGTGTCGCCGTCGTCGGCACCGCCACCGACGCCTTCGCCGTCACCAAGATCAGCCAGGCCACCGCCGAGTCGATGTTCCGTCAGGTCGGCATCACCTGGTCGTCCTCCGGCAACTGCACCGACCGCTACAACTCCACCTGCACGTCCTTCGAGCAGCTCAACCTCGCCACCGCCCAGGGCGCCCAGACCCTGAAGCGGGCCAGCGGCTGCGCCCTCAACATCACCGGCGGCACCGAGACCGGCCACGCCTCCGGCACCTACTCGCACTGGAACGGCTACAAGCTGGACTACGGCAAGAACACCTGCGTGACGTCGTACATCAAGAACAACTTCAGCTACATCGGCCTGCGCGGCGACGGCTATCCGATGTGGCAGTCCGCCTCCGGCAACGTCTACGCCGACGAGGGCACCCACTGGGACGCCCTGTACTACAACTGCGGCGGCTGCTGAGCGGAGCGGGCAGCAGGGCGGCCGGTCCCGTGGTGCGGTGGCCGGCCGCCGGACTTTTGTCCGGTATCGTCGGTGCGCCGGACCGGTGTGCTCCGTCCGGAGGACCGCCGTCCGGGGCTCCCGTCACCCCGGTGATGGCATGCCCGGGCCGCCGATGTGAGGTGGCTCTCCGGTGACGTATTTGTGGCCCTCTCACAACGCCGACGCCCTGTGAGCAGTCGGAACGGCTGCATGCGGCCGTGGTTCTGTTCACTGCTACCAGGAAAACGGGCCGGAGACTGTACGGAGTCGACGGCTCGCTTTCCTTGGTGTCCTTCGTAAGGTCGCTACATGACCGTTTTGGAAGAGACGACGGGTGAGCCCACCGGCGAGCCGACGGACGCGCGCGGGCGGGTCGCCGAACTGCACGAGATCCGTGCGCGGGCCGTGGCCGGCCCCAGCGAGAAGGCGACCGAGGCGCAGCACGCCAAGGGCAAGCTGACGGCGCGGGAGCGGATCGAGCTGCTCCTGGACCCGGGGTCCTTCCAGGAGGTCGAGCAGCTGCGCCGGCACCGGGCGACCGGGTTCGGCCTGGAGGCGAAGAAGCCGTACACCGACGGTGTGATCACCGGCTGGGGCACGGTCGAGGGCCGTACGGTCTTCGTCTACGCGCACGACTTCCGGATCTTCGGCGGCGCGCTGGGCGAGGCCCACGCCACGAAGATCCACAAGATCATGGACATGGCCATCGCCGCCGGTGCGCCCCTGGTGTCCCTCAACGACGGCGCCGGCGCCCGCATCCAGGAGGGCGTCTCGGCCCTCGCCGGCTACGGCGGCATCTTCCAGCGCAACACCAAGGCCTCCGGGGTCATCCCGCAGATCTCGGTGATGCTCGGCCCGTGCGCGGGCGGCGCGGCCTACAGCCCCGCCCTGACGGACTTCGTCTTCATGGTCCGTGACACCTCGCAGATGTTCATCACCGGCCCGGACGTGGTCAAGGCCGTCACCGGCGAGGAGATCACGCAGAACGGGCTCGGCGGCGCCGATGTCCACGCGGAGACCTCCGGCGTGTGCCACTTCGCGTACGACGACGAGGAGACGTGCATCGCCGAGGTGCGCTACCTGCTGTCGCTGCTGCCGCAGAACAACCGCGAGAACCCGCCCCGGGTGGACTCCTCCGACCCGGTGGACCGCCGCTCGGACGTCCTGCTGGACCTGGTCCCGGCCGACGGCAACCGGCCGTACGACATGGCCAAGGTCATCGAGGAGATCGTCGACGACGGCGAGTACCTCGAGGTCCACGAGCGCTGGGCCCGCAACATCATCTGCGCCCTCGCCCGCCTCGACGGCCAGGTGGTCGGCATCATCGCCAACCAGCCGCAGGTCCTCGCCGGCGTCCTGGACATCGAGGCGAGTGAAAAAGCTGCGCGCTTTGTCCAGATGTGTGACGCTTTCAATATCCCGATCGTCACCTTCCTGGACGTGCCGGGGTTCCTCCCCGGTGTCGACCAGGAGCACGGCGGAATCATCCGCCACGGCGCGAAGCTGCTGTACGCCTACTGCAACGCGACCGTGCCGAGGATTTCGCTGATCCTGCGCAAGGCGTACGGAGGTGCCTACATCGTCATGGACTCCCAGTCGATCGGCGCCGACCTCACCTACGCCTGGCCCACCAACGAGATCGCCGTCATGGGCGCCGAAGGCGCCGCGAACGTCATCTTCCGCCGCCAGATCGCCGGCGCGCCGGACCCCGAGGCCATGCGGGCGCGGATGGTCAAGGAGTACAAGGCCGAGCTGATGCACCCGTACTACGCGGCCGAGCGCGGTCTCGTGGACGACGTCATCGACCCCGCCGAGACCCGCGAGGTCCTGGTCAGGTCGCTGGCGATGCTGCACTCCAAGCACGCCGACCTGCCCTCCCGCAAGCACGGCAACCCCCCGCAGTAACCGAGCGGACCCGCCGCGGCAACCCCGCGGACCTCTCTCTCACGGAGACTGACACCCATGAGCACTCCCGACATCCGCGTCGAGAAGGGCCACGCCGAGCCCGAGGAAGTCGCCGCCATCACGGCCGTCCTCCTGGCCCGCGCGGCCGCCCGGCCCGCCCCCACGGCCCACCCCCACCGAGCCCGCGCCAGGGCCGCCTGGCGCCGCCTCGAACGCGAGCCCGGCTTCCGCGCCCCGCACAGCTGGCGCTGATCCTTCTCAGCAGGCGTACGGCCCCGCACTGACGAGAGCCGCCGACTCCGGTCCACGGAGCCGGCGGCTCTCGCCGTGTACTGGGCCGGCAGGTCCCGTCCGTGCCACGGCTCATTGATCCGGGCCACGGCCTGAGCGCGAGAGTTGCTCGCGCAGCCACGCGGGATCGGGGTTGGTGTGCGGCCGGCCTGCCAGGATGACGGTGGGCACGGTCTCGTTGCCGTCGTTGGCCGTTCTCACCGCTGCGGCGCCGGCCGGGTCGCGCCAGATGTCGACCCAGTGCATCCGGCGGGCGCTGCGGCCCAGTCGGATACGCAGTCGAATGCAGTATGTGCAGCCCGGTCGCCAGAAGACGACCGGCCGGCCGTCGACCGCGCTGCGGCGCTGTGCCTCCAGCACGCCGGTCGACCGCGGGAAGACAAGGGGCGAGTTCACGCCTGCGAGCAGCACGAAGACCAGCAGGACGGCTGCGGCCGCGCGAGGGCTGCCGCTCACGGTCAGGCCGGCCGCAAGGACTGAGCCGCAGAGCACCAGCAGCAGGGGCAAGGTCCACGAGCGTGTCATGAGGACGAAGGCTATCGATGAGTGGCTGTCGATGAGCCGAAACAGCCACCGAGGGGCGGCAACCCCCAAGGTTGCCGCCCCTCAGATGCTCACCATGCCGGGCAGTTACCGGAGCCGGGCCATCAGGGCGTGTTCGACCAGGGTGATCAGGGTCGACTTGGCGTCGGCGCGGTGGCGGGCGTCGGTGGTGATGATCGGGGTGTCGGGGCCGATCTGCAGCGCCTCCCGCACCTCCTCCGGAGCGTACGGCTGCTGCCCGTCGAAGCCGTTGAGGGCGATGACGAAGGGCAGGCCGCTGTTCTCGAAGTAGTCGACGGCGGGGAAGCAGTCGGCGAGGCGCCGGGTGTCCACGAGCACCACCGCGCCGATCGCGCCGCGGACCAGGTCGTCCCACATGAACCAGAAGCGGTCCTGGCCGGGGGTGCCGAAGAGGTAGAGGATCAGGTCCTGGTCCAGGGTGATGCGGCCGAAGTCCATGGCCACCGTGGTGGTGGTCTTGTCCCCGGTGTGGGTGAGGTCGTCGATGCCGGCCGACGCGGACGTCATGACGGCCTCTGTGCGCAGCGGGTTGATCTCCGAGACGGCGCCGACGAACGTGGTCTTGCCCACGCCGAAGCCGCCCGCCACCACGATCTTCGCGGAGGTGGTGGAGCGGGAAGGACCGCCGCTAGAGCTTGCGAAGTCCACTGAGCACCCTTTCGAGCAGTGTCACGTCTGGCTGGCCACCGGCGTTCTCGTCGCCGCCGGGCTGATGGATGGCGACCAGGCCCGCCTCCGCCAAGTCGGCGACGAGGATCCTGGCCACGCCGAGGGGGATTGTCAGGAGCGCGGAGATTTCCGCTACCGACTTGATCTCTCGGCAGAGGTTGCAGATCCGCTGATGCTCGGGCAGCTGGCCCTGCATCTGGTGCGGAGCGGCGGTGGTGTGCACCAGCGCCTCGATGGCGAGCTGGTAGCGCGGGCGGGTCCGGCCGCCGGTCATGGCGTACGGACGCACCAGGGGGTTGTTGGCCGCCGCGGCCGGCGCCGGCTCGGGGCGGCGCTGCGGCTGCACCGGCTGGATGCGCGGGGCCGGCGGCTGGTCGTACGGAGAGGGGCCGGGGCCCTGCGGGGCGTACGGCTGGCGGTGGCTCGGAGCGGAGGGGAAGTTGTACCGGTTCGCCGAGCCGTCGCCCTGGCCCTGGGCAGGGCCGTACGACCAGTTGCCCGGATGCGAACCACCTGGGGGTGTTGCCACTTTCTCCTCCTCCGACTGTGCCTGGCGCCCATCGCTGTGCACCGCGTCCCGAAACCTTACGGCCCCGGGACGCGAATACGCACCGTCCGATTCCTAGTTGAGAAGGCTGCCCTGGAGCTCAGCGCGCAGATCCGGGGTCAGAACCGTGCCCGCGCGGTCCACCAGAAGGGCCATCTCGTACCCGATGAGGCCGATGTCCGCCTCCGGGTGGGCCAGAACGGCGAGGGACGACCCGTCGGAGATGGACATGATGAAGAGAAATCCCCGCTCCATCTCCACAACCGTCTGGTTCACGCTGCCGCCCTCGAAGATGCGCGAGGCACCGGCGGTCAGCGAGGTCAGACCGGAGGCGACGGCCGCGAGCTGGTCGGCGCGGTCGCGGGGGAAGCCTTCGGACATCGCCAGAAGGAGTCCGTCGGCGGAGACCACCACCGTGTGGGACACCCCCGGGGTGTTGTCCACGAAGTTGGTGATCAACCAGTTCAGGTTCTGTGCCGCCTGGCTCATCGGGCTCACACTAACGCTCCTGGTTGTAGGTGCTGTCAGGACCGAAGCCCTGGCCGTTCGTTTCACTGCCTGCGCTGCGTCCGCGCTGGACGCCCCTGCGCAGGTTGCTCAGCCTGCCCCGGACGTCCTCCGGGGCACGGGAGACCTGTGGGCCCCCCTGGGGGGTGGATTCGGCGGCACCCGAGACCAGGTTGGCCTTGGGCACCCGCCTGGGCAGACCGGAGGCGGTGACCCCGCCTGCCTTGGGCTTCCGGAGCTGCGCCGCCTGCTGCCACCGCTCGTCGTTCTGCGAGCGCCAGCCGCTGTCGCCGCCTGCGTCCGGAGCGGGAGCCGGCGTTTCCTGCTGCACGTGCGCCCTGCCGGCCGCGGTGCCCGAGCCGTTGGAACCGCTCGCGACGGATCCGCGGCGGGGCAGCCCGGCGTCGGTCAGCTCGTGTGCGGCGGGAGATGCCGTTCCCGGACGGTCGAAGCCTACGCCGTCCGCCTCGCTCGCGTCAGCGGCCTGCGAGGACTCCGTTTCCGGAGCGTACTGGGCGGGATAGCCGTTCTGGTAGCCGTCCTGCTGAGGCTGCTGCGGCCAGTCGTCCTGGTACGCGGGGCGCGCGGCCGGCTCGGTGTACGCGGGGTCCGGGTAGCCGCCGTTCGCGGAGTAGCCGTCGCTCGGGGAGAAACGGTCGTTGGAGGAGTAGCCGTCGGTCTGCGGCAGATCGCCGGACGGCGCGTAGTACTGCTCCTCGTAGGGCTTGTCGTACGACGTCGCCTGCGGTGCCGCGTGGGCGCCCGTGGCCGGCTCGGCGTACGGCTCCTGGTACGCGGCCTGCTGCTCCTGGTACGAGGGCTCCTCGTACGCCTGCTGCCGCTCCCGGTAGCCGCTCTGCCCGTCGAACAGCGGGTCCTCGTAGCCGGGCGTCTCGGCGGACTCCTGCTGCCCACCGGACTGCTGGCCGTGCGACTGGGCCTCCAGGGCCGCCCGGCGCTCCTCGCGCATCAGGGAGCGGCCGACGGGGTCCAGCTCGCGGATGTCGTCGGGGACGTCCGCGTACCGGCTGTCGTCGAAGCCGAGTTCCGCGGCGGTGCGCATCGGCTGCAGCTGGTTGAAGTTCTCACCCTGGAACCGCTGCTCCGGGATGATCTGCGAGACGGTGAACTCCTCGCGGTCCAGCGGGGCCTCGCCGCCACCGCCGTGCGTGATCGCGTCGGGGAGCATGACCAGCGAGGTGGTGCCGGCCTGCTCGCCCGAGGGGCGCAGCTGGACGCGGATGCCGTGCCGGTCGGACAGCCGGCCGACCACGAACAGGCCCATGCGCTGGGAGATCGCGGCGTCCACGGTCGGCGGGTTGGCCAGCTTGTGGTTGATGTCCGCGAAGTCCTCGGCCGTCAGGCCGATGCCCTTGTCGTGGATCTCGATCATGATGCGGCCGTCGGGGAGACGGGTCGCGGTGACGCGGACCTTGGTCTGCGGGGAGGAGAACGTGGTCGCGTTCTCCAGCAGCTCGGCCAGCAGGTGCACCAGGTCGGTGACCGCGCGGCCGTGGATCTCGGCCTCCGGGACGCCGGACAGCTCGATGCGCTCGTACTGCTCCACCTCGGAGGAGGCGGCGCGCAGCACGTCGATGAGGGGGACCGGCTGGTCCCAGCGGCGGCCGGGCTCCTCGCCGGCGAGGACCAGGAGGTTCTCGCCGTTGCGGCGCATACGGGTCGCGAGGTGGTCCAGCTTGAAGAGGTTCTCCAGCTGGTCCGGGTCGGCCTCGTTGTTCTCCAGCTCGGTGATCAGGGTCAGCTGGCCCTCGATCAGCGACTGGTTGCGGCGCGAGAGGTTGGTGAAGATCGCGTTGATGTTGCCCCGCAGCAGGGCCTGCTCGGAGGCGAGCCGGACCGCCTCGCGGTGGACCTGGTCGAAGGCGCGGGCGACCTCGCCGATCTCGTCCTTGGTGGTGATCGGGATCGGGGCGACGCGGGTGTCGACCCGGCCGGGGTCGGTGCGGGAGAGCTGGTCGACCAGCATCGGCAGGCGCTGCTCGGCGATGCCGAAGGCGGCGTTGCGCAGCTGGCGCATCGAGCGGCTCATCTGCCGGGCCACGGCGCCGGCCAGGATGAAGGCGAGCAGCAGGGCCACCACGACGACGGCACCGGTGGTGATCGCCGAGTTCTTGGCGTCGTCGGCGATGCCGGAGGCCTCGTTCACCGCCTTGTCGGCCATGTCCGACTCGATCTTGCGGTACGCGTCGAACTTGAGGGTGTTGACCGCCCACCAGTTCTCGGGGGTGACGCCCCGGGCGGCCAGCTGCTGGCGCGCGACCGGGCTGGTGGTGTCCAGCGTGGCGAGGGCCGCGACCATGTCCTTGGGCGGCGCCACGTAGTTCGGGTTCTTGGCCTTGGCCTCCTGGGCCATCGCCTTGCCCTTGGCCGCGATGTCCGCCTTCTCGGCGTCCAGCCGGTCCGCGTCGGCCTGGGTGCCGCCGCCGAGGTACTCCTCGACGGCGATGCCCTCCAGGTAGGCGTAGGAGGACAGGGCGACGCGCTGGCTCGCCAGGTTCCCGGCGTCCGGACCCGGCTTGATCAGCATGTGCATGCCGATGGACCGCTCCAGCGACAGCGCCGCCTTGGTCAGCGAGATGGCGTAGACGGTACGGCCGTAGGAGGTGATGTTGCCGGTGCCCAGGCCCAGCTCGTTGGCGAACTCCATCAGCGGGTGG
Organism: Streptomyces sp. NPDC048192; assembly: GCF_043202415.1. Classification (NCBI taxonomy): domain Bacteria; kingdom Bacillati; phylum Actinomycetota; class Actinomycetes; order Kitasatosporales; family Streptomycetaceae; genus Streptomyces; species Streptomyces sp. NPDC048192. Next base: position 20,182 of record NZ_JBIDAL010000015.1, read on the forward strand.
GCGACCTTGACGTAGCCCTCCTCGGTCTGCACGCCCGTGAAGTTGGAGGTGTAGGCGTCGGCGCGCAGCGTCCGCAGGAAGGGCTCGACCTTGCGGAACAGCTTCAGCCGGCGCTCCAGGCCGGACTTGTGCGGCATGTTCTGCGCGGCCTGGTCGAAGGCGTCGGCCGCCTTGTCGGTCTGGCTGCGGGCCTGCGCGACGATCGTCTTGTCGTCGGCGGACACGTTGCCCTTCAGCAGGGGAGCGGCGGTGGTGTCCCGCTCGTTGTAGAGGGCGTCGGCGTACGACAGCGACGCGCGTACCAGACGCGCGGTGTTCTCGGCGTCACGCGCCTGCTGCCAGGTGTCGATCGAGGTCTTCACCTGGAATCCGCCCATGACGAGGCCGACCGCCACGGGAATCAGCAGAATGGCGTTCAGCCGGGTCGGCACCCGCCAGTTGCGCGGGGAGAAACGGCCGCCGCTCGGCGCGGGAGTGGCGGCCGGCTCCGCACCGGTCACCGGGCTGGGAGCCGCAGCGCGCGGCGGCGGGGTGAAGTTGCCCCGTGCCGACGGCTCGGGACCGTTCTTGCTTCGCCTCACTCGACCAACAACCTCTCGGCGGTCGGCACCTACGTCGTGCCGCAGTCTCTCAGAGCCCGTTTCGTCGTCGACAGTTGAGTACGTCTTTGACTATTGGGCAGTTCAGGCATTCCAGCACGCGGACCAGCGCTCTTCCAAACAGTGGAAACCCCGTCGTGATGCTCTTGTAAGGCCCAGATAAAACGGTCATAAAGAGCGAGCCCCGGCAAAATGCGGGGCGATTGTGAGCACAGCGACACGGCCCGACCGCGCGGCGTGGTGATCCCGGGGGATTCCTCTGCCGAACTGTTATGAACACCGGAGCCGACCGTGTCAAAGGCCACAGTCGGCTCCGAGGTTCCTTTACGACAACTGCCGTATGTGACGTCGCACTTGAGTACGGACGCCGCTGCCTACTTGAGCCGGGCCATCAGCGCGTGCTCCACCAGCGTGATCAGCGCGCTCTTGGCGTCGGCCCGGTGCCGGGCGTCCGTGGTGATGATCGGGGTGTCCGGACCGATCTGCAGCGCCTCCCGCACCTCCTCCGGAGCGTACGGCTGCTGCCCGTCGAAGCCGTTGAGGGCGACGACGAAGGGCAGGCCGCTGTTCTCGAAGTAGTCGACGGCGGGGAAGCAGTCGGCGAGGCGCCGGGTGTCCACGAGCACCACCGCGCCGATCGCACCGCGGACCAGGTCGTCCCACATGAACCAGAAGCGGTCCTGTCCGGGGGTGCCAAAGAGGTAGAGGATCAGGTCCTGGTCCAGGGTGATGCGGCCGAAGTCCATGGCCACCGTGGTGGTGGTCTTGTCCCCGGTGTGGGTGAGGTCGTCGATGCCGGCCGACGCGGACGTCATGACGGCCTCTGTGCGCAGCGGGTTGATCTCCGAGACGGCGCCGACGAACGTGGTCTTGCCCACGCCGAAGCCGCCCGCCACCACGATCTTCGCGGAGGTGGTGGCCCGGCCCCCGTCAGAGCTTGCGAAGTCCACTGAGCACCCTTTCGAGCAGCGTCACGTCCGGTGCGCCGCCGTTGTTCTCGTCGCCACCCGGCTGGTGGATGGCGACCAGGCCGGCCTCGGCGAGGTCGGCGACCAGGATCCGGGCCACCCCGAGCGGCATGGCCAGCAGCGCGGAGACCTCCGCGACCGACTTGACCTCACGGCACAGGTGGCAGATGCGCTGGTGCTCCGGGAGCAGCCCCATGAGTGCTGCGGGGTCCGCGGTGGTGCTGATCAGCGCCTCGATGGCGAGCTGGTAGCGCGGCCTGGTCCGGCCGCCGGTCATCGCGTACGGACGGACCAGCGGCTGGTCGCCCTCGTCCCCGTACGGCTCCGCGTACGGATCATGATGGGCGGTGGGCGGGGTCATCGAATCCTCCGGGCGGGACAGCAAGTCGGTCAGTCAAGCCGTCGGACGGGGCCGGTGGGGGGATTGTGGCGGCCGGACGGTGTTTTCGTGAGGTGGGTGGTGCCGGGGCCGTTCAGTGGAGCAAACTGCCCTGCAGTTCGGCGCGCAGGTCCGGGGTGAGTACCGCCCCTGCGCGGTCGACGAGCAGTGCCATCTCGTAGCCGACAAGGCCGATGTCGCACTCGGGGTGGGCCAGGACCGCGAGGGACGACCCGTCCGAGACGGACATCAGGAAGAGGAAACCGCGCTCCATCTCGACGACCGTCTGCGCCACGTCGCCGCCCTCGAAGATCCGGGACGCCCCGGCGGTCAACGAGGTCAGGCCGGAGGCGACGGCCGCGAGCTGGTCGGCGCGGTCGCGCGGAAAGCCTTCGGACATCGCCAGCAGAAGGCCGTCGGCGGAGACCACCACCGTGTGCGACACCCCGGGGGTGTTGTCCACGAAGTTGGTGATCAACCAGTTCAGGTTCTGTGCCGCCTGGCTCATCGCTCTCAACTAACGCTCCTGCTGGTGAGTGGGGCTCGGGAAGCTGCCGGTCTGGCCGCTGCCGGCCTGACGGCCCTGAGCGATGCCCCGACGGAGGTTGGTCAGCCGTCCGCGCACGTCGTCAGGCGCACGCGAGACCTGCGGACCGCTTTGGTGCTGTTGCTGCTGAGCCGTGCCCGGGACGAGGTTCGCCCGGGGCACCCGGCGCGGCAGGCCGGAGGTGGTGACACCGCCCGACGCGGGCTGCCGGACGCGCTCGGCCTGGCGGACGAGTTCGTCGTTCGGCGAGGTGCGCCAGGAGCCGGTGGCGGATGAGCCGTTGGCAGTGCCGTTGGCACCGCCGTTGCCGTTCGCGCTGCGCTGCGGGGCCGGCGCCTGCTGCTGCGGCGCGGCCGGCGCCTGCGCACCGCCGTGGAACCAATTGGTCTCCAGCGTGTCGTACAGCGGCGTACGGCCGTCGCCCGGGCCGGTGGCCGGCGGCAGCGCCTCCGGCTCACGGTGCTGCGGCTGCGGGGCGGGCGGGCGCGGGGCGCCGAAGCCGTCCCGGCCGGCCGGCTGCGGACGCTCGAACTGGCCGGTGTGGGCCGGGTCCTGGCGTCCGGGCAGGGCGTGCCGTCCGGTGGAGCTGCCGTCGTAGCCGCCCTCGAAGCCCTGCGGCGCCGCGAACTGGCCGGTGCCGCGCGCCGGGTCGTCCTGGCGGGGCGCCGGGGTGCCGAAGACGTCGGAGCGGACGAACTGACCCGAGCCGGAGTCCTGCGGGTTGCCGGGCCGCTCGTACCCGCCGGGCAGCTGCGGGGCCTCGGGACGCTCGAACTGCCCGGTCTGCTGCGGGTTTCCGGGGCGCGGGAACTGGCCGGTCTGACCGGGGCCGTCCGGGCGGGCGTACTGGCCCGTCTGCTGGGGGCTGTCCGGGCGGGCGAACTGGCCGGTGTGCTGCGGGCCGTTGAAGTCCGGGCGCGGGAACTCGCCGGTGGCGGACGGGCCCTGGGCGTCGATGCGGGGTATCTCCGCGGTCGAGCCCGGGCCCTGCCGGTCGTCGACGCGCGGCATGCGCGCGGTGTGCGTGGGGTCCTGCTCGTCGTGGCCGCGCGGCGCGTCCAGCGAGGCACGCGACAGCGGGGCCTGGGCGTCACCCCAGTCCGGGGTGCGCTGGTCGCCGCCGGGCAGCTCGGCCCGCGCGCCGCCGCGCGGCGGCAGCTGCGGCTGGCGGCCCTGGTCGGAACCGGCGCCGGGCCGCTGCGGGCCACGGCCGCCGAAGGCGTCCTGCTGCGGGCCGCCGGGGTTCGCCGTCTGGAGGTTCTGCGGGGCGCCGGGCGCCTGGCCGCCGAAGCCGCCCGCACCGGAACCCGCGGGCACCGGCCGGCCCTGCGGGCCGGCGAGACCGGGGCCGCCGGGGCCGCCCTGGGGACCGCGGGCGCCGGGACGGCCGCCCTGGCCGGTGCCGGGCAGCGCGGCCCGGGGACCCTGGCCGGCGCCCACCTGGCCGCGCGGACCGGAACCGGAACCGAGCAGACCGCCGCCGGACGGGGCGCCGCCGAGGGCGCCGCCGTTGTTGCCGGCCGCCTGGCGGCGGGCCGCGGCCGCGCCTGCGGCGGCCTGTGCGGCGGCGGGGCCACCGGTGCCGACGGGCGCGCCCGGCTTGCCCGGAGCGGGCTTCTTGCCGCCCTGGGCCACGTCGACGGGCAGCATGACCAGCGCGGTCGTACCGCCGGAGTCGGACGGACGCAGCTGGATGCGGATGCCGTGCCGCTGGGACAGCCGGCCGACCACGAAGAGGCCCATGCGGCGGGAGACGGAGACGTCCACGGTGGGCGGCGAGGCCAGCCGCTCGTTGATCGCCGCGAGGTCCTCGGGGGACAGGCCGATGCCGGTGTCGTGGATCTCGATCAGCACGCGGCCGTCGGGCAGCGCATGACCGGTGACCTTGACCTTGGTCTGCGGCGAGGAGAACGAGGTCGCGTTCTCCAGCAGCTCGGCGAGCAGGTGCACGAGGTCGTTGACGACGCGGCCCGCGACCTCGGTGGTGGGGACGGCGGCCAGCTCGATGCGCTCGTACTGCTCCACCTCGGAGGCGGCGGCGCGGAGCACGTCGACCAGCGGGACCGGGCGGGTCCAGCGGCGGCCGGGCTCCTCACCGGCGAGGACGAGGAGGTTCTCGCCGTTACGGCGCATACGGGTGGCGAGGTGGTCGAGCTTGAACAGCGAGGACAGCTGGTCCGGGTCGGCCTCGCGGGACTCCAGCTCGGAGATCAGCGACAGCTGGCGCTGGATCAGACCCTGGGAGCGGCGCGAGAGGTTGGTGAACATCGCGTTGACGTTGCCCCGCAGCAGGGCCTGCTCGGCGGCGAGGCGGACCGCCTCGCGGTGCACGTCGTCGAAGGCCGCGGCCACCTGGCCGATCTCGTCCTTGGAGTGCACACCGACCGACTCGACGGAGGTGTCGACGTCCTGCGGGTCGGACTCCGACAGCTGCTTGACCAGCTCGGGCAGCCGGTCCTGGGCGACCTTGGTCGCGGTCTCCTGCAGCCGGCGCAGCGAGCGGATCATGGACCGGGCCACGACGAAGGCGCCGACCAGCGAGACGCCGAGCACGAGGAGGATGAGCGCACCGGAGATGATGGCGTCACGCTGGGTGGCGCTCTTCAGCTCGCGGGCCTTCTGCTCCATCTCCTCGAGCAGCGTGTGCTCGATCTTCTTCATCTGCTCGATCTTGGTCGAGCTGTCGTCCACCCAGTCGCGGTACGAGCGCGCGTTCAGGCTCTGCAGGCCGTCGGAGGAGTCGAAGACGCGCTTGGCGTAGGTGTCCGCCGCCTCGATCGTCGGGTTGCCCTCGTCGATCGGCTTGAGGAGTTCCTCGGCGTTGTTGTTCGCGTAGATCTTCCGGAAGATCGAGATCTCGGAGTTCTCGCTCTGGTACGCCGACTGGCCGTAGAGGCGGTCGTTCGTCGACAGGTCGCCCTTGACGTTCGTGGTCGCGGGCAGCGCGGCGGCGATCGTGGCGCGCTGCACGGAGGCGTACTCCTTGGCGGTGGAGAAGGCCGCCAGGGCGCGGGTGCGCGAGATCATCTCCGGGTTGCTGGACGCCTGGGCCATGTCCTGGGACAGGTCGATCAGCTGGGTGATCAGCCGGTGGTAGGCCTCGATCGTCTGCGTCGAGTTGCCGTGCTGCTGATACGCGCTCTTGCGGATCTTGGCCAGCTGGTCGAGCTGGTTGAAGATGCCGACGAGGTTGTCGCGGACGCCCTGGAGCTGGCCGTCCTTGCTGGCGTCGTCGATCTCCTGGGTGGAGTTCTCGAAGTTCGCCAGAGCCCGGTCGGTCTTGTCCCGGTAGCCCTTGACCGTGTAGTCGCTCGCGTTGAGGCCGTGCGCCAGCGGGCCGGCCGACTGGTCGCGCTCCTCCTGGAGCGCGGCGGCCAGTTCGGTGGCCTGCTTGGTCATGTCCGTCAGCAGCTTCATGTTGTCGAGCTGCTGGATGTCGGTGATGTTCTGGTCGATGCGCAGCGCGCCCAGCGAGGTCGCCGCGACCACGGGCAACGCGAGCAGCGACACCAGGCGCGTGGAGATGCGCCAGTTGCGCAGCGCCAGGCGCGAGCCGGGGCCGCTCGGGCCCTTGGCGGGCTTGATGGGCGGCGTGGGGGCGGCGCCGGAGCCGCCGGCCGCCGTGGCCGTCGACGAGGACGACACGCCGGGGCGTCCGGGGCGGTCACCACCGTCCGCCGAAGGGGCCGGGCCCGGGTTCTGGGCGTGCTGGGGCGAGGAGCTGCCCTTCATGGGGCCAGTTCCGTCGTGCGACTCCGGCTCCGCCGAAGCGCTGCCATCCCTCTTGAAACGTCCCTGCACTAGCGTCGCAACCTCTGGACCAGGCACCCCCCCGCGTGAACGGAGGGACACGGTGTCGGCGTTGTGGAGAGCGCCCTGAATACGCCCCCCGATGGTCTTGAGTGACCGGCGCGTTCCCCCTGTCTCGCCCGCCACTCGGCGCGGCTTCGCGCCCCCTGTGCGCCGGCTCGATCCCGCGGCGGTCCGTGGAATTCCAGCACAGTGCCGGATCTCCAACAAGGGCCGTGCCCCTAGCTGTGACCTAGGTGACGGGCTGTGAGTGCGGTGTCACCAGCCGTGGAGGCTGATCCCGGATGTAACGGACATATCCCTGCGAGTCCTCGGCGGCTCCCGAGTGTCTGAGTCGCCATGATCAGGAGCGGAATGATGGCTTCAGGGGGACAATGTCCGTTTCTCCGGGCCGGATTGGCGGTCGGGTATGACCGGTTTGTCCGCGAGGTCGTGAGCAAACTCACACGCAGATAGTGAACAGTTGGCGCCTTCGGCGGGGAATCCGATGTTTAGCCTGACGCTTTACAAGAGGGACGCATCTGTAAGCCCGCCGACACAGAACCAGGACTTGTACAACCGTGAAGACGACGATGATGTTCCACAAGATCGCCAACCCGCGTCGCACGACCCTGGCGCATCTGAAGGACGCCGGCGAACTCGAGACCCCCGACCTGCCGGAGCACTCCGTCGATCTCCCGGCCCAGACGGCCAACCCCCGGCGCACGGTGCTGGTGGACGTCCCCGCCGGCGCGTCGGCCCCGGCAGAGTAGCCGACGGGCCGCCCCGGCCCCCGGCGGGGGCCGGGCCCACTTGTGTACGCGGCGTACGGGCCGCCGGCGCCATGCCGGCGGCCCACCCGTATGACCGGTCCTTTTCGGCGGAAGTGCGCGGTCCGACCGGTTAACCTGGGGCGACAGTACGCCGGTTCTCAAGTCAAGGGGCGCGAAGATCCCGTGCGCATCGCCAGGTTCTCCATCGACGGGAACGTCGCCTTCGGCGCGGTCGAGGGCGACAAGCAGGACGAGCTCGTCCTCGACATCATCAAGGGCATCCCGTTCGCGGACTTCGAGCTGTCCGGTACGAAGGTGCCGCTGAGCAAGGTCAGGCTGCTTCCGCCGGTGCTCCCCAACAAGGTCGTGGCGTTCGGCCGCAACTACGCCGAGCACGCGCGCGAGCTGGGCAACGACGTCCCGGACGCCCCCTTCGCCTTCTTCAAGCCCTCCACCTCGGTGATCGGCCCCGGCGACGAGATCCAGTACCCGCCCTTCTCCGAGGAACTGCACCACGAGGCCGAGCTGGCCGTCGTGATCGGCCGCATGTGCCGCGAGGTGCCGCGCGAGCGCGTCAAGGACGTGATCTTCGGCTACACCTGCGCCAACGACGTCACCGCCCGCGACGTGCAGAAGCGCGAGAAGCAGTGGGCCCGCGCCAAGGGCTTCGACACCTCCTGCCCGCTCGGCCCCTGGGTGGAGACGGACCTCGGCCTCGAGCGCGCCAACGACCTGACCGTGCAGCTGACCGTCAACGGACAGCAGCGCCAGCTCGGCCGCACCAGCGAGATGATCCACCCCATCGAGGACCTGGTCGTCAACATCTCCGAGGCCATGACCCTGCTGCCCGGCGACGTCATCCTCACCGGCACCCCCGCGGGGGTCGGCCCCCTGAACGTCGGCGACGAGGTCGCCGTCACCATCGAAGGCATCGGCACTCTCACCAACAAGGTTGTCAAGCGTGGCTAGCGCACCCGGCTCACCCGTACGCGTCCGTTTCTGCCCCTCGCCCACCGGTAACCCGCACGTGGGCCTGGTCCGCACCGCCCTGTTCAACTGGGCGTTCGCCCGGCACCACCAGGGCACCCTGGTCTTCCGCATCGAGGACACCGACGCCGCCCGCGACTCGGAGGAGTCGTACAACCAGCTCCTCGACGCGATGCGCTGGCTCGGCTTCGACTGGGACGAGGGCCCCGAGGTCGGCGGCCCGCACGCGCCGTACCGCCAGTCGCAGCGCATGGACATCTACGCCGACGTCGCACGCAAGCTCCTGGACGGCGGCTACGCCTACCACTGCTACTGCTCCCAGGAGGAGCTGGACACCCGCCGCGAGGCCGCCCGCGCCGCCGGCCGGCCCTCCGGCTACGACGGCCACTGCCGTGACCTGAGCGCCGGGCAGGTCGAGGAGTACCGGGCGCAGGGCCGCACCCCGATCGTCCGCTTCCGGATGCCCGACGAGACGATCACCTTCACCGACCTGGTCCGCGGCGAGCTGACCTTCACCCCGGAGAACGTGCCGGACTACGGCATCGTGCGAGCCAACGGCGCCCCGCTGTACACGCTGGTCAACCCGGTCGACGACGCCCTGATGGAGATCACCCACGTGCTGCGCGGCGAGGACCTGCTGTCCTCCACCCCGCGCCAGATCGCGCTCTACAAGGCGCTGACCGAGCTGGGCGTCGCCAAGCAGGTCCCGCAGTTCGGCCACCTCCCCTACGTCATGGGCGAGGGCAACAAGAAGCTGTCCAAGCGCGACCCGCAGTCCTCGCTGAACCTCTACCGCGAGCAGGGCTTCCTGCCGGAGGGCCTGCTCAACTACCTGTCCCTGCTGGGCTGGTCGCTCTCCGCGGACAAGGACATCTTCACGATCGACGAGATGGTCGCCGCCTTCGACATCTCCGACGTCAACCCCAACCCGGCCCGCTTCGACCTCAAGAAGTGCGAGGCGATCAACGGCGACCACATCCGCATGCTCGAGGTGAAGGACTTCACCGAGCGCTGCCGCCCCTGGCTGAAGGCCCCCTTCGCGCCCTGGGCGCCGGAGGACTTCGACGAGGCGAAGTGGCAGGCGATCGCGCCGCACGCCCAGACCCGGCTGAAGGTGCTGTCGGAGATCACCGACAACGTCGACTTCCTGTTCCTGCCCGAGCCGGTCTTCGACGAGGCGTCGTGGACGAAGGCGATGAAGGAGGGCAGCGACGCCCTGCTCCGCACGGCGCGGGAGAAGCTGGAGGCGGCCGACTGGACCTCCGCGGAGTCCCTGAAGGAGGCCGTCCTGGCCGCCGGCGAGGCCCACGGCCTCAAGCTCGGCAAGGCCCAGGCCCCGGTCCGCGTCGCCGTCACCGGCCGCACCGTCGGCCTGCCCCTCTTCGAGTCCCTGGAGGTCCTGGGCAAGGAGAAGACCCTGGCCAGGATCGACGCTGCCCTGGCGCGGCTGAGCGCCTGACTGACGCATGACGACAGGGGCGGCACCGGAGCTATCCGGTGCCGCCCCTGTCGCATGGGTCACTGAGCGTCGGCTTCGTCGATCAGATAGGCGCTCTCGTCGAAGATCTCCAGTACGACGATGACCATGATCGCGCCGGCCACCATGTACTCCAACATGACGCCCGGCGCCACGTAGGCCTTGCGCAGGTGCTCGTCAGGGCCCAGCTGTGCGGTCGAGGTCTTCCGGAACGGGTCGCGCGCCAGTATGCGTACGGCCCGGTCCAGCTGGGCTCGACGCTCTGCGGGCAGGGCGTCGAACGTCGCACGGGCCTCGACGGTGAACTGGACGCGGTACTCGTTCATGCCGACCAGTTTGCCAGCCGTCCGGCGGTACCGTCGGCGGTATGACGATCAGAGCCGTGGTCTGGGACGTGGACGACACCCTCTTCGACTACACGAGCGCCGACCGGGAGGGCATGCGGGCGCATCTGGCGGCGGAGGGGCTGCTCGCCGGGTACGCGACCGCGGAGCAGGCCCTCGCCCGGTGGCGGGAGATCACCGACGACCAGTGGGCCCGGTTCTCGGCGGGGGAGATCAGCTTCGAGGGACAGCGGCGCGACCGGGTGCGGGTGTTCCTCGGCGAGGCCGCGCTGACCGACGCGGAGGCCGACGCCTGGTTCCGGCGCTACCTCGGGCACTACGAGGCCGCCTGGAGCCTCTTCCCGGACGTCCTGCCCGCCCTGGAGGCCCTCTCCGCCAGCCACCGGCACGCGGTGCTGTCCAACTCCAGCCTCGCGGTCCAGGAGCACAAGCTGCGCACCCTCGGCCTGCTCCACCGCTTCGAGGCGGTGCTGTGCGCCGCCGAGCTGGGCGTCTCCAAGCCGCAGGCCGGCGCCTTCCTGGCGGTCTGCGAGGCGCTCCGGCTGCCTCCGCACGAGGTGGCGTACGTCGGCGACCACCCGGAGATCGACGGGCGGGGCGCCGCCGAGGCCGGGCTGCTGTCCGTGTGGATCGATCGCGGAACGGCCTCGTTCCGGGGCGCGGGAGAGGCCGTGGCGCGCCGGATCTCGTCCCTCGCCGAACTCCCCGCGCTCGTCCGCACGGATACCCGTTTTGGAGCCCCGTCCACCTTCGGGTAATGTTCTTCCTGCGCCGAGGGGCGCGGGCCGGAAGGCCGGAGCCCCGAGGAGCAAGCTAGAACGAGACCCCGCAGGGGCTTGAGTTCCAGTGGCCTATGGTGTAATTGGCAGCACGACTGATTCTGGTTCAGTTAGTCTTGGTTCGAGTCCAGGTAGGCCAGCTCGCAGAGCTTATCTGCAAAGCCCCCGTTGTGTAGCGGCCTAGCACGCTGCCCTCTCAAGGCAGTAGCGCCGGTTCGAATCCGGTCGGGGGTACTGATCCTGATCCTGTCGGGATCGCTAGGGCCCCCGTTGTGTAGCGGCCTAGCACGCCGCCCTCTCAAGGCGGTAGCGCCGGTTCGAATCCGGTCGGGGGTACTGACTGGTCTAAACCATCATTGGTCTATGGTGTAATTGGCAGCACGACTGATTCTGGTTCAGTTAGTCTTGGTTCGAGTCCAGGTAGACCAGCTCGGACCTGCGGAAACGCAGCGTCCACGCCCCCGTTGTGTAGCGGCCTAGCACGCCGCCCTCTCAAGGCGGTAGCGCCGGTTCGAATCCGGTCGGGGGTACGCATCAGGGAAGGCCCTCCACTGCGGTGGGGGGCCTTCGCCGTTCCCGGGCCTCGCCGTTCCCCGGCGCCGGCTACTCGAAGCCGTAACGCCGTGCCGACTCCTCCTCCTGCGCCAGCCGGCGCAGCGCCTGCAGCATCGGCTCGGTCAGCACCGCACCGAGCACCGCCGTCTCCACCTTCTCCGCCTCCGACGGATACGTCTCCACGAAGTCCAGGTCGAGTCCGGCCACCTCGTGCATCAAGTGGGCGTAGGACGCGAGGAGTTCATGCCCCCACTCGTACCCGAGCCGGCGGAAGGCGGCCACCGCCACCACCAGGGAGCGGTACGCGGGCGAGATCGTCGTCAGCAGCTTCGCGTTCGTCCAGCCCAGCTCGTCCAGCAGCTGGTCCACCTCCCGGTGGGCCGCCCGTACGAACGCGTCCTCCTCGTCCGGTTCCGGCACCTGCGGCAGCGCCCACAGGGCCGCGCCCAGCCGGATCGTGCGGCCCAGGGAGTCGTCGTCGACGTGGCGCAGCACCTCCCGGACGGCGGCCACGGGGAGCCCGCCGACCTGGATCATCGCCCGCACCAGCCGCAGCCGGCGCAGATGGTCCTCGCCGTACTCGGCCGTCGTCGTGTTGATCTGGCGGCCCGGCGGCAACAGGCCTTCGCGCAGGTAGTACTTGATCGTCGCGGTGGACACACCGCTGCGCTCGCTCAACTCCGCCAGCCGCATCTCTTGCGCTCCTCTTCGGATAACGGCACTATCCAAGCATCGGTCATTGGATAGCTCCGCTCACCAACCGGGGGACATGCTCATGGTGACCCGTACGACCGCCGACGCGAAGGGCGACGTCGTCGTCCTGCTGATCGGCATGCGCATCAACCGCTTCCGGGCCGTCCGGCTGTGGCTGCCGGTGATGCTCGCGATGTTCCGCATGCTGCGGGACCTGGAGAAGGAACCCGAGCGGGGCCTGCTCGGCCGTGTGCTGCTGACGGCGTCGCCGCGGACGTACTACGTGGTGCAGTACTGGGAGTCCAAGGACAAGCTCTACGGCTACGCGACCGCGCCGGACGCCTTCCACCACACGGCCTGGGCACGCCTGAACCGCTTGGAGCGGACCGGGAAGCTGCGCGGGCAGGTCGGGATCTGGCACGAGGCGTACGTCGTGCCGGAGGGGTCGTACGAGGCGATCTACGGCGACATGCCGGCCTTCGGCCTCGCCGCCGCGCACGGACAGATCCCGCTGGAGCGCAGGGGCCGGTACGCGAAGGACCGGTTCGCTCACCGTTCGCAGCAGGCGCCGGTGGAGGGGAAGACCGCCTGACGGGGGGACCGGGGGAGCGAGGAGGGCCTGCCGCGGCGTTGAGGCAGGCCCTCCTCTGCGTTCCCGGCGGGCCGGGGTCAGCCCGAGCGGCGCAGGGCCTCCGAGAGGCGGGCCGCGGCGTCGATGACCGCCTGGGCGTGCATACGGCCCGGGTGGCGGGTCAGGCGCTCGATGGGGCCGGAGACCGACACGGCGGCCACCACGCGGTTGGACGGGCCGCGCACCGGCGCGGAGACGGACGCGACGCCCGGCTCCCGCTCACCGATGGACTGGGCCCAGCCGCGCCGCCGCACGCCCGACAGGGCCGTCGCCGTGAAGCGGGCGCCCTGCAGGCCGCGGTGCAGGCGCTCGGGCTCCTCCCAGGCGAGCAGGATCTGCGCCGAGGAGCCGGCCTTCATCGTGAGCGTGGAACCGACCGGGACGGTGTCCCGAAGGCCGGACAGGCGCTCCGCCGCGGCCACACAGATCCGCATGTCACCCTGGCGACGGTAGAGCTGCGCGCTCTCGCCGGTGACATCGCGGAGGTGGGTGAGCACGGGGCCCGCCGTCGCGAGCAGGCGGTCCTCGCCGGCCGCCGCCGCCAGTTCCGCAAGGCGCGGGCCGAGGATGAACCGGCCCTGCATGTCGCGTGCCACCATGCGGTGGTGTTCCAGGGCCACGGCCAGGCGGTGAGCCGTGGGTCGTGCCAGTCCGGTGGCGCCGACCAGACCCGCGAGGGTGGCCGGACCGGACTCCAGAGCGCTCAGGACGAGGGCCGCCTTGTCCAGAACGCCGACGCCGCTACTGTTGTCCATGCAACGATACTCGCGTCTCACTCTGTGAAACGCAAGTTCAATTTTCCGTGGAACGCGCCACTCTTGAATCACACAGCGGCCCGCGGACCAACGGGCCCGGCGGTGGACGCCCGGAATCACGACTTTCAGGGGGCCCCTCAAGGGCAGTCGCCGCATCCCAGGATCTCTAGTTGGGCCGGTGGACGTGTCGCCGGCCGGAGGGAAAGCGATGGGTAGGACACTCGCGGAGAAGGTCTGGGACGACCACGTCGTCCGGCGCGCCGAGGGCGAGCCCGACCTCCTCTACATCGATCTGCACCTGCTGCACGAGGTGACCAGCCCGCAGGCCTTCGACGGGCTGCGCAAGAACGGCCGCGCGGTCCGCCGCCTCGACCTCACCATCGCCACCGAGGACCACAACACCCCGACCCTCGACATCGACAAGCCCATCGCCGACCCGGTCTCCCGGGCCCAGCTGGAGACGCTGCGCAAGAACTGCGCCGAGTTCGGCGTGCGCCTGCACCCGCTGGGCGACGTCGAGCAGGGCGTCGTGCACGTGGTCGGCCCGCAGCTCGGCCTGACCCAGCCCGGCACGACGGTCGTCTGCGGCGACTCGCACACCTCCACGCACGGCGCGTTCGGCGCGCTGGCGTTCGGCATCGGCACCTCCCAGGTCGAGCACGTGCTGGCCACCCAGACGCTGCCGATGGCCCGCCCCAAGACCATGGCCATCACGGTGGAGGGCGAGCTGCCCGAGGGCGTCACCGCCAAGGACCTGATCCTCGCCATCATCGCGAAGATCGGCACCGGCGGCGGCCAGGGCTACGTCCTGGAGTACCGCGGCTCCGCCATCGAGAAGCTCTCGATGGAGGCCCGGATGACCATCTGCAACATGTCGATCGAGGCCGGCGCCCGCGCGGGCATGATCGCCCCCGACGAGACCACCTTCGAGTACCTCAAGGGCCGCCCGCACGCCCCCGAGGGCGCCGACTGGGACGCGGCCGTCGCGTACTGGAAGACGCTGAGGACGGACGACGACGCCGAGTTCGACGCCGAGGTCGTGATCAACGCCGGTGAGCTGTCGCCGTTCGTCACCTGGGGCACCAACCCGGGCCAGGGCGCGCCGCTTTCCGCGAGCGTCCCCGACCCGGCTTCGTACGAAGACGCTTCGGAGCGCCTCGCCGCCGAGAAGGCCCTGGAGTACATGGGGTTGGAGGCCGGGCAGCCGCTGCGGTCCATCAAGGTGGACACCGTCTTCGTAGGCTCCTGCACCAACGGCCGCATCGAGGACCTGCGCGCCGCCGCGGCGATCCTGAAGGACCGCAAAGTCGCCGACGGCGTACGGATGCTGGTCGTCCCGGGCTCCGCGCGGGTGGGTCTGCAGGCCGTCTCCGAGGGTCTGGACGTGGTCTTCAAGGAGGCCGGCGCCGAATGGCGGCACGCGGGCTGCTCGATGTGCCTGGGCATGAACCCCGACCAGCTGGCCCCCGGTGAGCGCTCCGCGTCCACCTCCAACCGCAACTTCGAGGGCCGGCAGGGCAAGGGCGGCCGTACCCACCTGGTGTCGCCGCAGGTCGCGGCGGCCACCGCCGTCCTGGGCCACCTGGCCTCCCCGGCCGACCTGTCCGACACCTCTGTGCCCGCTGGAGTCTGATCAGTCATGGAAGCATTCACCACCCACACCGGCCGGGCCGTGCCGCTGCGCCGCTCCAACGTCGACACCGACCAGATCATCCCTGCTCACTGGCTCAAGAAGGTCACCAGGGACGGTTTCGAGGACGGGCTGTTCGAGGCCTGGCGCAAGGACCCCGAGTTCATCCTCAACCGCCCCGAGCGGCAGGGCGCGACCGTCCTGGTCGCCGGCCCCGACTTCGGCACCGGTTCCTCGCGCGAGCACGCCGTCTGGGCGCTGCAGAACTACGGCTTCAAGGCCGTGATCTCCTCCCGCTTCGCGGACATCTTCCGGGGCAACTCGCTGAAGAACGGCCTGCTCACGGTCGTGCTGGACCAGAAGATCGTGGACGCGCTGTGGGAACTCACGGAGCAGGACCCCACTGCTGAGGTCACTGTGGACCTTGAGGCTCGTGAGGTGCGCGCCGCGGGCATCACCGCCGCCTTCGAGCTGGACGAGAACTCCCGCTGGCGGCTGCTCAACGGCCTGGACGACATCTCCATCACGCTCCGGAACGAACCCGACATCGCCGCCTACGAGGCCAAGCGGCCGTCGTACAAGCCGAGGACGCTCCAGGTCTGATCCACCCCGCCCACGGGTCGCGTTTCGGCCACTCATACATCCCCTCCGTACCCCCGGTCGCCACGATCGGGGGTACGGCCGTGTCTGCACCCGAACGGCTCCCCGGGCTTCCCGCCCGGCCCTCAACTTGCCACGTTACGAGGGCCGTTGCCTGGGTACGCGAGTGCTGGGACCGCGTCCTTCGCAAGTGCCTGGAAGGCCATGAGAGGCGGGAGTTGCCCCCTGCGCAGGCGACAACTCGCCCCAGATGGCACAATCTGTGCATGGGACACGACGGCCAACTCCAGCTCTATACGGCGGTCGCGAACCAACTCAAGGAAGCGCACGCAAGGGTGCGCGCACTGCAAGTCCCGGAGGGCGTACGGATGGCGCTGACCCGGAAGCTGCTGGTCATTACGGCCGCGGCCAAGCACGATCTCGCCGCGGCGGCAAGGCGGCTCGAGCGGTTCAACGCGGACCTCGACGAGGGTCGGATCCCCGACGAGGACCGCTGACCGGCCCGAGATCGCCGAGTCCGCTGCGGCACAAGGGTGATAAGCCCGTTTCGTGTTTGATTTGCGGTATATATCTGCCTAACGTGCGAAAAGCTTGAACACTTTCGTTCTGGCGATGTCTCCGAAGGGGAAGACGTGAACAAGGCGCAGCTCGTAGAAGCGATTGCCGACAAGCTGGGTGGCCGCCAGCAGGCCGCCGACGCTGTCGATCATGTCCTGGACGCCATCGTCCGCGCGGTCGTCGCGGGCGAGCGGGTCTCGGTCACCGGCTTCGGGTCCTTCGAGAAGGTGGACCGCCCCGCCCGCTACGCCCGCAACCCTCAGACGGGCGAGCGGGTTCGGGTCAAGAAGACCTCCGTGCCGCGGTTCCGCGCCGGCCAGGGGTTCAAGGACCTGGTGAGCGGCTCGAAGAAGCTGCCGCGCGGTGGCGAGGTCGCCGTCAAGAAGGCGCCCAAGGGCAGCCTGTCCGGCCCGCCGCCCACCATCTCCAAGGCCGCGGGCAAGAAGGCCGCCGCCAAGAAGACGGGCGCGGCGAAGACCACCGCCGCCAAGAAGACGACCGCCAAGAAGACGACGGCCGCCGCCAAGAAGACCACGGCGAAGAAGGCGCCCGCCAAGAAGACCACGGCGACCGCCAAGACCACCGCCGCGAAGAAGACCACCGCCAAGAAGGCGACGGCCAAGAAGGCCCCGGCGAAGAAGGTCACCGCGAAGAAGGCCCCGGCCAAGAAGTCGACGGCCCGCAAGACCACCGCCAAGAAGGCCACCGCCCGCAAGGCGACGTCGTAGGACGCCGAGGCACTCACGCGCCGGGCCGGACTCCTCCTGGGAGTCCGGCCCGCGGCGTGTGCAAGGCGGTTACAGCGTTTGAAGGGTCACCAGAGTGATCCGCAGGGCGTCCCCCCGCCCCTCGGTCTCGATCCGCACGCGCTGCCCGGGACGCAGCAGTCGCAGGCCGCCCTTGTCGAACGCCGCGGCGTCGAAGGGCACGGGGGTGCCGTCGTCGAGCAGCACCTGCCCGCTGCGGGTTTCGGGGTCGTACGTGTATGCGGTGGCTTGCATGGCAGCAGCGTAGTGCGCGCGACGGGTACGGGTTTCGCCGCGGGGGCGCGGCCGCGGACGCCCTCACGACCCCGGGATCAGCAATCCCGCCGACACCGCCGCCGTGAACGGCCCGACCCCCAGCGCCAGCGCCGCGCGCAGGTCGTCCCCGGTGTCCACGTCCTGCCGTACCGAATCGACGCCGGACACCGACAGTTCCGCCGCCCCCGAGGCCCGGTGCCGGGAGCGGGAATCCACCCCGAATTCCGGCCGCAATTCCCCGTCCGGTCCCGCGGCCAGCAACGTCGTGCCAACCCCCGCCGCATCCGCGAGAAACGCCCGCGGGAAAGGCGCCGCCGCGCCGAGTACCACGGCCAGTTCCGCCGGACGCAGCGCGGGCAGATCCGCGTTCAGGGCCGCGACGGGCGCGCGCGGACGCGAGTGCCGTACGACCGCCGCCCCGTGCGCCAGGGCGGCGTTCAGACCGCTCGCCGGCGCGTCCGGGACGATCCGCGCGCCCAGCGCCGCCAGCTCGCGTCCCGCCAGCTCGTCGTCCGTGACGACCACCACATCCGCCACCGTGCCGCACGCCAGCGCCGCGCTCACCGTGTCCTGCGCGAACGCCAGGGCGAGACCCGGCCGCACGCCGTCCGCCGCGGTGTCCGAGAGCCTGCTCTTGGCCCGGGCCAGGGGTTTCAGGGGGATGACCAAGGTCCACTGCACCGGCGTACCGTCCCTCACTCGTCACGATCATTGTCCCCGGACCCTGAGGCCGTCCGACCCTCGGGGCGTACGGTGTCCTCGACAGACCGGCGGCTCGGAGCGACACTTGTGCGGCCCCCCGCCGGGATGACAGCCCTAGAGGAAGGTGTCCTTGTGCCCCGCCGCAGAATCGGCTTCTGGTACCGCTTCGCCGCGGTGATCTGCAAACCGCCGCTGGTGGTTCTGATCAAGCGGGACTGGCGTGGAATGGAGCACATTCCGGCCGAGGGCGGATTTATCACCGTGGTGAACCACAATTCCCACGTGGATCCCTTCGCGTACGCGCACTATCAGTACAACACCGGACGGGTTCCGCGATTCCTCGCGAAGAGCGGGCTTTTCAAGAAGGGATTCGTCGGCGCCGCCATGCGCGGCACCGGGCAGATCCCCGTCTACCGGGAGTCGACCGACGCGCTCAGCGCCTTCCGCGCCGCGATCGACGCCGTGGAGCGCGGCGAGTGCGTCGCCTTCTACCCCGAGGGCACCCTCACCCGCGACCCGAACGGCTGGCCCATGACCGGCAAGACCGGCGCCGCCCGGGTCGCCCTGCAGACCAAGTGCCCGGTCATCCCGATCGCCCAGTGGGGCGCCAACGAACTGCTGCCGCCGTACGCGAAGAAGCCCGACCTCTTCCCGCGCAAGACGCATCACGTGCTCGCCGGCCCGCCCGTGGACCTCTCCCGCTTCTACGACAAGGAGATGACCCCGGAGCTGCTCAAGGAGGCCACCGAGGACATCATGGCGGCCATCACCCGCCTGCTGGAGGAGATCCGCGGCGAGAAGGCGCCCGAGACCCGTTACGACCCGCGCCGCGAGCGGATCGAGCAGCGGCGCCGCACCCGGGCGCAGACGGCGCAGATCAAGGGCAAGGAACCGGAGGGGCAGGGCAAGTGAGCAAGGCGGTCAAGGCGGCGGTCATGGGCACCGGCTCATGGGGCACCGCCTTCGGTATGGTCCTCGCCGACGCGGGCTGCGAGGTGACCCTGTGGGCCCGCCGCCCCGAGCTGGCCGAGGCGGTCAACTCGACCCGTACCAACCCCGACTACCTGCCCGGCGTCGAACTCCCGGAGAACCTCCGGGCCACCTCCGAGGCCGCCGAGGCCCTGCGGGACGCGGACTTCACCGTCCTCGCCGTCCCCTCCCAGACCCTGCGCGCCAACCTCGCCGAATGGTCCCCGCTGCTCGCCCCGCACACCGTGCTCGTGTCCCTGATGAAGGGCGTCGAACTCGGCTCCGCCATGCGGATGAGCGAGGTCGTCGAGGACGTCGCCAAGGTCGGCGCCGAGCGCATCGCGGTCGTCACCGGCCCCAACCTGGCCCGGGAGATCGCCGCCCGCATGCCGGCCGCCGCCGTCGTCGCCTGCACCGACGAGGCCGTCGCCCGCCGCCTGCAGGCCGCCTGCCACACGCCGTACTTCCGGCCGTACACCAACACCGACGTCGTCGGCTGCGAACTGGGCGGCGCGGTCAAGAACGTCATCGGCCTCGCGGTCGGCATCGCCGACGGCATGGGCCTCGGCGACAACGCCAAGGGCTCGCTCATCACCCGCGGCCTGGCCGAGACCACCCGGCTCGGCATGGCCCTGGGCGCCGACCCGCTGACCTTCTCCGGACTCGCCGGACTCGGCGACCTGGTGGCGACCTGCTCCTCGCCGCTGTCCCGGAACCACACCTTCGGCACCAACCTCGGCAAGGGCATGACCCTGGAGGAGACCATCGCGGTCACCAAGCAGACCGCCGAGGGCGTCAAGTCCTGCGAGTCCGTGCTGGATCTGGCCCGCCGGCACGGCGTCGACATGCCCCTCACCGAGACGGTCGTCGCCATCGTCCACGAGGGCAAGTCGCCGGTGGTCGCCGTCAAGGAGCTGATGTCGCGCACCGCCAAGCCCGAGCGGCACTGAAACGGCCAGGTCCACGACGCTGAGCGACCGCGCCGGGGACACGCAGTCACGGCGGCCGAGCGGGCGCTGACTCGGGGGATACCAACGGGTACTCTCATCGCGATATGAGCACCGAGAACCTTCCCCACAGCCCCGAGCAGCCGTCGCGCAAGCCGCGTGTGGCCGTCGTGTTCGGCGGGCGCAGTTCCGAACACGGGATCTCCATGGTCACCGCCGGCGCGGTCCTCAAGGCCATCGACCGGTCGAAGTACGACGTCCTGCCGATCGGCATCACGCGGGAGGGCCGTTGGGTGCTCACCGCGGACGAGCCGGAGCGGATGGCCATCACCGACCGCCGGCTGCCCGCCGTCGAGGAACTGGCGGAGTCCGCCGACGGCGGCGTGGTGCTCCCGGTCGACCCGGCCAGCCGCGAGGTCGTCTACAGCGAGCCCGGCGCGGTCCCCAAGGCGCTCGGCGAGGTCGACGTCGTGTTCCCGGTGCTGCACGGCCCGTACGGCGAGGACGGCACCCTCCAGGGCCTGCTGGAGCTGTCCGGAGTGCCGTACGTGGGCGCCGGTGTGCTCGCCTCGGCCGTCGGCCAGGACAAGGAGTACATGAAGCGGATCTTCACGTCCTACGGGCTCGAGGTCGGCCCCTACGTGGTGATCCGGCCGCGCGAGTGGGAGCGCGACGAGTCCGCCGCCCGCAAGAAGATCATCGACTTCGCCGGCGAGCACGGCTGGCCGCTGTTCGTGAAGCCCGCGCGCGCGGGCTCGTCCATCGGCATCACCAAGGTCGACGACCTGTCCGGCCTGGACGAGGCGATCGCCACCGCGCAGGCCCACGACCCGAAGATCCTGGTCGAGGCCGCCGTGCGGGGCCGGGAGATCGAGTGCGGCGTCCTGGAGTTCGAGGACGGGCCGCGCGCCTCCGTGCCGGCCGAGATCCCGCCGCCCGACACGCACGCGTACTACGACTTCGAGGCCAAGTACATCGACTCCACGCCCGGCATCGTCCCCGCGCCGCTCACCGAGGAGCAGACCGACCGGGTGCGGGAGCTCGCCGTGCAGGCCTTCGAGGCGGTCTCCTGCGAGGGCCTGGTCCGCGCGGACTTCTTCCTCACCGAGGACGGCGAGTTCGTGATCAACGAGATCAACACCCTGCCCGGCTTCACGCCGATCTCGATGTACCCGCAGATGTGGCAGGCCAGCGGCGTGAGCTACCCGGAGCTGATCGACCGCCTGGTGCAGGCCGCGCTGCGGCGTCCCACCGGGCTGCGCTGAGCCCGCAGCTCACTTCATGGAGGCGATCCCTTCGGGGATCGCCTTCTTCACGGCCGGGGCGAGATCGGTGAGGACCGCGGTGCCCTCGTCCTGCGCGGACATCCCCCGAGGCAGGGTGATCTGCACATAGGCCACGCGGTTGGCGGTGGTGAACCGCCAGGTGCCGTCGCCCTGCTTCTCCATCAGCCAGTCGACGCCGTTCACACCGCCCGCGATCGCGTCGGGATCGCCGCCCTCGGCCACCTTCGGGTCGATCATCTTCGGCGGCCGTACGACACCGCAGCGCAGTATGATCGCCGGGTTTCCCCAGCCCGCCGTGTAGGCGGACCGGGGTGCGGGGTCGTCACGGCGACGTCCGTCGAGCGTGCTCGGCAGCACGCGGTGCAGATCCCGGCACACCGCCGCCGTCCTCGCGTCGGGGCTGGGAACCGCGACGGTGGCGCTGTCGTCTGCTGAGGAGCAGCCCGCGACCGCGATCAGCAGCGAGGGCGCGAGCAGGGCGAGCGGCCGGTGACGGAAGATGTTCACCGGCCAAGGGTAGACGGGGGCTACAGATGCACGACCGGACAGGTCAGGGTGCGGGTGATGCCGTCCACCTGCTGGACCTTGGCGACCACCATGCGGCCGAGGTCGTCGACCGTGTCGGCCTGGGCGCGCACGATGACGTCGTACGGTCCCGTCACGTCCTCGGCCTGGATGACTCCAGGGATCTTGCTGATCGTCTCGGCGACGGTCGACGCCTTGCCGACCTCCGTCTGGATCAGGATGTACGCCTGTACCACGGAACCTCCAGGGCGGCCACGAGGATCATGTGGGGAAAAGGAACGCCACGGTATCGCGTCGCCGCTCTCCGCGGGGAGACCTGCGGGGACCGGGCTTGCGCGCCAGGGTGCAGGCACGACCGAAGTTGACGGTCTCGCGAGCGTCTCCACGGCCGGGCGGACCGTGTCGGCGGTCGACGGGACCGTATCGACAGTCACCTCGACCGTATCGGGGACACTGATGACGCGCGAGTGGACACGGCATGGCAGAGAAGGGGAGCAAGGGCGATGAAGGGCACTGTTGGTGAGCTCGGGGAGTTCGGGCTCATCAGGGAGCTCACCTCCCGTCTCACCACCACCCCGGCGGTCCGGATCGGGCCCGGCGACGACGCCGCGGTGGTCGCCGCTCCCGACCGGCGGGTGGTGGCGAGCACCGACATCCTGCTGGAGGGCCGGCACTTCCGTCGCGACTGGTCCACGGCGTACGACGTCGGGCGCAAGGCGGCGGCCCAGAACCTGGCGGACATCGCGGCCATGGGCGCCGTGCCCACCGCCCTGCTGCTCGGCCTCGTCGTCCCCGCCGAACTGCCGGTGACCTGGCCGAGCGAGCTGATGGACGGCCTGCGCGACGAGTGCCAGGTGGCGGGCGCCTCCGTGGTCGGCGGCGACGTGGTGCGGGGTGACACGATCATGGTGTCGATCACCGCGCTCGGCGATCTGCGCAACCAGGAGCCCGTCACGCGCGCCGGAGCCCAGCCCGGCGACCTGGTGGCCGTCACGGGCTGGCTGGGCTGGTCCGCGGCCGGTTACGCGGTCCTCTCGCGCGGTTTCCGCTCCCCGCGCGCGTTCGTCGAGGCCCACCGGCGCCCCGAGCCGCCGTACCACGCGGGCCCGGCGGCGGCCGGGCTCGGCGCGACCGCGATGTGCGACGTGAGCGACGGGCTGATCGCCGACCTCGGGCACATCGCCGAGGCCAGCAAGGTCCGCATCGACATCCGCTCCGGCGCGATCGACATCCCCTCGCAGATGAACGACATCGGGCAGGCCGTCGGCGTGGATCCGCTGCAGTGGGTGCTGACCGGGGGAGAGGACCACGCGATCGTCGCGACCTTCCCGCCGGACACCAAGCTCCCGGCCCGCTGGAAGGTCATCGGCGAGGTCCTCAACCCCTCCGCGCTGCCCCAGGTCACCGTCGACGGGGCGCCCTGGACCAGCAAGGGCGGCTGGGACCACTTCGGGGACATCGAGTCATGAGCCTGCCGAGGGTCCTGACCGTGGCCGGCTCCGACTCCGGCGGCGGCGCCGGCGTCCAGGCCGACCTGAAGACGATGCTCGCGCTCGGCGTGCACGGGATGAGCGTGATCACCGCCGTTACCGCGCAGAACTCGCTGGGCGTCCAGGGCGCCTGGGAACTGCCCGTGGAAGCGGTGCGGGCCCAGTACCGCAGCGTGGTCGACGACATCGGCGTCCAGGCCGTCAAGACCGGGATGCTGGCCTCGGCGGAACTGGTCGAGGCGGTCGCCGAGTTGATCTCCGGCACGGACGCGCCGGCCGTGGTCGACCCGGTGGGCGTCTCCAAGCACGGCGACCCGCTGCTCGCCGCCTCCGCGCTGGACTCCGTGCGCGCCAAGCTGCTCCCGGCGGCCACGGTGGCGACACCGAACCTGGACGAGGTGGCGCAACTCACAGGGATCCGCGTGGAATCGGAGGACGATCTGCGCCGGGCCGCGGCGGCCGTGCTGGAGTACGGGCCGCGCTGGGTGCTGATCAAGGGCGGCCATCTGTCCGGCGATGCCGTGGACCTGCTCACGGACGGCTCGGCGGAGCACTGGCTGCGCGCCCCGCGCCACGACAACCGGCACACCCACGGCACAGGCTGCACGCTGGCCTCCGCGATCGCGTCGGGCCTGGCGAAGGGCCTGAGCGTGCCGGAGGCGGTCACGGCGGCCAAGGAGTACGTCACGGGCGCGATCGCCGCGGGGTTCTCGCTGGGAGCGGGGATCGGGCCGGTGGACCATGGCTGGCGCCTGCGTGGCTGATACCGGCCCCCGGGTACGGCAAAAAGCCGGCCCACCCTGAGGTGGACCGGCTTTTTGCAGCGAACCAGACAGTGGCCGCGCGCGGATGGGGGTCCCCCCGCTCGAGCGAAGTCGAGAGTGGGGGATGTAGCGTCAGCGCCCGACCTTGCCGGCCTTGATGCACGAGGTGCAAGCGTTCACGCGCTTCGGCGTCCCGCCGACCACGGTACGCACACGCTGGATGTTCGGGTTCCAGCGGCGGGACGTACGGCGGTGCGAGTGCGAGATGTTGTTGCCGAAGCCCGGCCCCTTGCCGCAGACGTCGCAGTTGGCAGCCACGGGTCACTCCAAAGACTTCAGATGCACTTACGGTTGATCCCGGCATGCCGGGATCGAGATCCTAAGACCTGAGATCTTGAGTGGCGCTGCCAGGGGAATGGCCCGATCAGGATCGGGCAACCGGAGCAGCATACAACGGCTGCGCCCGTACAACGAAACTACCATGGCAGCTCAGGGCCGGCTCACGGCCCTCTTCCGGCGGACGCCCGTACGGGGTCTACGCTGCGTCCCACGTACGACCGGCTCAGGGAGGCGCAGGTGGCGCAGGTGCCGCAGACATTCTTCGATGCTCTCGCGGTGCGCACCTGGTGCGGTCGGGCGCTCGGGGCCCTGGGGCGCGCGCGTGAGGAGATCGACGCGATCAACGTGTACCCGGTGGCCGACGGCGACACCGGAACCAATCTCTACCTCACCGTGGAGTCGGCGGCGACGGCCGTGGAGGCGGTCTTCGCCGGGTACGGGACGGGCACCGGGGAGCCCTCGCTGGCGGACACCGTGCAGGCGATGGCCCACGGGGCGCTCATCGGGGCCCGCGGCAACTCGGGGACGATCCTGGCGCAGCTGCTGCGCGGCATGGCGCAGGTGCTCGGCGAAGGCGGGGAGGGGGCGCGCGGCGACGGCGCGGGGCTGCGGCTGGCGCTGCGGCGGGCCGCCGACTCCGCCCGGCAGGCCGTGGCCCACCCGGTCGAGGGCACGGTGCTCACCGTCGCCTCGGCCGCCGCGGACGCCGCCGAGGAGGCCGACGGCGACTGCCGGACGGTCGCGCGAGCGGCCTACGACGGCGCCTGCACGGCCCTGGCGGCCACCCCGGACCAGCTCGGCGTGCTCGGCCGTGCCGGAGTGGTCGACGCGGGCGGCCGGGGCCTGGTGGCGGTGCTGGGCGCGCTGGTGGAGACGCTCACGGGCGAGACGGTGCGGGAGGCTCCCGCGGTGGTGCGGGAGGCTTCCCCTTCGGAGGCTTGCTCGGCGGCACGGGAGACTGCGGCGGTAGGCGGCGCGGCAGCGGTTCCGGGGAGCCGGAGTCGGGCGGAGGGCGGGACGCCTGCCGTGGTGGAGGCGTCGGGGGTGCCGGGGTGCCGGGCCGCCGGCGAGATCCCTGCCGTGCGCGAGATCCCTGCCGTACGGGAGGCGGCCGAGGCTCCGGGCGCCGGTTCCGTTGGGTCCGCGAGCGTGAGCGCGTCCGGTGCGGAGGGGTGCGCGGACACCGACGGCACCGGCGGCCCCGCCTACGAGGTGATCTATCTCCTGGAGGCCGACGACACGGCCGTGGCCCGGCTCCGGGACCGCCTCGACGCGCTCGGCGACTCCCTGGTCGTGGTGGGCGGCGACGGGCTGTGGAACGTCCATGTGCACGTCGACGACGCCGGCGCCGCCGTGGAGGCGGGCGTGGAGGCCGGGCGTCCGCACCGGATCCGGATCACCCACTTCGGGCTCGGAGACGTGCACACGGGCGGCGAGCGGCCGCCGCGCGAGCGTGCCCAGCGGGCCGTCGTCGCCGTCGTACCGGGCGAGGGCCTGGCCGGGCTCTACACCGAGGCGGGCGCCACGACCGTGCTCGCGCGCCCCGGGGAGCCGCCCGCGAGCGGGGAGCTGGTGCAGGCCGTACGGCGGGCGCACGCGCGCGAGGTCGTCCTGCTGCCCAACGACGCCGAGCTGCGGCACACGGCCGCGGCGGCCGCCGAGCAGGCCCGCACCGAGGGCATCCGGGTGGCCCTGATCCCGACCCGCTCGGCGGTCCAGGGCATCGCCGCGCTCGCCGTGCACGAGCCGCAGCGCCGGTTCGACGAGGACGTCGTCCAGATGACCGCGGCGGCGGGCGCCACCCGGTACGCCGAGGTCGTCGTCGCCGAGCGCCAGTCCTGGACGACGGCCGGCATCTGCCAGGCCGGGGACGTGCTCGGGCTCATCGACGGCGACGTCGCGGTGATCGGCTCCGATGTCACCGCCACCGCCCGGACCGTCCTGGACCGGATGCTCCAGGCCGGCGGCGAACTGGTCACCCTGGTCGTCGGCGACGAGGCCCCGCAGGCCGTCGCCGACCAGCTCCAGGCCCGGGTACGGGAGTCCTACCTCGCCGTGGACACCGTGGTGTACCAAGGCGGCCGCCAGGGGACGCTGCTGCTCATCGGCGTGGAGTGACGGCGCGGAGCGACGGTGTGGAGCGACCCGGCGTCACCGCCCGCCTGACGCGCCCGCCTCATCCGCCGGGCCCCAGCAGCTCCCTGGCCTCCGCCCGCCGTGCCTGGACGGTCTCGTCCTCGTCGCCGGCGTCCTCGTAGGCCGCGAGCACCGCACGCGCGCGTGCAGCCGCCTCGGCGGGACGGCCCAGCACGGCCGCCAGCCGGCCGGCGGCGATCTCGGCTCCGGTGCGGTCGTCCAGCCCGCTCGCGCCCAGGGCGCCGAACAGCGTGGCCGCCCGGTCCAGCTGAACCAGGGCCGCCTCGAACACCGCCCGCACCTCCTCGTCCTCGGCGTCCCCCGGACCCGCAGGCATGTGCAGTTCCCCGGCCTCTTCGGGTTGCTCGGTCACCGAGCGGACCAGCAGTTCGCCGAACTGGCGGTGGGTGTGCGCCAGTTCCTCCGTCAGCTGCTGCCGGGCCACCGGGCCGGCCGCCGCCCGGACCGCTCGCTCGCACTCCCGCACCGCCTCCGCCATCCGCTGCCGGGCGGCCTCCGCTCCGTCCTCCCGGTGCAGCGCCAGCCAGCCGCGGGCCCGCAGCGAGCGGACGAGGAAGGCCGGGTTGCCCAGGGCCCGCCACAGTTCGCCCGCACGCGCGTACGCCTGGTCGGCCTCCGCCGGCAGACCGGCCTTGCCCAGGGACTCGGCGGCGAGATGGGCGAGCGTGGCGTGGTCCTGCTGCTCGGGCCAGTGCCGGGCGATCGCGGCCGCGCGCAGCCGGCGTTCGGCCGCCGCGCGATGGTCGCCCAGCTCGTCCAGGCAGTCGCCGAGCCACCACAGCGCCTGTACGACGGCCCCGTCGCCGTGCGTGTCGGCGGACAGGTCGGCCAGCGCCGACTCCAGCACCTCGGCGGCCTCCGCGCAGCGGCCCCGGCGGAGCAGGTGCCCGCCCAGCGCCTGCCGCGCCCAGGCGCCCAGCGTGCCGCCCTCGCCCGCCTCGTCGGCCCAGTGCGCGGCCTGCAGCGCGTGCTCGGCGGCCTCGGCGACCGCACCGCGCGCGCCGGTCACCTCGGCGAGCTGCAGATGCAGCCGGGCCCGCCCGGCCGGCTCCACGTACGGCCCGCCGTGTTCCAGGGCGGAGCGCAGCGCCCGCTCCGCCCCGGCCGCGTCACCGGCCTGATGGGCCAGCGCGGCGACCTGGGCCTCGTACTCCACCGCGAACCACGGCAGCCCGGCGTTCACGTACTCCTCGGCCGTCCGCCGGAACAGCTCCGCGGCCCGCCCGCCGTCCCCGCGCAGCACGGCCAGCTCGGCGAGCATCCCCCGCGCCTCCGCGGCCCGCGCGGCCAGCCGTACGTCCTCCCCGGTCCGCCCGCCGACCAGCGCGAGCACCTCCCGCACGGCCCGCTCGGCCCGGGTGAACGTCTCCGGGGCGGCGAGCCCCCCGGCTCCCTCGTGCGCGCAGCGCATCAGCACCCGCGTCCGGCTCATCACCACCGCCGCCGTCTGACGCAGGCCGGTCGCCTCCTCGGCGTACAGGGCGAGGACCTCGTCGTACAGGGCGTCGACCGTGTCCAGGGCGGCGCCGGGGTCGCCCGCGAGGGCGCGGACATACGCTCCACGCGCGCGTGCCGCCAGGGCCTCGCCGGGATCGCCCGCCTCCGCGTACAGAGCCGCCGCCCGCTCGAACAGGCCGACGCCCTCGGGGCCGCGGGCGATCGCCTCGTGGTCGGCGATCTCCGCGCGGGCCAGCGGCTCCAAGTCCACGCCCTGCGCGGCCCGCGCCACCGCCGCCCAGGCCTCCAGGGCGTGCGGGCGCAGCGTCCGGGACAGCCGCCGGGCCTCGGCGAGCAGGGCCACGAGGCCGGGCTCGTCCCGCGCCTCGGACGCCGGGGGCGCGGCCGCCGGGGCCGGCGCCGGGCGCGCCGTGCGGACGCCCAGCGGCAGCCGGTCCGCCGGCGGCCGCCGGGCCATACGCGCGCGTGCCCGGTCGCCGACGTACGAGGTGCCGTTGCGCCGGTCGAACCGCTCGGCCAGGTCCAGCGTCTCCGCGCGCGCGTGGGCGGCGAGTCCGCTCGCCGTCCAGGTCCGCCCGGCGGGCCCCGGCACCCGCTGGGCGCCCAGGCCCAGCTCGGTCAGCCGGTCCGTCAGCAGCGTCACCACGGCCAGGAACTCCAGCCGGCTGCGCGGATGCCCGGTGTCCGTGAAGTACGCGGGCCGTTCGGCGAGCAGCTCCAGACCCCGCGCCTCGTTGCCGGTCAGCGCGCAGAACTCCACGTGGTCGGCGTACGCGGCGCGCATCGACTCCATCGGGCGGACGAGCCGGAAGCCCCGCAGATGGTTGGCGCGGGCCTCGTCCAGCCGGCCCAGGCGCAGCAGCGGGGCCAGCGAGGCGGCCAGCACGGTGTGCGGCTCGTGGGCGCAGACGAACTCGCCCCGAAGCACCGGCGCCCACAGCTCCAGCGCCGCCGCGTCCCGGCCCCGCTCGGCCTGCCAGGCGCCCTGCCCGTGCAGCTCGCACGCGGGGCAGTCGGCCATGTCGTCGCGGTCCGCGGCGAGCCACGCCGCGTACGCCCGCTCCGCCCGCGCCAGGTCCCCGACGTGCGCGGCCACACCGAACTCGGCGGCGCGCACGGCCCGTTCGGAGTACCCGGCGAGCCGGTAGCGGTGCTCCATCTCGCCGAGCCACTTCTCGACGGAGGCCAGCGGGATGTGCGGCTGGTCCAGCATGCCCGCCGACATCCACTTGAAGACCCAGTGCAGCGAGTGCGCCTCGTACGCGTCGAAGTCCTCGGGCCGCTCGTCCCACATGCGCAGCAGCCGCGCGAACGGGACGAACATCCTGTCCTTATCGGAGCTGTAGTTGTAGACCTTCAGCTGGTGCCCGAGCGCCTCGACGACGGCCGGCGCACTGCCGAGCGACTCGGCGGCGGCGACCAGCCGCTCCGCGCGCGCGTTGCGGGCCGGGCCCTCCGGTTCCTCGGCGTTCTCCGCCATCGCCCGGCGCAGCGCGTCGAAGTCCGTGATCTCCTCCATCAGCGGTCGCCCTCCCCGTGTGTGGCCCACTCCAGCAGGCCGATGAACGCCCGGTTCAGCAGCGCCGAGTCGGCGGGCCCGAGCGGTCGCTGCGCCCTCAGCAGGGCCTGCCCGTACAGCGACTCGGCCGCCGTGCCGATCAGCTCGGGGTCCCGCAGCGAACTGATCCTGCGCACCAGGGGGTTGAGGTGGTTGAGCACCAGACGCGCACGCGGGGCGCTGCCGCGCAGCGAGCCGAGGATGCCCGCCCACAGGTCGTCGGACTGCTCCTCGGCCGCCGCGCGGGCCTGTTCGTGCCGCGCCGCCCGGTCGTCCAGGTGCAGCGCGGGCACGGACAGCGGATGGAAGGCCCGCAGGACGACGTCACAGCCCAGGGGGTCGAGTGTCGCCCGCGCGGCCGCGAGGAAGCCGGACAGGGCCGCCTCCTCGCCCGGATCGACCGCGTCGAGGTGCGCGGTCACGGTGTCCGCGTCCAGCTCGGCGACCACCGTCCCCGGCCGCACCGACGGCAGCGCCTCGACCAGGTCGCCGTCGTAGGTGTAGCCGCCGTTGACCACCCCGATGCCCTGCGCGGAGGCGATCGGCGCGACCTGCCGGTACTCCTCGACGGTCCGGGTGAAGTGCACCACCGGGTGCCGCTGCGCGAACTCCTCCAGGGACAGCTGCCCGTCGGTCGTCTCGAACGGCAGCCAGGGCAGCATCGTGCGCAGCATGCCGCGGTCGTGCCGGGCGAGGGACTTCACCCCCAGGTGGTGCACGGAGAGGAAGGCCGTCAGCCGCTCCGGATCGCCGGCGGCGAGCCCCGTCAGCCAGGAGCGGATCCGCTCGCCGAGCGCCTCCCGCACGGCGGCCAGCGTCTCGTCCTCGTACAGCGACTCCCGCGAGGCCGTGGGCCGCAGAGTGTCGGTGTCCAGCACGCAGCGCACGAAGAACGCCCAGTCGGGCAGCAGCTGTTCGGCCCGGTCGGTCAGCAGCATGCCCTTCAGGTGCACCCGGTGGCCCGCCCGCTGTGCCGGGCTCACGGCCGCCGGCAGCACATAGGCCACCCCGCGGATCCCGGCCAGCGGCACGTCCAGATCGATCGAGTCCAGCGGCCTGAACCCGAACAGCTCGTGGCAGTGCCGGGCCAGCGCCACCCTTCTGCCCGCCGGGCTCGGATACGGCCGGTCCCAGGGCGCGGGCAGACCGGTGACCGGCTCCTCGCCCACCCGGACGTCGTACGGCAGCAGCGAGCCGAAGTCGCGGGCCAGGCTCAGCACCCGCTCCGGCGTCAGCCACTCGGCCGCCCCGGGCCGCGCGGTCAGGTGGACGGTCGTACCCGGCTCGGGCCGCGCGGAGCCGGGCAGGGTCCGCACGGTGTACGAGCCGTCGTCGCACGCCGTCCACTCCACCGGTGGTGCGCCGGGCGTACGGGCGCTGCGGCTGACCACCCGGATCCGCTCGGCGACCAGGAAACAGGCGAGCAGGCCGATGCCGAACCGGCCGAGGAAGCCCGAGCGGGTCTCCTCCAGGCCCTCGGCGCGCTTGGAACTGCGCCCGATGGTCGCCAGCAGATCGTGCACGTCCGCCTCGGTGAGCCCGATCCCGCTGTCCTCCACGCGCAGGCCGCCGCCGTCGGCGTACAACCGCACCCGGGCCGGGGCGCACGGATCCTCACCCCGCCGGGCCGTGATGGCGTCGACGGCGTTCTGCAGCAGCTCGCGCAGATAGACCCTGGGGCTGGAGTAGAGGTGATGGGAGAGCAGATCCACCAGACCGCGCAGGTCGACCTGGAACATGTGAGGTGAGAGGGGGCTGTGGGATGTCTGTGAGCTCTGGTTGTCCATCGTCGCAGCGCCGCAGGGGGGAGGGACATCGGCGCGGGGTCGGGCGGTCCGAGGTGGGGCGGTGACCGCGAAGGATGGCCGGAGCGCGCCATCCTAGAGCCGGAGCAGTCGGCCCGACCAGGACTTTCCTATGACGTGTACGGCATTGTCTGTGCCGTGGTGTGCAATGGATCTCGTGCACGGACTGGAAGAACCACTGAAGCAGCCACTGAAGTCGGTGCTCGGCCCCGCCACCGCGAAGGTGATGGCCGAGCACCTCGGCCTGCACACCGTCGGCGACCTCCTCCACCACTACCCGCGCAGATACGAGGAGCGCGGCCAGCTCACCCGGCTCGCCGACCTGCCCATGGACGAGCACGTCACGGTGGTCGCGCAGGTCGCCGACGCCCGCCTGCACACCTTCGCCTCCGCCAAGGCGCCCCGCGGCAAGGGCCAGCGGCTGGAGGTCACGATCACCGACGGCAGCGGCCGGCTCCAGCTGGTCTTCTTCGGCAACGGCGTCCACAAGCCCCACAAGGAGCTGCTGCCGGGCACCCGCGCGCTGTTCGCGGGCAAGGTCTCCGTGTTCAACCGCCGCCTGCAACTCGCCCACCCCGCCTATGAGTTGCTGCGCGGCGACAGCGACGAGACGGTGGAGAGCTGGGCCGGCGCCCTGATTCCCATCTACCCGGCCACCGCGAAACTGGAGTCCTGGAAGATCGGCAAGGCGGTCCAGACCGTGCTGCCCACCGCCCAGGAGGCCCTGGACCCGCTGCCGCCCGCCCTCCGCGAGGGGCGCGGTCTGCTCCCGCTCCCCGAGGCCCTGCTCAAGATCCACCGCCCGCACACCAAGGCCGACATCGCCGACGCCCGGGCCCGCCTGAAGTGGGACGAGGCCTTCGTCCTCCAGGTCGCCCTGGCCCGCCGCCGCCACGCCGACGCCCAGCTCCCCGCCGTCCCCCGCAAGCCCAGGCCCGACGGCCTCCTGGCCGCCTTCGACGACCGCCTGCCCTTCACCCTCACCGAGGGCCAGCGCAAGGTCTCCGAAGAGATCTTCGGCGACCTGGCCACCGAGCACCCGATGCACCGGCTGCTGCAAGGAGAGGTCGGCAGCGGCAAGACGCTGGTGGCCCTGCGCGCCATGCTCGCCGTGGTCGACGCGGGCGGGCAGGCCGCGATGCTCGCGCCCACCGAGGTGCTCGCCCAGCAGCACCACCGCTCGGTCACCGAGATGATGGGCGAGCTGGCCGAGGGAGGCATGCTGGGCGGCGCCGAGCACGCCACCAAGGTCGTCCTGCTCACCGGCTCCATGGGCGCCGCCGCCCGCCGCCAGGCCCTGCTGGACCTGGTCACCGGTGAGGCCGGCATCGTCATCGGCACGCACGCCCTGATCGAGGACAAGGTCCAGTTCCACGACCTCGGCCTGGTCGTGGTCGACGAGCAGCACCGCTTCGGAGTCGAGCAGCGCGACGCCCTGCGCGGCAAGGGCAGACAGCCCCCGCACCTGCTGGTGATGACGGCCACCCCGATCCCGCGCACGGTCGCCATGACGGTCTTCGGCGACCTGGAGACCTCGGTCCTCGACCAGCTCCCGGCCGGCCGCTCCCCGATCGCCAGCCACGTCGTCCCCGCTGCCGACAAGCCCCACTTCCTCGCCCGGGCCTGGGAGCGCGTCCGCGAGGAGGCGGGAGGCGGCCACCAGGCGTACGTCGTCTGCCCCCGGATCGGGGACGAGGAGGACGATCCGAAGAAGGCCAGGCAGAAGTCGCCCGAGGACGAGGCGGAGAAGCGCCCGCCGCTGGCCGTCCTCGACGTCGCCGACCAACTGGGCCGCGGCCCCCTGCAAGGGCTGAAGGTGGAGGTCCTCCACGGCCGTATGCACCCCGACGACAAGGACGCGGTGATGCGCCGCTTCGCGGCCGGCGAGACCGACGTCCTGGTCGCCACCACGGTCATCGAGGTGGGCGTCAACGTCCCCAACGCCACGGTCATGGTCATCATGGACGCCGACCGCTTCGGCGTCTCCCAGCTCCACCAGCTGCGCGGCCGCGTCGGCCGGGGCTCGGCGCCCGGCCTGTGCCTGCTGGTCACCGAGATGCCCGAGGCCAGTGCCGCACGCCAGCGGCTGAACGCGGTCGCCGCCACCCTCGACGGCTTCGAGCTCTCCCGCATCGACCTGGAGCAGCGCCGCGAGGGCGACGTCCTCGGCCAGGCCCAGTCCGGCGCCCGCTCCTCCCTGCGCGTCCTCGCGGTCATCGAGGACGAGGAGGTCATCGCGGAGGCGAGAGCGGAGGCGACGGCCCTGGTGGCGGCGGACCCGGAGCTTCAGGGCCTGCCGGGCCTGCGTACGGCGCTGGACGCCCTGCTGGACGAGGAGAGGGAGCAGTACCTGGAAAAGGGGTGAGCCACAATGAACGGAAAGCCGCCCACGAAGAAGGACCCCACATGACCCGCGTGATCGCCGGCCGGGCCGGCGGACGGCGCCTCTCGGTACCTCCCGGCACCGGAACCAGGCCGACCTCCGACCGCGCACGCGAGGGTCTCTTCTCCACCTGGCAGTCGCTCCTCGGCGGCCCCCTCGACGGCGAACGGGTCCTGGACCTCTACGCCGGATCGGGCGCCGTGGGCCTGGAAGCCCTCTCCCGCGGCGCGAGCCACACCCTCCTGGTCGAAGCGGACGCACGGGCAGCCCGCATCGTGCGGGAGAACGTGAAGAACCTGGCCCTTCCCGGCGCTGAGGTCAGAGCGGGCAAAGCGGAACAGATCATCAGGCAACCGGCGCCGGAAGAGCCGTACGACCTGGTCTTCCTCGACCCCCCGTACGCCGTCACGGATCACGATCTTCGCGAGATTCTGCTCACACTCCGCTCGGAAGGCTGGCTCGCTGAGCAAGCGCTCGTCACCGTGGAGCGCAGCACCAGAGGCGGCGAATTCCGGTGGCCGGACGGCTTCGAGGCGATCAGGTCCCGTCGCTACGGCGAGGGAACGTTTTGGTACGGTCGCGCCGCCTCTACGTGCGAAGACGCACGATGACCGGACCGGAGAGCGAGGGATCACTAGTGCGCCGCGCCGTCTGTCCCGGGTCGTTCGACCCGATCACCAACGGACACCTCGACATCATTGCCCGCGCCTCCCGTCTGTACGACGAGGTGTACGTCGCGGTGATGATCAACAAGTCCAAGAAGGGCCTGTTCGACATCGAGGAGCGGATCGAGCTGATCCGCGAGGTCACCGCCGACTACGCCAACGTCCGGGTCGAGGCCTTCCACGGCCTCCTCGTCGACTTCTGCAAGCAGCGCGACATCCCCGCCATCGTCAAGGGCCTGCGCGCCGTCAGCGACTTCGACTACGAGCTGCAGATGGCCCAGATGAACAACGGCCTCACCGGCGTCGAAACGCTGTTCGTGCCCACCAACCCCACCTACAGCTTCCTGTCCTCCTCCCTGGTCAAGGAGGTCGCGGCCTGGGGCGGAGACGTCTCCCACCTGGTGCCCGCGCCGGTGCTCGAGGCCCTGAACAAGCGCCTGCGCAAGCCCTGATGGGACTACAGTCGTCCCGTCCGTCTCCATCCCGGCTGTAGAGAGTGGCGAGCACAGGTGGACGTGCAGAAGAAGCTCGACGAGATCGTCTCCGCGGTCGCCGGCGCCCGGGCCATGCCCATGTCGGCGTCCTGCGTGATCAACCGCGCCGAGCTGCTCGCGATGCTGGAAGAGGTGCGCCAGGCGCTGCCCGGCTCCCTCGCGCAGGCGCAGGAGCTGATCGGCGACCGTGAGCAGATGGTCGAGGAGGCCCGCCGGGAGGCCGAGCGGATCATCGAGAGCGCGCACGCCGAGCGCGGCTCGCTGATCGCCGGCACCGAGATCGCCCGCCGCTCCCAGGCCGAGGCCGACCGGATCCTCGCCGAGGCCCGCAAGGAGGCCGAGGAGATCCGCGCCGAGGCCGACGACTACGTCGACTCCAAGCTCGCCAACTTCGAGGTCGTCCTCACCAAGACCCTCGGCTCGGTCGGCCGCGGCCGCGAGAAGCTGCTCGGCACCGGCCCCGGCCTGGACGAGAACGGCTACGAGGACGAGGACGCCCCCGAGCGCAGCCACGACCCCGAGACCCTGCGCCACAACGCCGACCAGTACGTCGACGCCAAGCTCGGCGCCTTCGAGGCGGTGCTGGCCAAGACCCTGGAGGCGGTCGGCCGCGGCCGGCAGAAGCTGCACGGCCGGATCGCCACGGACGACCTCGGCGCCCTCGCCGACGACACCTCCACCTTCCAGCACTCCAGCGACGCCGACTACCTCGCCGACCTCGCCGCGCTCGCCGAGCAGGACGCCCCGGCCGAGCGCCCGGAGCGGCCGCAGCAGGCGCCGCAGCAGCCGTCGTACGACCCGCAGCCCGCGTACGCGTCGTACGAGCAGCCCGACCCCTACGGCGGCTTCCCGCAGCAGACCGGCTACGGCCAGCAGGACCCCTACGGCTACCAGCAGGCCGACCCCTACGCCGCCTACCAGGGCTACGACCCCCAGCAGGCCGCCTACGACCCCCAGCAGGCCCACCAGCAGGCCCACCAGCAGGCCCCGCAGCACCAGCCGCAGCAGGGCTACGCCCTGGACGAGACCAGCCTGTTCGACACCGGCATGATCAGCGCGGAGCAGCTCAGGGCGTACGAGCAGGGCCGCGGCCTGTAGCGCCGGGCGCGGCCCGCCGACCACCGGATTGGGCCGTGAGCGAAAGGTCCAGTATCCTGGCTCTTCGGTCGCGCGTACGTCCGCGATCTCCGCTGCCCGAAGACACCGACGGGCGGCGGCCCTCCGAGTTC
Source organism: Streptomyces sp. NPDC048192 (assembly GCF_043202415.1). NCBI lineage: Bacteria > Bacillati > Actinomycetota > Actinomycetes > Kitasatosporales > Streptomycetaceae > Streptomyces > Streptomyces sp. NPDC048192. The sequence continues at coordinate 56,039 of NZ_JBIDAL010000015.1, forward strand.
GAAGATCGAAAGCAGGAATGGCTCCCAACGCCCGCCTCGACCACCGCAACCCCCTCGTGTTCGACACGCACGAGCTGGGCCGGCGGCCTGGCGCGCTGCAGCGCCTGACCCGCACGATCGACGCTCCCGCCGATCTCGGCATCCAGGGAGTCATCGGAGTGCCGGAAGGCACCCCGGTGGAGCTCGATCTCCGCCTCGAGTCGGTCATGGAAGGGGTGCTCGTCACAGGCACCGCCCGTGCACGGGCCGAGGGGGAGTGCGTAAGGTGTCTGGAGCCGGTCGGGCTGGAGCTCGAAGCGGACTTCCAGGAGCTGTTCTCGTACCCTGACGCCGACGACCGGGGCCGCGTGATCGCGGAACCGGGCGACGACGCCGAGGACGACGAGGACAGGTTCTTCCTCGAGGACGGACTCTTCGACCTCGAACCTCTGCTGCGCGATGCGGTGGTGCTCGCACTGCCGATGCAGCCGGTGTGCCGGGAGGACTGCCCGGGCCTGTGCTCCGAGTGCGGGGCGCGGCTCGCGGACGACCCGGACCACCACCACGACGCCGTCGACATCCGTTGGGCGGCTTTGCAGGGACTCGCCGGTTCACTCGAAGACGGCGAGAAGGACGAGATGAGCGGCGCCGAAGCGGGCGTCGACGAGAAGCAGGAGAAGTAGCCGTGGCTGTTCCGAAGCGGAAGATGTCGCGCAGCAACACGCGCCACCGCCGGTCGCAGTGGAAGGCTGCGGTCCCCACCCTGGTTGCGTGCGAGCGCTGCCACGAGCCCAAGCAGCAGCACATCGCGTGCCCGTCTTGCGGCACCTACAACAAGCGCCAGGTCCTCGAAGTCTGAGCGGCTGGTGAGAGGCACTGTGTCCAGTCCCAAGAAGGCGGAAGACGCCAAGGCGGACGCACCCGCCAAGAAGAAGGCGGACAACCAGGCCTCGTCCCACACGCTTCTGGAAGGGCGGCTCGGCTACAAGGTCGAGTCCGCCCTTCTGGTGCGCGCGCTGACCCACCGTTCCTACGCGTACGAGAACGGCGGTCTGCCGACGAACGAGCGGCTGGAGTTCCTCGGGGACTCCGTGCTCGGCCTCGTCGTCACGGACACGCTGTACCGCACCCACCCCGACCTGCCCGAAGGCCAGCTGGCCAAGCTGCGGGCCGCGGTGGTCAACTCGCGCGCGCTGGCGGAGGTCGGCCGCGGGCTCGACCTGGGCTCCTTCATCCGGCTCGGCCGCGGTGAAGAGGGCACGGGCGGCCGGGACAAGGCGTCCATCCTCGCCGACACCCTGGAAGCGGTGATCGGCGCGGTCTATCTCGACCAGGGCCTCGAAGCGGCGTCCGAGCTGGTGCACCGGCTCTTCGACCCGCTGATCGAGAAGTCCTCCAACCTCGGCGCCGGCCTGGACTGGAAGACCTCCCTCCAGGAGCTGACCGCGACCGAAGGGCTCGGCGTCCCCGAGTACCTGGTCACGGAGACCGGCCCCGACCACGAGAAGACCTTCACTGCTGCCGCCCGCGTCGGAGGCGTCTCGTACGGCACCGGCACCGGCCGCAGCAAGAAGGAGGCGGAGCAGCAGGCCGCCGAGTCCGCCTGGCGGGCCATCAAGGCCGCCGCGGACGAGCGCGCCAAGGCGGCCAGGGAGGCCCAGAAGGCCGACGAGGCCGCCAAGGAGGCCGTCAAGGACGACGAGTCGTCGTCCGCTCCCGCCTGACCCACAGCAGTACCGAGCGCCCGTCCCCTCGTCCGCGAAGGGGCGGGCGCTTCCATCGTCCACCGCTTCGCACGGGGGGTCCCATGCCCGAGTTGCCCGAGGTCGAGGTCGTCCGGCGCGGCCTGGAGCGCTGGGTCGCCCACCGCACCGTCGCCGAGGTCGAGGTGCTGCACCCGCGCGCCGTGCGCCGGCACATCGCGGGCGCCGACGACTTCGCGCACCGCCTCAAGGGCCACCACATCGGCACTCCCAGCCGCCGCGGCAAGTACCTGTGGCTGCCGCTGGAGGAGACCAACCAGTCCGTCCTCGCCCACCTCGGCATGAGCGGCCAGCTGCTGGTGCAGCCGCACGAGGCGCCGGACGAGAAGCACCTGCGCATCCGGGTCCGGTTCGCCGACTCCCTCGGCACCGAACTGCGCTTCGTCGACCAGCGCACCTTCGGCGGGCTGTCGCTGCACGACAACACCCCCGAGGGCCTGCCCGACGTCATCGCGCACATCGCCCGCGACCCCCTGGACCCGCTCTTCGACGACGAGGCCTTCCACCTGGCGCTGCGCCGCAAGCGGACCACCATCAAGCGCGCCCTGCTGGACCAGTCGCTGATCAGCGGGGTCGGCAACATCTACGCGGACGAGGCCCTGTGGCGGGCCCGCATCCACTACGAACGCCCCACGGCGCACTTCACCCGCCCCGTCACCGCCGAACTCCTCGGCCACGTCCGGGACGTCATGAACGCGGCCCTCGCCGTCGGCGGCACCAGCTTCGACAGCCTGTACGTCAACGTCAACGGCGAGTCGGGCTACTTCGACCGGTCCCTGGACGCGTACGGCCGCGAGGGCGAGCCGTGCCGGCGGTGCGGTACGCCGATGCGCCGGCGCCCCTGGATGAACCGGTCCAGCTACTTCTGCCCGAGGTGTCAGCGGGCGCCGCGCGTCTCGTCGTAACGCGCGCGTGCCGCGAGGACGTCGTCCATGGCGCCCTCCACGCAGTGGATGAGCGCCAGCAGCCGCTCGGCCACCTGCCGGCCCAGGGGGGTCAGCTCGTAGTCCACGCGCGGCGGGTTGGTCGGCTGCGCCTCGCGGTGCACCAGGCCGTCCCGCTCCAGCGCGTGCAGCGTCTGGGACAGCATCTTCTCGCTCACGCCGTCGACGCGCCGGCGCAGTTCGTTGAAGCGCAGCGAGCCCTCGTACAGCGCGCCGAGCGTCAGCCCGCCCCAGCGGCCCGTGACGTGCTCCAGCGTGCCGCGCGACGGGCACGCCTTGGCGAAGACGTTGTACGCGAGGTCCTCGAGGTCCTGGGTGGTGGCGGTCATGACACCAGGGTACGCACGCGCAGCGCTGACCACCAGGTTGCACTAACTTCTGGTTAGTGCTTTCCTGTGGTCACTGCTTCCGAGCTGGGCCCTTCCTGCCGGACCGGCTCAGTCCTGCTGCCCTTTCGAGGAGTCCCCGTGACCACCCCTGTCGTTTCCATCGCCTACCACTCCGGCCACGGCCACACCGCCGTCCTCGCCGAGGCCGTTCGCGCCGGCGCCTCCGAGGCGGGCGCCGAGGTGCACCTGATCAAGGTCGACGAGATCACCGACGCCCAGTGGGAGACGCTGGACCGCTCCGACGCGATCGTCTTCGGCTCGCCCACCTACATGGGCACGGCCTCCGGCGCCTTCCACGTGTTCGCCGAGGCCACCTCCAAGCGCTGGTTCGGCCAGGACTGGAAGGACAAGCTGGCCGCCGGCTTCACCAACTCCGGCTCCAAGAGCGGCGACAAGCTGCACACCCTGCAGTTCTTCCAGATCCTCGCCGCGCAGCACGGGATGAACTGGATCAACCTCGGCCTGCACCCCGGCTGGAACAGCAGCGCGGGCTCCGAGAACGACCTCAACCGCCTCGGCGTCTTCGCCGGCGCGGCCGCCCAGACCAACGTGGACGAGGGTCCGGACGCCGTGCACAAGTCCGACATCGCCACCGCCGAGCACCTGGGCCGCCGGGTGGCACAGGCGGCCGGGGTCTTCACGCGGGGCCGGGTCGCCGCGTAACGGCCTGCCGGGCCCGGCCGAGCGGCCTTCGGGCCGGGGCGGGGTTCAGTAGCCGAAGTCCTGCGTCCACCAAGGGCCGCCGGGGCCGAAGTGGACGCCGACGCCCAGGGTCTTGAAGTCGCAGTTCAGTATGTTGGCGCGGTGGCCGGGGCTGTTCATCCAGGCCTGCATCACGGCCGCCGCGTCGGACTGGCCGCGGGCTATGTTCTCGCCGCCGAGGTTGGCTATGCCCGCCGCGGCCGCCCGGTCCCACGGCGACTTGCCGTCGGGGTCCGTGTGGTCGAAGAAGCCCCGCGCCGCCATGTCGTCGCTGAACGACTCGGCCAGCCGGCTCAGCGGGGAGCTTGCCGTCAGCGGGCTGCACCCGACCTTCGCCCGCTCCTCGTTGACGAGCTTCAGCACCTGCGCCTCGGCGGCGCTCGCCGCCGAGGCCGTCCCCGGCGCGCCGGCCGTGGGCGCCTTGCTCGCCGTGTGCGACGGGGTGGTCCGGGGCTTGCCGGCCGGCGTCGCCGTGGCCGGTTTCCTGCTCGCCGTCTTCGAGGGGGCGGGCGTGGCGGAGGCCGACGCGGACGCCGACGGCGAGGCCGGCGCCGACGAGGAGGCCGACCGGCTCGGCGACCCGGGGGCCGTGGTGGCCGGGGCGCCGGTGGCACTCCCGGGACCGGCGGCGCTGCCCGAACTGCCGCCCTGCTCGGCGGCCGTGTTGCCGGGCGCGTCCGCCGCCTGCACCCGGTCCCCACCGGTGGTCTGCGAGCCGCCGCCCAGCCGGTAGTTGTGCAGGCCCGGCACCACGCCCGTGGCCACCGCCGCCGTACCGAGGGCGACGGCCGCGGACACCCCGAGCAGGCCGGTGCGCACCGGCCGCGCGCTCTTCTTGCGGCGCCGGTGGCCGGGGGAGTGGCCGCTCGCCGCCGTGACGTCATCGCCTCCGGGTCCGCCCGGACCGCCGTCCTCGCCCGCGAACAGATAGGCGTGCGCCCGCGTGGCCGCGTCGGCGTCGGCCGGCGGCCGCACGCCGCCCGCCGGGGCGTAGGCCTCCGGGTTCAGATACGGCGCGATGCCCCGGGGGGCCTGGCGGCCGGCGTAGGGCGCGGGGGTACGGGGCGCGCGGTCACCCACGTAGGCCGCGAGGTCCCAGGGCTCCGGCTCGCTCGGGTACGGGCTCCGGGGCGTCGGTGCGCTCGGGAACGGGCCCCAGGGCTGCTCCGGCCGGCTTGCGTAGGGGGCCGTGTGGGGGTCCGCGAAGTGGTCGCCGCGTGCCCGCGCGGCCGCGTACGGCGCGGGGTCGTCCCAGGGCTCCGGTGCGCGGCGGACGGTCTCACCCGGGTACCCGTCCCACGGGCCCGCGTTTCCGCTGGGGGAGTGCTCCGCCAGGGGAACCCCCGTGGCGCGGCCCGTGGTGGCGCGGCCGGCGTCGGTGCGTCGGTGGCGTCCCATGTCCTTGCCCTCTTTCGCGTCCTCGCGGGCGACCGGCGCCAGCGCGGCGAGTGGCACCGCTTGGCCGACCCGGCTCACTCGATCGAGTGAGTTTCATATGAGATTCATCGGGTCGGGACGGTACCGCATGCCGCCCGGGAGCGATGTGTGCCGAGCAACATCGGCCGGTTAGGTTGCCTCCATGAGCGAAGACGTGCGGCTGATCGTCTGGGTGCGGGGACGCGTGCAAGGTGTGGGTTTCCGCTGGTTCACGCGCGCCAAGGCGCTGGAGATCGGCGGCCTGAGTGGTTTTGCTCTCAATCTGGCCGACGGCCGGGTCCAGGTGGTCGCGGAGGGCTCGCGCGAGAACTGCGAGGGGCTCCTGGACTGGCTCCAGGGCGACGACACGCCCGGGCGCGTGGACGGAGTCACCGAGATCTGGGACACACCCCGCGGCGGCTACGACGGCTTCGCCATCCGCTGAGCCGGTTGTGTAAAGGCGCACAGGCCGGCGCACGGGGACGTGCCGGGGGCACATGCGGGAAGCAGAAACGGCCTGGTGGTTGCCAAGAACGGCCCGGCGTGGCAGGCTCCGCAGGTATCTGCTGATCGCCACGCCCCGAGGGCACCGGATGACATGCGGCGCCGCCGATTCTCCCGGCCGCGCGCCCGGGTTGCCCACCAATACAGGGCGTGATCGTGTTGACCGTCAAACTTTTTGGTGAGACGCTGAAAGCCCCGCGCACCTTAGCTGTTTGGCATGGAGCAACACCAGATCCACACCTGGATGTGCCAAGCACCGCGGGTGCAAATCCCTCACGACCCACACCGCATCGGTCGGTCACTCATTGTGGAGGACCATCCATCATGGCAAAGGCGCTTCTCGGTTACGTCGGCGGCTCCGACCCTCGACTCCTCGCCGAGATGCGACGGCTGCAGCAGCGCGTGCAGGACCTGGAGTCCGAGCTCGTACGGATCCAGGCGGAGAACGAAGCGCTGTCGGCTGCCGCCTCTCAGGACAGGATCATGGAGAGCATCGACGCACACCAGGCGGAGCCTGCGCTCACCTGATCGCTGCATCAGCTCCACAACAGCAGTCGCAGTGATCGGGCTGCCGTATCAACCGCTCAGTTGATCCGACGGCCGCAACCCGGTCGTCAGAGTTGCAAGGGACGCTTCGGCGTCCCTTCTTTCTTTGCCACGCATCCTTTCACTGTCTTTAACGTACGGTGTGCCCTTCCTGTTCAACGGCGAAACCGCGCGGTTGCGAGGGTTCATGGAGTGAGATAGCGGCGCCCGGTAGAGTCCAGCGGCGTGCACCTCAAGGCCCTGACCCTCCGCGGGTTCAAGTCGTTCGCCTCGGCGACCACGCTCCGGTTCGAACCGGGGATCACGTGTGTCGTCGGCCCGAACGGCTCGGGCAAGTCCAACGTCGTGGACGCGCTCAGCTGGGTCATGGGCGAGCAGGGCGCCAAGTCGCTGCGCGGCGGCAAGATGGAGGACGTCATCTTCGCCGGCACCACCGGCCGCCCCCCGCTGGGCCGCGCCGAGGTGTCCCTGACCATCGACAACTCCGACGGCGCGCTGCCCATCGAGTACGCCGAGGTCACCATCACGCGGATCATGTTCCGCAACGGCGGCAGCGAGTACCAGATCAACGGCGACACCTGCCGCCTCCTCGACATCCAGGAACTCCTCTCCGACTCCGGCATCGGCCGGGAGATGCACGTCATCGTCGGCCAGGGCCAGCTCGACTCCGTCCTGCACGCCGACCCCATGGGCCGCCGCGCCTTCATCGAGGAGGCCGCCGGCGTCCTCAAGCACCGCAAGCGCAAGGAGAAGGCGCTGCGCAAGCTGGACGCGATGCAGGCCAACCTCGCGCGCGTGCAGGACATCACCGACGAACTGCGCCGCCAGCTCAAGCCGCTCGGCCGCCAGGCCGCGGTGGCCCGCCGGGCCGCCGTCATCCAGGCGGACCTGCGGGACGCCCGGCTGCGCCTGCTCGCCGACGACCTCGTGCGCCTGCGGGAGGCGCTCAAGTCCGAGATCGCCGACGAGGCCGCCCTGAAGGAACGCAAGGAGGCCGCCGAGCAGGAGCTGAAGAAGGCCCTGCAGCGCGAGGCCCTCCTGGAGGACGAGGTCCGGCAGCTCACGCCCCGCCTCCAGCGCGCCCAGCAGACCTGGTACGAGCTGTCCCAGCTGGCCGAGCGCGTCCGCGGCACCGTCTCGCTCGCCGACGCGCGCGTGAAGAGCGCCACCTCCGCGCCGGTGGACGAACGCCGTGGCCGCGACCCCGAGGACCTGGAGCGCGAGGCCGCCCGCATCCGCGAGCAGGAGGCCGAGCTGGAGGCGGCCCTGGAGGCGGCACAGCGCGCCCTCGACGACACCGTCGCCCACCGGGCCGAACTGGAGCGTGAGCTGGCGGCCGAGGAGCGCCGCCTGAAGGACGTCGCCCGCGCCATCGCCGACCGCCGCGAGGGCCTGGCCCGCCTGTCCGGGCAGGTCAACGCGGCCCGCTCGCGCGCGGCTTCGGCCCAGGCCGAGATCGACCGCCTGGCCACGGCCCGCGACGAGGCCCAGGAGCGCGCCGCGCGGGCCCAGGAGGAGTACGAGACCCTGAAGGCCGAGGTCGACGGCCTCGACGCCGACGACGCGGACCTGGGCGAACGCCACGAGGCGGCCAAGCGCCGGCTCGCCGAGGCGGACGCCGCCCTGAGCGCCGCCCGCGAGGCCCTCACCACCGCCGAACGCACCCGTGCCGCCACCCAGGCCCGCCACGAGGCCCTGGCCCTCGGCCTGCGCCGCAAGGACGGCACCGGCATACTCCTCGACGCCCGCGACCGCCTCACCGGAATCCTGGGCCCGGCGGCGGAACTCCTCACGGTCACCCCGGGCTACGAGGTCCCCCTGGCCGCCGCTTTCGGCGCGGCCGCGGACGCCATCGCCGTCTCCGGCCCGGCAGCGGCAGCGGAGGCCATCCGCCTCCTGCGCAAACAGGACGCGGGCCGAGCGGCCCTCATCCTGGCCGGGTCCCCTGACGAGCCGACGCCAGGGGCCGCACCCCAAAGCGGCGCGGGGAACGACGGCGACCGGGCGCCCGAAGGGGGCGCGGGGCACGGCGCGCTCAGCGACAACGCACCCGCAGCCGCCGAACCGACCGCCACCCCCCTCCCCGGACCGACCCCCGGACTGCGCCTCGCCGCCGACCTCGTCGACGGCCCCGCCCACCTCCTCCCCGCCGCCCGCCGCCTCCTGCGAGGAACCGTGGTGGTCGGCACCCTCGAGGACGCCGAGGACCTCGTCGCCACCCACCCGCACCTCACCGCCGTCACCGCCGAAGGCGACCTCCTCGGCGCCCACTTCGCCCACGGCGGCTCGGCCGGCGCCCCCAGCCTGCTGGAGGTGCAGGCCTCCGTGGACGAGGCCGCGGCCGAGCTGGCCGAGCTGGCGGTGCGCTGCGACGCACTGGCCGACGAGCAGCGCGCGGCGGCCGCGCGGCGTGCCGAGGCCGCCGCCCTGGTCGAAGAGCTCGCGGAGCGGCGCAGGGCCGCCGACCGGGAGAAGTCCGCCGTGGCCCAGCAGCTCGGCCGGCTCGCCGGCCAGGCGCGCGGCGCCGCCGGGGAGGCCGAGCGGTCGGCCGCCGCGGCTGCGCGTGCCCAGGAGGCGCTGGAGAAGGCCGTACAGGAGGCCGAGGAGCTGGCCGAACGGCTGGCGGTCGCCGAGGAGATGCCGGTGGAGGAGGAGCCGGACACCTCCGTGCGCGACCGGCTCGCCGCCGACGGCGCCAACGCCCGGCAGACCGAGATGGAGGCCCGGCTCCAGGTCCGTACGCACGAGGAGCGGGTGAAGGGGCTCGCCGGGCGCGCCGACGCGCTGGACCGGGCCGCCCGTGCCGAACGCGAGGCACGCGTGCGTGCCGAGCAGCGCCGCGCCCGGCTGCGGCACGAGGCGGCCGTCGCTCAGGCCGTCGCCTCGGGCGCCCGGCAGCTGCTCGCGCACATCGAGGTCTCCCTCGCCCGCGCCGGGCGGGAGCGCACCGCCGCCGAGGCCGCGAAGGCCCGCCGGGAACAGGAGCTGGCCGCCGCCCGCGCCCAGGGCCGCGACCTCAAGGCCGAGCTGGACAAGCTCACCGACTCCGTGCACCGCGGCGAGGTGCTCGGTGCCGAGAAGCGGCTGCGTATAGAGCAGCTGGAGACCAAGGCGCTGGAGGAGCTGGGCGTCGAGCCGGAGGGGCTGGTGGCCGAGTACGGCCCGCAGCAGCTCGTACCGCCCTCGCCCCCCGCCGAGGGCGAGGTCCTGCCGGACGACCCCGAGCATCCCCGCAACCAGCCGAAGCCCTTCCACCGGGCCGAACAGGAGCGGCGGCTCAAGGCCGCCGAGCGGGCCTACCAGCAGCTCGGCAAGGTCAACCCGCTGGCGTTGGAGGAGTTCGCGGCGCTGGAGGAGCGGCACAAGTTCCTCAGCGAGCAGCTGGAGGACCTGAAGAAGACCCGCGCCGACCTCCTCCAGGTGGTGAAGGAGGTCGACGAGCGGGTCGAGCAGGTCTTCACCGAGGCCTACCGGGACACCGCCCGCGAGTTCGAGGGCGTCTTCAGCCGCCTCTTCCCGGGCGGCGAGGGCCGGCTCGTGCTCACCGACCCCGACAACATGCTCACCACCGGTGTGGACGTCGAGGCGCGTCCGCCGGGCAAGAAGGTCAAGCGGCTCAGCCTCCTCTCCGGCGGCGAGCGCTCGCTGACCGCCGTCGCGCTGCTGGTGTCGATCTTCAAGGCCCGGCCGAGCCCCTTCTACGTCATGGACGAGGTCGAGGCGGCCCTGGACGACACCAACCTCCAGCGGCTGATCCGGATCATGCAGGAGTTGCAGGAGACCTCCCAGCTGATCGTGATCACGCACCAGAAGCGGACCATGGAGGTCGCCGACGCGCTCTACGGCGTCTCCATGCAGGGTGACGGGGTGTCAAAGGTCATTTCCCAGCGCCTTCGTTAGCGCCCAGCACAAGATCAACTTCACTCTACGTTCAAGAAGTGAACATGCGCCCCCTCGGCCGTTGCTCACTCTTATCTAAAAACTCACAGCGGTTGCCCTATTGACTTCGAAACTTGAAGGCATAGTCTCTGCAACGTTGCTTTTACCTTCAGGTCTCACCTGTAACAGGGTGCGCCTGTAAGGGCTCGCCCCCCACGCGGCAGCGTTGCCGCGCCCGAGGAGATTCACGTGACCAGCACTACGCAGGCACCGCAGTCAGGAGCCAGGACGGCTCAACCCGAGCATCTCGGGCACGTCATCTTCATCGCGGCCGCCGCCGCCATGGGCGGTTTCCTCTTCGGTTACGACAGCTCCGTCATCAACGGCGCGGTCGAGGCCATCCGCACCAAGTACGACATCGGTTCCGCGGCCCTCGCCCAGGTCATCGCCATCGCCCTGATCGGCTGTGCCGTCGGCGCCGCGACCGCCGGCCGCATAGCCGACCGGATCGGCCGCATCCGCTGCATGCAGATCGCCGCCGTCCTCTTCACGATCAGCGCCGTCGGCTCCGCGCTGCCCTTCGCGCTGTGGGACCTCGCCCTCTGGCGCATCGTCGGCGGCTTCGCCATCGGCATGGCCTCCGTCATCGGCCCCGCCTACATCGCCGAGGTCGCCCCGCCCGCCTACCGCGGCCGGCTCGGCTCCTTCCAGCAGGCCGCGATCGTGGTCGGCATCGCCATCTCCCAGCTGGTCAACTGGGGCCTGCTGAACGCCGCCGGCGGCGACCAGCGCGGCCACCTGATGGGCCTGGAGGCCTGGCAGGTCATGCTCGGCGTCATGGTGATCCCCGCCGTCCTCTACGGCCTGCTGTCCTTCGCGATCCCCGAGTCCCCGCGCTTCCTGATCTCGGTCGGCAAGCACGAGCGCGCCCGTGAGATCCTCGCCGAGGTCGAGGGCGAGAGCACCGACCTGAAGGCCCGCGTCGCCGAGATCGAACTGGCGATGAAGAGCGAGCACAAGTCCACGTTCAAGGACCTGCTCGGCGGCGGCTTCTTCTTCAAGCCGATCGTCTGGATCGGCATCGGCCTCTCGGTCTTCCAGCAGTTCGTCGGCATCAACGTCGCGTTCTACTACTCCTCCACGCTGTGGCAGTCGGTGGGCGTCGACCCGACGGACTCGTTCTTCTACTCGTTCACGACGTCGATCATCAACATCGTCGGCACCGTGATCGCGATGATCTTCGTGGACCGCGTCGGCCGCAAGCCGCTCGCGCTCATCGGCTCCATCGGCATGGCCGTCGGCCTGGCACTGGAGGCCTGGGCGTTCTCGTCCCACCTGGTCGACGGCAAGCTCCCCGCCACCCAGGGCTGGGTCGCGCTGATCGCCGCCCACGTGTTCGTCCTCTTCTTCGCCCTCTCCTGGGGCGTGGTGGTCTGGGTCATGCTCGGCGAGATGTTCCCGAACAAGATCCGCGCCGCCGCGCTGGGCGTGGCCGCCGCCGCGCAGTGGATCGCCAACTGGGCCATCACCGCGAGCTTCCCGTCCCTGGCCGACTGGAACCTCTCCGGCACCTACGTGATCTACACGGTCTTCGCCGCGCTCTCCATCCCCTTCGTCCTTAAGTTCGTCAAGGAGACGAAGGGCAAGTCCCTGGAGGAGATGGGCTGACCGGCCCCCGCGAACCCGAGGAGAAGGGCCAAGTCCCCGCTGCCCCTCTCCTCGCACCCTCCGCCGCCCCCGCTCCGGCCACTGCCCGGACCGGGGGCGGCGGTGTCGTACGCCCCACCGGCCCACCTCGTCGCCGGCCCGGCCCTGCTCTCCATGGAAGCCGCCGAGCTGCGCGGCCCCGTCCTCCCTGGCGTCCCCTCCACCGGCGCCTGCCGCACGAGCCCACTGAGACGCCCGGCGCCGGTCAACCCCCGGGGAGCTCAGTGCACGCCCCGGTGAGGCTGGGGTCTCGGGTCGGTCATGGGCGTGAGAAGGGCCCATGGGGTCCGTGCACGCTCCGGTGATGTGGAGGCTTGCGGCAGCTCATGGGCAAGGGAGGGTCCCGTGGGGTCCGTCGCACGCCCCGGGGGATGCGGAGCCCCTTGGCAGGTCACGGGTGTGAGAAAGTCCCGTGCGCTCCGTGCGCGCCCCGCCGACGCGGAGGCTTCCACAGGGCAGGGGAGAGGCACGTGCCGTTGCACGCCCCGGGGATGCGGAGCCCTTTGGCAGGCATGGGCATGGTCCGTTTGCACGCCCCGCCGACGCGAAGCCCTTGGTACACACCCGCCGACGCGCAGGCCTTCCACAAGGCACGGGCATGAGAAAGTCCCCCTCCGGTGCCTTGGCGGTGGAGGGGGACGTACGCGGGCGGGAGAGAGACCCTGCCCGCGGGGCGGACGGCGGGATGCGTCAGGCGTTGACGCGGGCGCGCTCCCCGGCCGGTGCCGGGGTCGGTTCCGTGGGCTCGGGTCGCCGTACCGCCGGCTTCGGCAGCGCCAGGTACAGCGCCCCGGAGATCACGATCGTGGCCACCCAGCCGAGGCCGTACCCGCCGACGACGTTGTTCTTCGCGAGCGGGCCGGTGAACCAGTCCGAGGTGGTGAACATCAGGCCCGAGACCAGGCCGATCGCCCAGGAGGCCACGGCCGCGGGGGAGAAGCCGCCCTTGTACCAGTAGGCGCTGGCGCGGGAGGTGTCGGCCATCGCCGCGCCGTCGTACTCGCTGCGGCGCAGCATGTCCGCGCCGAACACGCCGACCCACGCGGAGAACGCGACCGCCAGCAGCGACAGGAAGGCGATGAACGAGCCCATGAAGCTCGTCGCCACCAGCATCAGCACACCGCCGAAGGCCAGCGAGATCACGGCGTTGACCGAGACCGCCCAGTGCCGCGGGACCTTGAAGCCGAGGGTCTGCGCGGTGAAGCCCGCCGAGTACATCGACATCGAGTTGATCAGCAGCATGCCGATCAGCGCGATGAACAGGTACGGCACCGCGATCCACGTCGGGAGGATCTCGCCGAGGAAGGACACCGGGTCGGTGGCCTTGGCCAGGTCCGGCGTGGACACGGCCATCACCGCGCCCATGAGCACCATGGGGAGCACGACGACACCGGCGCCGCCCACCGCCGTGCCGACGATCGCCTTCGAGGACGCGGTGCGCGGGAGGTAGCGGGTGAAGTCGGGGGCGGACGGGATCCAGCTGACACCGCCGGCCGCGATCATCCCGACACCGGTGATCACCGCCGCCGTCGAGCCGCCGCCCTGGTGCACCACCTTCGACCAGTCGGTGTTCGCCACGAGGTAGACCAGGACCAGCACGGAGAAGACGCCGAAGAGATAGGTCGCGTACTTGTTGCACTTCTGCACGGCGTTGATGCCGAGCCCGGAGATCGCGAACGTCGCGACCACGAAGGCCAGCAGCATCACCATGTCCAGCACGCTGTTCGCCTTCAGCCCGAACAGGATGTCCAGGATGGTGAGCATCGCGTAGGCGCCGGTGACGGCGTTGATCGTCTCCCAGCCCCAGCGCGCGACCCAGATCAGCGAACCCGGCAGCAGATTCCCGCGCTGCCCGAAGACCGCGCGCGAGAGCGCCATGCCGGGCGCGCCGCCGCGCTTGCCCGCGATGCCGATCAGACCGACCAGGCCGTACGACACGACCGGCGCGGCCACCGCGACGACGAGCGCCTGCCAGATGTCCAGGTGGTAGGCCACGACCAGGCTCGCGCCCATCGTCAGCAGCAGCACGCTGATGTTGGCGCCCACCCAGGTGGGGAACAGCTCGCGGGTCTTGGCGGTGCGTTCGTGATCCGGAACCTGCTCGATGCCTCGGGTCTCGAGAGCACCTTCGGTCTCGACGGTTTTGCTCATCAAAAGGGGGCCAGACGTGGGGGGACGGGGAACGGTCGGGACTCTACGCGCGTGGACGCAGCCGCCACCATCGTACTTTGCTCCGAGTCCTTGCAATAAGTGGCGTTTGTCTCTCAGAGGAAGCCACAAACCGGCTCCCGCCGCACCCCATGGCTGATACTGGAGCCGTTATGGAAACCGTCATCCTTGCTGTAGTCATCGCCGTGGTCGTGATCGCGGCGCTCGGCGGGCTGGTGATCGGCACCCGGCGCAAGAAGCCGCTGCCTCCGCCGCCCCCGAAGGCGCCCGACATCACCGCGCCCCCGGCCGAGCCGCACGTCGGCGACGAGGCCGAGACACCGCGCGAAGAACCGCGCCGGACCATCGAGGAGGTGGACCTTCCCGGCGGCCCCGCACCGGTCGTCGTGGAGGAGCCTCCCGCCGTCCCTCCTCTGGAAAAGGCGCCCGAGCTCGAGATCCCGGAGCCCACCGCCGGCCGGCTGGTCCGGCTGCGCGCCCGCCTGTCCCGCTCCCAGACCGCCCTCGGCAAGGGCCTGCTCACGCTGCTCTCGCGCGAGCACCTGGACGACGAGACCTGGGAGGAGATCGAGGACACGCTGCTCACCGCCGACGTCGGCGTGCAGCCCACCCAGGAGCTGGTCGAGGGCCTGCGCGAGCGCGTGAAGGTGCTCGGCACCCGTACCCCCGCGGAGCTGCGCGGCCTGCTGCGCGAGGAGCTGCTCAAGCTGGTCGGCACCGAGGTCGACCGCACGGTGAAGACCGAGCCCGCCGACCGCAAGCCCGGCATCGTGATGGTCGTCGGCGTCAACGGCACCGGCAAGACCACCACCACCGGCAAGCTCGCGCGCGTGCTCGTCGCCGACGGCCGTACGGTCGTGCTCGGCGCCGCCGACACCTTCCGCGCCGCCGCCGCCGACCAGCTGCAGACCTGGGGCGAGCGGGTCGGCGCCTACACCGTGCGCGGCCCCGAGGGCGGCGACCCCGCCTCCGTCGCCTTCGACGCGGTGAAGGAAGGCAAGGAGATGGGGGTCGACGTCGTCCTCATCGACACCGCGGGGCGGCTGCACACCAAGACCGGCCTCATGGACGAGCTGGGCAAGGTCAAGCGCGTCGTGGAGAAGCACGCGCCGCTCGACGAGGTGCTGCTCGTCCTGGACGCCACCACCGGCCAGAACGGCCTGGTGCAGGCCCGCGTCTTCGCGGAGGTCGTGGACATCACCGGCATCGTGCTGACCAAGCTGGACGGCACCGCCAAGGGCGGCATCGTCATCGCGGTCCAGCGCGAGCTGGGCGTGCCGGTCAAGCTGGTCGGGCTCGGCGAGGGCGCGGACGACCTGGCGCCCTTCGAGCCGGAGGCCTTCGTGGACGCCCTCATCGGCGACTGAGCCGCCGGTGCGGTGACGACCGCCGCGTCAGGAAGCGCCCGCCCCAAGGTGCAGTTGGGTGCGGGCGCTGTCCCTTTCTTGCGCCTGAGCCGGCGCCGCTCTCGCGGAGGTGGTGGCTCGCCGTCGTGGTGGCTCAATTGGTGGTTGCGCCGGCTGGGGGCGTGATGGTGCAGCGGGATTGCTCCGGGGGTGCTGCCTCGGCGCTGAGTGGTCGATGGCCGCCGTGCCGGGGTTACGCCCGCGCCCGTGACCGGTGCGCCACATACGCCAGCGTGCCCAGCAGCAGCCGGGCCGCCGGCGGGTGGGTCGCCGAGTCCAGCGCGGGCGGGCGCAGCCAGCGCACCGGGCCGAGGCCGCCCCGGTCGGAGGGCGGCGCGGTGATGTGCGTACCGGGGCCGAGGCCGCGCAGGTCCAGGGCCGAGGGATCGTCCCAGCCCATGCGGTAGAGCAGCCGGGGCAGCTCCGCGGCGGCGCCGGGGGCGACGAAGAAGTGGGCGCGGCCGTCCGGGGTCGCGGTCACCGGGCCGAGGGGGAGTCCCATCCGCTCCAGGCGGGCCAGGGCGCGGCGGCCGGCGGCCTCGGAGACCTCGATGACGTCGAACGCCCGGCCCACCGGCAGCATCACCGCGGCGCCCGGGAACTCCGCCCAGGCCTTGCCCACCTCGTCGAGCGTGGCCCCGGCCGGCACCGGGGGAGCGAAGTCCAGCGGGTGCGCGCCGGGCGCCGGGCAGTCCGCGCGTCCGCACGAGCAGGCGCCCGCCGCGGCCCGCGCCCCCGGCACCACGTCCCAGCCCCACAGGCCGGTGAACTCGGCGACGGCGGTGCACTCCGACGAACGGCCGCGCCGACGCGTACCGGAACGAATCTCGCGAATGCCGCCGATCGTGAAGCCCATGCCCCCTCCAACGGGTCCAGCGCGCCGGTGGTTACGCCACGGAACGAGACGGAAGCGGA
This sequence comes from Streptomyces sp. NPDC048192, assembly GCF_043202415.1. NCBI lineage: Bacteria > Bacillati > Actinomycetota > Actinomycetes > Kitasatosporales > Streptomycetaceae > Streptomyces > Streptomyces sp. NPDC048192. The sequence goes on from NZ_JBIDAL010000015.1 coordinate 72,358, forward strand.
ACGTGACGCTACGGCTCCGCCTTCCCCTGCCGACGCGAACGCAAGGCGGCGCCTTGAGGCACAACGGGTGGCGCGTCAGGGCCTTCACGCCCCCGGTGCGCACCACTCCGCCCACTTCCGGCCGTCCTATGTCAAGTGAATCGCGTGGCGGCCATCGTGAGTTCATTCGAAGGGGTGGCGAATGGTGGCGATTCTGGGATCCCCGTGGCTGGACGGGTGATCGTAGGATTACTGTGAGTGTGCGAGTCGGATCGGCATATGCGTCCATGGGTATGCCGGAGGCGAGTCGTCAGCTCGTTCGAAGGGTGAGAACCGGCGGACAGCAGGCCGTATTTACCGGCATTCTGATAGGGCTTGGCGCACTCGACGACAAGTGGTCTCAGGGATGGGGGCGTTCCAGTGGGCGGCAACGGCGGTAGCGGGACGAACGCTGACAAGCGCCCCAACGAGCTGCTCGGGTCGTGGTTCGTGCGCAGCGGCTGGTCCAAGGGCGAGCTGGCTCGCCAAGTGAACCGCCGGGCGCGCCAGTTGGGCGCCAACCACATCTCCACCGACACCTCGCGCGTGCGCCGCTGGCTGGACGGGGAGAATCCGCGCGAGCCGATCCCGCGCATCCTCTCGGAGCTGTTCTCCGAGCGCTTCGGCTGCGTCGTCTCCATCGAGGACCTCGGCCTGCGCGCCGCCCGCCCCACCCCCTCCGCGTCCGGAGTCGACCTGCCCTGGACGGCCCCGCAGACGGTCGCCCTCCTCGGCGAGTTCTCGCGCAGCGACCTGATGCTGGCCCGGCGGGGCTTCCTCGGTGCCTCGCTGGCGCTGTCCGCCGGCCCGTCCCTCATCGAGCCCATGCAGCGCTGGCTCGTGCCGAGCCCCGCCTCCCCGGTCCCCGCCGAGCCCGAGCCCGTCCTCGACGCCCGCCGGCCCGGCCGGCTGTCCAAGCCCGAGCTGGAGCTGCTGGAGCACACCACGCGGATGTTCCGCCAGTGGGACGCCCAGTGCGGCGGCGGCCTGCGCCGCAAGGCGGTCGTCGGCCAGCTGCACGAGGTCACCGACCTGCTCCAGGAGCCGCAACCGGAGGCCACCACCCGCAAACTCTTCAAGGTCGCGGCCGAACTCGCCGAACTGGCGGGCTGGATGAGCTACGACGTCGGCCTCCAGCCCACCGCGCAGAAGTACTTCGTCCTCGCCCTGCACGCGGCCAAGGAGGCCGGCGACCGGCCGCTGGGCTCGTACATCCTCTCCAGCATGAGCCGCCAGATGATCCATCTCGGCCGGCCCGAGGACGCCCTGGAGCTGATCCACCTCGCCCAGTACGGCAGCCGGGACTGCGCCAGCCCGCGCACCCTGTCCATGCTGTATGCGATGGAGGCCCGCGCCTACGCCAACATGGGCCAGCCCGGCAAGACCAAGCGCGCGGTCCGCATGGCGGAGGACACCTTCGCCGAGGCCGACGAGTGGGACGAGCCGGACCCCGACTGGATCCGCTTCTTCTCCGAGGCCGAGCTGTACGGCGAGAACTCCCACTCCTTCCGCGACCTCGCCTACGTCGCCGGACGCAGCCCGACCTACGCCTCCCTCGCCGAGCCGCTCATGCAGAAGGCGGTGCGGCTGTTCGCCGAGGACGGCGAGCACCAGCGGTCGTACGCGCTCAATCTGATCGGCATGGCCACCGTGCACCTGCTGAGGCGCGAGCCCGAGCAGAGCACGGCCTACGCCGAGCAGGCCATGGACATCGCCAAGAAGGTCCGCTCCGAGCGTGTGAACACTCGTATCCGAAAGACGGTCGACGCGGCCGTCCGCGACTACGGCGATCTCGCTGCCGTGGTCGACCTCACCGATCGGCTCGCCGCCGATCTGCCGGAGGCCGCCGAAGCGGTCTGACCACCCGGCACCCCCTCCCCGGCCGCGGCCGGTCCTCCCGAACTGCCCGACTCGGCTCCCCCACGCCAGGTCATCGGAGAGGCCGCCGCGGCCGGCCTGTGTGTCCGGCGCGATCTCCGGACCAGGTTGCGTCACGATAACGGCCGGCACGGCTGGGATCCGGCAGTTCATGGAGGCGTAACACGCCCGGTGTCTTCGTCACCCCGGTGAAACAACGAGGGGCTTCGACCGAAACCGCGCTGCGTCACTCTCATGGCGCATAACCGGCCCACCCCACGACCCGCCGGACCGCTCAGGCACCGCCCGCACGGGGCCGTACCAACCGACGAGGAGACGCCGATGGCACCAGCCATCACGCTTGCCGCGGAGGCACCCAAGCTGTCTGCCGCGAACACAGGCTTCATGCTCATTGCTTCCGCCCTGGTCCTGATCATGACGCCGGGTCTCGCCTTCTTCTACGGAGGCATGGTCCGCGTCAAGAGCACCCTGAACATGCTGATGATGAGCTTCATCAGCATGGGCATCGTCACCATCCTCTGGGTGCTCTACGGCTTCTCCCTCGCCTTCGGCACGCACAACGGCCTGATCGGCTGGGACTCCGACTGGTTCGGCCTGCGCAGGATCGGCCTGACCGAGCTGTGGCCCGGTTACACGATTCCGGTCTTCGTGTTCATGGTCTTCCAGATGATGTTCGCGATCATCACGCCGGCCCTGATCAGCGGCGCCCTCGCGGACCGCGTGAAGTTCTCGGCCTGGGCGCTGTTCATCGCCCTGTGGCTCACGATCGTCTACGTCCCGGTCGCCCACTGGGTCTGGGGCGCCGACGGCTGGGCGTACAAGCTCGGTGTGATCGACTTCGCGGGTGGTACGGCGGTCCACATCAACGCGGGCGCCGGCGCCCTCGGCGTCATCCTCGTCATCGGCAAGCGCGTCGGCTTCAAGAAGGACCCGATGCGCCCGCACAGCCTCCCGCTGGTCATGCTCGGCGCGGGCCTGCTGTGGTTCGGCTGGTTCGGCTTCAACGCGGGCTCCTGGCTGGGCAACGACGACGGCGTCGGCGCGCTGATGTTCGTCAACACGCAGGTCGCGACGGCCGCCGCCATGCTGGCCTGGCTCGCCTACGAGAAGATCCGCCACGGCGCGTTCACCACGCTGGGCGCCGCCTCCGGCGCGGTCGCCGGCCTGGTCGCGATCACCCCGTCCGGCGGCGCGGTCTCCCCGCTCGGCGCGATCGCGGTCGGCGCCATCGCCGGTGTCGCCTGCGCCGCGGCCGTGGGCCTGAAGTTCCGGTTCGGCTACGACGACTCCCTCGACGTCGTCGGCGTCCACATGGTCGGCGGCATCCTCGGCTCCCTGCTGATCGGCTTCTTCGCCACCGGCAAGGGCCAGTCCACCGCGACCGGCGTCTTCTACGGCGACCACTCCTTCACCCAGCTGTGGAAGCAGTGCGCCGGAGTCGGCGCGGTCCTCGCCTACTCCCTGGTCGTCTCCGCGGTCCTCGCCTTCCTGCTCGACAAGACGATCGGCATGCGGGTCACCGAGGACGAGGAGATCTCCGGCATCGACCAGGCCGAGCACGCCGAGACCGCCTACGACTTCAGCGGCGCCGGCGGCGGCGTCCTCGGCTCCGCCGCCCACGCCCCGTCCCTGGCCGCCACGCAGACCAAGAAGGTGGACGCATGAAGCTCATCACCGCCGTCGTCAAGCCGCACCGGCTGGACGAGATCAAGGAGGCCCTGCAGGCATTCGGCGTGCACGGTCTGACGGTCACCGAGGCCAGCGGTTACGGTCGTCAGCGGGGCCACACCGAGGTCTACCGCGGCGCCGAGTACACCGTCGACCTGGTCCCCAAGATCCGCATCGAGGTGCTGGCCGAGGACGACGACGCCGAGCAGCTGATCGAGGTCGTCGTGAAGGCCGCCCGCACCGGCAAGATCGGTGACGGCAAGGTCTGGTCCCTGCCGGTCGACACGGCCGTACGGGTCCGCACCGGCGAGCGCGGTCCGGACGCGCTCTGAGCACCACTTCGAGAACGGGAGTCGCCGGGTGACGGGAACGGACGAGCGCATGGCAGAGGACTCGGGACCCAGCGGCTACGCGGCGGCCCGGCTGCGCCTCCTCACCGAGGGGGCGCGGTCCGGGCCGCCGCGCCGTTCGGCCCTCGCCGAGCTGACCGACGACTGGCTTGCCGGGCTGTTCACGGCGGCGGCCGCGGGACGGGCGGGAGTCTCCCTGGTCGCCGTCGGCGGCTACGGCCGGGGTGAGCTGTCCCCGCGCAGCGACCTCGACCTCCTGCTGCTCCACGACGGCTCCGACCCCGGCGCGGTCGCCGCCCTCGCCGACCGCCTGTGGTATCCCGTGTGGGACCTCGGCATCGCCCTCGACCACTCCGTGCGCACCCCGGCCGAGGCCCGCAAGACCGCCGGGGACGATCTCAAGGTCCACCTCGGTCTCCTGGACGCCCGCCATCTCGCCGGCGACCTGGGGCTCACCGCCGGCCTGCGCACGGCCGTCCTCGCCGACTGGCGCAACCAGGCCCCCAAACGCCTGCCCGAACTGCAGGAACTGTGCGCCGAGCGCGCCGTGCGCCAGGGCGAACTGCGGTACCTGCTGGAACCCGACCTCAAGGAGGCGCGCGGCGGCCTGCGGGACGCCACCGCGCTGCGCGCCGTCGCCGCGTCCTGGCTGGCCGACGCCCCGCGCGAGGGCCTCGCCGACGCGCGCCGCCGGCTGCTCGACGTACGGGACGCGCTGCACCTGGTGACCGGCCGCGCCACCGACCGGCTCGCGCTGCAGGAACAGGACCAGGTGGCGGCCGAACTGGGCCTGCTGGACGCCGACACCCTGCTCCGGCAGGTCTACGAGGCCGCCGGCGTCGTGTCGTACGCCAGCGACGTCACCTGGCGAGAGGTGGGGCGCGTGCTGCGGTCGCGCGCCGTCCGTCCGCGCCTGCGCGCCATGCTGGGCGGCGGCAAGCCCGTCGCCGAGCGGTCGCCGCTGGCCGAGGGCGTGGTGGAGCAGGACGGCGAGGTGGTGCTCGCCCGCACCGCGCGCCCCGAACGCGACCCCGTGCTTCCGCTGCGCGCGGCGGCCGCCGCCGCGCAGGCCGGCCTTCCGCTCTCCCTGCACGCCGTACGGCGCATGGCCGCCACCGCACGCCCCCTGCCCACGCCCTGGCCCGCCGAGGCCCGCGAGCAGCTGGTCACCCTGCTCGGCTCCGGCCGCCCGACCGTGGAGGTCTGGGAAGCGCTGGAAGCCGAGGGCCTGATCAGCCGCATGCTGCCGGACTGGGAGCGGGTCCGCTGCCGCCCGCAGCGCAACGCCGTCCACATCTGGACCGTCGACCGGCACCTGATCGAGACGGCCGTCCGCGCCTCGGAACTCACCCGCCGTGTCAGCCGCCCCGACCTGCTCCTCGTCGCCGCCCTGCTGCACGACATCGGCAAGGGCTGGCCCGGCGACCACTCCGTGGCCGGCGAGATCATCGCCAAGGACGTGGCCGCGCGCATCGGCTTCGACCGCGCGGACGTGACCGTGCTGTCCCTGCTGGTCCGCCACCACCTGCTGCTGATCGAGACGGCCACCCGCCGCGACCTGGACGACCCCGCCACCGTCCGCTCGGTCGCCGAGGCCGTCGGCACCCCGAGCACCCTGGAGCTGCTGCACGCCCTCACCGAGGCCGACGCCCTCGCCACCGGACCCGCCGCCTGGTCCACCTGGCGCGGCTCCCTCGTCGCCGACCTGGTCCGGCGCGTCCGTGCCGTGCTCGCGGGCGACGCCCCCGGCGAGCCGGAACCCGCCGCGCCCACCGCCGAACAGGAGCGGCTCGCGATCGAGGCGTTCCGCACCGGCGGCCCGGTCCTCGCGCTGCGCGCCCAGACGGAGCCGGCCACCGAGGCCGAGGCCTCCGGCGAACCCCTCGGCGTGGAGCTGCTCATCGCCGTACCCGACCAGCCCGCCGTCCTGCCCGCCGTCGCCGGCGTCCTGGCCGTCCACCGCCTCACCGTCCGCACGGCGGAACTCCGCGCCGTGCGCCTGCCCGACGACGTCGACGACGGCTCGGTGCTGCTGCTCAACTGGCGGGTGGCCGCCGAGTACGGCTCCCTGCCCCAGGCCACCCGGCTGCGCGCCGACCTCGTCCGCGCCCTGGACGGCAGCCTGGACATCGCCGGGCGGCTCGCCGAACGGGACGCGGCCTATCCCAGGCGCCGCGGCTGGACCGCCCCGCCGCCCCGGGTGACGGTGGCCCCGGCCGCCTCCCACCACGCCACGGTGATCGAGGTCCGGGCCCAGGACGCTCCCGGCCTGCTGCACCGCATCGGCATGGCCCTGGAGAAGGCGGGCGTGCGGGTACGCAGCATGCACGTGTCGACCCTGGGCTCCAACGCGGTGGACGCCTTCTACGTCACCACCGGCGCAGGGGAGCCGCTGCCGGCTCAGGACGCGGGGTCGCTGGCACGCGTGCTGGAGGAGACGCTGCGGGCGTGAACCCCTGCTCGGCGGGTGCGGGAGCAGGCCTCCCCGGCACGCGGTCCGTGCCCGCCGCACGCCGGCAGGCCCAGGTCGATCCGCTCGCCGCGCTGCGCGTGCCCGGGGACCCGCCCTGGGACGTCTGTCTGACGGTCACGGTCTTCCTCGACATCGTCTTCACCGGCCTGGACTCGGCGCCGGTGCGCGGCACCGAGTCCTGGGCCAGGCGCATGGGCTCCAGCCCCGGCGGGGTCGCCAGCATGGCCACCGCCCTGGCCCGGCTCGGCCTGAGGACCGCGCTCGCGGCGGCCCCGCACAGCCGGTGCCGGCCGCCCGCGTCCCGCTCCCGCGCTCACCGGTGCGGGCGGGCGCGGACGGATTGGTCGCGCGGGCGGATACCCTGGAGGGCAGCCCGAACCGACCCCGACCTCGAGGACCGACGCCACCGTGTTCGATACCCTCTCCGACCGCCTCAGCGCGACTTTCAAAAATCTCCGCGGCAAGGGGCGCCTCAGCGAGGCGGACATCGACGCCACGGCACGCGAGATCCGCATCGCGCTCCTCGAGGCGGACGTGGCCCTGCCCGTCGTCCGCTCCTTCATCAAGAACGTCAAGGAGCGCGCCCTCGGCGCCGAGGTCTCCAAGGCGCTGAACCCGGCCCAGCAGGTCCTGAAGATCGTCAACGACGAGCTCGTCACGATCCTCGGCGGCGAGACCCGGCGCCTGCGCTTCGCCAAGCAGCCGCCCACCGTGATCATGCTGGCGGGTCTGCAGGGTGCCGGTAAGACCACCCTCGCGGGCAAGCTCGGCAAGTGGCTCAAGGAGCAGGGCCACTCCCCGCTGCTGGTCGCCTGTGACCTCCAGCGCCCGAACGCCGTCAACCAGCTCAGCGTCGTCGCCGAGCGGGCGGGCGTGGCCGTGTACGCCCCCGAGCCGGGCAACGGCGTCGGCGACCCGGTGAAGGTCGCCAAGGACTCCATCGACTTCGCGAAGTCCAAGGTCCACGACATCGTGATCGTGGACACCGCCGGCCGCCTGGGCATCGACCAGGAGATGATGCAGCAGGCCGCGGACATCCGGGACGCCGTCGGCCCCGACGAGATCCTGTTCGTCGTCGACGCGATGATCGGTCAGGACGCGGTCAACACCGCCGAGGCGTTCCGCGACGGCGTCGGCTTCGACGGCGTGGTGCTCTCCAAGCTCGACGGCGACGCCCGCGGTGGCGCCGCCCTGTCGATCCGGCAGATCACCGGCAAGCCGATCATGTTCGCGTCGAACGGCGAGAAGCTCGACGACTTCGACGCCTTCCACCCGGACCGGATGGCCTCCCGCATCCTCGACATGGGTGACCTGCTCACCCTGATCGAGCAGGCGGAGAAGACCTTCAGCCAGGAAGAGGCCGCCAAGATGGCCTCGAAGCTGGCGTCCAAGAAGGGCCAGGACTTCACCCTGGACGACTTCCTGGCCCAGATGGAGCAGGTCCGGAAGATGGGCAGCATCTCCAAGCTGCTCGGCATGCTCCCCGGCATGGGCCAGATCAAGGACCAGATCAACAACATCGACGAGCGCGACGTCGACCGCACCGCCGCGATCATCAAGTCGATGACCCCGGCCGAGCGCCAGGACCCGACGATCATCAACGGCTCCCGCCGCGCCCGTATCGCCAAGGGCTCCGGCGTCGAGGTCAGCGCGGTGAAGAACCTGGTCGAGCGGTTCTTCGAGGCCCGCAAGATGATGTCCCGCATGGCCCAGGGCGGCGGCATGCCGGGCATGCCGGGGCTCCCCGGCATGGGCGGCGGCCCCGGCCGGGCGAAGAAGCAGCCGAAGAAGGCCAAGGGCAAGCAGCGCTCCGGCAACCCGATGAAGCGCAAGCAGCAGGAGCTGGAGGCGGCCCAGCGCCGCGAGGCCGCCGCGCAGGGCGGCAACGCCTTCGGTCTGCCGCAGCAGGGCGGCCAGGACTTCGAGCTGCCGGACGAGTTCAAGAAGTTCATGGGCTGAGCGGCCCCGCGTCCACCTCCACGCGCGCGTGACCCAAGGCCGCCAGGTCTAGGGCACGCGCGCGACGAGGTAACGGAAGACGTTCGGCATCCACACGGTCCCGTCGGCGCGCCGGTACGGATGAAGGGCCTCCGTCAGCTCCTTGTCGACCTGCTTGGCGTCCGTCGCCGCGATCGCCGCGTCGAACAGCCCGGTCGACAGCAGCCCCCGTACCGCGCTGTCGGTGTCGGCGTACCCGAACGGACAGGCCACCCGTCCCGAGCCGTCCGGTTTCAGCCCCGCCCGCTGCGCGACCTCCTCCAGGTCGTCCCGCCGGGCGGGCCGCCAGCTGCGCGCGCTGCGCAAAGGATCGGCCAGTTTCGTCGCCACCCGCAGCACCGAGGAGGTGGCGCAGCGCTCCGGCGGCCCCCAGCCGGCCAGCACCACGGCGGCCCCGCGCGCGGCCAGCGGCAGCGCCTCCGCCAGCAGCTCACCGAGCCCCTCGGAGTCGCCCGCGAGGCAGCCGACCGGCTCGAAGACGGTCACCAGGGTGTACGGGGAGTCCCCCGGGCCGGCCGCGTCACGGGGCGAGCCGCCGACGAGCCGCGCGCCACGCGCGCGTGCACGGCCGCCCGACCCGCTGCCGCCCCGCTGAGCGCACGCACCGCCTTCACCGGCGCCGCTCCCGCCGCGCGGCCCGCGCCCGTCGGCTTTCCCGGGCCCGGTGGCGGCGCTCCCGTGCGCGCCGCGTGCGGCGCCCGGCAGCAGCCGTTCGCGGGCCAGGGCGAGCCGCTCGGGGGAGGCGGCGTCGACACCGGTGACCTCGGCCCCTCTGCCGGCCGCCAGCAGCAGGGCGAGCCCGGCGCCGCAGCGCAGGCCCAGCAGCCGCGTGCCGGGGCCCACTTCGAGTCGTTCGTGGACGGCTTCGTAGAGCGGCACCAGCATCCGCTCCTGGATCTCGGACCAGTCACGCGCGCGTGCGCACAGGTCCACGCGGGGTGCCGCATGGGCCACGTGCTGTCGCACGAGCGTAGGTGTCATAGGTAAGCGCCCCAATCCGCCGACAGTTCACCGCTGTGTCCGGTTGCGTGGCCCCCGTGCCGTGCGCGCGCACTTCCCACGTATGCCAGGTAACTCCCGGCTCGCTGCCCCGTCCAGGGGGCGTGGGGCCCGGCTTGGGGTCCGGATGCCGGTGTGGCGAGATTTCATGTGCCCGCAACCTGGACGGCCGTACGGTGTCCGCTCCGGGGAACGGGCCGGTTCCGGGAGGTCGGACGGCGCGCGGTAACGTCACGCGCGTCACGGACGCTGACCGAGGTGAGGCCTCGCGACCAGAGCGGCCGAAACACCTCTTGCGCACCAGCCGGCCCCTGCCGCACCGGGCACTAATGGCCGCGGCGTACGGCGGACTACGCACCAGCTTGGTAGGAGCTGTGAGGCTTCTCCGCAGATCAGCGCACCCGCCCTCGTCCGGACGCATCAGCGGCAACTGACGGGTACGTGCAAATTATTTGAGATGGCCCCGGAATAGGAACACATTCGAGATCCCGCTCGTTGTCATTACGTGAGCACGACACAGACACCACCTGTTCTCGCCGCGGAGCTGGCGCAGGCGTGGGCCGACATTCAGCGGTACCACCCCGAGCTGCCGGACCTCGCCGCGCCGGAGTCCCTGATCGGAGAGTCCTCGTCCGCCTGCGGCCACGAGCTCTCCTTCGAGCGCCTGCTGCACGAGGCAGTCCACGGCATCGCCGCCGCCCGCGGCATCCGCGACACCTCCCGCGCCGGCCGCTACCACAACCGCCGTTTCCTGGCCATCGCCGAGGAACTGGGCCTCGACCACCCGGAGGAGCCGCACCCGAGCAGCGGTTTCTCCCTGGTCACGCTCAACCCCGAGGCCAAGCGGCGCTACCGCCCGACGATCGAGCGGCTCCAGCGCGCGCTGAAGGCCCACACGGCGGCCACCTCCTCGGACACCAGCCGCACCTTCCGGGGCCCGGCCGCCCGGCACGGCTCCTCCGGCGGCGGCGTCCGGGTCAAGGCGGTGTGCGACTGCGGCCGCAACGTCCGGGTGGTCCCCTCGGTCCTGGCCCAGGCCCCGATCGTCTGCGGCGGCTGCGGCAAGCCGTTCCGGATCCCGGAGGTCGCGGGAGCGGCGTGAACGCGGGCCGCGGACACCGGCATCTCGTGGGTGCCGGGACGCGGCCGGTGGGCTCGTGCGGCGGCGGCTCCAAGCACCGGGCAGGGCACCCGACGTGACCTCACCTCCACGCCGGGTGCCGCCCAGGCATGCCCGGAGCGCGGCCGGCCCCGGCACAGAGCGACCCGCGGGGTATGGCACAATGGCTAGCTGTACTCGACAGCCGCACAGGACCCCTCTCTCCTCCGGCTGACGCGTCCATCGGGCATTCGGGTACCGCAACCCCACGCGGCCGTCCCGCCGTGCCCAACCACGTCAAATCCAGGAGAACCCACTCCCGTGGCAGTCAAGATCAAGCTGAAGCGTCTGGGCAAGATCCGTTCGCCTCACTACCGCATCGTCGTCGCCGACTCCCGCACCCGCCGTGACGGCCGGGCGATCGAGGAGATCGGCAAGTACCACCCGACCTACAACCCGTCGGTCATCGAGGTGGACGCCGAGCGTGTGGCGTACTGGCTCGGCGTCGGCGCTCAGCCGACGGAGCCCGTGCTCGCCATTCTGAAGAAGACCGGCGACTGGCAGAAGTTCAAGGGCGAGCCGGCCCCCGCGCCGCTGCTCACCGCCGAGCCGAAGCCGGCCCGTCCGTCGTTCGAGGCGCTCGGCGGTGACGACGAGGGCAAGGGTGAGGCGATCACCCAGAAGAAGAAGGCTGAGAAGAAGGACGAGGCGGCTGCCGAGTCCGAGTCGACCGAGGCCTGAGCAGCATGCTCGAAGAGGCGCTTGAGCACCTCGTGAAGGGCATCGTCGACAACCCTGACGATGTGCAGGTCGCCTCGCGCAACCTGCGCCGCGGGCGCGTGCTCGAGGTCCGGGTCCACCCGGACGACCTCGGCAAGGTGATCGGCCGCAACGGCCGTACCGCGCGCGCTCTGCGCACCGTCGTGGGCGCCATCGGCGGTCGCGGCGTCCGTGTCGACCTCGTCGACGTGGACCACGTCCGCTGACGCTTCAACGCAACCGGCTCGGGCCGGGGAGGGCCACTGGCCGTCCCCGGCCCGCAGTCGTATGAGCAGGACGCCGGCAGGAGATGACAGGAGAATTGGACACGTGCAGCTGGTAGTCGCACGGATCGGCCGTGCCCATGGCATCAAGGGCGAGGTCACCGTCGAGGTACGCACCGACGAGCCGGAACTGCGGCTCGCGCCCGGCGCCGTACTCGCCACGGACCCCGCCTCCGCGGGGCCGCTGACCATCGAGACGGGACGCGTCCACAGCGGCCGCCTCCTGCTGCGCTTCGAGGGCGTCACCGACCGCAACGCGGCCGAGGCCCTGCGCAACACCCTCCTGATCGCCGAGGTCGATCCCGAGGAGCTGCCCGAGGACGAGGACGAGTACTACGACCACCAGCTCATCGACCTCGACGTGGTCACCGAGGACGGCGAGGAGGTCGGCCGCATCACCGAGATCTCGCACCTGCCCACCCAGGACCTGTTCATCGTGGAGCGGCCGGACGGGACCGAGGTCATGATCCCCTTCGTCGAGGAGATCGTCACCGGCATCGACCTGGCGGAGCAGAAGGCGGTCATCGCCCCGCCGCCGGGCCTGATCGACGACCGCGCCGAGATCGCGTCCTCGAGGGAAGACAGCGCATGAGGCTCGACGTCGTCACGATCTTCCCCGAGTACCTGGAACCCCTGAACGTCTCCCTGGTCGGCAAGGCACGCGCGCGCGGACAGCTCGACGTACGGGTGCACGACCTGCGCGACTGGACGTACGACCGGCACCACACCGTCGACGACACACCGTACGGCGGCGGTCCCGGCATGGTGATGAAGACCGAGCCCTGGGGCGACGCCCTGGACACGGTCCTCGCTGACGGCTACGAGAACGGCGACCGGGCCCCCGCGCTGATCGTGCCCACCCCCAGCGGGCGGCCCTTCACCCAGGAACTCGCCGTGGAGCTCTCCGAGCGTCCCTGGCTGATCTTCACCCCCGCCCGCTACGAGGGCATCGACCGGCGCGTCATGGACGAGTACGCCGCGCGCGTGCCCGTCTACGAGATCTCCATCGGCGACTACGTCCTCGCCGGCGGAGAGGCGGCCGTCCTGGTCGTCACGGAGGCCGTGGCACGGCTGCTGCCCGGCGTCCTCGGCAACGCCGACTCCCACCGCGACGACTCCTTCGCGCCCGGCGCGATGGCGAGCCTGCTCGAAGGCCCCGTCTACACCAAGCCGCCCGTGTGGCGCGGCCGGGACATCCCCGAGGTGCTGCTCAGCGGCCACCACGGCAGGATCGCCCGCTGGCGCCGCGACGAGGCCCTCAGGCGTACGACCGCCAACCGGCCGGACCTGATCGAGCGCTGCGACCCCAAGGCCTTCGACAAAAAGGACCGCGAGATGCTCTCCATCCTGGGCTGGGAGCCTGACCCGGCGGGCGAGCCGTACGGGCGATTTTGGCGGCGGGCCGAGGGCGTGGAAGAATAGGCCGCTGTTGTGCGCCCGTCCGGCGTGCGCCCCTGCCACAGGGGGACACGACGCCCGCCCCGACCCGCACACGACTTCGTGCAAACACCTAGTTGCCGTTGATGACCTGTGGCATCAGCGAAGAAAGCAGACGAAATGTCTCACCTGCTCGACTCCGTCGACGCCGCGTCGCTGCGCAGCGACATCCCGGCCTTCCGCCCGGGCGACACCGTCAACGTCCACGTCCGCGTCATCGAGGGCAACCGCTCCCGTGTGCAGCAGTTCAAGGGCGTGGTGATCCGTCGCCAGGGCTCCGGTGTCCGCGAGACCTTCACGGTCCGCAAGGTCTCGTTCTCCGTCGGCGTCGAGCGCACCTTCCCGGTGCACACCCCGATCGTCGAGAAGATCGAGCTGGTCACCAAGGGTGACGTGCGCCGCGCCAAGCTGTACTACCTCCGTGAGCTGCGCGGCAAGGCCGCCAAGATCAAGGAGAAGCGCGAGAGCTGAGCGCTTCACCGGCGTCACAGCGGAGCCGGATAGCATCGGGCTCCGATGGACACCGAAGCACAGCCGACGGGACGCGACCGTTCCTCCCACCCGGAATCCCCGGGCCCGGAGGAGCGGTCGCGTTTCGCGTTGGCGGCGCGGATCGCCGCCTGGGTGCCGGGCGGACGGATCACCCTCACCGTCCTGGTCTGCCTGGTCTTTTTGCTGCTCCTCAACGCGTTCGTGGTGCAACCGTTCCAGATTCCGAGCGGATCCATGGAACAGGGGTTGAGGATCGGGGACCGCGTTCTCGTAAACAAGTTGGCATACCGTTTCGGTTCCGGGCCGAGCCGCGGCGATGTGATCGTGTTCGACGGAACCGGGTACTTCGGGGACGCCGACTACATCAAGCGCGTTGTCGGTGTGGGGGGAGACCATGTGGTCTGCTGCGACAAGAAGGGGAGGATCGAGGTGAACGGCCGCGCGGTCGACGAGTCGTCCTTCCTCTATCCCGGCGACAGCCCCTCCAGCGTGCCCTTCGACGTGGTCGTGCCCGCCGGCCGCCTGTTCGTCCTCGGCGACCACCGCAGCGACTCCAGCGACTCCCGCGACCACCTCGGCTCGCCCGGCGGCGGCATGATCCCGGTCGGCGACGTCATCGGCCGCGCCGACTGGATCCTGTGGCCGTCCGGCCACTTCAGGCACCTGACGCGTCCCGGCGCCTACGCGCGCGTGCCGGCGGCCCCGGCGGAGGGCGCGCATGGGTAACCGCGGCAAACCGCGCGGGGTGCCCGGCAGCCCCGCCGACAACCTGCTGCCCACCGGCGCGCGCCGCACCTCGGCGCCCGGCGGCGGCCGTACGCGCGCGGAGCGGCGGAAACTCCAGCGCAAGGTCAAACGCAAGCGCAGGCGTTCGGCCGTCCGGGAGATCCCTCTCCTGGTCGGCGTCGCCGTCCTCATAGCCCTGGTGCTCAAGACCTTCCTCGTCCAGGCGTTCGTGATCCCGTCCGGCTCGATGGAGCAGACGATCCGGATCGGCGACCGCGTCCTGGTCGACAAGCTCACCCCGTGGTTCGGCGCCAAGCCGCAGCGCGGGGACGTCGTCGTCTTCCACGACCCGGGCGGCTGGCTGGCCGACGAGCAGACCGCCAAGAAGCACGACCCGGTCGTCGTCAAGCAGCTGAAGGAAGGCCTCACCTTCATCGGCCTGCTGCCCTCCGACAACGAGAAGGACCTGATCAAACGGGTGATCGGGGTCGGCGGCGACCATGTGAAGTGCTGCGACAAGCAGGGCCGCGTCACCGTCAACGGCGTACCGCTCACCGAGCAGGGCTACATCTATCCGGGCGACGCCCCGTCGGCCCAGCCCTTCGACATCACCGTCCCCAAAGGCCGGCTGTGGGTCATGGGCGACCACCGGGGCAACTCCGCGGACTCCAGGTTCCACCAGGACACGCCGTACGGCGGCACGGTTGCCGAGAGTTCCGTGGTCGGCCGGGCCGTCGCCATCGGCTGGCCGATCGGCCACTGGACACGCCTCCAGGAACCTAAAACCTTCGCAAGCGTCGGCCACTCCGGGTCGGGTGCGACGGCTGGTCCCCGACTGTCGCATAGGGTTGCCACCGAGAAACCGAACGGAACGACCCAGCTCCCGACCCCTGCGGAACTCCCGCTCGTTATGGGAGTGGTGGGCCTGCGCCGTATGCGGCGCGGGCAGCGGAGCAGAGTAAGGAGTTGGCGTGGGGGATGTGGCGGTTGGCGCACGGTCGGGGCACGACGGCGAAGAGCACCGCGGGCACCCCGTGGACGAGAACGCCCCCGTGCCGGAAGGCGCCATGAGTTCAGGGAATGACGCGGCGGGCGACGAGGACGCGCCGCGGGACGGACAGCGGCCGGGCACCGGGAGCGCGGGCGCGGGCGAGTCGGCCGACGGGCCGAGGAAGCCCCGCTCCTTCTGGAAGGAGCTGCCGATCCTCGTCGTGATCGCGCTGGTGCTGGCGCTTCTGATCAAGACCTTCCTGGTGCAGGCGTTCTCGATCCCGTCGGCCTCGATGCAGAACACCCTCCAGGTGGGTGACCGCGTCCTGGTGGACAAGCTCACCCCGTGGTTCGGCTCCAAGCCGGAGCGCGGCGAGGTCGTGGTCTTCCACGACCCGGACAACTGGCTGGCGGGCGAGCCGGCGCCGCACCCGAACGCCGTGCAGAAGGTCCTCAGCTGGATCGGCCTGATGCCGTCCGCGGACGAGAAGGACCTGATCAAGCGCGTGATCGGGGTCGGCGGCGACACGGTCGAGTGCAAGGGCACCGGCCCGCTGCTGGTCAACGGGCACGCCCTGAACGAGCAGTCGTACGTGTACGCGGGCAACACGCCCTGCACGGACGACGACCTGGGCGGCCAGTTCAAGGTGACGGTCCCCAAGGGCTACATCTGGGTGATGGGCGACCACCGGCAGAACTCCCGGGACTCGCGCTACAACCAGTCGGACAAGCACCACGGCATGGTTCCGGTCAAGGACGTCGTGGGCCGCGCGATCGTCAAGGCCTGGCCGATCAACCACTGGGGCACCCTGCCCGTCCCGGACACCTTCGACCAGCCCGGCATCAACCAGCAGTACACGACCCCGGCCGCCCTGACGGTGGCCCCGCAGGGCGTGGCCGTCGCGGCGGTGCTGCCGGTGGTGGTGTGGCGGCGGCGCAAGGCGACCAAGGCCCAGCGCGGCTGACGTGCTGACGGGCTGACCGACCGACGGGCCGACCGGCCGGCCGGGCGGTGCCCCGGGCCCCGAGGTCCGGGGCATGGCCCGCTCCGGGTGGGCGGCCCGCCGGACGGAGTGACCCGGGTGGGTGGGCAAGCCGCCGTACCGCCGGGTAGGGTCCGGGTCCATGAGTGGTGAGAGCAGGCAAGGGCTCGGACAGCGGCTGTCCGGGGTGGCGGTGGCGCTGGGTCTGGTGCTGTTCCTCGGCGGGTTCGCCTGGGCCGCGGTGACCTATCGGCCGTACACCGTGCCCACCAGCTCCATGACGCCCACGATCGACGCCGGCGACCGGGTGCTGGCGCAGAAGGTCGGCGGCGGCGAGGTGCGGCGCGGCGACGTCGTCGTCTTCGAGGACAAGAGCTGGGTCACCAACGCCAAGGTGGTCAAGCGGGTGGTCGCGGTCGGCGGCGACACCGTCTCCTGCTGCACCGACGGCAAGCTGACCGTCGACGGCAAGCAGATCGACGAGCCCTACCTGCCCAAGGGCACCCTGGCCGAGATCAAGAACTTCCCCACGGTGACCGTGCCCAAGGGCCGGCTGTTCCTCCTCGGCGACGAGCGCCAGGGTTCGCTGGACTCCACGGCCCATCTGACCGACGCGGCCAAGGGCACGGTCTCCCGCGACGCCGTGACCGCCCGCGTGGACGCCGTGATCTGGCCCTGGAAGGGCTCGCTCAAGCGCCCCACCGGCTTCGAGGCCCTAGGGCCCCTCTCCCAGCCCGGCCCGCTGTCCACGATCGAGCTGGTGATCGTCGCCGGCGCCGTCCTGGTCCTGGCCGGCGGCGCCTACGGCCCCATCGCCAAGCGCATGGGCCGCTCCCGGGCCCGTGCCGCCCGCCCGGAGGCGGCAGGTGTCCGCTGACACCGCCCCGACCGGCGCGGAGCCGTGCCCGGCCGGCCTGCGCAAGGTGGCCCGGGTGGTCCTCCTCGACCCGCAGGACCGCATCCTCCTGCTGCACGGCCACGAGCCGGACGATCCGGCCGACGACTGGTGGTTCACACCGGGCGGCGGTCTGGAGGGCGCCGAGACGCGCGAGGAGGCCGCACTGCGGGAACTCGCCGAGGAGACCGGCATCACCGACGTCGCCCTCGGCCCGGTGCTGTGGCGGCGCGTGTGCTCCTTCCCGTTCGCCGGCCGCCGCTGGGACCAGGACGAGTGGTACTACCTGGCCCGTACGACCCAGACGGCCACCGCGGCGCAGGCGCTGACGGAGCTGGAGCGGCGCAGTGTCGCCGGAGCGCGCTGGTGGACGTGCCAGGAACTGACCCGGGCACATGAGACGGTGTATCCGACCAGACTCGCCGAGCTGCTGCGCACGCTGCTCGACGAAGGTCCCCCGGCCAGTCCTGTGACCCTCGACACCGAAATCGTCTGAGGGCCCGTCGGACTGGCGCACAATGGGGGGATCGCACGGCTGAAGGGGAACATGCCATGAGCGCCGAGGACCTCGAGAAGTACGAGACCGAGATGGAGCTGAAGCTCTACCGGGAGTACCGAGATGTCGTCGGTCTGTTCAAATACGTGATCGAGACCGAGCGGCGTTTCTACCTCACCAACGACTACGAGATGCAGGTGCACTCGGTGCAGGGCGAGGTGTTCTTCGAGGTGTCGATGGCGGATGCCTGGGTGTGGGACATGTACCGGCCGGCGCGCTTCGTGAAGCAGGTCAGGGTGCTGACGTTCAAGGACGTGAACATCGAGGAGCTGAACAAGAGCGATCTCGAGCTTCCGGGCGGCTGAGTCCTTGCGGGGTGGCGGCTGCTGTGGCTCGTGGCGGCTGTCGTGGCTCCTGTGGGTGACAAGGTTGTCCACAACCGCTGAGTGATCCACCAAGATCAACATCTGTCGGGCGGATGCGTGACCGTTGGCGCCGGAGGTGGTGCCGACATGAACGCACGAGAGGCACTGGGCAAGTACGGCGAGGACCTGGCCGCCCGGCGGCTCGCCGAGGCCGGGCTGACGATCCTGGAGCGCAACTGGCGCTGCGGCCGGTCCGGCGAGATCGACATCGTGGCCCGTGACGGGGACACGCTGGTCGTCTGCGAGGTGAAGACCCGCAGCGGCGGCGGCTACGAACACCCGATGGCCGCCGTGACCCCCGAGAAGGCGGCCAGGCTGCGGCAACTGGCCGAGCACTGGATCCATGCCCACGGAGGCGCGCCACCGGGCGGCGTCCGCGTCGACCTGATCGGCGTCCTGCTGCCCCGCCGGGGCGCCCCGTCCGTCGAACACGCGCGAGGGGTGGCCTGAATGGGCTTCGCCCGCACCTGCTCGGTCGCCCTGGTCGGCGTGGAAGGCGTCGTCGTCGAGGTCCAGGCCGGCCTGGAACCCGGCGTCGCCGCGTTCACCCTGGTGGGCCTCCCGGACAAGAGCCTGACGGAAAGCCGCGACCGGGTACGGGCGGCGGTGGTGAACTCGGGCGGCGAATGGCCGCAGAAGAAGCTCACCGTCGGCCTCAGCCCGGCGTCGGTGCCAAAGGCCGGATCCGGTTTCGACCTCGCCGTCGCCTGCGCGGTGCTCGGCGCCGCCGAACGGATCGATCCGCGTGTGCTCGCGGACATCGTCATGATCGGGGAGCTGGGGCTGGACGGCCGGGTCCGGCCGGTCCGCGGCATCCTGCCGGCCGTCCTCGCCGCCGCCGACGCCGGATACGAACAGGTCGTCGTACCCGAGTGCGCCGCAGCCGAGGCCTCCCTGGTCCCGGGCGTCTCCGTGCTCGGCGTCCGGAGCCTTCGGCAGCTCGTCGCGGTCCTCACCGAGGAGCCCGTCCCCGAGGAGGAACCCGACGAGCAGGGCCGCCCCGACCCCCTTCTGGCCGGCCTGCGCGTGCCGGGCACCGGCGCGGCCACCGGCATGCACAGCGTCGGCGCCGCACAGCACGAGCCCGATCACGACCTGGCGGACGTCGTGGGCCAGACCTCGGCACGCACGGCCGTGGAAGTCGCCGCCGCGGGAGGGCACCACCTGCTGCTCGAGGGGCCGCCCGGAGCGGGCAAGACCATGCTCGCCGAGCGACTGCCCGCCGTCCTTCCCCGGCTCACCAGGGAGGAATCCCTGGAGGTCACCGCCGTGCACTCGGTGGCCGGACTGCTCCCGCCGGGCAAGCCGCTCATCGACGTGGCGCCCTACTGCGCCCCGCACCACTCGGCCACGATGCAGTCCCTGGTCGGCGGCGGCCCCGGCATCGCCCGGCCCGGGGCGGTCTCCCTCGCCCATCGCGGCGTGCTGTTCCTGGACGAGGCGCCCGAGTTCCACAGCCAGACGCTGGACGCCCTGCGGCAGCCGCTGGAGTCGGGGCACGTCGTCATCGCGCGCAGTGCCGGCGTCGTCCGGTTCCCGGCACGCTTCCTCATGGTGCTGGCGGCCAATCCCTGCCCCTGCGGACGCTTCTCGCAACGCGACTCCCTGTGCGAGTGCCCGCCGTCGGCTATCCGCCGCTACCAGTCCCGGCTCTCCGGGCCGCTGCTGGACCGGGTGGATCTGCGCGTCGAGGTCGATCCGGTCACCCGGGCCCAGCTCACCGACCCCCACGCCCGGGGCGAGTCCACCGCGACCGTCGCCGGGCGGGTGCGCACGGCCCGCGAGCGGGCGGCGGCCCGGCTGGCCGGCACCCCCTGGCGCACCAACAGCGAAGTGCCGGGCCGGGAGCTGCGCAGCAGATACCACCCCGTCCCCGGCGCGATGGACGAGGCCGAGCGCAGCCTCGAGCGGGGCGTACTCACCGCCCGGGGCATCGACCGGGTGCTGCGCGTCGCCTGGACGGTCGCCGACCTCGTCGGACACGACCGCCCGGACGCGACCGACGTCGCGGTGGCCCTCCAGCTGCGCACCGGGGTCCCGCGGGGCGTGCCCATGGCCATCGGGGCGCTGACGTGAGTGCGGAGCTGCTCGGCCGGGTGTTCCTGTGCCGGGTGGTCGAGCCGGGGGACGAGACCGGGGGGCGGTGGGTCCGGGAGTTCGGAGTGGGGGAGGTGGTGCGGCGGCTGCGGGACGGGGGTCCGGCGCTGCCGGGGGTGAGCGGCGCGCGGTGGGCCGGGCTCGTCGCGCGGGCCGGGCAGGCCGAGCCCGAGCGGGATCTCGCGCTCGCGGCGGCGGCCGGGGCCCGGTTCGTGGGGCCCGGCGACGCCGAGTGGCCCGGCCAGCTCGACGACCTCGGCGACGCCCGGCCGCTCGGGCTCTGGGTGCGCGGCCGGCCCAGCCTGCGGATGTGGGCGCTGCGCTCGGTGGCCGTGGTCGGCGCGCGGGCCTGCACCGAGTACGGCACCCATGTCGCCGCCACCCTCGCCTCGGGACTCGCCGAGCGCGGCTGGGTGGTGGTGTCGGGCGGCGCCTACGGCATCGACGGCGCCGCCCACCGCGGCGCCCTCGCCGCCCGCGGAGCCACCGTCGCCGTCCTGGCCTGCGGCGTCGACCGGCCGTACCCGCGCGGCCACGCCGCCCTGATCGGCCGGATCGCGGACCAGGGCCTGGTGGTGGGCGAACTGCCCCCGGGCGACCATCCGACGCCCAGCCGGTTCATCCTCCGCAACCGGGTCATCGCCGCCCTGACCCGGGGCACCGTCGTCGTGGAGGCCGCCTGCCGCAGCGGCTCGCTGGCCACCGCACGGGCCGCGCAGCGCCTCGGACGGTTCACCATGGGCGTGCCGGGCCCCGTCACCAGCGCCCTGTCCGCCGGTGTGCACGACCTGCTCCGCGGCGAGGCCACCCTGGTCACCGACGCCGCGGACGTCATCGAACTGGTGGGCGACATGGGCGAGCTGGCCCCGCCCCGGCGCGGCCCCGTGCTCCCGCGCGACCTGCTGGAACCCGCCGCACGGGCCGTCCTCGCCGCCCTCCCCGGCGACCGCGCGGCCGGCGTCGAGGAGATCGCGCTCGGCACGCCCGCCACCCGCGACGAGGCGATCGCGAGGCTGTACGAACTCCGAGCACTTGGATACGTCGAACGACATGGCGACGGCTGGAAGTTGACACGCCAGGCGGTGATGTCGGTCCGTACCCGGCGCGGGCCGTGCTGACCGAGCGTGTTCGGCCGTCCGGGGGAACGCCCGACGCCCTTGGGGTTTCCCGGAGTTGGCGCCCGGGCCGGTCACGCAGAGCGAGCCGCGTGTCGCCTGCCCGAGGCGGGCCGGAGCGCCCCGCGCACGGGTGGTGCCGCACTGTTCGCACACCGCGACACCTCAGTCACGCTACGCTCACGAGGCGGCGACACAGAACGCGCCAACTCGACACCAGACCGACAGCTCACCCGGCTACCCCACATCACCGCACACACCGGCCCACGAACCCCACCCGCTCTCACTTCACAGCACTTCACGGCACTTCACGGCAGAACGGCACAAGGCGACGAATGCCCCAGCACACCTCCGGGTCCGACCGGGCGGCGATCCCCCCAGCCGCCCGCGACGGTGGCAGCGTGCGGCCGCCCGCTCCCTCGACGCTCGACGAACTGTGGCGGTCGTACAAGGCGACGGGGGACGAGCGGCTGCGGGAGCAGCTGATCCTGCACTACTCGCCGCTCGTGAAATACGTCGCGGGGCGGGTGAGCGTCGGTCTGCCGCCCAACGTCGAGCAGGCCGACTTCGTCTCCTCCGGGGTGTTCGGGCTGATCGACGCGATCGAGAAGTTCGACGTCGACCGGGAGATCAAGTTCGAGACGTACGCGATCACCCGGATCCGGGGCGCGATGATCGACGAGCTGCGGGCGCTGGACTGGATCCCGCGGTCGGTGCGGCAGAAGGCGCGCAACGTCGAGCGGGCCTACGCCACGCTGGAGGCCCGGCTGCGGCGCACCCCGACCGAGACGGAGGTCGCCGCCGAGCTGGGCATGGAGGTCGAGGAACTCCATGCCGTTTTCAGCCAGTTGTCGCTGGCCAACGTGGTGGCTCTGGAGGAGCTGCTGCACGTGGGCGGCGAGGACGGCGACGGGCTGAGCTTCATGGACACGCTGGAGGACACCGCCGCGGACAACCCCGTGGAGGTCGCCGAGGACCGGGAGCTGCGCCGCTTCCTCGCGCGGGCGATCAACACGCTGCCCGAGCGGGAGAAGACCGTGGTCACGCTGTACTACTACGAGGGCCTCACCCTCGCCGAGATCGGCAACGTCCTCGGGGTCACCGAGAGCCGGGTCAGCCAGATCCACACCAAGTCGGTCCTGCAGCTGAAGGCGAAGCTGGCGAGCTTCGGCCGCTGAGGCGGGCGGCACGGCGGCGCGCGGCTCCCGTTCGGGTGGGGGCGTCCGTAAAGTGGTTGACGTGCCAAGGATTCGAGCGGCCTCCGTGGCCGAGCACCGGTCGATGCAGCGAGCCGCCCTGCTGGACGCGGCTCGCTCTCTGCTGTCCGAAGGCGGGACCGAAGCGCTGACGTTCCCCGCGCTCGCCGAGCGGACGGGGCTGGCGCGGTCGTCCGTGTACGAGTACTTCCGGTCGCGGGCCGCCGTGGTCGAGGAGCTGTGCGCGGTCGACTTTCCGGTCTGGGCGGCGGAGGTGGCCGCCGCCATGGAGCGGGCCGGCACCGCCGAGGGCAAGGTGGAGGCGTACGTACGCCGGCAGCTGGCGCTGGTCGGGGACCGGCGGCACCGGGCGGTCGTCGCGATCTCGGCGAGCGAGCTGGACGCCGGGGCGCGGGAGAAGATCCGGGCGGCGCACGGCGGTCTCGTCGCGATGATCGCCGAGGCGCTCGCGGAGATGGGGCACGAGCAGCCCCGGCTGGCGGCCATGCTGCTGCAGGGGATCGTGGACGCGGCGGTGCGGCGCATCGAGCTGGGAGCCGCCGAGGACCCTTCCGCGGTGACGGACGCGGCGGTGGCGATGGCACTGCGGGGCGTGAAGGGCTGAGCCCCGCCGGGCTACGGCATCGGCACCCCGAGCACCGGCAGCAGTCTCGGTGGTCCCCGGTGCAGGAGCCAGGGCGGGAGCAGGGACAGCGGATCCAGGTACGTCCTCCCCCTGAGCAGGCCCCAGTGGACGCACGCGGTGGGGCAGTGGGAGCCCGCCGGCTGCACCGTGCCCGCCGTCTGGCCGGCCCGCACCTCGTCCCCCTCGTGCACCGACGCGGTCACCGGCTCGTAGGTCGTGCGCAGATCCGTGCCCGTCAGGTCCACCGAGACGACCCCCCTGCCCGCCACCCGGCCCGCGAAGGACACCCGGCCCGGGGCGACCGCCCGCACCGGGGAGCCGGCCGGCGCCGACAGGTCCACGCCCCGGTGGCCGGGGCCGTACGGTGTCGCCGGCGGCTCCCAGCCGCGTAACACGAGCGGGTGCACGCCCACCGGCCAGGCCCGCGCGACGGGCGGGACCGGGGCCTGAGGGGCCGAAGGGGCCTGAGGGGGCGGCGCGGGGGCCGGCGGCGGGGTGTCCGCCCAGGACCGGCACGGCGCCAGGGCGGCCATCGCCAGCCCGAGGAGCAGAGCCGCCGGCAGCAGGGCGTTTCGCATCGCTTCTCGCATGCGCCCACCGTGCCGCAGCACCGCGGATCATGGCCGGAGACTGTGGACAACCCGCTGGTTGTGGACAGCGGCGTCACCCGGCGCCCCGCCGGTCCCGTACACTTCTTCTGGCGATCCGGGTCACCGGGTCGACTTCGCACGCCCCGACACAGGCCCTCACCGGCCGGTGTCAGCGCCTCTCGGTCCTCAGCGGCACGGCGCACGCGGGCGTCAGGCGCGGAAGCCGTCCGGCATCCGCGGCACAACCGAGAAACTCAAGGAGAAACGGCCATGGCCGTCGTCACGATGCGGGAGCTGCTGGAGAGCGGCGTCCACTTCGGTCACCAGACCCGTCGCTGGAACCCGAAGATGAAGCGCTTCATCTTCACCGAGCGCAACGGCATCTACATCATCGACCTGCTCCAGTCGCTGTCGTACATCGACCGCGCCTACGAGTTCGTCAAGGAGACCGTGGCCCACGGCGGCACGGTCATGTTCGTCGGCACGAAGAAGCAGGCGCAGGAGGCCATCGCCGAGCAGGCCACCCGCGTCGGCATGCCCTACGTCAACCAGCGCTGGCTGGGCGGCATGCTCACCAACTTCTCGACCGTCTACAAGCGTCTGCAGCGCCTGAAGGAGCTGGAGCAGATCGACTTCGAGGACGTCGCGTCCTCCGGTCTGACCAAGAAGGAGCTGCTGGTCCTCTCCCGCGAGAAGGCCAAGCTGGAGAAGACCCTCGGCGGTATCCGTGAGATGCAGAAGGTGCCGAGCGCCGTCTGGATCGTGGACACCAAGAAGGAGCACATCGCCGTCGGCGAGGCCCGCAAGCTCAACATCCCGGTCGTCGCGATCCTCGACACCAACTGCGACCCCGACGAGGTCGACTACAAGATCCCGGGCAACGACGACGCGATCCGCTCCGTCACCCTGCTCACCCGTGTGATCGCCGACGCCGTCGCCGAGGGCCTCATCGCCCGTTCCGGCGTGGCCGCCGGTGACAAGGGCGAGAAGGCCGCGGGCGAGCCGCTCGCCGAGTGGGAGCGCGACCTGCTCGAGGGTGAGAAGAAGGCCGACGAGGCCGAGACCCCGGCTGCCGAGGCCCCGGCCGCCGAGGTCCCGGCCGCCGAGGCGCCGGCCGCCGAGGCCGAGCAGGCCTGACGCCGGACCGTCAGCGTTCGACGGCGGGGGCGGTGCTGCGTCACCGCGCCTTCGGCGCGGTGAAGTCCGCCCCCGCTGTTCACCCGCAGGTCGGCACGACGTACGCGTTCCGCGGCTACATGTGGAGCGCAACCGTGCGGATCTGAAGATCTTCCAGACTTCGAGAAAGACTCACAGACTCATGGCGAACTACACCGCCGCCGACGTCAAGAAGCTCCGTGAGCTCACCGGCGCCGGCATGATGGACTGCAAGAAGGCGCTGGACGAGGCCGAGGGCAACGTCGACAAGGCCGTCGAGGCGCTGCGCATCAAGGGCCAGAAGGGCGTCGCCAAGCGCGAGGGCCGCTCCGCCGAGAACGGCGCCGTGGTCTCCATCATCGCCGACGACAACTCCTCCGGCGTCCTGGTCGAGCTGAAGTGCGAGACGGACTTCGTCGCCAAGGGTGACAAGTTCCAGGCCGTGGCCAAGGCCATCGCCGAGCACGTCGCCAAGACCAACCCGGCCGACATCGAGGCCCTGCTCGCCTCCGAGATCGAGCCCGGCAAGACCGTCCAGGCGTTCGTGGACGAGGCCAACGCCAACCTCGGCGAGAAGATCGTCCTCGACCGATTCGCGCAGTTCTCCGACGGCTACGTCACCGCCTACATGCACCGCACCATGCCCGACCTGCCCCCGCAGATCGGTGTCCTGGTCGAGTTCGACAAGCCGAACGCCGAGGTCGCCAAGGGCATCGCCCAGCACATCGCCGCCTTCGCGCCGAAGTACCTGGCCAAGGAGGACGTGCCGGCCGACGTCGTCGAGTCCGAGCGCCGTATCGCCGAGGAGACCACCCGCGCCGAGGGCAAGCCCGAGGCCGCGATCGCCAAGATCGTCGAGGGTCGTCTCAACGGCTTCTTCAAGGACGCCACGCTGCTCGGCCAGCCGTACGCGCTCGACAACAAGAAGTCGGTCCAGAAGGTGCTGGACGAGGCCGGTGTCACCCTGAAGCGCTTCTCGCGCATCAAGGTCGGCATCTGAGTCCGTACCGGGATCGGCGCGCGACCCGCGGAGAAATCCCGATAGGGTCGACAGCAGTCGTCCGCGCACACCGCCTCACCCGGGCGTGGAGCGGACGGCAGCAGATCTGACGAGGAGGCCATTGCCGCGCATGGGAGCGAAAAGCGACCCCATCGGCAATGGCCTTCTTCGTATGTGCAACACGTGAAAGAGGCGGGATCTCCCATGACCACCAAGGCCCAGAAGAGCGACGACGGCAAAGTACGCGGCCGGTTTCTGCTGAAGCTGTCCGGAGAGGCCTTCTCCGGTGGCGGGGGCCTGGGCGTGGACCCGGACGTGGTGCACAAGATCGCCCGGGAGATCGCGGCCGTCGTCCGTGACGGCGCCCAGATCGCGGTCGTCATCGGCGGCGGCAACTTCTTCCGCGGCGCGGAACTCCAGCAGCGCGGCATGGACCGGGCCCGCTCCGACTACATGGGCATGCTCGGCACGGTCATGAACTGCCTCGCCCTCCAGGACTTCCTGGAGAAGGAGGGCATCGACAGCCGGGTGCAGACGGCCATCACCATGGGCCAGGTCGCCGAGCCGTACATCCCGCTGCGCGCCGTGCGCCACCTGGAGAAGGGCCGCGTGGTCATCTTCGGCGCCGGTATGGGCATGCCGTACTTCTCCACCGACACCACCGCCGCCCAGCGCGCCCTGGAGATCGACGCCGAGGCGCTGCTCATGGGCAAGAACGGCGTGGACGGGGTCTACGACTCCGACCCCAAGGCCAACCCCGACGCCGTCAAGTTCGACGCCCTCGGCTACGGCGAGGTCATCACCCGCGACCTCAAGGTCGCCGATGCCACCGCCATCACGCTGTGCCGCGACAACAAGCTCCCGATCCTCGTCTTCGAACTTCTCGCGGAGGGCAATATCGCCCGGGCCGTCAAGGGTGAGAAGATCGGCACGCTGGTGGGTGAACACGGCAGCCGGGACTGACCCGGGATCAACCCGGCCGGTGGTGCGCGGCCCCGCGAGGGGCCTGACCCTGGCCGGGGGATGGACAATGTCCTGCCGGTCGGGAACCGTGCAGGAAGAAGACGCGACGCAGCCGGCCGCCGCCCCGACTCAGGAACAGCAGCCGGGCCTTACTCAAGACACGCAGGAGCAAGTGGTGATCGAAGAGACCCTCCTCGAGGCCGAGGAGAAGATGGAGAAGGCCGTCGTGGTCGCCAAGGAGGACTTCGCCGCGATCCGCACCGGTCGTGCGCACCCGGCGATGTTCAACAAGATCGTGGCCGACTACTACGGTGCCCCGACGCCGATCAACCAGCTGGCCTCGTTCTCCGTGCCGGAGCCGCGCATGGCGGTCGTGACCCCGTTCGACAAGAGCGCGCTGCGCAACATCGAGCAGGCGATCCGCGACTCCGACCTGGGCGTCAACCCCAGCAACGACGGCAACATCATCCGTGTGGTGTTCCCCGAGCTGACCGAGGAGCGCCGCCGCGAGTACATCAAGGTCGCCAAGAGCAAGGGCGAGGACGCGAAGGTCTCGATCCGCTCCGTGCGCCGCAAGGCCAAGGACGCCATCGACAAGCTGATCAAGGACGGCGAGGTCGGCGAGGACGAGGGCCGCCGTGCGGAGAAGGAGCTGGACGACACCACGGCGAAGTACGTCGCCCAGGTGGACGAGCTTCTGAAGCACAAGGAAGCGGAGCTGCTCGAAGTCTGATGAGCGACTCTTCCTGGAGGGTGCCGCCCACGGCGGGCCAGGCCGGGTACTGGGGGTCCGCCGAGGGCGGGCAGGCCCAGCCTGTCCCGGGGGCCGTCCCGGCGGGTCCCGCGTACGATGCGCCTGAGGCGCAGCACACCCGCCCCATGCCCATCGTGCCCGACGCGCCCGCATACGGACCCGACGAGGACGGCGACCTGGGGGCCGCCCGGCGAAGCGGCCCCTCGTTCCAGGAATTCCGCGACGCGCTGCGCCCCGAGGACCCGCAGGCCCGGACACTCCCGGCCGAGAACCAGAATCCGGAGCCCATGCCCGACGCCCACCAGCCGGCCCCAGCGCCGCAGAAGAAGAGCGCGGGCCGTGACCTGAGCGCGGCCATAGGGGTCGGGATCGGGCTCGGAGTGGTGATCGTCGCCTCGCTGTTCGTCTACAAGGCCGTGTTCGTCGGGGTGATCGCGGTCGCGGTCGTCGTCGGCCTGTGGGAGCTGACCAGCAGGCTGCGCGAGCGCAAGGAGATCAAGGCCCCGCTGGTGCCGCTCGCGGTGGGCGGTGCGGCGATGGTGGTCGCCGGGTACGTCAGCGGCGCCGAGGGCGCGTGGGTCGCCATGGCGCTGACGGCGCTCGCGACCCTGGTGTGGCGGATGACCGAGCCGCCGGAGGGCTATCTGAAGGACGTCACGGCGGGCGTCTTCGCGGCCTTCTACGTGCCGTTCCTGGCCACGTTCGTCGCGATGATGCTGACCGCGGACGACGGCCCCTGGCGGGTGCTGACCTTCCTCCTCCTCACGGTCGTCAGCGACACCGGCGCGTACGCGGTCGGCTGGCGCTTCGGCAGGCGCAAGCTGGCCCCCCGGATCAGCCCCGGCAAGACCCGCGAGGGCCTGGTGGGCGCGGTGACCTTCGCGATGGTCGCCGGCGCGCTGTGCATGCAGTTCCTGATCCACCACGGCAGCTGGTGGCAGGGGCTGCTGCTGGGGCTCGCGGTCGCGGCCAGCGCCACCCTGGGCGACCTCGGCGAGTCCATGATCAAACGCGACCTGGGCATCAAGGACATGGGCACCCTGCTCCCGGGCCACGGCGGCATCATGGACCGCCTGGACTCCCTGCTTCCCACGGCCCCGGTGGTGTGGCTGCTGCTGGTGCTGTTCGTCGGTTCGGCCTGAGCCTTCGTACGCCGGCGTACGTACGGCCCCGTCCTCGCGGAGGACGGGGCCGTTCCCGTGTGCGCGGTCGTTACGCGTCCGGCGTCACGTGGCCCGGATGGCGGCGATGTCGAACTGGAGGCGGACCTTGTCGCTCACCATGGCCCCGCCCTGGGCCAGCCGGGCGTCGTAGGTCAGGCCCCAGTCCGAGCGGTTGATCGTCGTGGTGCCGTCGAAGCCGACGCGCTCGTCCCCGAACACGTCGGTGACATGGCCGATGTAGGTGAGGTCCAGGTCGACGGGCCGGGTGGTGCCCTTGATCGTCAGGTCGCCGGTCATGCGGTAGACGTCCGCGTCCACGAGCCGTACGGCGGTGCTCGTGAAGGTCATCCGCGGATGCGCCCCGGCGTCCAGGAACTGCCGCCCGATCACGTGGGAGTCGCGCTGCTCGACACCGGTGTCGACGCTGGCGGTGTACAGCACGATGTCGGCGCGGGAGCGGGTGGGCTGGCGGCCGTCGAAGTAGAGGCGGCTCTCGTACTCGGTGAACGCGCCCCGCACCGTCGTCACCATCGCGTGCCGCACGGAGAACCCGATCCTGCTGTGCGCGGGATCGATCAGCCACTCGCCGGTGAGATGCGCCAGCTCGGGGTCGGGCAGAACGGCGGTGGCACCGGCCCGCGGGGCGGCGGTCGCCACGGGGGCGGCGGACGGCTGTGCACGCCGCTGGAAGGAGTTGCGGCCGAAAAGGTTCATGGCTCGTGGTTACGCCAGGGCAGGTGGCCGGACAAGACCCGACCAGGAAACCCGACCGTTCCCCGGCAGAACTTCACCACGCGCAGCAACGGCGACTGTCCCGTGCCGGTTCCATTGATCACGACGGGAGCCCGAAAAGCCACCGCGAACCCGAAATGCCCGATTGAACCCATTGACGCCATGCCTAAGGCATATGACCATAACGGGAACATGAGCGCCGAACCGTCGCCCCGTGGACCGCACGGCGCTCCCGCCTCGGCCCGAAGGAGGGCGGCCATGAAGACGATCCGCAGGCGCATGCCGGGCAAGAAATCGGCGGTGGCGGCGATGATCCTGGGGGCGACCCTCTTGATCACCCCGACCGCGACCGCCGCCACCGACACCCCGAAGCCCCAGACCCCCACCCTCGACCGCTGCGTCCACAGCATGGGCCCAGCCGGCCGCTACTACTACCCGGGCTACGCCAACGTGCCCTGCCTCTAAGCGGGAACGCCGCCCCGCCCCCGTCTCACGACCCGAGGACCACTTGCAGAACGACGCCGAGGAGTCCCAGTCCGGGGAGGGCGGCGACCGCCAGACACCACCAGGAAGCCGCCTTCGCCAGCCGGGTTCCGTGCTCCCGCAGAACCAGGAAGGCCAGCAACGCCACGCCGGCCACGACACCCGAGTGGAAAAGCGCGGCCACGACTCACCTCCCCGGTCCGCGAGACCCTATCCCGGCCGACCCCTGACGCGGTTGCCGCTGATCACGCCAGTGCCTGACCGGATGCTCAGGTCCTGGGGCGGCGCCTGCACGCGTGGACAGCCCGGCGCCCGAGGGGAAGGCCGGACTGGCCAGGGCCACGCCCTCGTCCTCGCTGATGGTGGCTCGCTCAGGCGGAGCCATGGCCGACCCCTCACGTCGGAGGAGCGCTGATGCCACCCACCTTCGACGCGGTCGTGATCGGTTCCGGCGTGAACGGCCTGGATGCCGCTGCCCAGTCGGCCAAGGGCGGCTGACACGCTCAGAGTCGCACCCGGCTCACGGATCCCGGCTCGACGGTCACCACCGCGGAGATCGCGGCATGCCGCTCGGGATGGACCTCCCAGGCCTCGGGGCCTTCGTCAGTGGGGAGGACCGCTCAGTGCCGACGGCGACGACCACTACGGACAGTCGTAGCGACTGGCACCCCAGGTCACCCAAGTGGATCTGCGACACTGGTACCACCATGCCCAAGCCCGGAGAACTTACTTTTGTCGTGCCGCGCGGTGCCAAGACGCCGCCGCGGCATCTTGCCGATCTCACGCCTGCGGAGCGTAAGGACGCGGTGGCCGAGGTCGGTGAGAAGCCGTTTCGTGCCAAGCAGCTCTCGCAGCACTACTTCGCGCGGTACGCGCACGACCCGGAGCAGTGGACGGACATTCCCGCCGGCTCGCGCGAGAAGCTGCGTGAGGCGCTGTTCCCGGAGCTGATGACCGTCGTCCGGCATCTGTCGACCGACGGGGGGGCCACCCGCAAGACGCTGTGGCGGCTGTTCGACGGGACCCTCGTGGAGTCCGTGCTGATGCGGTACCCGGACCGGGTCACCATGTGCATCAGCTCGCAGGCCGGGTGCGGGATGAACTGTCCGTTCTGCGCGACCGGGCAGGCGGGTCTGGACCGGAACCTGTCCACCGCCGAGATCGTCCACCAGATCGTGGACGGGATGCGGGCGCTCAGGGACGGAGAGGTGCCCGGCGGGCCTGCGCGGCTGTCCAACATCGTGTTCATGGGCATGGGGGAGCCGCTCGCCAACTACAAGCGGGTGGTCGGTGCGATCCGGGCGCTCACCGATCCCGCGCCGGACGCGCTCGGGCTCTCGCAGCGCGGGATCACCGTGTCCACCGTCGGGCTGGTGCCGGCCATCCACCGGTTCGCCGACGAGGGCTTCAAGTGCCGGCTCGCGATCTCCCTGCACGCCCCCGACGACGAGCTGCGCGACACCCTCGTCCCCGTGAACACGCGGTGGAAGGTGCGCGAGGTGCTCGACGCCGGGTTCGAGTACGTCGAGAAGAGCGGGCGGCGGCTGTCGATCGAGTACGCGCTGATCCGGGACATCAACGATCAGGCGTGGCGCGGGGACCGGCTCGGGCGGCTGCTGAAGGGCAAGCCCGTGCACGTCAACCTCATTCCGCTGAACCCGACCCCGGGCAGCAAGTGGACCGCCTCCCGGCCGGAGGACGAGAAGGCGTTCGTGGAGGCCATCGCCGCCCACGGTGTGCCGGTCACCGTCCGGGACACCCGGGGGCAGGAGATCGACGGGGCCTGTGGTCAGCTGGCGGCCACCGAGCGGTAATCTGGCCACCGTCCCAATCACATCTTCATATTCCGACAGGGGAGCGCCACAGCGCTGAGAGTGCGGCGGACAGGGCCGCAGACCCTCTGAACCTCGCCCAGGTCATTCTGGGTAGGAAGTTCGGTCATCACTCAAGCTGTTGCGCCCTGCCCGGATTCTCCGGGCGGGGCCGCGTCTCTTCCTGGCCAGCCCCCAGGAGGACAACCAGTGCAGAACAAGACCCTCGTGGCCGTCGCGGTCGGCCTCGGCGTCATCGGCCTGTCCGCGTGCGGATCGACGGACGCCAAGAACACCGCCGGCTCCAAGACCGTGACCCTGGTCAGCCATGACTCGTGGGCCGTGTCCAAGAGCGTGCTCAAGGACTTCGAGAAGAAGACCGGGTACCAGGTCAAGGTCCTCAAGGACGGCGACGCCGGGCAGGCCGTCAACAAGGCGATCCTGACCAAGGACAACCCGCAGGGCGACGTCTTCTTCGGCGTCGACAACACCCTGCTCTCCCGCGCCCTCGACAACGGCCTCTTCCAGCCGTACACCGCCAAGGGCCTGGACAAGGTCGGCGCCCCGTACCAGCTCGACAAGGACAAGCACCGGGTCACGCCCGTCGACTACGGCGACATCTGCGTCAACTACGACAAGAAGTACTTCGCCGATCACCACCTCACCCCGCCGCAGTCCTTCGCCGACCTCGCCAAGCCCGCGTACAAGAACCTGCTGGTCACCGAGAACGCCGCCACCTCCTCGCCCGGCCTCGGCTTCGTGCTGGGCAGCGCCGCGCAGTTCGGGGACACCGGCTGGCAGGGCTACTGGAAGAAGCTCAAGGCCAACGGCGTCAAGGTCGTCGACGGCTGGGAGCAGGCGTACTACCAGGAGTTCTCGGGTTCCTCGGAGGGCAGGAAGGCCGGTGGCGACCGGCCGCTCGTCGTGTCGTACGCCTCCTCCCCGCCCGCCGAGGTGATCTACGCCAAGAAGCGGCCCAGCACCGCCCCGACCGGCGTGTCGTACGGCACCTGCTTCCGGCAGATCGAGTTCGCCGGGCTGCTGAGCAACGCGAAGAACACCAAGGGCGCCAAGGCGTTCATCGACTTCCTGGTCTCCAGGGAGTTCCAGGAGGACATGCCGCTGAACATGTTCGTCTACCCGGTGGTCCAGGGCGCGAAGGTGCCCGCCGAGTTCACCGAGTACGGCAAGGCCGCCCAGCACCCCGAGACCATGGCCCCCGGCAAGATCGCCGCCAACCGTGACCAGTGGGTCAAGTCGTGGACCTCGCTCGTACTGAAGTAGCCGGCCCCCGGCGGAGGTACGCGGCGCGGCTGGGGCTGATGGCCCTGCCCGTCGCGTTCTTCGCGCTGTTCTTCGCCTGGCCCGTCGCCGCGATCGTCGCGCGCGGGCTGAAGGCGGACGGCGCCTGGCGGTGGGGGCGGCTCGCGGACGTGGTGACCCAGCCGGACATCCGGCACGTGCTGTGGTTCACCACCTGGCAGGCGCTCGCCTCCACCGCGCTCACCCTGCTGTGCGCGCTGCCCGCCGCCTACGTCTTCGCCCGCCTCGACTTCCCGGGCCGGCAGGTGCTGCGGGCCGTGGTCACCGTGCCGTTCGTGCTGCCGACCGTCGTCGCCGGCAGCGCGTTCCTCGCCCTCGTCGGGCACGGCGGGCTGCTCGACGACCTGTGGGGCGTACGGCTGGACACCACGGTGTGGGCGATCCTGCTGGCCCACGTCTTCTTCAACTACGCCGTCGTGGTACGGACCGTGGGCGGGCTGTGGTCCCAGCTCGACCCCCGGCAGGAGGAGGCCGCCCGCATGCTGGGCGCCTCGCCGTTCGGCGCCTGGCGCAAGGTCACCCTCCCCGCGCTGGCGCCCGCCGTGGCCGCCGCCGCGCTGATGGTGTTCCTGTTCTGCTTCACCTCCTTCGGCATCGTCCAGATCCTCGGCGGCCCCACCTTCTCCACCCTCGAAGTGGAGATCTACCGGCAGACCTCCGAGGTCTTCGACCTGTCCACGGCCGCCGTCCTCACCCTCGTCCAGTTCGCCGCCGTCGGCCCGATCCTCGCCGTGCACGCCTGGACCGTGCGGCGCCGGGAGAGTGCCCTGCGGCTGGTGGACCCGGCGGTGACCGCCCGCCGGCCGCGCGGCGCCGGGCAGTGGGCGCTGCTCGCCCTCGTCCTCGGCACCGTCGCCCTGCTCCTGGTGCTGCCCCTCGCCGTCCTCGTCCAGCGCTCCCTCGACGCACCGCACTTCGGCTACTACCGGGCGCTCGCCGACGCCGACGGCGGTACGTTCCTGGTGGCGCCGGTCCACGCGGTGTGGGCGTCCCTCCAGTACGCCGTCGCCGCCACGGCCATCGCCGTGGTGATCGGCGCTCTCGCTGCCGCCGCGCTCGCCCGGCGGGACGCCGGACGCCTGGTGCGGGGCTTCGACGCGCTGCTGATGCTGCCGCTCGGCGTCTCCGCCGTGACCGTCGGCTTCGGCTTCCTGATCGCCCTCGACAAGCCGCCGCTGGACCTGCGCCAGTCCTGGATCGTGGTGCCGCTCGCCCAGGCGCTGGTCGGCGCCCCCTTCGTCGTACGCACCATGCTGCCCGTGCTGCGCGCGGTGGACGTACGGCTGCGCGAGGCGGCCGCCGTGCTCGGGGCCTCGCCCTGGCGGGTGTGGCGCGAGGTGGACCTGCCGATGGTGCGCAGGGCGCTGCTGGTCGCGGCCGGGTTCGCGTTCGCCGTCTCGCTCGGCGAGTTCGGGGCGACCGTGTTCATCGCCCGGCCCGACAACCCGACGCTCCCGGTCGCCGTGGCCCGGCTGCTCAGCCGCCCCGGAGACCTCAACTACGGCCAGGCGATGGCCCTTTCGACGATCCTCATGGTGGTGTGCGCCGCCGCGCTGCTGCTTCTGGAGCGGCTGCGCACCGACCGGACGGGGGAGTTCTAGATGCCGCCGGAGACGACCGGGGAGTTGCGATGCTGCTGAGCCTGGATGCCGCGACCGTGCGCCTCGGCGGCCGGGACGTGCTGGACGAGGTCGGCCTGGAGGTCGCCGAGCACCAGGTGGTGTGCGTGCTCGGGCCCAGCGGCAGCGGGAAGTCCACCCTGCTGCGGGCGGTCGCCGGGCTCCAGCCGCTGTCCGCCGGACGGGTGCTGCTCGACGGCCGGGACCAGGCGGGCGTGCCCGCGCACAAGCGGGGCGTCGGCCTGATGTTCCAGGACCACCAGCTCTTCCCGCAGCGGGACGTCGGCGCCAACGTGGCCTTCGGGCTGCGCATGCACGGCGTGGCCAAGGGCGAACGGGACGCCCGGGTCGCCCAGTTGCTGGAGCTGGTCGGGCTGCCCGGGGCCGCCCGGCGGGCCGTGGCCTCGCTCTCCGGCGGCGAGCAGCAGCGCGTGGCCCTCGCCCGCGCGCTGGCGCCCCGCCCCCGGCTGCTGATGCTGGACGAGCCGCTCGGCCAGCTCGACCGGTCGCTGCGTGAACGCCTGGTGGTCGAACTGCGGGAACTGTTCGGCCGGTTGGGCACGACCGTGCTCGCCGTGACGCACGACCAGGGCGAGGCGTTCGCGCTGGCCGACCGGGTGGTGGTGATGCGGGACGGGCGGATCGCGCAGTCCGGTACGCCCCTCGAGGTCTGGCAGCGGCCCGCCGACGCGTTCGTGGCCCGCTTCCTCGGCTTCGACAACGTGGTGGAGGCGACCGTCGCCGGTACGGCCGCCGACAGTCCCTGGGGCAAGCTGCCGGTGCCCGACGGCTCGCCGCAGGGCGCCCGCAGCCTGCTGGTGCGGCCCGCCGGGGTACGGCTGGTGGCCGCCGACGCGGGCCTGCGCTGCACGGTGACGGCGCGCACCTTCCGGGGCACCCATGTGGCGGTCCGCCTGCGGCCCGCGGACGCCCCGCGCCTGGAGGCGGCCTGCGCGCTGCGGGACGCGCCCGAGGTCGGCCAGACCGTGGGCGTGGAGTTCGACGCGGCCGAAATCGTCGTGCTCGACTGATCGCCCCCGACCTAGGGTGGGGGCATGACCTTGCTCACGCATGATCGCTACTGCGACGAGATCGCCCAGCAGGTGGACCGGTTCAGGGCGCTGGTGACGTCGGGCGCCGATCTGTCGGCCACCGTGCCGACCTGCCCGGAGTGGACGCTGGAGCGGCTCGTACGGCACATGGGCGGCGCCCTGCGCTGGGCGGCCACGCTGGTGCGGACCCGGGCGCAGGAGATGCTCCCGCGCGAGCAGGTGCCGCTCGGCGGGGGACCGCGGGCCGAGGGCGACGCGGCGGCCCTGGACGCCTGGCTCGCGGAGACCGGCGAGATGATCGTCGGGGCGCTGCGCGAGGCCGGTCCCGAGGCCAAGGTGTGGTCCTGTATGGGCATGGTCCCCAGCGGGTTCTGGGCCCGGCGGATGACCCACGAGATCACCGTCCATCGCGCGGACGCCGCGCTCACCGTCGGCGCGCCCTACGACGTCGCGCCCGACGTCGCCGCCGACGCGCTGGACGAGTGGCTCCAGATCGCGCAGTTCGTGCAGCGTTCCGGGGCGCGCCCGTGGGCGGCGGAGCTGCGCGGGCCCGGCCGCAGCATCCATCTGCACGCCACCGACGCCGCCGCGGAGCTGAACGCCGAGTGGCTGATCGAGCTGGGCGAGGACGGGCTGAGCTGGCGGCGCGGCCACGAGAAGGCGACGGTCGCGCTGCGCGGCCCGCTCACCTCCGTGCTGCTCGCCTTCTACAACCGGCTGCCGCTGGACGCCCCCGGCCTGGAGGTCGTCGGCGAGCGCGAGGTGCTGGAGTTCTGGCGGAAGCACGCCACCTTCGGCTGACGTACGACCGCGGCCCGTCCCCTGGGGATAGGGGGACGGGCCGCGGTGGTGTACGGATGCCGGCGGGCGGGGCGTCAGCCGTTGCCGCGCGCTCCACGACGGCGCATGCCGAAGTAGACCGCGCCGCCGCCGACGACGACCAGCGCACCGGCGATGCCGGCGATCAGGCCGGTGTTGGAGTTGGCACCGGTCTCGGCGAGGTTGGAGTCACCGGCCGCCGGGGAGGGCGCGTTGCTCGGCGCGCTCGCCGGGGCGGAGCTGGACGCGGAGACCGACGGGGTGGGGGTGGCCGACTCCGCAGGGGCGGACTTCGACGGCTTCGGCGTCGGCTTCGAGGGGGCCGTCGGGGTCGGCGACTCCTCCTTCTTGCAGGCCTCGGCCGGGGTGGTCAGGTCGGGGTTGATGCGCTGGTCGAAGTGGAACCGGCCGCTGTCGACCTTGACCTCGATGCTGTAGGTGGTCTTGGCCTTCCAGTCCACGTCGATGGGGGTCTTCGTGCCCTGGGCGGAGCCCTGCACATCGGCCTCGGCGACCTTGGTCTCGACGGCGTCGTTCTTCTCGAAGACGGTGATGTGAGCCTTGGTGCCGGACCCGTCGGTGTCGGTGATGACGATCTGGCCCTTGTCACCGGCGCAGCCGGCCTCGGCCTTGAAGTCACCGATCTGGCAGGCGAGCGCGGAGCCGGAGACACCCAGCACGATCGCGGCCGACGCGGAGGCGACACCCAGGATGCGCACGGAACGACGTGCGCCACGGTGAGTTATGGACAACGCTTGTCCTTTACAGTGTGCAACTGCGGGGGGTTGAGGGGGAGTTGGGGCACCGGACGAGATGTGTGCCCCACCACCCCCAAGAGACTCACAGGTCTATAAGCGCTTCATAAGCAGTGTCAATGCATAGGCCGCCAACGGCTGTTGGCTTTACCTGCTTATTACCCGCAGATACGTTTGACCGCGTGGACAAGCCGCCTGACGGAGCGTCAGTCCCGCACCATCGCCGGGTCCATCCAGACGACCTCCCAGGAGTGGCCGTCGAGGTCGTCGAAGGAGCGGCCGTACATGAAGCCGTGGTCCTGGGTCTCGCCGCTCGGCGTGGCGCCCAGCGAGAGGGCCCTGTCCACCAGTTCGTCCACCTTCTCGCGGCTCTCGGCGCTGAGCGCGATCAGCACCTCGCTGGTCGTCCTGGCGTCGGCGATCTCCTTCTTGGTGAAGGTCGCGTAGAACGGCTTGGTCATCAGCATCGCGACGATGGTGTCGCTGATCACCACGGAGGCGGCGTTGTCGTCGCTGAACTGGGGGTTGATCGTGTAGCCCAGCTCCGTGAAGAACTTCTTCGAGGCGTCGAGGTCGTTCACGGCCAGGTTCACGAAGATCATCTGCCGGTACTGGTACATGGGGTCCTCCCGGGGCGCTCCGCGCCGTACGTCGGTGTGTTCGGTTGGTTGGACCGGGAGGCCCGGGAGAACTCATCGGTCGCCGGATGCCTTTTTTCCGCGGGCGGGCGGTCAGCGTTCCACGGGGAGGGCCGCCAGGGCGGCGACGGCCAGGGTGAGCGGGCCGAAGAGGGCCACCAGGGCCGCCGCGCGCAGGGCCGCCGCCGCGCGCAGCATCGTGGCGGGCGCGCCGAGCCGGAGCAGCGCCGCCGTCGTCTCCGCCCGGCACTGGCGGGTCTCCACGGCCGCGGTGAGCAGGGTGGCGACGGTGCAGCCGGTCACCAGCAGCGCGCCGAGGGTGGCCAGCGGGCCGGACGCGGGCGCCGAGCCGGCGTGGAGCGTGGTCATCGCGTAGCCGGCGGAGGCGACCGCGCACACCACGCCGAGGGGGCGGCCGATGCGGGTGGCCTCCGCCATGAGGACGCGTCCGGCGAGCAGGCGGAGGGCGCCGGGGCGGGTGGACTGCAGCAGGAGGCCGCACAGATGGGTGAGGCCGGGCCCGGCGAGGACGAGCCCGGCGGCGGTCAGCAGCCGGCCGAGCAGTACGGCGATGTCCGCGTGACCGCCGTAGGCCTGGACGGCGAGGCCGGTGGCCAGGAGGCTGATGCCCCAGGGCAGGCCGGCGGGGGCGCCCTTGGGGGGCTGGGCGCCGTGCGTCCCGCCGGCGGCGGATGCCTGCGGCTCCGGCCGGGCATCGCCGCCCGGCGCCGGCCGGATGCCGTCGGCGTCCGAGGCCGCCGGGGTGCCGTCCGCCTCCGGGGCCCCTGCCGTCGCCGTGGCGTGGCCGGGGTCGTCGACTCCGTGCGGGGCTGCCGGGGCGGGGTCGGCAGCCATGGTCCCTGTCGCCGCGGCGGCGCGACCGGCGTCGGTGGCACCACCCGCCGCTGCCGGGGCGCCGTCGGCATCCGCCGTCGCCGTCGACGCGGTGGCGGGGCCGCCCGCGGACTGTCCGGCGTCGCCGGCTTCGCCGTGCGGGCGTGCGGCCTCCGGCCGCAGCCGCGCCCCGAACCTGCCGTACGTCCCGAACGTCTCCCGGGCCGCCGCGTAGCCGTACGCGCCGAAGCGGCCGTATCTGCGCAGCAGCGGGGCGGTGGGGCGCGGGTCCCTGGGGCGCAGGGCGAGGGCCACCGTGGCCGAGGCGGCGGCCGGGACCAGCAGCAGCAGTGTCAGGGTGGCCGGCACCGGCAGGTGCGCGTCCACGGCCAGGAAGTCCGCCGCGGCGCCGTCGAACGGCACGCCGGTGAGGTCGCCGCGCAGATCGAGGAAGACCAGCAGGGCCAGCAGCGAGCCCAGGGTGCAGCACAGGGCGGTGGTCAGCGCCGAGATCGCCATCATGCGGGCCGGGCCGAGGCCCAGCGCGGACAGTCCCGTGCGCGGCCGGGTGGCGGGGTCGGTGCGGGCGACGGCGAGCGCGAAGTACACCGTGGCGGCGAGCGGCACCGTGCACCAGGCGAGCCGCAGCGCAGCGGCGTCCGCGGCCTCGGGGTGGTTCAGGGCGTAGCCGAAGCAGGACAGCAGGAGGAATCCGGTGCCCGCCGACGCCGCGGTCACCAGCAGCCGGCGCAGCTGGACGGCGGGCCGGGCCGCACGGGTCAGACGGAGAGCGACCACGCTGCCCGGCCTTCCGTCTCGGGGGTCTCGGGCAGGTGCACGGTGCTGACGCGCCGGCCGTCCAGCAGGCAGACGGTGCTGTCGGCGAGGGCGGCGGTGTCGGGGTCGTGGGTGGCTAGGACGACCGTGATGCCGTGCGAGCGGGCGGCCGTGGTCAGGGTGCGCAGCACGTGGGCGCGGTCGGCCCGGTGCAGCGGGGCCGTGGGCTCGTCGGCGAAGAGGACCGTGGGGGTCGTGGCCAGGGCCCGGGCGATGGCCACCCGCTGGCGCTCGGCCTGCCGCAGCTCGTGCGGGCGGCTGCGGGCCTTGTCGCCGACGTCGAGGCGCTCAAGCCACTCCAGCGCGGCGACCTTGGCCCTGCGGCGGCCGGCGCCGCGCAGCATCAGGGGCAGCGCGGCGTTCTCCCAGACGTTCAGCTCGGGCACCAGGACCGGCTGGGTGTCGATCCAGCCGAACCGCTCCCGGCGCAGCCGCTCGCGGCGCATCGGGCCGAGGGTGTGCAGGGGGGAGCTGTTGAACCACACCTCGCCCTCGCGCACCGGCACCAGGCCGGACAGGCAGCGCAGCAGGGTCGTCTTGCCGCTGCCGCGCGGGCCGGTGACGGCGAGGATCTCGCTCGCGCGCACACCGAGCGAGACCCCGGTGAGTCCGGGGGAGCCGTCGGGGTGGGTGAAGTGCAGGGAGCGTGCCCAGAGCACGTCGTTGTCCGGCGGGGCCTCGGCCTCCATGGCGTACACCTCGGTTCTGATCCGTTTTCCCGCTTCCGGTCCCTCGTCCGGGGGAACGAAGGCTGGGCCGATCGGTCACTGGCACGCTAGGCAGCGGTCCCGGGGAGGCCGGACAGCACACGGCCCCGGGCCGCCGTTCCCACTCGAACGGACGGCACCGGGGCCGGTGCTGATCAGCTGATCGGATGAATCAGGCTCAGAGCTTGGTCCACGCCTCCGTCAGCGTCGCGCGCAGGATCTGCTCGATCTCGTCGAAGGTCCCCTGGTCGGAGATCAGCGGCGGGGCGAGCTGGACGACCGGGTCGCCGCGGTCGTCGGCACGGCAGTACAGGCCGTTGTCGTACAGCGCCTTGGAGAGGAAGCCGTACAGGACGCGCTCGGTCTCCTCGTCGTTGAAGGACTCCTTGGTGTTCTTGTCCTTCACCAGCTCGATGCCGTAGAAGAAGCCGTTGCCGCGGACGTCGCCGACGATCGGCAGGTCGTGCAGCTTCTGCAGGGTCTGCAGGAAGGCGCCCTCGTTGTCCAGCACGTGCTGGTTGAGGTTCTCGCGCTCGAACAGGTCGAGGTTGGCGAGACCCACCGCGGCCGACACGGGGTGGCCGCCGAAGGTGTAGCCGTGCAGGAAGGTGTTGTCGCCCTTGTAGAACGGCTCGGCGAGGCGGTCGGAGACGATGCAGGCGCCGATCGGGGAGTAGCCCGAGGTCATGCCCTTGGCGCAGGTGATCATGTCCGGGACGTAGCCGAACTTGTCGCAGGCGAACATCGTGCCGAGGCGGCCGAAGGCGCAGATGACCTCGTCCGACACGAGCAGCACGTCGTACTGGTCGCAGATCTCGCGCACGCGCTGGAAGTAGCCGGGCGGCGGCGGGAAGCAGCCGCCGGCGTTCTGCACCGGCTCCAGGAAGACCGCGGCGACGGTCTCCGGGCCCTCGAAGAGGATCTGCTGCTCGATCTGGTCGGCGGCCCAGCGGCCGAAGGCCTCGGGGTCGTCGCCGAAGATCGGGGCGCGGTAGATGTTGGTGTTCGGCACCTTGTGCGCGCCGGGGACCAGCGGCTCGAAGGGGGCCTTCAGGCCGGGCAGGCCGGTGATGGACAGGGCGCCCTGCGGGGTGCCGTGGTAGGCGACCGCGCGGGAGATCACCTTGTGCTTGGTGGGCTTGCCGACCAGCTTGAAGTACTGCTTGGCGAGCTTCCAGGCGGTCTCGACGGCCTCGCCGCCGCCGGTGGTGAAGAACACCTTGTTCAGGTCGCCGGGGGCGTAGTCGGCGAGGCGCTCGGCCAGCTCGACGGCCTTCGGGTGGGCGTACGACCACACCGGGAAGAAGGCCAGCTCCTGGGCCTGCTTGAAGGCGGTCTCGGCGAGCTCCGTGCGGCCGTGACCGGCCTGGACCACGAACAGACCGGCGAGACCGTCGAGGTAGCGCTTGCCCTTGTCGTCGTAGATGTAGGTGCCCTCGCCCCGGACGATGGTCGGCACGGGGGAGTTCTCGTACGAGGACATGCGGGTGAAGTGCATCCACAAGTGGTCGTACGCGGTGCGGCTGAGGTCCTTCTGGGTCACGGTTATCGGGTTCCCCACATGTAGGTCTGCTTCTTCAGCTTCAGGTAGACGAAGCTCTCGGTGGAGCGCACCCCGGGCAGGGCCCGGATGCGTTTGTTGATGACGTCCAGCAGGTGGTCGTCGTCCTCGCAGACGATCTCGGCGAGGATGTCGAACGAGCCCGCGGTCATCACCACGTACTCGACTTCCGACATGCCGGTCAGCGCGTCCGCGATCGACTCGACATCGCCCTCGACGTTGATGCCGACCATCGCCTGCCGGCGGAAGCCCACGGTGAGCGGGTCCGTGACGGCGACGATCTGCATGACGCCCTGGTCCAGCAGCTTCTGGACGCGCTGGCGCACGGC
Source organism: Streptomyces sp. NPDC048192 (assembly GCF_043202415.1). Lineage (NCBI taxonomy): Bacteria > Bacillati > Actinomycetota > Actinomycetes > Kitasatosporales > Streptomycetaceae > Streptomyces > Streptomyces sp. NPDC048192. The sequence continues at coordinate 114,507 of NZ_JBIDAL010000015.1, forward strand.
CGCCTCGGACAGGCCCACGGCCTTGCCGATCGCGGCGTACGGCCTGCGGCCGTCCTCCTGGAGCTGCTGGATGATGGCGAGGGAGACGACGTCCAGCTGGGGGCTGTTGCCGTTCCTGGACTCGCGGGTGGAGTCCCTCTGGTCTGCGCTTCGACTGGCCACGACCTCACTGTGCACGAGGTCTCGTCAGTTTCGCAAGCCCCGATCGATGAAATCCGTTGTCTGGGACTCGCAGTCTTGCGGATTTCGCAGAAGTCGATGGCGCGGGGGTGTTGAAAACGTGGGGCTGGCGGCTAGGGTGGGGTGTCTCAGCAAGTGGACGCAAAGAACCAGATCAGGAGGCCGGCAGTGAGCACCGAGCTGCGTCGTCTGCGCAACTACATCGACGGTGAGTTCCGGGACGCCGCCGACGGACGGACCACCGAGGTGGTCAACCCCGCGACGGGCGAGGCGTACGCGACCGCGCCGCTGTCCGGCAAGGCGGACGTCGACGCCGCGATGGAGGCCGCCGCCCGCGCCTTCCCGGCCTGGCGCGACACCACCCCGGCCGAGCGCCAGAAGGCCCTCCTCAAGATCGCCGACGCGTTCGAGGAGCGCGCCGAGGAACTGATCGCGGCCGAGGTGGAGAACACGGGCAAGCCGGTCGGGCTGACCCGCTCCGAGGAGATCCCGCCGATGGTCGACCAGATCCGCTTCTTCGCGGGCGCGGCGCGGATGCTGGAGGGCCGCTCGGCCGGCGAGTACATGGAGGGGATGACCTCGATCATCCGCCGTGAGCCGGTCGGCGTCTGCGCGCAGGTCGCGCCCTGGAACTACCCGATGATGATGGCGGTGTGGAAGTTCGCCCCGGCGATCGCCGCGGGCAACACGGTCGTCCTCAAGCCCTCGGACACGACCCCGGCCTCCACCGTCCTGATCGCCGACATCATCGGCTCGATCCTGCCCAAGGGCGTCTTCAACGTCATCTGCGGCGACCGTGACACCGGCCGCCTGATGGTCGAGCACGACATCCCGGCCATGGCGTCGATCACCGGCTCGGTCCGCGCCGGCATGTCGGTCGCCGAGTCGGCGTCGAAGGACCTCAAGCGGGTCCACCTGGAGCTGGGCGGCAAGGCCCCGGTCGTCGTCTTCGAGGACACCGACATCGCCAAGGCCGTCGAGGACATCTCCGTGGCGGGCTTCTTCAACGCCGGCCAGGACTGTACGGCGGCCTGCCGCGTTCTGGTCCACGAGGCCATCCACGACGAGTTCGTGGCCGCGCTCGCGAAGGCCGCCGAGGACACCAAGACCGGCCAGCCGGACGACGAGGACGTCCTCTTCGGCCCGCTGAACAACCCCAACCAGCTCAAGCAGGTCGAGGGCTTCATCGAGCGGCTGCCCGCTCACGCGCGCGTGGAGGCCGGCGGCAAGCGCGTCGGCGACAAGGGCTACTTCTTCGCGCCGACCGTCGTTTCCGGCGTCAAGCAGGACGACGAGATCATCCAGAAGGAGGTCTTCGGCCCGGTCATCACCGTCCAGTCCTTCTCCGACGAGAACCAGGCCGTCGAGTGGGCCAACGGCGTCGAGTACGCCCTCGCCTCCTCCGTGTGGACCAAGGACCACGCCCGCGCGATGCGCATGTCCAAGAAGCTCGACTTCGGCTGCGTGTGGATCAACACCCACATCCCGCTGGTCGCCGAGATGCCGCACGGCGGCTTCAAGAAGTCCGGCTACGGCAAGGACCTGTCGGCGTACGGCTTCGAGGATTACACGCGCATCAAGCACGTGATGACGTCGCTCGGCGAGTAGACACCGGCGACCGCAGGCAGTGAGCGGCCCCCGGACGGGTCCACCTTCCCGTCCGGGGGCCGCGCCATGTCGTTCCGCCGGACGTCCGCCGTCCCCCGTCCGGTTACGGCCGATTGACGCATGGCTGACCAACTCCCGTTGCTCCTACGATGGAAGCCACCGTCGGGGGAGGGTGGACGTGACGAGCAGTTCGCCGCAGGGGGCCGGGCGCCGGCTGGAGAACGGGATCGCCTGGGCGGTCCGCAACGCCGACGGGATCGTGGCGATCGTCGTCGCCGTGGTCGTCGGGCTCATGGACGTCCTCAACCAGAACATGGACGACAACATCGTCTCCGGCGCCACGCTGCTCGTGCTCGCCGCGCTGGTGTACGGCTCGCTCACCGAGCGCCGCCGGCGGATGGCCGACATCCGCACCGCCACCACGGCGACCAGCCGGGCCGTCGAAAACCTGGCGATGGTGCGCACCCTGTCCGGCGCCGAGGTCGCCCTCGCCCACGAACGGGCCCGGCGCACCACCACCCGCTGGGTGTTCAAGGGCGGCACCGGCACCTACCTGCGCGCCGTCACCCTGCCCGAGTGCGTGCTGGAGGCGCAGCGGCAGCGGCGCTCGCTCAGCATGAAGATCGACATCATCAACCCCGCCGACGACGCCGTGTGCGCCGCCTACGCCCGCTTCCGCAGCACCTTCGGCCCCGGCGGCGACCTCGCCGCGTGGACCGTGGAGCGCACCCGCAAGGAGGCGTACGCCACCGTCGTCGCCGCGAGCTGGCACCGGCAGCGGCTGGACACCCTGGAGATCGACGTCCACCTGTCCTCCGTCGCACCGGCCCTGCGGTTCGACCTCTCGGACACCTGCCTGATCATCACCCAGGACGACCCCAGCCGGGTCGGCCTGTACGTGGAGCGGGACCGGCCGCTCTACGACTACTACGTCACCGAGCTGCACCAGAGCCGGGAACAGGCGGTCAAGCTCGATCTGCGCGAGGCCGTCCCGCTCGCCGACGAACCCACCGTGGACGAGGTCGGACGCCTGCTCGACCGGCTCGGACTGCCGCTTCCGCCGAGCTTCACCGACCGTGACGTCGGCGACATCATCGACAAGGCGCTGCGCGCGGAGAACCCGTACCGCAGGTGAGCGCCGTGTTCCGGCCAAGGGGGGAAGGAACATGGACTACCCGGCCCTGGAACGGGCCGCCCGGCGGCACGCCACCGCCGAGCTGATCCGGCACGCCGTGGCGGAACTGGACCGGATCGTCTCGGGCCGCCGCACCCTGCACGCCGTACGCCACCCGCTCGGGTTCGTCTGCCTGCCCGTGCTGCGCGACGGCCCCGACGGCGTCTGCGTCCACGTCTTCGGCACACCCGAGTCCCCACCCGACGCCTCTGCGCCCCAAGTGCACTGCCACAGCTGGGACTTGACCAGCACCGTGCTGTACGGCCGGCTCGACAACCGGCGCGTGCGCGTCGACGACACCGCCGCCGACCCCACCCACCGCGTCTTCGAGGTGCTCAGCGACCCGGCCGGCGTGGACGAACTGCGGCCCACCGAGCGGCTCGTGCGCTGCCGGCCCGGCGCCCGGGAGACCAGCGTGCGCGGCCAGAGCTACGCCCTTCCGGCGGGCGAGTTCCACACCAGCGTGGTGCCGGACGGCCGCCCCGCCGCCACGCTGGTCCTCGGACGGACCCTGCCCGGCCGGGTGGACCTCTCGCTGGGCCCGCCGTCCGCACCCGGGCACCGCATGGTCCGCCGGACGTGCGACGCGACCCAGACCGCCCGCATCGCCCGCGCCGCCCTCAGGAGGATCCATGAGCCCGAACCCTGACGCCTGGTCCTCCGAGCACGCCGCGGCCGTGGCCGCCGCCGAGGAGGCCGGGGCGCTGCTGCGGTCCCGTTTCCCCGACGGCTTCGCCGCCCGCCCCAAGGGCCGACGCGGCGACGTCGTCACCGACCTGGACGTCGCCGCCGAGCGCCTGGTGGTCGGCCGGATCCGCGAGCGCTTCCCGCACGACCGGATCCTCGCCGAGGAGTCCGGCGAACTCCCCGGCGACGGCGAAGGCTCCGGCCGCACCTGGCTGATCGACCCCCTCGACGGCAGCAACAACGTGGTCATCGGGCTCGCCGTGTACGTCGTCGGCATCGCCCTGTGCGTCGACGACGCGCCGGTGGTGGGCGTCGTCCACGATCCGATGACCGGGCGTACGTGGTCCGCGCGGCGGGGCGGCGGGGCGCACGGTCCCGCGGGACGGCTCACGTCCCCCGCGGCTCCCCGCCCGCTGTCCGCCGCCGGGCCCCTGCTCGCCTGGACCCAGGGTCACGCCGTCTCCCGCGACGACCCCGTGGCCTGCTCCCTGCGGCACACCCTCGAACTCCGCTCCCGGCGCCTGCTCCAGCTCTGGGCTCCGCTGGTCGCCTGGGCGATGCTGGCCCGGGGCGACATCGACGGCTTCGTCGGCTACCGCGCCGAGGCCGTCGATCTGCCGGCCGGCGCGCTTCTCGCCCGCGAGGCCGGCGTTTCTCTACGGCGCCTCGACGGCACGGAGTTCGGCGGCGGCTTCGGCGGCCCCGACACGGGGCGTTCCTTCGTCGCCGGGCGCCCCGAACTCCTCCCGCACCTGCTGGACCTCGTCAGCCCTTTCTCTCCCGGCACCGCGGACACGCGCACGGCGGGAACCGCCCCGACAGATCCAGCGGCGCGGCGTTCTTCGGCGGCCGGTACGTCACCCTGGGCCCCCACGTCCGCCCGCCGTCCCGGGACACCCTCAGCGTGAGAAACACCCTCACGTAACCGTCTTCCTCGTCCTGCATGTGCAGTGCCTTTCACTTTCCGTGGCGATTCATGCACAGAGTGATGTGAGGGCGGGTAGCTTCGGAAGATGACCGAGAGTGACGAGGGAGTCTGCACAAGGGGGAGTTGAGGCGTGGCCATCGAGGACAACCCGATCTCGCGGGTGCGGTACGGGGAGGAACTCAAGCGGCGGAGGGAGTTTGCCGGGCTCACGCAGGAGGAGCTGAGCCAACGTGTCGTGATGGCCCGCACGCACATCGCCCATATCGAGGCGGGGCGGCGGAGGCCGGATGTGGAGGACGCGCGACGGCTCGACCGGGAGCTGGGCGGGGATGGGTTCTTCGAGCGGTTCCTGCCGACGCTGGACGGCAGGAAGGTGGCGGAGCACTTCGCGGAGGCACTGGAGTTCGAGGGCAAGGCGACGGTCATCAAGGAGTACGCCCCAAGCCTCGTGCCAGGTCTCCTGCAGACGAAGCGGTACGCGTACGAAGTGCTCGGCACCGGCTACCCGCGCCAAAGTGACGAGGACCGCGACAAGTTGGTGACCACGCGCCTAGATCGAGCGGGCATCCTCAGCAACTTCCACGCCCGAGGTCTGCTTCCTCCTGGATGAAGCGGTGCTGCGGCGTGTGGTCGGAGGGCCGGCTGTGATGTGCGAGCAGCTCCGGCACATCGCGGAGTTGGGGGAGAGCCGTCGTATCCGCGTGCATGTGCTCCCTTATTCAGCGGGTGCCCATGCCCTCCAGGCAGGTTTCCTCTCCCTCATGTGGTTCGAGGACATGCCGCCCATCGCATACGCGGAAGGCGTGAACAGCGGCCGTCTCCTCGAAATTCCGTCCGTGGTGCGAGGGTGTCAGGAGCTCTACGATCAAGCTCTGGGTGACGCCTTGTCGCACCGTAAGACCATGGGCCTGCTGAGGTCCGTCGCGGAGGATTACGAACATGAAGCGCAGCGAGCCGATCATCCCTGACGCGTCGGCGCTTTCGGGCTGGCGCAAGTCCAGTTATAGCGGAGGCAGCAGCGACAACTGCCTCGAAGTCACCGTCTGGCGTAAGTCGAGCTACAGCGGTGAGAGCGGCGGCAACTGCCTCGAAGTCGACGACACCCCCGCCCCCACCCACGTCCCTGTGCGTGACAGCAAGAACCCCGCCGGGCCCGCCGTCGTGTTCTCGGCGTCGGCCTGGGCGGCGTTCGTCGGTGCGCTGAAGGACAGCTAGCGCGTCAAGGCCAGCGCAGCCACCGCCGCCCCCACCGCGCACACGGCCAGCACCGCGCCGGTGCCCATCAGGCGGGGGACCGGCACCCGGACGCCGTAGGCGTGGCAGCGCTCGTACCACAGCAGCGTGGCCAGGGACGCCCAAGGGGTGATCACCGGGCCGGCGTTGGTGCCGATCAGCAGGGCCAGCAGCTGGTCGTGGTTGCCGACCGGGACCGCCGCCTCGCCGGCCAGGTACACCGGCAGGTTGTTCAGCGCGTTGGACAGGCCGCCGCCGACCGCCGCCGCGCGGAACAGGCCGAGCGTGCCGCCGTCGGTGCCGACCGCCGAGGCGAGCAGGTGGTGCAGCCCGTGCGCGTCGAACGTCTCGACCACGAGGAACATGCCCGGCACCATCACCAGCAGCCGCCAGGGGACGAGGGACAGGCTCAGTGCGGACCGCTGCCGCAGGGCGAAGGCCGCCACGGCGATGAGTGCCGCCGTGCCGGACGCCATCCACAGGGGGACGTCGGCCACCAGGATGGCGAGCAGGAAGCCGCCGCAGGCCAGCGCGCAGGCGCGGAACAGGACGGCGTCGGCGGGGCGGTGGACGGCCGGGGGGACGTAGCGGTCGGTGGCGTCCACCCGCACGTCCGTCACACGGGCCGCGCCCGGGCCCGAGACCTCCACGGCCTCCATCAGGCCGGACCCGTCCACAACAGGCCCCCCTCGCCGTCCCCGGCGCCAGAAGAACAGCCACAAACAAGCCATCGTCACGGCGAGCGCGGCGAGTTGCGGGGCCCACATCCGTCCCGCGAGACCCAGCGGGGACAGCGCGACCCGGTTGGCGGCCAGCAGGTTGGTCAGGTTGGACACCGGGAGCAGAAGGCTCGCCGTGTTGGCCAGCCATACCGTCGTCATGGCCAGCGGCACCGGCGCGATGCCCACCCGGGAGGCGAGCGCCAGCATCACCGGGGTCAGCAGGACGGCCGTGGTGTCCAGGTTCAGGGTGATGGTGGTGACCGCGGCGAAGGCCACGCACAGCAGGAACAGCGCCGGATAGCTGCCCCGGCCCGCCCGCGCGACCCGCGCCGCCACCACGTCGAACACCTCGGCCCGGCTGGTCAGTTCGGCCAGCACGATCACCGTGCCGAGGAACGCCAGCAGCGGGGCGATGCGTGTCATCGCGTCGGACGCGGAGTCCTGCGGCAGCAACCCCGTCGCCACGCACAACAGTCCGGTGGCCAGCAGACCGATCGCCACCCGGTCGAGGACATGCAGACGCAGCAGTAAGGCACGCACGGAGGGAAGGGTCGCACGTTTGTGCGCCGCTGTGACCAGGGCACCGTCGAACGCCTGGAAACGACCGGTATCGGCCTGTCTTCTCACGGCATCATGAATACATGGTGGCTCGTCAGATCGCCCCGGGGGACACCGGGCCATTGGATTTCTTCGTCAGCTACTCGCCCGCGGACGAGCGCTGGGCGTCCTGGATCGCCTGGACGCTGGAGGAGGCCGGGTACCGCACGGTGCTGCAGGCCTGGGACTTCGTGCCCGGCACGAACTTCGTGGACTTCATGGACCGGGGCGTGAGCGAGTCCGCCGCCGTCATCGCCGTACTCTCGCGGAACTACGAGCGGTCCCGGTACGGGCGGATGGAGTGGCAGGCCGCCCTTCGCGCCGATCCGGACGCGCCGGAGCGGCGGCTGATCACCGTGCGGGTCGAGGACATCCCGGTGGAGGGCCTGCTCGCCACCATCACCTACGTGGACCTGGTGCCGGTCACCGACCCGGTGGCGGCCCGGGACCTGCTGCTCGCCCGGGTCCGGCAGGCCCTCGACGGGCGGGCCCGGCCCAGTCTGCCGCCCGGTTACCCCGGCGGCGCGAACGGGCATCCGCCGGCCTCGGCCCCGCCCCCGCCGAGCCCGGGACGCCCGCTCGGCGGCACCGGGTGGGCCGGGCGGCGCAGACCCGCGGCGGCGCCGGCGTATCCGCGGGCGTCAGGAGCGGACGGGGAACGGGACGCGGTCACCGTGCTCCAGCTCGCCGGGCCCGCCTTCGGCCGGGGCCAGGACCCCGCCGAGTTACAGGCCGCGATCTGGGGCGACCTGGTCGAGCTGGCCGACGCCGGGGCGCCCGCGCCCGACCTGCTCGTCGTCACCGGGGACCTCACCGCCTCCGGCAGCCGGCGCGAGTTCGAGCAGGCCCTCGCCTTCCTCACCGGGCTGCGGGCCCTGCTCGGACTCGAACCGCACCGGGTCGTCCTGGTCCCCGGCGGCCAGGACGTCAACCATGCCGCCTGCCGGGCCTACTTCAGCACCTGCGAGGCCGACGAGATGCCGCCCCGGCCGCCGTACTGGCCCAAGTGGCGGCACTTCGCCGGGCTGTTCCGGGAGCTGTACCAGGGGCTCGACCTCGTCTTCGACAGCGATCAGCCGTGGAGCCTGTTCCCCGTGCCCGAGCTGCACACCGTGGTCGCGGGCCTGAACTCGTCCATGGCCTACAGCCACCGGCCCGACGACCAGTACGGGCTGATCGGGCGCGAGCAGGCGGCCTGGTTCGCGCAGGCGCTGCGACCCCACGAGACCGAGGAGTGGCTGCGGATCGGGGTCGTACGGCACTCGCCCGGCGCCGCCCGCGCGGCCGCCCCCGGCGTACGGCGCCCCGGTGCGGCCGCCGCCGACGGCGCCGGGCCGCTGCGCGACACCGACGTGCTGGCCCGGCTGACCGCGCCCCGGCTGCACCTGCTGCTGCACGGCCCGTCCGGCCCCGGCACGCCGGCCGCCCTGGCCACCGGCTCCGGCGAGGTGCCGCTGCTCGGCGCCGGGCGGCCCGGCGGACACCAGCTGGTGCGGATCGGACGCGACGGACTGGCCGTCTGGCAGGGGCCGGGCGAGCCGCAGCGGCGGCCCGTCCGGTGGCGGCGGGCCGACCGGGCCTTCGGGCCCGGGGCCGCGCCCGCCGACGACCGCGCCGGCACGCCCGCACCCGCACCCGAGCCCGAGCCGCGCGCCGTGCAGACCCCCGCCGAGATCCTGCTCGCCCGGGTCGCGGAGGTCTGCCGCACCCGGCACGAGGGCGCCCAGCTCCGCCGGGTCGACGGGCCGGTGCCCCAACTCCTCGTCACCTGGAGCCAGTCGGGCTTCGTGCGGCAGCAGCGGGTGGCGGTCCACATCGGCACCCCGGCCGCGCAGGACGTCGACCGGTTCGCGGCCCTGGTGCACGCCGCCGACGCCCAGGCGGAGGCCGAACTCGTCCACGACGGCCCGCCGCCCGCCCGCGAACTGCGCGACGCGGCCCGCCGCCTGGGCGTCCGGGTGCGCAGCTTCACCGAGTTCCAGGGACTGCTCGACCTGCGCGGCTACGTCGCCGGGCAGACCGAGCGGCTGCGCACCGACCCCCGCTACCCCCCGGGCATGTACCTGCCGCAGCGCTACCGGGAGGTGGAGCGCCTCGACGCCGAGGACCGCGACGGGCTCGTGGACGAGATGCTGCGCCTGCTCGACTCCGACCAGGGGCGCTTCCTGCTGCTGCTCGGCGACTTCGGGCACGGCAAGACCTTCGCGCTGCGCGAGCTGGCCCGCCGGATCCCGGCCGAACTGCCGCACCTCGTGCCGCTGCTGATCGAACTGCACGCGCTGGACCGGGCCTACTCCTTCGAGGGCCTGGTCGCCGCGCACCTCGCCGCGCACGGCGTCGACAACATCGACCTGCGGGCCTTCCGGTACATGCTCCAGCAGGGCCGGATCGTGCTGCTCTTCGACGGCTTCGACGAACTCGTCAACCAGGTGACGTACGACCGCGCCGCCGAACGCCTCCAGGTGCTGCTGGACTCCGCCGTGGACAGCGCCAAGGTCGTGGTCTCCAGCCGCACCCAGCACTTCCGCTCCCAGGGCCAGGTGCTCACCGCGCTCGGCGAACGCGTCGGCCTGCTCCCGCACCGCCGGGTGCTGGCCGTGCGGGAGTTCACCCCGCAGCAGATACGCGCCTACCTGGTCAACCGCTACGACGGCGACGAACGCGCCGCCGACCACCGGCTGCGGCTGCTCGACGCCATCCCCGACCTGCTCGCCCTGTGCCGCAACCCCCGGCTGCTCGGCTTCGTCGCCGACCTCGACGACGACCGGCTGCGCGCGGTCGCCGGCGCCGGGCGCGCCCTCAGCCCCGCCGGGCTGTACGAGGAGGTGCTCGGCGCCTGGCTGGGCTTCGAGGCGCAGCGCGGCGGCGGCAGCCCCGGCCGGGCGCCCGGACTCTCCGTGGACCAGCTGTGGGACGCGGTCACCGCGCTCGCCCTGCGCCTGTGGGAGAGCGGCCAGGACTCGCTGCGCCTGGACGAGCTGACCGACGTCGCCGAGACCCTGACCGGGCTCGCGGACGCCCGGCTGTCGGTGCCGCAGACCGCGCACGCCATCGGCTCCGGCAGCCTGCTGGTGCGCAGCGACGACGGGGTGTTCCGGTTCATCCACGGCTCGGTGGTGGAGTGGCTGGTCGCCCGGGAGTGCGCCCGCCGGATCACCCGCGGCGACAGCACCCTGCTCGAGCGCCGCCAACTCGGGCAGCTCGCCGTCGAGTTCCTGTGCGACCTCGCCGACCACCGCCTCTGCCAGGCCTGGGCCGAACGGGAGCTGTCCCGCACCTCCGGCGACGCCGCGCCGGACGCCGCCCACGCCAACGCCGTGAAGATCCTCAGCCGGCTGCGCGTGCCCGCCCACACCGATCTGCGCGGCGCGGCCCTCGCCGGGGAGGACCTGTCCCACCGCGACTTCTCCGGCGTCGACCTGACCCGCGCCGACCTCACCGACGCCCGGCTGATCGGCGCCGACCTCTCCGGCGCCGTCCTGCGCGGCGCCCGGCTGACCGGCGCCCGGCTCGACGGCGCCGACCTCACCGGCGCCGACCTGCGCGGCGCCGACCTGCGGCGCGCCCGGCTGATCCGCGCCGACCTGACCGGCGCCCGGGTGGACGGCAGCCGGTGGCGGCGGGCGGCGCTGATCTCGGCGACCACCGGGCCGCTGGCCGGCCGCCCCGAGCTGGCCACCGCCGCGATCGCGCCCGGCATGGCGGTCGACGCCGGCTTCCGGCCCTCCGCGGTCGGTGTGCCGTACGGCTTCGACATGCGGACCAGCCGGCTGCCCGAACCCATCTCCTACAGCCCCGACGGCGAACTCCTCGGCGTGGGCAGCGAGGACGGCGGCGTCCTGGTCTGCGAGGCCGCCACCGGCACCCCGCTGCGCACCCTCCAGGGCCACACCGGCCGGGTCTACGCCGTGAAGTTCCGCGGCCGCGTCCTGGCCACCGGCAGCTCCGACGGCACGGTACGTCTGTGGGACCCGGTCTCCGGCCGCTGTCTGCACCGGCTGGAGATCCACGGCAGCGGCGTCTGGCCGCTCGTCCTCGACGCCGAGGGCTCGCTCATGGCCACCGGCGACGCCGACGGCGTGGTCACCGTCTGGGACACCGCCTCGGGCACCGCCCTGCACCGGCTGCCCGGCCACACCGCGCCCGTCTACACCGTGGCGTTCGCACCGGGCAACGCCACCCTGGTCACCGGCGACGCCTCGGCCGCCGTACGCCTGTGGGACCTGCGCACCGGGCAGCCGGCCGGGGAACTCCCCGGGCACCAGGGCGCGGTGTTCCGGGCGCGGTTCAGCCCGGACGGCGCCCTGCTGGTCACCGCCGACCGGGGCGACGGCCGGCAGGGCGGGGCCGTGCGGCTGTGGGACCTGGCGACCGGACGCCCCCTGCACGAGTTCACCGGACACTCCGGCCGCGTCTACACCCTGGACTTCCACCCCGGCGGCGCCCTCCTGGCCACCGGCGACACCGAGGGGGAGGTACGGCTGTGGGACCTGGCCGGCGGGCGCGGCGCCGGGCTGCTCGGCGGCTGCCGCGGGGCCGTCTACCAGGTGCTGTTCGACCCCGACGGGACCCTGCTGGCCGCCGGGGACAGCGCCGGGGTGGTCCGGCTGTGGCGGATCGACCCCGCGGCCGACCCGGTCGCCACGCCGCTGAACCGGCAGCCCGCCGAGCACCGCGGCTCGGTCTGGGTGTGCAAGTTCCGTCCGCACGGCGACACGCCCGCCCAGGGACCCGGCGCCCTGCTGGTCACCGGCGGCAACGACGGCGTCGTACGGCTGTGGGACCCCGCCACCGGGCAGGGCCGGCGCATCCTGCGCGGCCACGGGCGGCGCATCGGCAGCCTCTCCTTCAGCGCCGACGGCTCGATGCTCGCGGCCGGCGGCAACGACGGCGTCGTCCGGGTGTGGCACGCCGCCTCCGGCCGCCGGCTGCGCGAACTGACCGGCCACAGCGACCGCCTGGTGTCCGCGGCGTTCGGCCCCGCCGGGTCCCTGCTGGCCACCGCGAGCAGCGACGGCGACATCTACCTGTGGAACGCGGCCACCGGCGAGTACCAGCGCGCGCTCGACGTGGAGACCGACCATGTGTGGGCGGAGGCGTTCAGCGCCGACGGCGAACTCCTCGCCACCGCCAACGACGACGACACCGTACGGCTGTGGTACCGGACCACCGGCGCCCATGTGGCCACCGTCACCGAGCACTTCGGGCGGGTCCGCGCGATCGCATTCCGGGCCGACGGCGCGGTCCTGGCCACCGGCTGCGACGACCGCAGGGTGCGGATCTGGGACGTGGCGGAGGGCCGGATCACGGACGTCCTCGACGGCCACACCGACCGGGTGTACGCCGTGGGCTTCGCCCCCGACGGCTCCTGGCTGGCCAGCGCCTCCTGGGACGGCATGGCGGTGATCTGGAAGGACGGCGAGAGCGTCCACCGGCTCACCGGCCACACCGGCAAGCTCTGGACGGCGGCGGTGCATCCGTCGCGGCCCCTGCTGGCGACGGCGGGCGACGACCGCACCGTCCGCCTCTGGAACGCCCTCACCGGCGAGCAGACGGCCGTGCTGACCGGCCACACCGGCCGGGTCCTGGCCGTGGCCTTCAGCCCCGACGGCTCCCTGCTGGCCGGCGGCGGCGAGGACGGCACGGTACGGCTGTGGAACGTGCCCGCCGACGCCGCGCCCGCCCTCAAGGTCACCCTGGTCGGCATGCCCGGCGGCTGGGCCGCGCTGTCCCCGTCCGGCGGCTACAAGTACGAAGGTGACGTCACCGGCGAGTTCTGGCACGCGGTGGGCATGTGCCGCTTCGAACCGGGGGAGTTGGACGGCCGGCTGCCGGGGGTGCGGCAGGTGCCGCCGGACGAGCCGCTGGGGTAGGGCAGGGGGTGGTTTTGAACGCGTTCAAATACAGGCGTACGCTCCTGTCATGAGCGACAGAGCCGCCCTGCTCAAGGGCATTCGCGTCTGGCTGGTCTTCTTCGTGGTGTGCCTCGCCCTCAGCGGGGCCACCGCCTTCCCCCTGGTGCACGAACTGCGCTGGACCGACAGCGCGCTGAGGTGGCTCTCCGTGCCGGACCACCTGCCCGGCCTGGCGGCCTGGATCGCACGGGTGCGCGACGGTCTGGACACCGTGGACGCCCGGTACCCGTTCGTCCTCTACGGCACCGACTGGCTGGCCTTCGCCCACCTCGTCATCGCCGTCGCCTTCTACGGGCCGTACCGCGACCCCGTCCGCAACGTCTGGGTCGTCGAGTTCGGCATGATCGCCTGCGCCGGCATCGTCCCGCTCGTCCTGATCTGCGGGCCGATCCGCGGAATTCCCTTCTGGTGGAGCCTGATCGACATGTCCTTCGGCGTGTTCGGCGTGGTCCCGCTGTACGTCGTACGCAAGAAGATCAAGCGGCTGGAGGCGCTCACGCCCGCGGTGGCCGGCGCGGCTCAGGCGCGGGCGTAGCGCTGCCGCGCGGACCTCACCGCCCCGAGGACCGGGCCCGGCCCCGGCGGCGCCCGCCGCCGTCGCCGTCGCGCAGGGCGTGCAGGGTGTCGATCCGGTTGGTGGTGATCGAGTCGACGCCCAGGTCCAGCAGGCGGGCCATCGAGCGGCGGGTGTCCGGGGTCCACACGGACAGCAGGTAGCCGTCGCGGTGGACGCGGGCCGCCAGCTCCCGGCTCACCAGGGAGAAGCGGTAGTTGAGCCAGCGCGGGCGGATCACGTCCAGCAGCACGGGCCGGGGCGGGGCCAGCGTCGTGCGGGTCAGGGCGATCTCGGCGGCCGGGTCGGCGGCGCGGACGGCCAGCATCGCCTCGGCGCCCGCGCAGTAGTAGACCCGCTCCCCGGCCCCGCTCTGCCGGACCACGTCCATGACCCGGTCCACCGTCCGCCGCTCGACCCGACCGCACAGGTCCACCATCACCCGGCTCTCGCCGGTCGCGGCCAGCGCCTCCGCCAGCGTCGGCACCCCGCCCGCCGTGAGCCCGCGCACCTCCTCGGCGGACAGCGCCGCCAGCGGCCGGCCGACGCCCCACAGCCGCTCCAGCGTGTCGTCGTGCAGCAGCACGGGCACGCCGTCGCGGGTCAGCCGGACGTCGACCTCGACCACGTCCGCGCCCCGGCCGAGCGCGGAGCGGAGCGAGGCGAGCGTGTTCTCACGGAGGCGATAGGGGTCGCCGCGGTGGGCCACGGCGGTCAGGGTCTGCATGCCCCCCATTGTGGGGTGCGTCAGGAGGCGAGCCAGGTCGTGGTGTACGCGTCGATCTCCGCCGTGAGCCGGGCCTTGCCGGCCGGGTCCAGGAAGGACGCCTCCACCGCGTTCCTGGCGAGGCCGGCGAGGCCCCGCTCGTCCAGGTCCAGCAGCCGGGCCGCGACCGCGTACTCGTTGTTGAGGTCGGTGCCGAACATCGGCGGGTCGTCGGAGTTGATCGTGACCAGCACGCCGGCCTTCACGAACTCCCGGACCGGGTGCTCCTCCAGGGTGCGGACCGCCCGGGTGGCGATGTTCGACGTCGGGCACACCTCCAGCGGGATGCGGTGCTCGGCGAGGTGCGCGAGCAGCCCGGCGTCCTGCGCGGAGCTGGTGCCGTGCCCGATGCGCTCGGCGCGCAGCTCGGTCAGCGCGTCCCACACCGTCTGGGGGCCGGTCGTCTCACCGGCGTGCGGCACCGAGTGCAGGCCGGCGGCGACGGCCCGGTCGAAGTACGGCTTGAACTGCGGCCGGGGCACGCCGATCTCCGGCCCGCCGAGTCCGAACGACACCAGCCCCTCCGGGCGGATCCGGTCGTCCGTGGCCAGCCGTGCCGTCTCCTCGGCGGACTCCAGCCCCGCCTCGCCCGGAATGTCGAAGCACCAGCGCAGCACGGTCCCGAACTCGGCCTCGGCCGCCTTGCGGGCGTCCTCGATCGCCGCCATGAAGGCCAGCTCGTCGATGCCGCGGCGGGTGGAGGAGAAGGGGGTGATGGTCAGCTCGGCGTACCGCACCTGCTGCCGGGCCAGGTCACGGGCCACCTCGTAGGTGAGCAGCCGGACGTCCTCCGGGGTGCGGATCAGGTCCACGACCGACAGGTACACGTCGATGAAGTGCGCGAAGTCGGTGAAGGTGAAGAAGTCGGCCAGGGCCTCGGGGTCGCTCGGCACCTTGGAGTCGGGGTGCCGGGCGGCCAGCTCGGAGACGATGCGGGGGGAGGCGGAGCCGACGTGGTGGACGTGCAGTTCGGCCTTGGGCAGTCCGGCGATGAAGGTCCGCAGATCACGGTCGGCGGTGCCGGCGGCGGGCACGGAACTGTCGGTCATGGGGTCCTCCCCGGGAAGGGCGCCCGCACAGCGGTGTCCGTGGCGGTGCGGGCGCGGTGATCGGCTGATCGGTTGCGCGGCATCATCGTAGGCCCCTGCCCCGAACCCTCCCGACCTGCCCGTAGCATGGCGGCACAGCCAGCAGAGGGGGGCCTTCACCATGTCCGACGAGGTGCCGCAGTCCACGCCGCAGCAGCACCGGCCCGCCGGCGACGGCCAGGCCCCGCCCCGCGTCTCCCTGGACAAGCACCAGGACCCGATACCCGAGGCCCGGCCGGGCGCCGCTGCCCGGGACGGATACGGGTCCGCCCCCTACCAGCAGACGGTGACCTCGCTGCCGTCCTCGCCGGACGAGCCCTCCGACGCCGTGCCGTCGGCCTGGGCCCCGCCGGCCGCCGATGCCGCGCCCCCGGCCGCGAACCCCTTCGCACCCCCGGCGGCCACCCCGCCCCAGGCGAACCCGTACGCCCCGCCGGCCGCCCCCGCCAACCCGTACGCCCCGCCCGCCGCCACGGCGCACGCCTACGCGCCGCCCGTCGCGCCGGCGAGCCCGTACGCACCGCCGGTCTCCTACATCCCGCCCGCCGCACGGCACGCGGGGCCGGAGCCCGTTCCCCCGCCGCCCATCGCCCCCGACGGCCCCGGCCGGGTGCCGTACGGCTATCCGGGCCCCGCGGGCTACGGTTACCCCGGCGGGCCCCAGCCGCCGTACGCCGGTCCCTACGGCTGGCCCGGTGTGCAGCCCATGCCGAGCAACGGCATGGGCACGGCCTCGCTGGTGGTCGGGATCCTGGGCGTGCTCTTCTTCCTGCTGTGGCCCATCTCCCTGGTGCTGGGCATCCTGGGCATCATCTTCGGCGCGGTGGGCCGCGCGAAGGCCAACCGCGGCGAGGCGACGAACCCCGGCGTGGCCCTGGCCGGCCTGATCTGCGGCGCGGGGGGCATCGTCCTGGCGCTGGTCTTCATCGCGGCACTGATCGCGGCCGGCTCCTCCTGACCGGATCCCCGGACCCATCCGGTCGCCAGGTCTCGGGGTTTATTCGGCGCCCTCCTTCAACCTGTCCCGCGCCTCCATCAACGCGAACCCCAGAAGGTTCAGCCCTCTCCACCGCTCGGGGTCCGACGCCGCCTCGTCGGTCGCCGCCAGGCCGATGCCCCAGACGCGGTCCACGGGGCTCGCCTCCACCAGGACGCGGTCGCCGGTGCCCAGCAGGAAGCCGCGCAGCGCGTCGTCGGACGCGAACTTGTGGACGCTGCCCTCGACGACGATCCGGAACCGCTCCCGCTCCCAGACCGCCTCGTCGAAGTCCCGGACCAGCCGCCCCGCCTTCTTGGCCTGAGCCGGGTGCTCCGCGGCCAGGATCCGCCGCTCCGCCTCCGCGTCGCCGAACAGGCGCGCCTTGCCCGCCATCATCCAGTGCTCCGCCGTCGCGTACGTGACGCCGTCGACGACGAACGGGGACGGCCACCACTGGCTCAGACAGCTGGCGCCGATCGTGCCGTCCGGTCTCGGCCGGTGCCCCCAGAAGTGCAGATACCTGGTCCGGTGACCCGCCCGGACCCGGCTGACCAGCGCTTCCACCCCGTCGATCTTCCCCATGCAGCCGAGTCTGGCACGCGCCACTGACACTCCGTCCCCCCTTTTCCGGCCCGACTCGACATCTGGTCGACAGATTCCGTCGCGTAACCAAAAGGCAACAACGGAATCACTTGTTGAGGTCCTTGTGCTCTGTCAGGATCGGCACTCAAATCGAGCTGGAGCTACGCCACCCACCCCCCGGGACGGGGCGAACGGCGGAGGAGAGCGACATGCACAACCCGGGCACTGCCACCCCGGAACGATTTCCCGCCGAGGACCGGTTCGCCGCCGGCGCGCAGTTCATCGCGGGCCGGCCGGCCAAGGGCACGTCGGGCCGTACCCACGCCGTCGTCGACCCCGCCACCGGCGAGGAGGTGTACACCTACGAGCTGGCCGGCCCCGACGACGTCGACGCGGCCGTCGCCGCCGCGCGCGAGGCCTTCCCGGGCTGGGCCTCGCTCACCCCGGGCGAGCGCTCGGACGCCCTGCACCGGTTCGCCGCCGTGCTCGCCGACCGCGCCGAGGACCTCGCCCGCGCCGAGTCCCTGCAGTGCGGCAAGCCGCTCAAGCTCAGCCGCGAGTTCGACGTGCCGGGCACCATCGACAACACCGCCTTCTTCGCGGGCGCCGCCCGGCACCTGCAGGGGCAGTCCGCCGGTGAGTACTCCGGCGACCACACGTCGTACGTACGGCGCGAGCCGATCGGCGTCGTCGGGTCGATCGCCCCCTGGAACTACCCCCTGCAGATGGCCGCCTGGAAGATCCTCCCGGCGATCGCCGCGGGCAACACCATCGTGCTGAAGCCCGCCGAACTCACCCCGCTCACCTCGCTGCTGTTCGCCCAGGCCGCCACGGACGCCGGCATCCCCGACGGCGTCGTCAACGTCGTCACCGGGACCGGCAGGGAGGCGGGAGAGCACCTGGTCGGCCACCCCGATGCCGCGATGACCTCCTTCACCGGGTCCACCGCCGTCGGCAGGCGCGTCGCCGAGGTCGCCACCGCCACCGTCAAGCGGCTGCACCTGGAGCTGGGCGGCAAGGCGCCGTTCGTCGTCTTCGACGACGCCGACCTGGAGGCCGCCGTCCACGGCGCGGTCGCGGGCGCGCTCATCAACACCGGGCAGGACTGCACGGCCGCCACGCGCGCGTACGTGCAACGGCCGCTGTACGACGCGTTCGTGGAGCGGACCGCCGCGCTGATGGAGACCGTGCGGCTGGGCGATCCGTTCGCCCCGGGCACCGACCTCGGACCGCTCGTCTCGCACGCCCAGCGCGACCGGGTCGCCGGCTTCGTGGACCGTGCGCGTGCCTACGCGCGCGTGGTGACCGGCGGCGAGGCGCCGGGCGGCGACCTTGAGAAGGGCGCCTACTACCGGCCGACCCTGATCGCCGGCGCGGCCCAGGACAGCGAGGTCGTCCAGTCCGAGATCTTCGGCCCGGTCCTGGTCGTCCTGCCCTTCGACACCGACGACGAGGGCATCCGGCTGGCCAACGACACCCCGTACGGCCTGGCCGCCTCCGCGTGGAGCACGAACGTGTACCGCGCGGGCCGCGCCACCCGCGAGATCAAGGCGGGCTGCGTGTGGATCAACGACCACATCCCGATCATCAGCGAGATGCCGCACGGCGGCTACAAGGCCTCCGGCTTCGGCAAGGACATGTCGGCGTACTCCTTCGAGGAGTACACGCAGGTCAAGCACGTCATGTTCGACAATACGGCGGTCGCCCGGAAGGACTGGCACCGCACGATCTTCGGGGACCGGTGACAGCCGGGGACACCGCAGGAACCGGCTGCCGCCGGGTGTGACGTTCCGGCCCACGACCAGGCCGACCACCCAACCCTCCCGAAAGGGCACCACGCGCATGGAGAGTTACGAGCCCGACCGCCTCAACCCGGTCGAAGTCGCCGCCATACGGCGCAGCCTCCGCACCGGCCGGGCCGCGCTCACCCGCCGCTCGCTGCTGCGCGCCTCCGCGGGCGGCGCGCTCACGGCAGGCGGCCTCGGGGCGCTGAGCGCCTGCGGCATCCCCGCGGCGGACAAGACGCAGGGCGGCGTGTCCGCCGACGACCACTCGGCCAAGGAGAAGGTCGTCAACTTCTCCAACTGGCCCGAGTACGTCGACGTGGACGACAAGACCAAACGGCACCCCACGCTCGACGCGTTCGCCCGGCAGACCGGCATCCAGGTCAAGTACACCGAGGACATCAACGACAACGACGAGTTCTTCGGCAAGATCCAGCCGGAGCTGGCCGCCGGCCACGACACCGGCCGCGACCTGATCGTCCTCACCGACTGGCTGGCCGCCCGGATGATCCGCCTCGGGTACGTGCAGAAGCTCGACGCCTCCAACCTGCCGCACGCCTTCGCCAACCTCTCGGACCAGTTCCGCGCCCCCGACTGGGACCCCGGCCGCGCCTACTCCTACCCCTGGCAGGGTGTGTCGACCGTCGTCGCCTACAACAAGAAGGCGCTCGACGGCATCGAGGTGAAGTCGGTCTCCGACCTGCTGGACAACCCGAAGCTCAAGGGACGCGTCAGCTTCCTGACCGAGATGCGCGACACCATCGGCATGACCATGCTCGACATGGGCAAGGACCCGGCGAAGTTCACCGACGACGACTTCGACGCGGTGGTCGCCCGCCTCCAGAAGGCCGTCGACAAGGGGCAGATCCGCCGCTTCACCGGCAACGACTACACGTCCGACCTCACCAAGGGCGACATCGCCGCCTGCGTCGCCTGGGGCGGCGACATCGTCCAGCTCCAGGCGGACAACCCGAACGTCGGCTACATCATCCCCGACAGCGGCTACATGACCTCGACCGACAACATGATGATCCCCAACAGGGCGCGTCACAAGACGAACGCCGAGCGGCTCATCGACTTCTACTACCAGCCCGAGCCGGCCGCCGAGCTGGCCGCGTACGTCAACTACGTGAGCCCCGTCGCGGGAGTGGAGCCCTACCTCGCGAAGATCGACAAGAACGCGGCGAGCAACCCGCTGATCGTTCCCGACAAGGCCATGCAGGCGAAGTCCCATTCCTTCCGCGCGCTGACGCAGAAGGAAGAGACCGCCTACCAGCAGAAGTTCTCGAAGCTCACAGGGGCGTGACGACGATGACGACACCAGACAACAGCGGCGACGTCCGCCTCTCCGGTATCTCCAAGACCTACGACAACGGCTTCACCGCCGTGCACCCGCTGGACCTGACCGTGCCGCAGGGCTCCTTCTTCGCCCTGCTCGGCGCCTCCGGCTGCGGCAAGACCACCACCCTGCGCATGATCGCCGGCCTGGAGGAGCCGACCGGCGGCACCGTGCACCTCGGCGACCAGGACGTCACCCATCTGCCGCCGTACAAGCGGCCGGTGAACACGGTCTTCCAGTCCTACGCCCTCTTCCCGCACCTCGACGTCTTCGAGAACGTCGCCTTCGGCCTGCGCCGGCGCGGCATCAAGAGCGTGAAGAAGCAGGTCGAGGAGATGCTGGAGCTGGTCCAGCTCGGCGAGCAGGCGCGCAAGAAGCCGCACCAGCTCTCCGGCGGCCAGCAGCAGCGCGTGGCCGTCGCCCGGGCGCTGATCAACCACCCGAAGGTGCTCCTCCTCGACGAGCCGCTCGGCGCCCTCGACCTGAAGCTGCGCCGGCAGATGCAGCTGGAGCTCAAGCGGATCCAGACCGAGGTCGGCATCACCTTCGTCCACGTCACGCACGACCAGGAGGAGGCCATGACGATGGCCGACACGGTCGCCGTGATGAACGCGGGCCGCGTCGAGCAACTCGGCTCACCCACCGACCTGTACGAGAACCCGAACACGACCTTCGTCGCGAACTTCCTCGGCACCTCCAACCTCATCGAGGCCGAGGTCGACACCAGCAGCGGCGACGACCTCGTCCTGAAGGCGGCCGGCGGCAAGCTGGTGCTGCCGAAGGCGCGGTGTTCGGCGCCCACGGCGGCCGGCGGCAAGGTGCTGGTCGGCATCCGCCCGGAGAAGATCTCCCTCACGCACGCCGACGACGCGGGGGAGATACCCGAGGGACGCAACCGGCTCACCGGGAAGATCGCCGACGCCAGCTTCATCGGCGTCTCCACGCAGTACGTCATCGACAGCCCGGCCTGCGACGAGCTGTCGGTGTACGTGCAGAACGTCGAGCGCGACGGCCGGCTGGTGCCCGGCGCCGACGTCGTCCTGCACTGGAGCCCTGCGCACACCTTCGGCCTCGACGCGGCACAGGACATCGACGCCGGCACCGAGGAAGAGGCGGCCGTCTGATGTCGACGCTCACCGAAGCCGAGGCGCCCCCACCGCTCGCGCCCACCGCACCGAAGACCAGGCCCCCGCGCAAACGCGGCAGGTTCACGCCGTACTGGCTGCTGCTGCCCGGCATCCTGTGGCTGCTCGTCTTCTTCGCGCTGCCGATGATCTACCAGGCCTCCACGTCCGTGCAGACGGGCTCGCTGGAGGAGGGCTACAAGGTCACCTGGCACGTCGCGACCTACTGGGACGCCCTGTCCGAGTACTGGCCGCAGTTCCTGCGGTCGGTGTTCTACGCGGCGGCCGCCACGGTCCTGTGCCTGCTGCTGGGCTACCCGCTGGCGTATCTGATCGCGTTCCGCGCGGGCCGCTGGCGGAACCTGATCATGATCCTGGTGATCGCGCCGTTCTTCACCAGCTTCCTGATCCGCACCCTGGCCTGGAAGACGATCCTCGCCGACAACGGCCCGGTCGTGCACGTGCTGAACTCGCTGCACATCCTGGACCTCACCGGCTGGCTCGGCTGGACGGCCGGCGACCGCGTCCTCGCCACCCCGCTCGCGGTGGTGTGCGGACTGACGTACAACTTCCTGCCGTTCATGATCCTTCCGCTGTACACCTCGCTGGAGCGGATCGACCCGCGGCTGCACGAGGCGGCCGGCGACCTGTACGCCAGGCCCTGGACCACCTTCCGCAAGGTCACCTTCCCGCTGTCGATGCCGGGCGTGGTCTCCGGCACGCTGCTGACCTTCATCCCGGCGGCCGGCGACTACGTCAACGCCGAACTCCTCGGCTCCACCGACACCCGCATGATCGGCAACGTCATCCAGACGCAGTTCCTGCGGATCCTCGACTACCCGACGGCCGCCGCCCTGTCCTTCATCCTCATGGCCGCCATCCTGGCCATGGTCACCCTCTACATCCGCCGGTCCGGGACGGAGGATCTGGTCTAAATGCCCTTCGTCACCTGGCTCAAGCGCCATCTCGTCGTCATCGCGGGACTCCTGACGCTCGCCTACCTGCTGCTGCCCAACGTCATCGTCACCGTGTTCTCCTTCAACAAGCCGAAGGGGCGCTTCAACTACGAGTGGCAGCAGTTCTCCGTGGACGCCTGGAAGAAGCCGTGCGGCGTCGCCGACATGTGCGGCTCGCTGTCCGTCAGCCTCCAGATCGCCGTCTGGGCGACGATCGGCGCCACCGTCCTCGGCACGATGATCGCCTTCGCGCTGGTCCGCTACCGCTTCCGCGCCCGCGGCGCCGTCAACTCGCTGATCTTCCTGCCGATGGCCATGCCCGAGGTCGTCATGGCGGCCTCGCTGCTCACCCTGTTCCTCAACATGGGCGCGCAGCTCGGTTTCTGGACGATCCTCATCGCCCACATCATGTTCTGCCTCAGCTTCGTCGTCACCGCGGTCAAGGCGCGCGTGATGTCGATGGACCCGCGCCTGGAGGAGGCCGCCCGGGACCTGTACGCCGGCCCGGCGCAGACCTTCCTGCGGGTCACCCTGCCCATCGCGGCGCCGGGCATCGCCGCGGGCGCGCTGCTGTCGTTCGCGCTGTCCTTCGACGACTTCATCATCACGAACTTCAACGCCGGCTCGACCGTCACCTTCCCGATGTTCGTGTGGGGTTCGGCGCAGCGCGGCACGCCCGTGCAGATCAACGTGATCGGTACGGCGATGTTCCTCGTCGCCGTCCTCATCACGCTGTTCTCGATGCTCGTCACCAACCGCCGCACCAGCCAGAAGGCATAGGCCTTCGCCAGCAGTCCTCTGTAGGGAGTTGAAATCATGGCCCCGAGCGCCATGAGCCGTGGCACAGACACCTGGATCGCCTCTCTCTCCGAAGCCCGGCCGGTCCCGTACTGGCTGGAAGACCCCGGCAAGCCCCGCCCCGAGCCCGCCCTCACCGGCACCGACACCTGCGACCTGCTGGTCGTCGGCGGCGGCTACAGCGGGCTGTGGACCGCGCTGAACGCGAAGGAGCGCGATCCGCGACGGGACGTGGTCCTGCTGGAAGGCCGCGAGGCGGGCTGGGCCGCCTCCGGCCGCAACGGCGGCTTCTGCGCCGCCTCCCTCACCCACGGCCTGGCCAACGGCCTGACCCGCTGGCCGGACGAGATCCACCGGCTCGAGGAGCTGGGGCGGCGCAACCTCGACGAGATCGAGGCCGCCCTCGCCCGGCACGGCATCGACTGCGACTTCGAGCGCACCGGCGAGATCGACGTCGCCACCGAGCCCTACCAGGCCCGGGAACTGCGCGACTGGCACGAGGAGCTGCGGGACAAGGGCCTCGCGGACGGCATCGAGTTCCTGGACGCCGACGCGGTGCGCGAGCAGGTGAACTCGCCGACGTTCCAGGCCGGTCTGTGGGACCGCGAGGGCGTGGCGATGCTGCACCCGGCCAAGCTGGCCTGGGGCCTGAAGAAGGCGTGCCTGAAGCTGGGGGTGCGGGTGTACGAGCACACGCCCGCGCTCACCCTGAAGCCGTACGGCGCGGGAATGGCCGTACGCACCCCGTACGGCGCGGTCCGCGCCCGCCAGGTGGCCCTGGCCACCAACGTCTTCCCGAACCTGCTGCGCCGGGTGCGCTCCTACACCGTGCCGGTCTACGACTACGCGCTGATGACCGAGCCGCTCAGCGCGGACCAGCTGGCCTCGATCGGCTGGAAGAACAGACAGGGGCTCGGCGACAGCGCCAACCAGTTCCACTACTTCCGGCTGTCCGCCGACAACCGCGTCCTGTGGGGCGGCTACGACGCGATCCACCACTACGGCGGCCGGGTGCGCGCCGAGTACGACGACCGGCCCGAGACGTACGCCAAGCTCGCGGGCCACTTCTTCACCTGCTTCCCGCAGCTGGAGGGCGTCCGCTTCACGCACGCCTGGGGCGGCGCGATCGACACCTGCTCGCGTTTCTCGGCGTTCTTCGGCACCGCGCACCAGGGCCGGGTCGCGTACGCGGCCGGGTACACCGGGCTCGGCGTGGGCGCGACCCGCTTCGGGGCGGACGTGATGCTGGACCTGCTGAGCGGGGAGCGCACCCAGCGGACGGAGCTGGAGATGGTCCGCACGAAGCCGCTGCCGTTCCCGCCCGAGCCGTTCGCCTGGACCGGCATCGCGCTCACCAAGTGGTCGCTGGCCCGCGCGGACGCGCACGGCGGCCGCAGGAACCTGTGGCTGCGGACGCTGGACCGGCTGGGCCTCGGCTTCGACAGCTGAGCAGAAATGTGATTCAGGTCACTCTATAAAGGGTGGGAATCCGCGTAATGCCCACCGAAGGCCTCCCTCTCTCCTCCTGAGGCGACCGCACCGGACGGTCGGGACGAGAACAGGGAGGCCTTGCGCATGACTGGGGCGAAGACGGCCGTCGAGTGGCTGGCATCCGTCGCGCCGGACCCTGAGGCGTGCCGCTGGGAATGGGAGCGCAACCCCCTCGGGGTCACGCTGCTGCCCGCCGGCCGGGCCTGGGACGTGCTGATCCTGCCGGGCGACCTCGGCTATCCGACCCTGGACGTGCTCACCCGCGTCCTCGACCGGCCCGGCCCGGTGCTCGTCGACTTCGGCGACCACCGGGTCGGGTTCTTCGTGCCGCCCGGCACCGCGGCCCGCTGGGTCGGCACCGGAGTGCGCACCGCGGGCGCCGGCACCTGGATCGTCGTACCGCACCCGGCGCGCGCGACCCGGGACGTGCGCTGGCTGGTGCCGCCGGACGGCTCGGGCGCGGTGACCGACCCCGCGCTGCTGGAGCTGGCGATGCACGAGGCGGCGGCGCGGCTGGCCGGGGGCGGGGACGGGTAGCGTCCGGAAGCCTTGACAACAGGATTGGTCTGGACCAAGTTGTGTGCGCTCCACCCTCCAACTCCCCCACCACCGGAGGCCCTTGTGGACCGCACCCCGCGCGCCCCGCGCGCACGACGCGCCAGACTCGTCCTCGCCCTGCTCACGGCCGCCCTGCTGGCCGTGCCCGGGATCACCGCACTGTCGTCGGCCGCCCGTGCGGCCGACGCGGACCTCGTGACGAACGGCGGCTTCGAGTCCGGCCTGACCGGCTGGACCTGCACCGCCGGTACCACCGTGAACTCGCCCGTGCACAGCGGGGGTTCCGCGCTCCAGGCGACCCCGGCCGGCAGCGACGACGCCCAGTGCGCGCAGACGGTGACCGTCCGGCCCGGCGCGCAGTACACCCTGTCCGGCTACGTCCGCGGCGCCTACGTCTACCTCGGCGTGAACGGCACCGGCACCACCGACGTCTCCGCCTGGACCCCGTCCACCTCCGACTGGCAGCGGCTGACCACCACCTTCACCACCGGCGCCGCCACCACCGAGGTCACCCTCTACACCCACGGCTGGTACGGCACCGGGGCCTACCACGCCGACGACATCTCCCTGACCGGCCCGGGCGGCAGCGGCGCCGAGCAGCCGCCCGCCGCGCCCACCGGCCTGAAGACCACCGCCGTCACCTCGTCCTCCGTCACCCTCGCCTGGTCGCCGGTCACCGGCGCCACCGGCTACACCGTCTACCGCGACGGGACCAGGACCCAGACGGTGACCGGCACCTCGGCCACCGTGACCGGGCTGTCCGCGTCGACCGCCTACGGCTTCCAGGTCACCGCGAGCAACGCCGCCGGCGAGTCCGCGAAGTCCGCGGTGGTGGCCGCCACGACCGCCGCCGGCACCGGAACCGGCGGCGGCTCCGCCGGCCTGCCCGCCCACGCCCTCGTCGGCTACCTGCACGCGAGCTTCGCCAACGGCTCCGGATACACCCCCCTCGCCGACGTACCCGACAGCTGGGACGTGATCGACCTCGCCTTCGGCGAGCCCACCTCGCCCACCTCCGGGGACATCCACTTCGACCGCTGCCCGGTCACCGAGTGCCCGAACGCCGAGAGCGACGCCGACTTCAAGGCCGCGATCAAGGCCAAGCAGGCGGCCGGCAAGAAGGTGCTGATCTCGATCGGCGGCCAGAACGGCCAGGTCCAGCTCACCACGACCGCTGCCCGGGACGCCTTCGTCTCCTCGGTCTCGGACATCATCGACACCTACGGCCTCGACGGCCTCGACATCGACTTCGAGGGCCACTCCCTGTCCCTCGACACCAACGACACGGACTTCAAGAACCCGACCACGCCGGCGATCGTCAACCTCGTCTCGGCGCTGAAGACCCTGAAGGCGAGATACGGCTCCGGCTTCGTGCTCACGATGGCCCCGGAGACCTTCTTCGTGCAGATGGGCTACCAGTACTACGGCACCGGCAAGTGGGGCGGCCAGGACCCGCGCTGCGGGGCGTACCTCCCGGTCATCTACGCCCTGCGCGACGACCTCACGCTCCTGCACGTCCAGGACTACAACTCCGGGCCGATCATGGGCCTGGACAACCAGTACCACTCCATGGGCGGCGCCGACTTCCACATCGCCATGACCGACATGCTGCTCACCGGCTTCCCGGTCGCCGGCGACCCCGGCAACGTCTTCCCGCCGCTGCGCCCCGACCAGGTCGCCATCGGCATGCCGGCGTCCACGAACGCGGGCAACGGCTATGTGGCGCCCACCGAGGTCACCAAGACGCTGGACTGCCTCACACGGAGGACGAACTGCGGCTCGTACGCGACCCACGGGACCTGGCCCGCACTGCGCGGTCTGATGACGTGGTCGGTGAACTGGGACCGCTACTCGGGCTGGGAGTTCCAGAAGACGTTCGACGCGTACTTCGGCTGAGCCCCGTCACCAGGGACAGGGCGGTCAGCAGCACGGTGGACAGGCACCAGCTGGCCACCACGTCCAGCGGCCAGTGCCAGCCGTGCCGGACCAGGCCGTACGACACCCCGAGGACCAGCACCGCGCAGCCGGCCACCAGCAGCCGGCGGGCGAGGGCCGACCGGAGCCAGGGCAGCAGGATCAGGGTCGCCGAGCCGTAGGCGACGGCCGCCGTGGCCGTGTGCCCGGAGGGGAAATAGCCGACGGCCGGGGGCACCACGGGGGTCCCCGGCCGTGCGGTCCAGTCCTTCAGCGGTACGACGATCGCCGGGACCAGGGCCATCAGCACGGCCGCGGCCAGCGGCGGCAGCCACCACCGGTGCGTGCCGGCGGCGCGCCCCCGCCACAGGACGTAGCCCACGGCCGCGACGAGGACCGGGACGGCGACCTCGATGTTGCCCAGATCGGACAGGGCCCCGCCGAAGCGGTCCGGATGGACCAGGGACCGGCTGAGGCGGGCGTCCAGACCCAGCAGCGGGCCGTGCGCCACGACCTGCCAGGTGATCAGGGCGAAGAACACGGCCGGGGCGCAGAGGAGCGGGACGAGGCGGACTGCACGGGACACGGCGTCCAGCTTGTCAGACATTCGGCCCGGCGGGCGGACGACATACGGTCTGCCGCACTGCCCCGAGGAGGAAGGGGAGGAAGGGAGAGAAGAAGGAGGTCGGCCGCCCCGGAACAGGGGGGGTGGTTCCGAGGCGGCCGTCCGGACCGGAACGTCGCTCGCCCCGGGGGGTTTGGGGCGGCGACCGTCCGATCGGTGAGGAGATCCCGGAGCCGTCAGGCGCCGGTTGTGTGCGCGAGGGCACGACCAGGTCGAAGCTGGGGAGGCCTCGGCCCGAAATCGCCCACAGTCCCCTGTGGGCGGGGTGTATCTCTCATCTGGGTAGAACCTACGGCAGGCCGGGCCGCTTGGGCAGACGGAATCGGGTCCCGTCATCCACCTCGCACACGTTCTTCACACGGCCTGCCGCAGGCGCACGTCAGAGGAAAGAGCGCTCGCCCAGATGGGCGTCGAACGCCCGCCCGGCGGTGCTCAGATGCCCGCGAAGGCCTGCTCGATGATGTCGAGGCCCTCGTTCAGCAGGTCCTCGCCGATCACCAGCGGGGGCAGGAAGCGCAGCACGTTGCCGTAGGTGCCGCAGGTGAGGACCAGCAGGCCCTCGGCGTGGCAGGCCTTGGCGAGCGCGGCGGTGGCCTCCGGGTTCGGCTCCTTCGTCGTACGGTCCTTCACCAGCTCGATGGCGATCATCGCGCCGCGCCCGCGCACGTCGCCGATGACGTCGAACTTCTCGGCCATGGCGGTGAGGCGACCCTTCATGATCTCCTCGATGCGCTTGGCCTTGCCGTTGAGGTCCAGCTCCTTCATGGTCTCGATGGCGCCGAGCGCACCGGCGCACGCCACCGGGTTGCCGCCGTAGGTGCCGCCCAGCCCGCCGGCGTGCGCGGCGTCCATGATCTCGGCGCGGCCGGTGACGGCGGCGAGCGGAAGGCCGCCGGCGATGCCCTTCGCGGTGGTGATCAGGTCCGGGACGATGCCCTCGTCCTCGCAGGCGAACCACTGACCGGTCCGGCAGAAGCCGCTCTGGATCTCGTCCGCGACGAACACGATGCCGTTGTCGGCGGCGAACTGCCGGATGGCCGGCAGGAAGCCCTTCGCGGGCTCGATGAAGCCGCCCTCGCCCAGCACCGGCTCGATGATGATCGCGGCGATGTTGTCCGGGCCGACCTGCTTGGTCATCTGGTCGATGGCCTGCGCGGCGGCCTCGGGACCGGCGTTCTCGGCGCCGGTCGGCCAGCGGTAGCCGTAGGCCACCGGCACCCGGTACACCTCGGGCGCGAACGGCCCGAAGCCGTGCTTGTACGGCATGTTCTTCGCCGTCAGCGCCATCGTGAGGTTGGTGCGCCCGTGGTACCCGTGGTCGAACACCACCACGGCCTGCCGCTTGGTGTAGGCACGCGCGATCTTCACGGCGTTCTCGACGGCCTCGGCGCCGGAGTTGAACAGCGCCGACTTCTTGGCGTGGTCACCCGGGGTCAGCTCGGCCAGCGCCTCGGCGACCGCGACGTACCCCTCGTACGGGGTGACCATGAAACAGGTGTGGGTGAAGTCGGCGAGCTGGGCGGAGGCACGGCGTACGACGGCCTCGGCGGAGGCGCCGACGGAGGTCACGGCGATACCGGACCCGAAGTCGATGAGGCTGTTGCCGTCGACGTCCTCGATGACACCGCCACCGGCGCGGGTGACGAACACCGGCAGCGTGGAGCCCACGCCCTGCGCGACCGCGGCGGTACGGCGGGCCTGCAGCTCCTGCGACTTCGGGCCGGGGATGGCGGTGACGACGCGGCGCTCCTGCGGAAGTGCGCTCATGAGGGCTCCCTGAAGATCTTGCGTACCGGGCGGTCCCGGGATTCCGGGCGGTGATGTTTTCGGCCGCATACCAGTCTTTCTTCGCAGGCTAGGGCCGGCCACGGGGGGTGGGCATGCTCCATGTGGGCGTCTTCGGGGGTGGCGGTTGTCCGGAGTGGACATAGAGGTATCGGAAGAGAGACGTGGCGGGGCGCTCGCATCTCACCACGCGCCGACCGCGCAATCGCTGAACTCCCCTTGCCAGGGCATTAGATTGACTCGCTGATGGTGGACGGAGCGGCTGGTCAGGGGGCAGGAGCAATGGACAGCGACGGGACGCAGGACGCGCGGGGCACGCATGCGCACCCTGTGCCGCGGCCGGCGGAGCCGACGGACGTGCCCCCGGCACCCCCGAACGGCCCCGCGACGCCCCACCAGGGAGCCGCGACACCGTACGACGGAGCGGGAGCGCCGTACGGCGCCCGCGCCGTGCCGCCACGGCCGTCGCGGGCGCCGGACGTGCCGCCACCGGCCGCCCCGTCCGGGCACGCCACTCAGCCGTCGCATTCCCGCTCGCCGGTCGCCGACTGGCTCGACGAGCCGCGTCCGGCCGTCGAGCCCGGCATCTGGCGCCTCGGCTACCGCAGGCCGAAGGCGGCATCCCAAGGACAACGCCTGGCGCCCGTCACCGTCGTCGGTTTCGCCGTCCCCCTCGCCGCGGGGCTGCTGCTGTGGTCACTGTGGCGGCACGGCGGTCTTCCCTATCAGTGGACCATCCTGAAGCTGCTCACCCCCGCGGACTGGTGGTGGCCCGGCACCACATCGGCGAAGGGCTACCAGGGCGCCGAGGTCAAGACGGTCGCCGACGGGGTCTTCTTCGCCATCCTCGTCTACGTCATGGCGCGCCTGGGCAGCTGGTCCGACATCATCCGGCACGTCGTCACCCGCCGCGAGCAGCCCGCCCGCGCCCTCATGGCCGCTCTCGGCGCGCTGATCGCGCTGGCCTTCGTCTTCCCGAGCTGGTTCGGCCTGGGCTGGGACGCCCTGCCCGTCCAGGATCCGCTGTTCTCCCTGATCGTCCTGATCAACGGCGGTGACTACGGCGTGTTCGCGTCGAAGACGCTGACGGACGGGCTGTACACGCTCATCACGCTGCTGGTGCTGTGGCCCTTCGCGCGGATCGGCGGCTGGTGGCCGCTCGCCAAGGAGGCGCTGGCCGCGCGAGCCCGGGCCGGGACCGCCGAGGCCGCGCGGCCGGCGGTCGAGCGGCGCCCGTCGCAGTGGCCGGAACTGCGCGAGGCCGGTCAGCACCAGGCCGCGGACGTGCTCTCCGCCGAGGTGGAGGCCGGCCGGATGAACGACGTGGACTGCGCCAGGGTCGGCCACATGTGGGCCGTGGCACGTGCCCGGGCCCGGCTGTCCTCCTTCGCCGACACCGTGCTGCGCGAGGGCGGCGCCGCCTGGACCCACCCCTCCGGCGACCGCGATCTGCCCGGCCGGGCCGCCCGGCACGATCTGCTCGTCAGGCAGGTCCGCATCGGGCAGTGGGCGGCAGGGGAGCGCACCCCCCTCACCTACGCCGGCGCCGGGGCGGCTCTCGCACCGGACACCCTGGGGACCTCGCTGCTGGCGGTGGGACCTTCGGGCTCCGGCAAGACACGCCACCTGATCCGGCCCGTCGTCGAGTCGCTCGGTCTGCAGGCCCTCGCCGGTCAGTGCGCCGTCGTCGCGGTGTGCGCGGCCGGCACCCCGCTCGGACCCGACTCCGGCTACGACGTCGTCGTACGCCTCGGCGACCCGGCGTCCGTGCACGACCTCGACCCCTACGCGGACTCCGACGACCCCGACGAGGCCGCTGCCTTCCTGGCGGAGGGGCTGGCCGGTGATCTGGACACCGTGAGCGGCCAGCGGGCGGTCACCGCGCTCGCCCAGCTCCTCGGCCCCTACCAGGCGGCCTACGGACGTTTCCCGACCCTGTCCGCGCTGCGGGAACTCCTGGAAGGCGAGTCCTCGGCCCTGTCCGCGCTGCGCGGCGCGCTCGCCGGCGACGAGCACGCCGCGATGCGCCGCGAACTCGACGCGCGTGCCCGGCAGGCCGGGAGTGCCGGCGATCCCGGCCCGGTCCTGGCCGACAGGCTCGCCCTGCTCGACCGCCCCGCGTTCGCCGAGTTCTTCGGCGGGGACGGCGGCAGCGCCCGGCCGTTCTCGCTGCGCGCCGTCGCCCACCATCCGCTGCGCGTCCGCATCGACCTGCCCGCTCGTGGCCACGAAGAGGCGTCCCGGATCGTCACCCGGCTGCTCCTCGCCCATTTCTGTTCCGTGGCGTCGGCGGGCGAGCGGTCCCACTTCGCCTGCATGGTCCTGGACGATGCCACCGGAGCGGTGACGAACGACTCCGTCCGCCGCATCCAGCGCCTGCGGTCCCACAACGCGGGCGTGGTGCTCGCCCTGCGGACGGTGGGCGATGTTCCCGAGACGCTGCACGGACCGCTGTACGCGGCCGTGGGCTGCCACATGGCGTTCTCCGGGGTGACCACATGGGACGGCGGCAGGTTCGCCGAGGCCTGGGGCACCCAGTGGGTGGAGACCCGCGACGTGGCCCGGCACACCGTCTTCGCCGACCAGCCGATGACACGCGCCATCCACGCCCTGCGCAAGCTGGTGACCGGCAAGGCCGTGACGACGGAAGCCGTCACCGTCCGTCAGGTGGAGCGGGAGCGGTGGTCGGCGTCCGAGTTGGCTCATGGGGTGCCGGCGGGGCATGCGGTGGTGTCGTTGACGAGTGTGCGCGGGGAGCACGCGCCGCCGTTGCTGGTGGATCTGCGGGGGTGAGGGGGCGGCGCGGGATCGTACGGTGAGGCAGAATCGAGGAAGGCCGTTCATACGCCGCGGCCAAAGAATCGGTTCGGTCGGCCGGGCGCCCCGGCCCCGGCCGACGGAATCACCCCTCACCGTGAAGGCCCCATGCCCCTGACCCTCGCCTCGCTCGTCCACCACTCCGCGCTGAGGCTGACCGTGCGCGCGGGCGAGGACCGTCTCGACGTGCCCGTGCGCTGGGCGCACGTCAGCGAGCTGGCCGACCCCGTGCCGTACATGGAGGGCGGCGAGCTGCTGCTGATCACCGCGCTGAAGCTGGACGCGGAGGACCGCGAGGCCATGCGGCGGTACGTGAAGCGGCTGGCCGGCGCGGGTGTCGTCGGGCTCGGGTTCGCCGTGGGGGTCAACTACGAGCAGACCCCCGCCGCGCTGGTCGAGGCCTGCGCGGAGGAGGGGCTGCCCCTGCTGGAGGTGCCCCGCCGCACCCCCTTCCTCGCCATCAGCAAGGCCGTCTCCGCCGCGATCGCCGCCGACCAGTACCGGGCCGTGACCGCGGGCTTCGCCGCCCAGCGCGAGCTGACCAAGCAGGCCCTGGGCGCCGGTCCCGAGGGCCTGCTCGGGGCGCTCGCGGCCCAGGTCGACGGATGGGCCGCGCTGTACGACGCCTCCGGCGCCGTCGTCGCGGCCGCGCCCGAGTGGGCCGGCCGGCGTGCCGCCCGGCTGACGGCGGACGTCGAGCGGCTGCGGGAGCGCCCGGCGCCCGCCTCCTCCGTCGTCGGCGGCCCCGACCACGAGGACCGGGTCGAGCTGCACTCCCTGGGCACGGGCCGGCGCCCGCGCGCCGCGCTCGCCGTCGGCACCGCCGCGCCCCTCGGCACCGCCGAGCGCTACGCCGTGCACTCCGCCATCGCCCTGCTCACCCTCACCACCGAACGCTCCCGCTCCCTGCACGCGGCCGAACAGCGCATCGGCACGGCGGTGCTGCGCATGCTCCTCGCCGGGGAGCCCGACCACGCCCGCGCCGTCGCCGGCGACCTGTACGGCGGACTGCTCGACGCGCCGTTCCGGGTGATCGTCGCCGAGGTGGTGTCCGGCCCTGCCGCCCGGGCGCACGCCGACGCCCAGGGACACGCGCGCACCCCGGGCGGCGCCGGGCGCACCGGCGCCGACGCGGGCGGGGATCCGCTCGGCGCGCTGACGGAGAGCGTGGAGTCCGCCGCCGCGCGCTCCGGCGAGGCCGTCCTGGTCGTGCCCGAGGGCGAGCGGCTGGTGGTGCTGGCCGCCGACGGGGGCGCGGCGGTGGCCGCCTGCACGCGGTACGCGGCGGATCTGGAGGCGGCCCGGGCCGTGCCCGAGCAGACCGGGGCCGACGACGAGGAACTGGTCGTCGGGCTGTCCGCGCCGGCCGGGCCGATCGCCGCCGCCGCGGCCTACAAGCAGGCCGAGCAGGCGCTGTCGGTGGCGCGGCGCCGCGGGCGGGTCCTGGTGGAGCACGAGCAGCTGGCCGCGGGGTCGGTGCTGCCGCTGCTGGCCGACGACGCGGTGAAGGCGTTCGCG
Organism: Streptomyces sp. NPDC048192; assembly: GCF_043202415.1. NCBI lineage: Bacteria > Bacillati > Actinomycetota > Actinomycetes > Kitasatosporales > Streptomycetaceae > Streptomyces > Streptomyces sp. NPDC048192. The sequence continues at coordinate 148,228 of NZ_JBIDAL010000015.1, forward strand.
GACGGGCTGCTGCGGGCGTTGCACGAGCACGACGCGACCGGGCGCGGCGATCTCGTCGCCTCGCTGCGGGCGTGGCTGTCCCGGCACGGGCAGTGGGACGCGGCCGCCGCGGACCTGGGCGTGCACCGGCACACGCTGCGCTACCGGATGCGGCGGGTGGAGGAGATCCTGGGCCGGTCCCTGGACGACCCGGACGTGCGGATGGAGCTGTGGCTCGCGCTCAAGGCGACCAGCACGGAGTAGGACGAGGAGTCCAGTAGTCCAAACAGTAGTGGGCGGTCCGCGCACTGCTACGACTCGGACAAACGACCCCCGGCCGTCCCCGCCCTACCGTGGACCACGCAAGCCAAGCACACCTCCAACGCGGAAGGGCCGGGACTCACCTATGACTTCCACCCACGCCTTCTGGCTCGCCGGCCGCCAGGTCACCGGCGAGGACACCTTCGACGTCACCTCCCCGTGGGACGGCCGGCTCGTCGGCACGGTCAGCGTGCCGTCCGACGCCCAGGTCGAGGAGGCCGTGACCGCCGCGTACGCGGTGCGGGACGAGTTCGCCGCCACCCCGGCGCACGTGCGCGCCGCCGCCCTGGACCACGTCAGCAGGCGGCTGGCCGAGCGCGCGGAGGAGATCGCCCAGCTGATCTCCGCCGAGAACGGCAAGCCCGTCAAGTGGGCCCGCGGCGAGGTCGGCCGCGCCGTCTCGGTGTTCCGGTTCGCCGCCGAGGAGGCACGGCGGTTCAACGGCGGCGAGGCCCAGCGCCTCGACACCGACGCCGGCGGCCAGGGCCGGCTGGCCCTCACCCGGCGCTTCCCGAAGGGCGTCGTGCTCGGCATCGCGCCGTTCAACTTCCCGCTGAACCTGTGCGCCCACAAGGTCGCCCCGGCGATCGCCGTCGGCGCGCCGATCATCCTCAAGCCCGCCCCGGCCACCCCGCTGTCCGGCCTGATCCTCGGCGAGCTGCTGGCCGAGACCGAGCTGCCGGCCGGCTCCTGGAGCATCCTGCCGGTGCCCAACGACCGCATGCCCGCCCTCGTCCAGGACGAGCGGCTGCCGGTGATCTCCTTCACCGGCTCCGACAAGGTCGGCTACGCGATCATGGACTCGGTGCCGCGCAAGCACTGCACCCTCGAGCTGGGCGGCAACGGCGCAGCCGTCGTCCTCGCCGACTACGCGAGCGACGAGGACCTGGACTGGGCCGCGACCCGCATCGCGACCTTCTCCAACTACCAGGGCGGCCAGTCCTGCATCTCCGTGCAGCGCGTGATCGCCGACGCCTCGGTGTACGACCGCCTGCTGCCGCGCATCGTCGCCGCCGTCGAGGCCCAGGTCACCGGCGACCCGTCCGACCCGAAGACCGATGTCGGCCCGCTGGTCAGCGAGGACGCCGCCAAGCGCGTGGAGTCCTGGGTGAAGGAGGCCGTCGAGGCCGGCGCCACGCTGCTCACCGGTGGCGACCGCGACGGCGCCTCCTACGCGCCGACCGTCCTCACCGGCGTACCGGCGGACACCACCGTCGCCTGCGAGGAAGTCTTCGGACCGGTCCTCACCGTGCAGAAGGTGGACGGCGAGGCGGAAGCCTTCGCCGCGGTCAACGACTCCAAGTACGGCCTCCAGGCGGGCGTGTTCACCCACGACCTGCAGGTCGCCTTCCGCGCCCACCGCGCCCTCGAGGTCGGCGGCGTGGTGATCGGCGACGTGCCGTCCTACCGCGCCGACCAGATGCCGTACGGCGGCGCCAAGCAGTCCGGCGTGGGCCGCGAAGGCGTGCGCTTCGCGATGGAGGACTACACCTACGAGCGCGTGCTGGTTCTCACCGGTCTCGCGCTCTGACCTGCCACGGACAGGTCGGACGGAACGGCCGCAGCCCACTGTGCGGGGGCTGCGGCCGTTTCCGTTTCCCCCGTTCGCCTCATTTCTGCTGTCCGGTAAAGGATTTGATATCGGCCGTTCAAGAGTGTGCCCCTGCGTCTTGTTCTGTCCATGACTCACCCGATGGGATGCGCCTGACCACTTCGTCCGGCTCAGGACGTATCGGATCTGTCAGGGGAACACATGCTCATAGCCCGTACCGGGCGCGGCGTCGCGGCGTCCGCAGCCACCGCCGCGCTCGTCGCCGCCGCACTGGCGGCCACCTCCCAGGCCGGCGCCACCAGCGCCGCGCCCGCCGGCGTGCCGCACACCTTCGCGCAGCCGGCCGTCAAGGGGCACACCCTCGTCCAGGGCGTGGCCAGCCCGCTGCCCATCGCGCAGTGCCAGTCCAAGTGGCACATCAACTGCTACAACCCGCTGCAGTACCGCACCGCGTACGACCTGAACCCGCTGTACAAGAAGGGCATCACGGGCAAGGGCCGCACGATCGTCATCGTCGACTCCTTCGGGTCCCCGACGGTCCAGCACGACCTGGACGTCTACAGCAAGCAGTTCGGGCTGCCCAGCACCAAGGTCAACGTGGTCAAGTGGGGTCACGTCCCGAAGTTCGACCCGAAGAACGCGGACATGGCCGGCTGGGCCGGCGAGACCACGCTGGACGTCGAGATGGCCCACGCCGTCGCGCCCGGCGCGAAGATCGTCCTGGTGGAGACCGCGGTCTCCGAGACCGAGGGCACCACCGGTCTGCCGGAGATGATGTCCGCCGAGAAGTACCTGATCGACCACGGTGTCGGCGATGTCGTCAGCCAGAGCTTCGGTGCCACCGAGAACACGTTCCCGGGATTCGACAAGGGCGACTTCTCCAGCATCAAGAAGCTGCGCTACGCCTTCGAGGCCGCGCACCGCAAGCACGTGACGGTGCTCGCGTCCTCCGGCGACGGCGGCGCCACCGACATGAAGCTGGACGGCAAGACGTACTACAACAAGCGCGTCAACTCCTGGCCGTCGTCGGACCCGTTGGTCACCTCCATCGGCGGCACCCAGCTGCACCTGAACGACAAGGGGCAGCGGGTCAAGCCGGACAGCGTCTACAACGACTACGGCGCGAGCGGCGGCGGCCAGTCCCACGTGTTCACCCGTCCCGGCTTCCAGGACGGCGTGCAGAAGACCGTCGGCACCCGCCGCGGCACCCCGGACATCTCGATGGCCGCCGCGGTCAACGGCGGCGCCTGGGTCTACTCCAGCTACGACCCGAGCGCCACCGGCTGGGACGTCTCCGGCGGCACCAGCGAGGCCAGCCCGCTCTTCGCGGGCATCGTCGCGCTCGCCGACCAGGCGGCCGGACACCGCCTGGGCACCATCAACACCGCCCTCTACACGCTGCTGAAGCAGAAGAACCCGGGCATCGTCGACGTCAACGACGGCACCGACAACAGCTACGAGGGCGTCAAGGGCTACAAGGCCGTCAACGGCTACGACATGGCGACGGGCGTGGGCACGCTGGACGCCCTGCGCTTCGTCCCGGCGCTGGCCAAGCAGCCCGTCCGCTAAGGGAGTGCGGCCAGGCTGAGTACAACTCCGCCCACCGCACGGGAGGGCCCGGCACCGCAGTCTGACGGTGCCGGGCCCCTCGTGTCGTCGGCCGTCCCCGGACCCTCAACCGGAGAAGCCGACGTGCGCGAGCCGCAGCGGGCCGCGCAGCGTGAGGCGGACGTCGTGGACGCCGTCGGCGGGGAAGGCGGCGCTGAGGGCGGTGTAGGCGTGCACGCCGGCGGTGGGGGCGTCCTGGGTGAGCGAGGCCAGCACCGGGCCGCCGTCCAGGGACACCTCCAGGACGCCCTCGCCGGCCACCTGTGCCGTCACCTCGCCGGTCCCCGTGCCGAAGTCGCAGGCGCGGTAGACCAGTTCGGCCGTCCTGCCGTGCTCCGGCGTCACCGCGTCGCCCGCCGTCCTCGTCCGGTCCACGATCGCGGCGCCGGACTGCTCGTCGAAGTCGGCCGCCGCGAGGCCCCGCCGGACCACCGGGCGCGGCGCCGGGGGAGCGCCGTCGAGGTGCACGGTCGTCCGCAGCCGGATGTCCTCGCTGGACGCCCCCACCAGCAGGTCGTAGGGGCCGCCCTCCAGCCTCGGGCCGCCCTGCGCCACGTCCCAGAACTCCAACTCGGCAAGCGGGACTTCGAAGGCGACGGCGGCCGTCTCGCCGGGCGCGAGGGCGATCCGGCGGTGGGCCAGCAGCTCGCGGCGCGGGCGGGGCACCGAGGGCTCCACGGCCCGCCCGTAGACCTGCACCACCTCGTCCGCCGCCCGGTCCCCGGTGTTCGTCACCGCGCAGGACACGCGCAGTGAGCCCTCCGCGACTCCGGCCGTGAGGCCGTCGTAGGCGAAGGAGGCGTACGACAGCCCGTGGCCGAAGGGGAAGAGCGGAGCGCCCTCGAAGTACAGATACGTCTGGCGGCTGCCGATCACGTCGTAGTCGAGCAGGTCCGGCAGATCGGCGTCGGAGGCGTACCAGGTCTGCGGGAGGCGGCCGGCCGGTGAGACGTCCCCGGCGAGGACCCGGGCCAGCGCCGTGCCCGCCGCCTGCCCGCCGTGCGCCGTCCACAGCACCGCCGGCAGCCCGGCCGCGTCCACCGCGTACGGGTACGACGAGGTCAGCACCAGCACCGTGCGCGGGTTGGCGGCGCGGGCCGCGCGCAGCAGCCGCTGCTGGTGCGCGGGCAGCCGAAGGGTCGTACGGTCCTCGGTCTCCCGGCCGTTGATGTGCGGGTCGTTGCCCGCGACCACCACGACGACGTCCGCCCGCCGCGCCGCCCGGGCCACCGCCTCCTCACCCCGCTCGACGCCGACCACCTCGAAGACGTCGCCGGACTCGCCGTCCCCGGCGACCCGCACCCCGTCGGCGGCGACCCGGACCGCACGCCCCGTCCCCAGGTGCGTGAGGAGGTGACCGGTGCCGTGCGGTTCGAGGCGGAAGGTCTCCTGGACCACCCAGCCGCCGGGCTGGTCGGCGGCGGCGCGCACCCGGCCGTCTTCGGCGACCGAGAGGTACCGGCCGTCGGGCGCGCGCAGCGTCAGCACGCCCTCGCCCCAGTCCACCAGCGCGAACTCGGTGCCCACGGGGTCCACGGCGAGGGGCGGCAGATCGGTGCGGCCGGAGAGCAGCGCCGGGTCCAGGGCGCCCTCCGCGCCGCGCACCTCCTCCGGCGCGTCCGAGGCGGGGACGTGCAGGAAGGCGCCGGCGGCGGTGCGCAGCCGCACCCGGTCCACGCCCTCCGCGAACTCCACGCGGTCCGCGCCGAACCGGTCGTACAGGCCCTCCAGGGGAGTGGAGCGGTGCAGGAGGCTGCCGCTGTACCAGTCGAGCTTGCACTCGTCGGCGAGCAGGCCGACCACCGCGATCCGGGCGCCGGCGGCCAGGGGCAGCAGGCCCCCGTCGTTCTTCAGCAGCACGACGGCCTGCTCGGCGGCCTCCTGGGCGAGCGCCCGGTGCTCCGGGGTGTCGAACGCGCCGGCGCCGGCGTGCGGGTCCTCGTGCGGGTCGAACTCGCCCAGCCGGAAGCGGACGGAGAGCTGGCGGCGTACGGCCGTGTCGATGTCACCCTCCGTCAGCAGGCCCTGCGCGCAGGCCCTTTCGAGCCGTCCGGTGATCGGCGAGGAGTCCGTGCCGTGGTCGGTGAAGCTGTCCACGCCGGCGAGCAGGGCGGCCGCGGTGGCCTCCTCATGGGTGGCGAAGTAGTGCTCGGCGTCCACCAGGTTGGAGGGCGCGCCCGCGTCCGAGCAGACCAGCAGCTCCTCGTCGGTCCAGGTGCGCAGGTGCTCGCGCAGGTAGGGGGAGAGGTGGTTGGGACGCCCGTTGACCAGGTTGTAGGCCGGCATCACCCCGGCCACCGCGCCCGCCCGCACCGCCCCCTTGAAGGCGCGCAGATCGTACTCGTGCAGCACGCGGGGGCGGACGGAGACGGAGCAGGTGGCGCGGTCCGTCTCGTTGTTGTGGGCGAGCCAGTGCTTCAGGACGGGGGCGGTGCGCCAGTAAACCGGGTGCTCGCCGCGCAGGCCCCGGGTGTACGCCGTGGCGATCGCCGAGGTCAGCCGCGGGTCCTCGGAGTAGCCCTCCTCGTTGCGGCCCCACAGCGGATGCCGCAGCAGGTTGACCGTCGGCGCCCAGACGTTCAGGCCGACCCGCTCGTCCCGGGCCCGCATCGCGCGCGCCTCCTTCGACACCGCCTCGCCGACCCGGCGCACCAGCTCCGGGTTCCAGGTCGCGCCGAGGCCCACGGCCTGCGGGAACACCGTCGCCGGACCCATCCAGGCGACGCCGTGCAGGGCCTCCTGGCCGGTGCGGAAGGCGGCGATGCCCAGGCGTTCCACGGCGGGTGCGAACTGGTGCAGGAAGGAGATCTTCTCGTCCAGGGTGAGCCGCGACAGAAGGTCGTCGATGCGCTTCGCGAACGGCAGCCGCGCGTCACGGAAAGGCGGCGTGGAGGGTGGGTCAACGGTCACGAGTGGTGCCCCTTGCGGAGAGAGCGGCGAGGACGCTTTCGAAGCGCTTCGATGCTCAGGGGGCCGGGGGTGGGGTGTCAAGGTGCTGGACCGGAAGTCGGCCCAGCTGTCGCCGACTTGCCAAGGGGTATGGACCACTCGGGCGGCCCGCCGGACATTCGTGGAATCTTGGGAGCGACCCTTGTGCACCCCCTGGCGTTCACTTAACCTCGCAGCAACATCGAAGCGCTTCGACGCTCGCCGTGCTCCGCTTCCGCCTTCCTCGAAGCGCGTTTTCCGCTCAGCCAGATCCACTGAAGACACCGCAGCCGACGGCCACCGCCGGGTGTCCTGGTGCGCCATGAAGGGTTGACGCAATGACGCCGAACGCCGCCTCCGCCTCCTCCGCGCCCAGCCGGAGAAGCTCGCCCAGCCGGAGGAGCTTCCTCGCCTCCACCGCGGTCGCCGCCGCGGCGGTCGCCGGGGGGATGCCGCTGCTGACCGCCTGCGGTGCGTCGGACAGCGGGTCGGGCGGGGGCTCCTCGTCGGGCAAGGACGCGGGCAAGCTGCTGCCGTCGTACGTGCCCCGCGACGTGGTGACTCCGGACATCCCCGCGAAGAACGGCTCGGCGATCGGCTTCACCGGCAAGCTCGACCTGGCCACCCTGAAGACCTCGGTGCCCAAGAAGCTCGGCAAGGGCGGCAAGGTCACCGTCATGTCGCCGTTCTGGGGCACCCCGCCCAAGCAGGACAACGCCTACTACCGGGCGATGAACGACCTCATCGGCGTCGACGTGGTCTGGCAGAACCAGGACGGCAACACCTACGACCAGAAGCTCGGCGCCGTCCTCGCCTCCAGCGACGTACCCGACGTCGTGGTCGTCCCCAGCTGGAACATGGGCGGCAAGATCCCCACCGCCATCATCAGCAAGTTCGCCGACCTCGGGCCGTACCTGTCGGGCGAGAACGTCAAGGACTACCCGAACCTCGCCGCCATCCCCACCGACGCCTGGCGGCGCTGCATCATCGGCGGCAAGCTGCGCGGCCTGCCGCAGCCCTCGCCGTACGTCACCGGGATCGTGCCCCTCTACCGCAAGGACATCTTCGACAAGGAGGGCTACCGGATCCCGCGCTCCGCCGACGAGTTCATGGCCCTGGCCAAGGAGATCACCAACGCCAGGGCCAAGCGCTGGGCCTGCCTGGACATGAAGTGGACCGCCTTCCAGGCCTTCGGCGTGCTCTCCGGCAGCGAGAAACCGCTCGGCTGGAACCTCGTCGACGGCAAGCTGGTCAACCGCATCGAGACCGAGGAGTACCTCGAGGCACTGGAGTGGACCCGCAAGCTCTTCGCCGCCGGCGTCGTCCACCCCGACGCGAAGATGGGCAAGAACGCCCCCGACCCCGGCCCCAAGTTCGCGGCTGGCGAATTCCTCATCTACCCCAACAACATCTCCCAGTGGTGGAGTCGCACCGCCGAACAGGCCACCCAGAACCCGCAGTTCAAGATCTGGGGCATGGACGTCTTCGGCCACGACGGCGGCAACCCGACGCTCTGGGCCGAACAGCCGGCCGGCATCTTCGCCTTCGTCAACAAGAAGGCCTCCGAGTCCGCCGTCCGTGACGTCCTGGCCGTCGCCGACGTCACCGCCGCGCCGTACGGCACCAAGGAGTACATGGCCACCAACTACGGCGTCGAGGGCGCGGACTACACCGTCAAGGACGGCGTGCCCGTCAAGACCACCCAGGGCAACAACGAGGTCATGAACGCCTACGTCATGGTCGCGAGCCCCGCCGCCACCATCGCCCACCCCGACTTCCCCGACGTGGCCCGGGCCCAGGTCGAATGGCAGCAGCGGATGGGCGCCTTCACCAGGAAGTCCAGCTTCTACGGCCAGATGATCACCGAGCCGTCCCGCTTCACCAACCTCGGCAACGACTTCGAGCAGCTCGAGGACGACATCACCCGCGGCCGCAAGAAGATCAGCGACATGCAGCAGGCCGTCTCCGACTGGAAGAGCAAGGGCGGCGACAAACTGCGCGACTGGTACAAGAAGCTCCTCGACGAGAACGGTACGGCGGCAGGCTGAGGCGAGGCACTGAGGCAAGGAGACGACCGTGTCCCACAGCACGGTGCCTCGGAGCAGGGCCGAGGCGGACGACAGGGCGAGCGGGACCCCGGCGGCGCCGGACGGCGCCACCGGAGCCCGCAGGAGCCGCACGAGGGCGACGACCGGCAAGCTGAGCCTGCGCCTGAGATTCAGACGCGACCGCGCCCTGATCCTGATGACCCTGCCGGCGATCCTGCTGATCCTGGTCTTCAACTACCTGCCGGTCCTCGGCAACATCGTCGCCTTCCAGGACTACGACCCGTACGTCAGCGACAACGGCATCGTCTCGATGCTGCACAGCCCCTGGGTCGGCCTGGAGAACTTCCAGCAGATCTTCGCCGACTCGGCCTTCTGGAACGCGGTTCAGAACACACTGGTGCTGTTCTTCCTCCAGCTCGTGCTGTTCTTCCCGGTCCCCATCCTGCTCGCGCTGCTCATCAACAGCGTGGTACGGCCCCGGGTGCGGGCCGTCGCCCAGGCGGTCCTTTACCTGCCGCACTTCTTCTCCTGGGTGCTGGTCATCGCCGTCTTCCAGCAGCTCTTCGGCGGCGCGGGCGTCCTGTCCCAGCTGCTGCGCCGGCACGGCTACGACGGGCTGGACATCATGACCGACCCGTCCACCTTCAAGTTCCTCGTCACCGCCGAGGGCATCTGGAAGGACGCCGGCTGGGGGATCATCATCTTCCTCGCCGCGCTGGCCTCCGTGAGCCCCGACCTGTACGAGGCCGCCGCGATGGACGGCGCCGGCCGCTGGCGCCGCATGTGGCACGTCACGCTGCCCGCGCTGCGCCCGGTGATCGCACTGCTGCTGGTGTTGCGCGTCGGCGACGCCCTGACCGTCGGCTTCGAGCAGATCCTGCTCCAGCGCGACGCCGTCGGACCCGGCGCCGCCGAGGTCCTCGACACCTTCGTGTGGTGGAACGGCGTACGCAACCAGGACTTCGGCTACGCGGCCGCCGCTGGCCTGATCAAGGGCGTGGTCAGCCTCGGACTGGTCCTCGCCGCGAACAAGGTGGCCCATCTCATGGGCGAGCAGGGGGTGTACAAGAAGTGACCGCACTCATCGACAAGCCGCCCGTACGGCCCTCCCGGTGGGCCGCGCCACCCCGCCCGGTGTGGGAGGAGCCGCCGAGCAGGACCGGCCTCGCCGGCAAGGGCCTGGTCCTCACCCTGGCCTGCCTCGGCATCCTCTTCCCGCTGTGGATCGTGGTCGTCACCAGCCTGTCGTCCCGGCAGACGATCGACCGGGCGGGCGGCCTGGTCATGATCCCCAGGGGCGTCACGTTCGTCGCGTACCGGGAACTGCTCAGCGGCGGCCAGGTCACCCGCGCCGCGGTCGTCAGCGTCCTGGTCACCCTCGTGGGCACGCTGTTCTCGATGACCGTGTCGGTGCTCTGCGCCTACGGCCTGTCGCGCATCGGCTCGCTCGGCCATCGCTGGTTCCTGATGCTGCTGCTGGCCACGATGTTCTTCAGCGCGGGCCTCATCCCGACCTACCTGCTGGTCCAGTCCCTGGGCCTGATGGACAGCTACCTCGCGCTGATCCTGCCGAGCGCGGTCAGCGTCTTCAACATCCTCGTCCTGCGCGGCTTCTTCATGGGCATCTCGCAGGAACTCGTCGACAGCGCGCGCATCGACGGCGCCGGGGACTTCCGGATCCTCTGGCAGATCGTGATGCCGCTGTCCCGTGCGGTGCTGGCCGTCATCACGCTGTTCTACGCCGTCGGGTACTGGAGCGCCTGGTTCAACGCGTCCCTGTACCTCAACGACCAGGACAAGATGCCGCTGCAGAACGTCATGATCCAGCTCGTCCAGAAGCAGCAGGCGCCGGTGGGGCTGGGCCAGGCCATCAAGACGGGCGAACTGTCCGGCCTCGCCGTGCAAATGGCGGTCATGGTGATGGCCCTGCTGCCGGTGGCCGTCCTGTCGCCGTTCGTCCAGAAGCACTTCAAGAAGGGGATGCTGACGGGGGCGGTGAAGGGGTGACCGGGCGCCTGCTCGAAGGGGTGGTGCCGTCTCGCGGGCGGCCGCGGGTCCGCCGTGGCTGATCGCGCAGTTCCCCGCGCTCCTTCGGGGCGCCGCACCAACCCCGCACCACCCACCACACCTACGCCCCCACCGAGGTAACCCATGCCCAGACCGACCCGCAGGACCGTGCTGGCGGCCACCGCAGCCACCGCCGCCGCCCTCAGCCTTCCCACGAGGGCCGATGCCGCCGCCCAAGCCCCGCAGGGATACCGCTGGCGCAACGCGGTGATCGGCGGCACCGGCTTCGTCACCGGCATCCTCTTCCACCCCACCGCCCCCGCCCTCGCCTACGCCCGCACGGACATCGGCGGCGCCTACCGCTGGGACGCCCGCGCCGCCCGCTGGATCCCCCTCACCGACCATCTCGGCTGGGACGACTGGAACCTGCTCGGCGTGGAGGCGATCGCCGTCGACCCGGCGCATCCCGACCGCGTGTACCTCGCCCTCGGCACCTACGCCCAGCCCTGGGCCGGCAACGGAGCGGTCCTGTGCTCGGAGGACCGCGGCGCCACCTGGGCCCGTACCGACCTCGCGGTGAAACTGGGCGCCAACGAGGACGGCCGCGGCACCGGCGAACGCCTCCTCGTCGACCCCCGCGACAGCGACACCCTCTGGCTCGGCACCCGGCACGACGGCCTCGTCAAGTCCACGGACAGGGGCGCGAGTTGGTCCCCGGACTCCGGGTTTCCGGCCGCTCCCCGCGGCGGCGGCCAGGGCGTCACCCTCCTCGTCGCCGCCGGCCGCGCCGTCTACGCGGGCTGGGGTGACGCGGACGCCGCCGCCCCCAACCTGTACCGCACGAGCGACGGCACCACCTGGGAGCCGGTACCGGGACAGCCCGCCGGCGCCCCGGCCAGGGTGCCGGTCCGCGCCGCCTACGACCGGCACGCCCGCGAGCTGTACGTGACGTACGCGAACGCGCCCGGACCCAACGGCCAGAGCGACGGCAGCGTGCACAAGCTCGACGTCACCACCGGCACGTGGACCGACGTCACCCCGGCCGCCCCGCAGGACGGCGACACCTTCGGGTACGGCGGGGTCGCCGTGGCCGCGCACCGCCCCGGCACCGTCGTCGTCTCCACCAACAACCGCTGGGCGGCCGTGGACACGCTGTACCGGAGCACCGACGGCGGCCGCAGCTGGGTCTCGCTGAAGGACACCGCCGTCCTGGACGTCTCCGAGACGCCCTACCTGAAGTGGGGTGAGGCCGAGCCCAAGTTCGGCTGGTGGATCCAGGCCGTCGCCGTCGACCCGTACGACCCGGAGCACATCCTCTACGGCACCGGCGCCACCGTCTACGGCACCCGGGACCTGCGCACCTGGGCCCCGGTGATCCGCGGTCTGGAGGAGACCTCGGTCCGCCTGCTCCTCTCGCCGCCCGCCGGCGACGCCCATCTGCTCAGCGCGAACGGGGACATCGGCGTGCTGTACCACGACCGGCTCACCGCCTCCCCGGCGCGCGGCATGGCCACCGACCCGGTCTTCGGCACGGCGACCGGACTCGCGCAGGCCGCGGCGCGGCCCTCGTACGTCGTGCGCACCGGCTGGGGCGATCACGGCAACGGCGCCTTCTCCACCGACGGCGGCCGGACCTGGGCGCCGTTCGCCGGGCAGCCCGGACTCGCCAAGGACGCTCCCGGCCCCATCGCCGTCAGCGCCGACGCCGGGGTCCTGCTGTGGACCTTCGTGTCCGGGGACGGCACCGGCCACCCGGCCCACCGCTCGGCGGACGGCGGGGCGACCTGGGCGGAGGTGGCCTCGTACCCGAAGGGGGCCACTCCGGTCGCCGACCCGGTCGATCCGGGGACCTTCTACGCCTACGACACCGCCGGCGGCACCCTGTACGCCAGCACCGACGGCGGCCGTACCTTCGTCCCCCGCGCGACCGGGCTGCCCGCCGGGGACAGCCAGTACCAGCTCGCCGCCGCGCCCGGACGCGGCGGCGACCTGTGGCTGAGCACCAAGTGGAACGGGCTGTACCGGTCCACCGACGGCGGCGCGACCTTCACCAAGGCGGGCAGCGCGTGGGCGGCCTACACCCTCGGCTTCGGCAAGGCCGCCCCCGGCGCCGACTACCCGGCGGTCTACCTCGTGGGCGCCACCGGCACCGTCACCGCCGTGTACCGCTCCGACGACCAGGCGAAGAGCTGGATCCGCATCAACGACGACGCCCACCAGTGGGGCTGGACCGGGCAGGCCGTCACCGGCGACCCGCGCATCCACGGCCGGGTGTACCTCGCCACCAACGGACGCGGCATCCAGTACGGGGACCCCGCATGACCCCGGGCCTCGCCGACGCCACCCGGGGCCGCATCCTCTTCGGCGGCGACTACAACCCCGAGCAGTGGCCGGAGGAGACCTGGCAGGACGACGTACGGCTGATGAAGGAGGCGTCGGTCACCTCCGTCACGGTCGGCGTCTTCTCCTGGGCGAAGCTCGAACCCGAGCCCGGGGCACGGGAGTTCGGCTGGCTCGACCGGCTGATGGACCTCCTGCACGCCCACGGCATCGGGGTCGTGCTCGCCACGCCGACGGCCTCGCCGCCGCCGTGGATGGGCCGGCTGCACCCGGACACGCTGCCCCGCGACGCCGACGGGCGGACCGAGTGGTGGGGCGGCCGGCAGCACTTCTCGCACTCCAGCGCCACCTACCGGCGCTACGCCGCCGCCATCACCGAGGACCTGGCCGCCCGCTACGGCAGCCATCCCGCCCTCACCATGTGGCACATCAACAACGAGTACTGCACCTTCGACTACGGCGACGAGGCCGCCGCCGCCTTCCGCCGCTGGCTCCGCGAGAAGTACGGCACCCTCGACGCCCTCAACTGCGCCTGGGGCACCGCCTTCTGGAGTCAGGGGTACGACACCTGGGACGGCGTCCTGCCCCCGCGGCACGCGCACTACCTGAAGAACCCCGCCCAGGTGCTGGACTTTCGCCGCTTCACCTCCGACATGCTCCTGGAGTGCTTCGCCGCCGAACGGGACATCGTCCGCCGGCACACCCCGCACCTACCGGTGACCAGCAACTTCATGCCGCTGTGGATCGGCCAGGACGGCTGGCGCTGGGCGCGGGAGGAGGACGTGGTCTCCGTCGACCTGTATCCCGATCCGCGTGATCCGCTGTCCGCGCAGCGCGCCGCCCTGGTGCAGGACCTCACCCGCTCGCAGGCCCGCGGCCCGTGGATGCTGATGGAGCAGGCGGCCGGACCGGTCAACTGGCGCGGGGTCAACCACCCCAAGCCGCCCGGCCTGAACCGGCTGTGGTCCCTCCAGGCCGTCGCCCGCGGCGCCGACGCCGTCTGCTACTTCCAGTGGCGCCAGTCCCGGCAGGGCGCCGAGAAGTTCCACTCGGGGATGCTCGGTCACGCGGGGGAGGAGGGCCGTACCCACCAGGAGATACGGCGGCTCGGCGCCGAACTGGCCATGCTGGGCCCGGAGGTGGCCGGACAGCACAGTGCGAGCCGCATCGCCGTCCTGCACGACTGGCACTCCTGGTGGGCCGGTGCGCATGAGGGGCGGCTGTCCACCGAGGTGGACTACCCCGAGGTGCTCACCGCCTGGCACCGGGCGCTCTGGGAGTCCCAGCTGGCCTGCGACTTCGCCCACCCGGAGGACGACCTGTCCGGGTACCGGCTCGTCGTCGTCCCGCAGCTGTACCTCCTCACAGACAGCGCCGTCGGCAACCTCCTGGCGTACGTCCGCGGCGGCGGCGCCCTGGTCTGCGGCTTCCTCACCGGCGTCGCCGACGAGGACGACCGGGTCAGGCCCGGCGGCATGGACGCCCGGCTGCGCGAGCTGTTCGGCATCCGCGTGCTGCACGAGTGGTGGCCGCTCGAGGCGGGGGAGACCGTGGAGTGCGAGGGGTTCCACGGGACCCTGTGGTCGGAGGAGATCGAGCCGGAGCCCGGCGCCGCCGAGACCGTGCCCTACCGGGGCGGTGAGCTGGACGGGCTGCCCGCCGTGCTGCGCCGGGGCCGCGTCTGGTACGTCTCCACCCTGCCCGCGCCGGACGCGCTGCGCGCGCTGCTCGCCTCCGCCGCCGCCGAGGCCGGTGTGCGGCCGGTGCTGGAGGGGCTGCCGGCCGGGGTGGAGGCGGTGCGCCGGGGCGAGCTGCTGTTCCTGCTGAACCACGGGCGGGAGCCGGTCACCGTCGAGGTCCCGGGCAGCCCCCGCGACCTGCTCGGCGGCGCACGCGTCACCGGTTCGGTCACCCTGGGCCGCTACGGCGTGGCGGTGCTGCGGCCATGAGCGGCGGGCCGTTCCACGGCACCTGGGAACCGGCCCCGGCGGACCGCTGGGAGGACGCCTTCCTGACCGGGAACGGCCACCACGGCGCCCTCGTGCACGGCGATCCGGACGACGACCGGGTCGTCGTCACCCATCACACCCTGGTCCGGCCCAACGGCGGCGAACACGCCGAGCCGCCCCGCCTGGCCGCCCGACTGCCCGCGATCCAGGACCGGTTGCTCGCCGGCGACCTCACCGCCGCCGAGGACTTCACCGACGGCCGCCCCCTGCAGTGGGTGCAGCCCTTCCACCCGGCCTTCCAGGTACGGCTGCGCAGGGTGGGCGGCAGCGGCCCCGGGTACCGCCGGGCCGTCGACTTCGCCACCGGTGAGGTCACGGCCCGCTGCGCCGGGTGGAGCAGCCGGGTCTTCGTCTCCCGCGCCGACGACGTGATCGTGCACGAGGTCACCGCGGCCGCCGTCGACATCGGCCTGGACCACCGGCTGCCCGGTGCGCCGGCCGGGCTGCGGGCCGGCCACGGCGCGCTGCTCACCGGCGCGGGCGCCCTGCTCAGCCTGCGCGCCCGCTACCCGGACAGCGACCGCGCCTTCACCGGCGTGACCCTCGTCGCCCCCGGTGGCGGCCGCACCGAACTCCTCCCGCCCGGCGTCCGCGTCACCGCCGCCGCCTCCGTCCTGCTGCTGACCCGGGTGCGCCGGCACACCGGCGAGGCCGACGTGGCCGCCGAGGGCCGACGGCTCCAGGACCTCCTGGCCGGCGCCGGCGCCACCGGGCGGCCGTACGACACGCTCCTCGCCCGCCACCTGGAGCGGCACCGCACCGCCTACCGGCGCGTCACGCTGGACCTCGGCGCCGACCCCGCCGAGCGCGCGCTGCCCGGCTCCGAGCTGCTGAAGCGCCCGCACAGCCCGGCCCTGCTGGAGCGGCTCTTCGCCGCTGGCCGCTACCACCTGCTGAGCAGCAGCGGCCTGAACCCGCCCCGGCTCACCGGGCTGTGGACCGGCGACTGGGACACCGCCTGGTCCGGCGCGTTCACCACCAACGCCAACCTCAACCTGCAGACCGCCTCCGCGCCGGCCGCCGCCCTGCCGGAGGTCACCGAGGCGCTCGCCGCGTTCGTGACCCGGCAACTGCCGGACTGGCGGGCCAACGCCCGCGCGATCTTCGGCGCCCGCGGCGCCGTCGCGCCCTCCCACACCGACGGCGAGTCGGGGCTGACGTACCACTTCAGCCGCGCGTACCCGCTGCACCTGTGGACGGCCGGAGCGGACTGGCTGCTCAAGCCGCTGGTCGACCACGACGAGATCCGCGGCGCCCGCGATCCGCGCACCGCCGCCGCGCTCGCCGAGACCGCCCTGTTCTACGAGGACTTCCTCACCCGCACCGACCTCACGGGCCACGTCGTGATCGTCCCCTCCTACTCGCCCGAGAACCGGCCCGCGAACGGCGGCTGGGGCGCCCTCAACGCCGCCATGGACCTCTCCGCCGCCCGCCACACCCTGCTCACCGCCGCCCGCTACCACCCCCGGCACGCCGACCGATGGCGGGCGTTGGCCAACCGGCTGCCGCCGCACCGGACCAACCCGGACGGCGCGCTGGCCGAATGGGCCTGGCCCGGCCTCGAGGACACCTACGACCACCGCCACCTCAGCCACCTCTACGGAGTCTGGCCCCTGGACGAGATCACCCCCCACGACACCCCCGGCCTCGCCAGGGCCGCCCGGCGCGCCCTCGACCTGCGCGGCGCCGAGAACCACTCCGCCCACGGCCATCTGCACCACGCCCTCGTCGCCGCCCGCCTCGGCGCGCGCGACCCGGCCGCCCGTGCCCTGCGCCACGTCCTGGACGGCGACTACTTCCACGCCTCCCTGATGAGCGCCCACTACCCCCACCGGGACGTCTACAACGCCGATGCCGCGCACACCCTGCCCGGCGTCCTGATCGAGATGCTCGTCCAGTCCACCCCGGACCGGCTGGTCCTGCTGCCCGCGACACCGGACGGCTGCCCCCGCGGCGAACTGCGGGGCGTGCGCACCCGGTTCGGTGCGGAGATCGACCTGAGCTGGACCCCGGACGGCGCCCGGGCCGTCCTCAGACCGACCCGCACCCACCGCATCGACCTGCGGACTTCCTCCGGCAGCCGACCGCTCGACCTGGTCGCCGGAGAAGACCGCGTCCTCACCCTGAAGGCGCGGTGAGCCCACGCAATTCCCCCCACCCATGGAAAGGCACACCATGGCACCAAGCACACTCGGCAGGGTCGCCAGGGCCCTGATCGCCCCCGCCCTCGCCCTCGGCGCCACCGCCGGCCTCGCCTCGGCCCCGGCCTCCGCCGCCGTCTGGTCCTCCTGCGACCAGTGGGCCAGCACCACGCTGAACGGCTACACCCTGTACAACGACATCTGGGGCTCCGGCGCCGGCGCCCAGTGCATCTGGGCCAACTCCGGCACCAACTGGGGCGTCAACGCCAACCACCCCAACACCGGCGGGATCAAGTCGTACCCCAACGCCAAGAAGGTGATCAACAAGTCGATCTCGTCGCTGTCGTCGCTCAGCAGCAGCTACAACGTCACCGTCCCGTCGTCCGGCGCCTACGAGACGGCGTACGACATCTGGGACACGAACTACAAGTACGAGATCATGCTCTGGGTCAACAAGACGGGCGCCGTCGGCCCGCTCGGCACCTCTCAGGGCACCGTCACGCTCAGCGGCTCCACCTGGACCGTCTACAAGGGCAACAACGGCTCCAACGACGTCTTCTCCTTCGTCCGCAGCTCCAACTCCGGCTCGGGCACGGTGAACATCCTGCCGATCCTGAAGTGGATCAAGGACACCAAGGGCTGGTTCGGCGACGTGACCATCGGTGATCTCCAGTTCGGCTTCGAGATCACCTCGTCCGCCGGCGGCCTGGACTTCACCGTCAACAGCGAGAGTGTCAGCAGCAGTTGAGACACCGGGGTGGGGTTTCATGGACCTCATGCGTATTCCCACCCCCCTCACCGCAACCGTGATCGCCGCTGCCGCGCTGCTCGCCGTGCCGGGCACCGCGGCGGCGGCTCCGGCCCCGTCGCCCCTCCGCCCCGTGGCCTCCCTCGCCGCCGAACGTCTCGCCACCGCCGACCTGGTGGCCGCAGCGAAGTGGGGCACCACTAGCCCCATCGACGACCCCGCCCGGGAACAGCAGGTCCTGGACTCCGTGGCCGCGCAGGCCGAGCAGCTCGGCGCCGACCCGGACGAGGCACGGCGCGTCTTCCGGGACCAGATCGAGGCCAACAAGATCGTCCAGCGCGGCCTGTTCGCCCGGTGGACGGCTCACCCCGAGCAGGCCCCGACCACGAAGCCGGACCTGAACGTCGTCCGGCAGACGATCAACCGCATCAACACGGACCTCGTCCGCACCCTGGCCGGCACGACCGCGGAGCGCACCACCCCGGCCTGCGCGCCCGAACTGGCCGTAGCCGTCGTCGAGGTCCACCACGAGAAGCACCCGGACCTGCTGCACACGGGTGCGCTCGTGCGTTCCCTGGTGTCCGTCTGCCGGGACTGACCGGCACCTGGTGTCCGTCTGCCGGTCACCCCGCCACCGGCAGCTCCGCCCCGTCCCGCAGGAACAGCGGGATGCGCTCCAGCGGCGCGTCCGCCGTGACCGCCGCACCGCCCTCGTACGTCTCACCCGTCCACGCGTCCGTCCAGCGCGCGCCCGCCGGGAGGTACACCGTGCGGGCCGTGGCCCCCGCCGTCAGCACCGGGGCGACCAGCAGGTCCCGGCCGAGGAGATAGGCGTCGTCCACCGACCACGCGGCCTGGTCGCCGGGGAACTCCAGGAACAGCGGCCGCATCACCGGCAGGCCCTCCTCGTGGGCCTCGCGCATGACCCGGAGGACGTACGGCTTCAGGCGCTGGCGCAGCCGCAGGTACTTCTCCAGGATCGCGCCGGCCTCCTCGCCGTACGACCAGACCTCGTTCGGGCCGCCCGTCATCTGAGGGCCCAGCGGCATGCCGGGCTCGCGGAAGCCGTGCAGGCGCATCAGCGGGGACAGCGCGCCGAACTGGAACCAGCGGACCATCACCTCGCGGTACGCCTCGTCGTCCGGGTCGCCTCCGTGGAAGCCGCCGATGTCGGTGTTCCACCAGGGGATGCCCGA
The DNA here is from genome assembly GCF_043202415.1 of Streptomyces sp. NPDC048192. Lineage (NCBI taxonomy): Bacteria > Bacillati > Actinomycetota > Actinomycetes > Kitasatosporales > Streptomycetaceae > Streptomyces > Streptomyces sp. NPDC048192. Next base: position 167,105 of record NZ_JBIDAL010000015.1, read on the forward strand.
CAGCGCGGTGTTGAGGCCGGCCGCGATCTGCCGGCGCAGGGTCGCGAAGTCGGTGCCGATGTCACCGGACCACAGGGCCGCGCCGTAGCGCTGACTGCCCGCCCAGGCCGAGCGGTTGAGGGTGATGACCTCCTCGCCCTCGGCGCGCAGCCCGTCGTGGAAGGTGCGGGCGTTCTCAGCCGGGTAGAGGTTGCCGACCTCCGGGCCCGGGCCCGCCCAGTACCGCAGGTTCTCCGCGAAGCCCGGCTTCAGTTCCGGCTCGCAGGCGTCCAGCCAGAACGCCGTGATGCCGTGCGGGAGAAGGTAGTTGTCGCGGATCTTCGACCAGACGAACGCACGGGCCTCGGGGTTCGTGGCGTCGTAGAACGCCACCTGCACGGTCGAGGCGACCTCCTTGTCCGGCCAGTCGGCGTGCGCCATCGGGCCGTACTGGGTGCCGATGAGATAGCCGCACTGCTCCATCAGGGCGTGGTTCTCCGACAGCGGCGACACCGACGGCCACACGGACACCACCAGCCTGACGCCCAGTTCGTCCAGCTCGCGGACCATCGCCGCCGGGTCGGGCCACTCCGCCGGGTCGAACTTCCAGTCGCCGAGGTGGGTCCAGTGGAAGAAGTCGCACACGATCGCGGCCAGCGGCAGTCCCCGGCGCTTGTACTCCCGTGCCACGGCGAGGAGTTCGTCCTGCGTGCGGTAGCGCAGCTTGCACTGCCAGAAGCCGGCCGCCCACTCCGGCAGCATCGGCGTCCGTCCGGTCACCGCGCTGTAGGCGCGCTGCCCGTCGGCCGGGGCGCCCGCCGTGATCCAGTAGTCGATCTGCCGGGCCGAGTCGGCGACCCAGCGGGTGCCGTTGCCGGCCAGCTCCACCCGGCCGATCGCCGGGTTGTTCCACAGCAGGGTGTAGCCCCGGCTGGACACCAGCACCGGCACGCTCACCTCGGCGTTGCGCTGCACCAGGTCCACCACCAGGCCCTTCTGGTCGAGCCGCCCGTGCTGGTGCTGGCCGAGGCCGTACAGCTTCTCGCCCTCGTAGGCGGCGAAACGCTGCTCCAGGCGGTGGTGGCCGCCCCCGACCGCCGTGTAGAGGCGCGGCCCCGGCCACCAGAAGTGGGCCCGCTCCTCGGCGAGCAGTTCGCCGCCGTCGTCGGTGCGCAGGAAGCGGAGCATGCCCTCGGCGTTCACCTCGACGGTCAGCGCGCCCACCGTCAGCCGCGCCTCGCCGTCCCCGGCCTTGACCGTGGAGTCCTGGGCCGGCGGCGCGTCGAGGAGCGCGCCGGGAAGTCCGTCCAGCACGGGCCCGCCGAGCCGGGCGCGCACCCGCACCGCGTCCGGGCCCCACGGCTCGATCCGCACCGTCTCCTGGCGCCCGCTCCACTCCAGCGCCCCGTCCCGCTCACGGAAGGTGCCGACGGTGGGGGAGGACTGGGCGAGGCTGACCTTGGGCTGCGCGACGACGGACTGGTTCACAGCGTGCTCCTGACATGCGACGTGCGGGACAGGGAAGGCAGGCAGAGGTACGCCCCGAGGCGGGGAGGCAGCGAAGCGGCGCGACCGACGGACGCCGGGAGACCTGGGCGGGGCTTGGGGCGGTGTGTCGGCGGGGCTGGTGGCTGTGTGTGCCGGGGCCTGTCGGCCGGGGTGTGCGCCGGAGCGTGTCAGCGGGGCTGTCGGTCGGGTGTGTGGGTTGGGGATGCGTGGGCTGGGACGTGTCGTTGGGGCCTGTCGGCCTCAGCCTGTTATCGGCTGGAGCCGTGGGGACCGGGTTGTGTCGGGTGGGTTCGCCGGGCTTGTCGGCGGGGGTGCGTCAGCGGGGGTTGAGGGCGGAAGCGTCGTCGGGTGTGTTCGCCGGGGTTTGCGGGCGGGGCGTGTCAGGCGGGCCTGTCGGCCGGGACGTGTCGGCGGGGCTTGGGACCCGGGGTGTCGTCGGGGTCTTCTCAGGACGTGACCGGGGCCGGGCCCGAGCTTGTGCGTACCGTCAGTTCGGGTGCGATCAGCACGACCTCGTCGCTGCCGCGCCCGTCCAGCTTGGCCACCAGATGCTCGACCGCGTACCGGCCCATCTCCTGCGCCGGGACGCCGACGGAGGTCAGCCGCACCGAGGCCTGCACGGCGACCTGGTCCGGGCAGATCGCCACCACGGACACGTCCTCCGGCACCGCCCGGCCCTGCTGGCGCAGCAGCGCGAGCAGCGGCTCCACCGCCGACTCGTTCTGTACCACGAACCCGGTCGTCCCCGGCCGCTCGTCGAGGATCCGGGCCAGGGTCAGGGCCATCGCGTCGTACCCTCCCTCGCACGGGCGGTGCAGCAGCCGCACGCCGGTCCGCCGGGCCGCAGTGCGCAGCCCGTCCAGGGTGCGCTCGGCGAAACCGGTGTGCCGTTCGTAGACGGCCGGGGCCTCGCCGATGACAGCGATGTCACGGTGACCCAGCCCCGCCAGATGCTCCACGCACAGCGCGCCCGTGGCACTCCAGTCCAGGTCCACGCAGGTCAGACCGGTGGTGTCGGCGGGCAGACCGATGAGCACGGAGGGCTGCCCGGTCCCCCTGAGCAACGGCAGCCGCTCGTCCTCCAGCTCCACGTCCATGAGGATCATCGCGTCGGCCAGGCCGCTGCCGGTCACCCGGCGCACCGCGTCCGGCCCCTCCTCGCCGGTGAGCAGCAGGACGTCGTAGCCGTGCGTGCGGGCCGTGGTGGCCACCGCGATGGCGATCTCCATCATCACCGGCACGTACATGTCGGTGCGCAGCGGGATCATCAGCGCGATGATGTTCGACCGTTTCCCGGCCAGGGCCCGGGCGCCCGCGTTCGGGTGGTAGCCCAGTTCCCGGATGCTCTGCTCGACCCGCTGCCGGGTGGTCGCGGAGATGGACCGCTTGCCGCTGAGGACATAGCTCACCGTGCTCGCCGAGACTCCGGCGTGCTGGGCTACCTCGGCGAGGGTGACCATCCGGGCTCCAAGCTTTGTGAAGCGCTTCGACTACCGCGCATTGCCGATGGGGTGGAGTGAGGGTGAGATCGACACTAGCCCTCGGCCGGGCGGGGTGTCCATAGGCTGTCGAAGCGCTTCGACAGCTTTTCCCTGCGGCTCCGTTCCCCTCGGGCAGCAGCAGTACCACACCCGCCGACCGGGCCCGCGGCGGGGCTTTCGGCCGGATGGACGCGCGAGGGGTGGTGAGGTCGGCCCGTTTCGGGTACCAACGATCCAGTAGCACTGGTCGGTAGCGAACGGTCCCTAATCATCCCTCTTCGCGGCGAGGTGAGCCTCATGTCCGCCCCCTCCACCCCACGCACCACCGTCACCGAGCGCGAGGCCCGTCAGGTGGCGGAGGCCGCCCGGCAGCAGGACTGGCACAAGCCCAGCTTCGCCAAGGAGCTGTTCCTCGGGCGTTTCCGGCTCGACCTCATCCACCCCCACCCGCTCCCGGATCCCGACAGCGTCAGCCGCGGCGAGGAGTTCCTCGCCAAGCTGCGCGCGTTCTGCGAGTCCACCATCGACGGCGCCCGCATCGAGCGCGAGGCCCGCATCCCCGACGAGGTCGTCGCCGGGCTGAAGGAACTCGGCGCCCTCGGCATGAAGATCGATCCCAAGTACGGCGGCCTCGGCCTCACCCAGCTGTACTACAACAAGGCGCTCGCCCTGGTCGGCTCCGCGAGCCCCGCCGTCGGCGCGCTGCTCTCCGCGCACCAGTCGATCGGCGTCCCCCAGCCGCTGAAGATGTTCGGCACCCAGGAGCAGAAGGACGCCTTCCTGCCCCGCTGCGCCCGCACCGACATCTCCGCCTTCCTGCTCACCGAGCCGGACGTCGGCTCGGACCCGGCGCGCCTCGCCACCACCGCCGTGCCCGACGGGGACGACTACGTCCTCGACGGGGTGAAACTGTGGACCACCAACGGGGTGGTCGCCGACCTCCTCGTCGTGATGGCCCGGGTGCCGAAGTCCGAGGGGCACAAGGGCGGCATCACCGCGTTCGTCATCGAGGCGACCAGCGAGGGCATCACCGTCGAGAACCGCAACGCCTTCATGGGCCTGCGCGGCATCGAGAACGGCGTCACCCGCTTCCACCGGGTCCGCGTCCCGGCCGCCAACCGCATCGGCCCCGAGGGCGCGGGCCTGAAGATCGCGCTCACCACGCTCAACACCGGCCGGCTCTCGCTGCCCGCGATGTGCGCGGGCGCCGGCAAGTGGTGCCTGAAGATCGCCCGCGAGTGGTCGGCGGAGCGCGAGCAGTGGGGCAAGCCGGTCGCGCTGCACGAGGCCGTCGGCTCCAAGATCAGCTTCATCGCGGCCACCACCTTCGCCCTGGAGGCCGTCCTCGACCTGGCCTCGCAGATGGCCGACGAGGACCGCAACGACATCCGCATCGAGGCCGCCCTCGCCAAGCTCTACGGCTCCGAGATGGCCTGGAAGATGGCCGACGAGCTGGTCCAGATCCGCGGCGGCCGCGGCTACGAGACCGCCGAGTCCCTCAAGGCGCGCGGCGAGCGCGCGGTCCCGGCCGAGCAGATGCTGCGCGACCTGCGCATCAACCGCATCTTCGAGGGTTCCACCGAGATCATGCACCTGCTGATCGCCCGCGAGGCCGTCGACGCCCACCTCTCCGTCGCCGGTGACCTCATCGACCCCGACAAGTCCCTGTCCGACAAGGCGAAGGCGGGTGCGAACGCCGGCGTCTTCTACGCCAAGTGGCTGCCGAAGCTCGTCGCCGGGCCGGGTCAGCTGCCCACGTCGTACGGCGAGTTCAAGCACGGCATCGACCTGTCCGGGCATCTGCGCTACGTCGAGCGCACCGCCCGCAAGCTGGCCCGCTCCACCTTCTACGCCATGTCCCGCTGGCAGGGGAAGATGGAGACCAAGCAGGGCTTCCTCGGCCGGATCGTGGACATCGGCGCCGAGCTGTTCGCGATGAGCGCGGCCTGTGTCCGGGCCGAGTGGCTGCGCGGCCGGGGCGACCACGGCCGCGAGGCCTACCAGCTGGCCGACGCCTTCTGCCGGCAGGCCCGCATCCGGGTCGACGAACTCTTCGACCGCCTGTGGACCAACACCGACGACCTGGACCGCAAGGTGGTCAAGGCCGTCCTCGGCGGGGCCTACACCTGGCTGGAGGAGGGCATCCTCGACCCGTCCGGCGACGGCCCGTGGATCGCCGACGCGACCCCCGGAGCCTCCGCACGGGAGAGCGCGCGCCGCCCCTTCGGGGCCTGACGCGCCCTCCCGCCCGCCGACCTGGCGCCTGGGGTCAGCTGCCCCAGGTGCCCTGGTTCACGGCGCAGGTCCAGCCCGAGCCGTGCAGGGTGAACTTCACCTTGTAGCTGTGGGTGTTGAGCAGATGCGTCTGCACCTTCACCCCGAGGCTCGCCTTCTTGTTCAGCGTCCCCGTGTACACGGTCACCGTCTTCGACGTCCTGTGGGTGACCTTGCCGCCCGTGGCCTTGGCCGTGCCGAAGCGGATGTTCTTCACGTCGGTGACCGTGAAGCCGACCTTCTTGAACGTCTTCGTCGTGCTCTTGTTCTTGATGCCGAAGTACAGGCCCCCGTTGGTCACCCACCCGTGCGAGTCGACGTAGAAGCGGGACGGGTAGACCAGGTCGATCGGGCAGCCGGAACTGGCCGGCGCCTGCGCGGCGGCGAACGCGCCCCCGGCGAGTCCGAGCTGAGCAGCGGTCAGCAGACCGGCCGTGGCCAGGACGGTCGTGGTCGTGCGCATACGGTTCAAGGCGGTGATTCCTCCCCCATTTTCTTCGCGCCCGTCGAACCGGGCGCCCACGGAAGGATGCCATCACCGGCGCCGCGACACGCGGGGTTTCAGCAGGAGGCGGCACCCGGGCCGCCGCTCCGGGCCGCGGCCCCCGCCGCGTCACCTCCACCGATGCCCCACAGGCGGAACAAACGTTCCATTCATGGACGAAAACCGTTCACGCACCCGCCCGAGGGACACCCTGTCCCCGCTGTCGGTGGAAGCGGCAACAATGGGGGGATGACCGACAGCCCCGCCCATCCGGCACCCCTCGCCGATCCGCACCGCGTCTACGACCCCCTCGCGGCCGACGGCCCCAAGGACGTGGTGATCCTCGGCTCCACCGGATCCATCGGCACCCAGGCCATCGACCTCGTGCTGCGCAACCCCGACCGCTTCCGGGTCACCGCCCTGTCCGCGAACGGCGGCCGCACCGCCCTCCTCGCCGAGCAGGCGCACCGGCTGCGGGTGCGCACCGTCGCGGTCGCCCGCGAGGACGCCGTACCCGCGCTGCGCGAGGCCCTGGCCGCCGCCTACGGCCCCGGCGAGCCGCTGCCCGAGATCCTCGCCGGACCGGACGCGGCCACCCAGATCGCCGCCTCCGCCTGCCACACGGTGCTGAACGGCATCACCGGCTCCATCGGCCTCGCGCCCACCCTGGCCGCCCTGCAGGCGGGCCGCACCCTCGCGCTCGCCAACAAGGAGTCGCTGATCGTCGGCGGGCCGCTGGTCAAGGAGCTGGCCAAGCCCGGCCAGATCATCCCGGTCGACTCCGAGCACGCGGCGCTCTTCCAGGCGCTGGCCGCGGGGACGCGGGCCGACGTCCGCAAGCTGGTGGTGACGGCCTCCGGCGGCCCCTTCCGCGGCCGGACCAAGGCCGAGCTGGCGGACGTGACCGTCCAGGACGCCCTCGCCCACCCCACCTGGGCGATGGGCCCGGTGATCACGGTCAACTCCGCGACCCTCGTCAACAAGGGCCTGGAGGTCATCGAGGCCCACCTGCTCTACGACATTTCCTTCGACCGCATTGAGGTGGTCGTGCATCCCCAGTCGTATGTCCACTCGATGGTCGAGTTCACCGACGGATCCACGATCGCCCAGGCGACGCCCCCCGACATGCGCGGGCCCATCGCCATCGGTCTGGGCTGGCCCGAACGGGTTCCGGACGCGGCGCCCGCCTTCGACTGGAGCAAGGCCTCCACCTGGGAGTTCTTCCCGCTGGACAACGAGGCCTTCCCCTCGGTGGACCTCGCCCGGCACGTGGGGCGGCTCGCGGGCACCGCCCCGGCGGTGTTCAATGCCGCCAACGAGGAGTGCGTCGCCGCCTTCCTGAGCGGCGCGCTGCCCTTCAACGGCATCATGGAGACCGTCACCCGGGTGGTCGAGGAGCACGGCACCCCGGCCACGGGAACTTCCCTCACCGTGTCGGACGTCCTCGAAGCGGAGACCTGGGCCCGAGCCCGGGCCCGCGAACTCACTGCCACGACGGCGACCGCGGAGGCGCGTGCATGACGACCTTGATGTTCATCCTCGGCATACTGGTCTTCGCCGTCGGCCTGCTCGTCTCCATCGCCTGGCACGAGCTGGGACACCTGTCCACGGCCAAGCTGTTCGGCATCCGCGTGCCGCAGTACATGGTCGGCTTCGGCCCGACCGTCTGGTCGCGGAAGAAGGGCGAGACCGAGTACGGCATCAAGGCCATCCCGCTCGGCGGCTACATCCGCATGATCGGCATGTTCCCGCCCGACGAGAAGGGCCGGGTCTCCGCCCGCTCCACCTCCCCGTGGCGCGGCATGATCGAGGACGCCCGGTCGGCCGCCTTCGAGGAACTCAAGCCCGGTGACGAGACGCGCATGTTCTACACGCGCAAGCCGTGGAAGCGCGTCATCGTCATGTTCGCCGGCCCCTTCATGAACCTGATCCTCGCGATCGGCCTGTTCTTCACGGTCCTCATGGGCTTCGGCATCCAGCAGCAGACCACCACCGTCGCCTCCGTCTCGCCCTGCGTCATCGCGCAGAGCGAGCACCGCGACAGCTGCAAGAAGTCCGACCCCGCGTCCCCGGCCGAGGCCGCCGGCATGAAGAAGCGCGACAAGATCGTCGCCTTCGCCGGCAGGCCCACCAAGGACTGGAACACCCTCTCGGACCTGATCCGCGACAGCGCCGGCAAGACCGTCCCGATCGTCGTCGAGCGCGACGGCAGGCAGCTCACCCTGCACGCCACGATCGCCACCAACCAGGTCGCCAAGAAGGACTCCAGCGGTCAGTACGTCGAGGGCAAGTACGTCAAGGCGGGCTTCCTCGGCTTCAGCGCCGCCACCGGCGTCGTCCACCAGGACTTCGGCCAGTCCGTGACCTGGATGACCGACCGGGTCGGCGACGCCGTCGACTCCCTCGCCGCCCTGCCCGGCAAGATCCCGGCCCTGTGGGACGCCGTCTTCGGCAACGCCCCGCGCCAGCCGGACTCCCCGGTCGGCATCGTCGGCGCGGCCCGCATCACCGGCGACATCGCCACCCTGCACATCCCCGCCTCCCAGCAGGTGGCGATGTTCGTGATGCTGCTCGCCGGCTTCAACCTCTCCCTGTTCCTGTTCAACATGCTCCCGCTGCTCCCGCTCGACGGCGGCCACATCGCGGGCGCCCTGTGGGAGGCGCTGCGCCGCAACGTCGCCAGGGTGCTGCGCCGCCCGGACCCGGGCCCGTTCGACGTGGCGAAGCTGATGCCGGTGGCATACGTGGTGGCGGGGATCTTCGTCTGCTTCACCCTTCTCGTCCTGGTGGCGGACGTCGTCAACCCCGTGAAAATCTCGTAGTCACGCACCGTTCACGGCGGCCCGGAAGCCTGTCTTCCGGGCCGCCTTCCATCGGGTGGGTTTACCGGGTGGGATGTGATGCCGCATGGGGCCGTGCCGTAATCTCGAAGCCTGGAGCCCGCCCGACGACGGGACCGGACCTTGATCCACGACTTGGGGTTGCACAGCAGATGACTGCGATTTCTCTCGGCATGCCGTCCGTTCCGACCAAGCTCGCCGAGCGCCGGAAGAGCCGGCAGATCCAGGTCGGAAGCGTGGCGGTCGGCGGGGACGCCCCCGTCTCGGTCCAGTCGATGACGACGACCCGTACGTCCGACGTCGGCGCCACCCTCCAGCAGATCGCCGAGCTGACCGCGTCGGGCTGCCAGATCGTCCGCGTGGCCTGCCCCACGCAGGACGACGCGGACGCCCTCGCGACCATCGCCAGGAAGTCGCAGATCCCGGTCATCGCCGACATCCACTTCCAGCCCAAGTACGTCTTCGCCGCCATCGAGGCCGGCTGTGCCGCGGTCCGCGTGAACCCCGGCAACATCAAGCAGTTCGACGACAAGGTCAAGGAGATCGCCAAGGCCGCCAAGGACCACGGCACCCCGATCCGCATCGGCGTCAACGCCGGCTCCCTCGACAGGCGCCTGCTGCAGAAGTACGGCAAGGCGACGCCGGAGGCGCTGGTCGAGTCCGCCCTGTGGGAGGCGTCCCTCTTCGAGGAGCACGACTTCCGGGACATCAAGATCTCCGTCAAGCACAACGACCCGGTCGTGATGATCGAGGCCTACCGCCAGCTCGCCGAGCAGTGCGAGTACCCGCTGCACCTGGGCGTGACGGAGGCCGGTCCCGCCTTCCAGGGCACGATCAAGTCGGCGGTGGCCTTCGGCGCGCTCCTGTCCCAGGGCATCGGCGACACGATCCGCGTCTCCCTGTCCGCCCCGCCCGTCGAGGAGGTCAAGGTCGGCCTCCAGATCCTGCAGTCGCTCGGCCTGCGCCAGCGCGGCCTGGAGATCGTCTCCTGCCCGTCCTGCGGCCGTGCCCAGGTCGACGTCTACAAGCTCGCCGAGGAGGTCACCGCGGGCCTGACCGGCATGGAGGTCCCCCTCCGCGTCGCCGTCATGGGCTGCGTCGTCAACGGCCCCGGCGAGGCCCGCGAGGCCGACCTCGGCGTCGCCTCCGGCAACGGCAAGGGCCAGATCTTCGTCAAGGGCGAGGTCATCAAGACCGTGCCCGAGTCCAAGATCGTCGAGACCCTCATCGAGGAGGCCATGAAGCTGGCCGAGCAGATGCAGGACGAGGGCGTGGAGTCGGGCGAGCCGTCGGTGTCGGTGGCCGGCTGATCATCTCGGCTTTCCTGAGCCCCGTCACCGCCGGGTGGCGGGGCTCACCTGTGCGTCCGCCCTGCCGGACCCGGTGTGACCCCCGGCCGGCGAAGGCCGCGCTCACCCCGTGCCGGCGCCGGCCCGCCGGGGCAGCACAGGCCCGCCCCGCACGTCGTCCCGCTGTGCCGTTCCGACCGGAAGCGTTCCACAATTCATCGGGGTACAGTTCCACGACCAGCAGAACCCCAGGGTGAGGCCCTCGCACGTGTTGACCCAGACGACCTCTCGGGTGCTTGAACCGAGTGACCTTGACGCCGCGCTCGCCGTCCTCGACCGCGAGCCGGTCGCGAACGCCTTCGTCACCTCGCGGGTGCAGGTGGCCGGCCTCGACCCGTGGCGGCTCGGCGGCGAGATGTGGGGCTGGTACGAGGACGGCATGCTCACGTCCCTGTGCTACGCGGGCGCCAACCTGGTCCCCGTCTGTGCCACCCCGCGCGCCGTCCGCGCCTTCGCCGACCGGGCCAGGAGAGCGGGCCGCCGCTGCTCCTCCATCGTCGGCCCCGCCGAACCCACCGCCGCGCTGTGGAGCCTGCTCGAACCCCACTGGGGCCCCGCCCGCGAGGTCCGCGCCCACCAGCCGCTGATGGTCACCGACCGCATGCCCGCCGACATCGCCCCGGACCCCTGCGTGCGCCGCGTCCGCAAGGACGAGATGGAGACGATCATGCCGGCGTGCGTGGCGATGTTCACCGAGGAGGTGGGCGTCTCGCCGCTGGCGGGTGACGGCGGGCTGCTGTACCAGGCGCGCGTCGCCGAACTCGTCGGCTCCGGCCGCTCCTTCGCCCGCCTCGACGAGCACGGCAAGGTCGTGTTCAAGGCGGAGATCGGCGCCGCGACCCACCACGCCTGCCAGATCCAGGGCGTCTGGGTGGCCCCCGAGTACCGGGGGAGGGGCCTCGCCGCCCCGGGCATGGCGGCGGTCCTGCGGTACGCGCTCGCGGACGTGGCGCCGGTCGTCAGCCTCTACGTGAACGACTTCAACACCGCCGCCCGCCGGACGTACAGGCGAGTGGGCTTCCAAGAGGTCGGCGCCTTCATGAGTGTCCTGTTCTGAGGCCCCTGTACGCTCCCCGCATGGACCTCGTGATCGGCCCCCTGGACCTCGCAGCCCACGTCGACGAGGCCCTCGCTGTGCAAGCCGTCGCCTTCGGCCTCGGCCCGGACGAGGTCGCCGTACGCCGCCAGATCGTCCAGCGCCACATGCAGTTCCCGGGCGCGCGGGCCCTCGGCGCGACCGCGGGCGGCCGTCTCGTGGGGTTCGTGTACGGCATGCCCAACTCCCGCACGCACTGGTGGTCCACCGTCGTGGAGCCCTACCTCCGCGCGGCCGGCAACGACCACTGGCTGGACGACTCCTTCGTCATCACGGAGCTGCACGTCCACCCCGCCCACCAGAACCGCGGCATCGGCCGGCGCCTGATCACCACGATCACCGACACGGCCGGCGAACCCCGCTCGATCCTCTCCGCGATCGACACCGACAGCCCCGCCCGCGGCCTGTACTTCTCCCTCGGCTACGTCGACCTCGCCCGCCAGGTGCACTTCCCGAGCGCGCCGAAGCCGTACGCGGTGATGGGCGCCCCCCTTCCCCTGCGCAGGCGATAACCAATTTCCGCCCGCGCGGCCCGCCCGGCTAACCTCCTATGCCAAACCCTTATCCAGCAGGAGTACGAGAACCATGGCCAACGCACAGGTCCAGCGCATGTCCCAGTTGATGGCGAAGACGCTGCGCGACGACCCGGCGGACGCCGAGGTCCTCAGCCACAAGCTCCTGGTCCGAGCCGGCTACGTCCGCCGCACCGCCGCCGGCATCTGGAGCTGGCTGCCCCTCGGCATGAAGGTCCTGGCCAACGTGGAGCGGATCGTCCGCGAGGAGATGGACGCCATCGGCGCCCAGGAGGTCTCCCTCCCCGCCCTGCTGCCGCGCGAGCCCTACGAGGCGACCGGCCGCTGGGACGAGTACGGCCAGGAGCTGTTCCGGCTCAAGGACCGCAAGGGCGGCGACTACCTCCTCGGCCCCACCCACGAGGAGATCTTCACCCTCCTGGTCAAGGACCAGTGCACGTCCTACAAGGACCTGCCGGTGATCCTCTACCAGATCCAGACCAAGTTCCGGGACGAGGCCCGCCCCCGCGCCGGCATCCTGCGCGGCCGTGAGTTCCTGATGAAGGACTCGTACTCCTTCGACCTGGCGGACGAGGGCCTCGCCCAGTCCTACGCCCTGCACCGCCAGGCCTACCAGCGCATCTTCGAGCGCCTCGGCCTGGACTACCGCATCTGCGCGGCCACCGCCGGCGCCATGGGCGGCTCGAAGTCCGAGGAGTTCCTGGCCCCCGCCGAGGCCGGCGAGGACACCTTCGCGGACTGCCCGAACTGCGACTTCGCCGCCAACACGGAGGCGATCAGCTACGCCCTGAAGCCGGTGGACGGCTCCGCCGTGCCCGCGCTGGAGGAGATCCCGACCCCCGACACCCCGACCATCGAGACCCTGGCCGCCTCCCTCGGCGTCCCCGCCTCCGCCACGCTGAAGAACCTGCTGGTGAAGGTGGACGGCGAGATCGTCGCCGTCGGCGTCCCCGGCGACCGCGAGGTGGACCTGGACAAGGTCGAGGCGCACTTCGCGCCGGCGGTCGTCGAGATGGTCACCGAGGCGGACTTCGCGGGCCGCCCCGACCTGGTGCGCGGTTACGTCGGCCCGCAGGGCCTGGGCGAGAAGGTGAAGTACATCGCCGACCCGCGCGTGGCCCCCGGCACCGCCTGGATCACCGGCGCCAACAAGGAGCACACGCACGCGAAGAACGTCGTCGCCGGCCGTGACTTCGAGGTCGACGCCTACGTGGACGTCGTGGTCGTGCAGGAGGGCGACCCCTGCCCCCAGTGCGGCACCGGCCTGAAGCTGGACCGCGCCATCGAGATCGGCCACATCTTCCAGCTGGGCCGCAAGTACACCGACGCCCTCAAGCTGGACGTCCTCGGCCAGAACGGCAAGCCCGTCCGGGTCACCATGGGCTCCTACGGCATCGGCGTCTCCCGCGCGGTCGCGGCCATCGCCGAGCAGAGCGCCGACGAGCACGGCCTGGTGTGGCCCAAGGAGGTCGCCCCGGCCGACGTGCACGTGGTCGCCGCCGGCAAGGCCCTGCAGACCGAGCTGGCCCTCGACGTCGCCGAGAAGCTGGCCGCCGCGGGCGTACGCGTCCTCGTGGACGACCGGGCCGGCGTCTCCCCGGGCGTGAAGTTCACCGACGCCGAGCTGATCGGCGTCCCCCAGATCCTGGTCGCCGGCCGCCGCTCCGGCGAGGGCGTCCTGGAACTGAAGGACCGCAGGACCGGCGAGCGCGAGGAGCTGTCCGTCGAGGACGCCATCGCCCGCCTGACCGCCTGACGAGGGCAGCCGCGCGGCGAAAGGCCCCCTGGGACCGGCAGAGGTCCCAGGGGGCCTTTCGCCGCCTGATCACAGGGCCGCTCGCCCGGTCGGTCACAGCCAGCCCGCGAACTCCAGCAGCAGTTCCCCGTCCTTGGGCCGCCCCACCCGCAGCGCGCGCACGCCCGACTCCACCGCCCGGAACAGGGTCCAGCCGCGCAGGCGGTCCTGGTCCACCTCCAGGGACTCGGCGAGGCGCTTGATGCGGCGGCGGGTCGTCGACGGGCCGGAGGCGGTCGCGATCAGGTCCTCCACGCGGTCACGCACCAGCCGCGCCAGGTCGAACGCGCACTCGCCGACCACCGGGTCCGGCCCCACCGCGAGCCACGGCATCCGCTCCCCGGCGAGCACCTTGCTCTGCCGGAACGTGCCGTGCAGCAACTGGTGCTCGGGCGGGGCGGCGACCAGCTCGTCCCGGGCCGAGAGCGCCGCGTCGACCAGCGGCGCCACCTCGGGCTCGGCCTCGGCGCCGGCCCGCATCGCAGCCGCCTGCCGCCCCGTGCGCTCCACGACCGTCTCGAAGACGTGACCTGCGGGCGGCGCGACCCACAGCCGCCGGAGCGTGCCCGCGGCCTCCAGCAGCGCCTTCGCCTCCGGCAGCGACCGCACCGACACATCGGGGTGCAGCCGCTCCAGCAGCAGCACCCCTTCCTCCGCCCCCTCGTCCGCGCGCTCCTCCAGCAGCTGTACGGCGCCCAGGCCGCCCCAGTGCGCCAGCGCCGCGCGCTCGCTTGCCGGGCGGGCCCGGGGCGGGGCCAGCTTCAGCACGGCAGGGGTGCCGTCCGGGCGCCGCACCAGCACCACCAGACTGCTGCGGCCGCCCGGCACCTGCACCCGCTCCACGGTCAACCCGCGCCCGGCCACGGCCTGTTCGGCGAGCGCGGGCAACCGGGCGAGCCAGTCGTCCCCGTCCGGCGCCGTCTCACCGAGCGCCCGTACCAGGCGCGGCGGCGGTTCGAAAGCCATGCGCGAGTCGTTCCCTTCCGGTCCGGGTCCTGTCCTACGGGCACACCTGGCGGGTCACCCGGTCAGGGTGTCACCGGGCGGAGGCCGACGGGGCGGCACCGGCCGCACCCGTCCCCTCGCCGGCCCGCTCGGCGAGCCCAGGGAAGGCTACGCTCTCCCCGCTCCAGCGCACCGCGCGCACCGCGGCCTCGCGCAGCGCCGCGGCGGCCGAGGCGCGCCGCGCGCCCGTCGCGGCCCGCACCAGGTCCGCGTAGACGCCGGCCACCCGGTCCTCCAGCCGGGCGGCGAGCCGTACGGCGGCGGGCGCGTCCGGCACCGGGAACGGCAGCGCGTACGCGGCGTTCGCGGCGACCGGCTCCCCGCCCAGGTCGCGGACCTCCCGGGTCAGCGCGTCGCGGCGCGCCCGGTGCGCGTCATAGGCCGCCCGCGCCTCGCTCCGCCGCGCCGCGCCGATCCGGCCGCCGACGACGCCGTAGCCGTACACCGCCGCGTGCTCCGCGGCCAGCGCCGCCTGCAGGGCCGTCAGCTCGGCCCGCTTCGCCCCGTCGCTCACTTCGCCCCCTCGGTCAGCAGGTACGCGTGCGTGGCCCCGGCCGCCGCCACCGACGCCAGCAGCCGAGCCAGCTCGCCGGGCACGTCCAGCAGGGCCTTGGCCCGCTGGTCGGCGAGGGTGCGCTCGGCCGCGGCGAGCCCCGCGAGCGCGTCCTTCTCGGCGGCAGGCACCTGCGGAACGGGGGACGGGGAGGCCGAGGACGTCGCCGGCACGGGCGACGCGCCGTCCCGGAACGCCCGGACGTGCGCGGCGACCTCGGCCCGCAGCGGGCCCAGCCGCCCGGCGAGCCCCGGATGCGCGGCGAGGACGGCGTCGTACCGCGCCAGCAGCGCCCGGCTGTCACCCGCCGCACGCGCGCGTGCCCGCTGCGCCGCCGAGGAGGCCGCGCCGCCGCCGGCGTCCGGATCGGCCGTGCAGCCCGCCAGCAGGGCGGCGCCGGCGGCCGAGGCGAGCAGGGATCTTCTGCGCGGCCCGGTGGGGATGCGCGGCGGCGGGGGGTACGGCACTGCAGACGTCCTCGGGGCTCGTACGGAGGGAAAACCTGACGGAAGGCCGCACAGGTGGTCGGCACGTCCGTGATCACGGTACCCGCGCGCCCGTCCCACGCCACTCATCGGCACCGACGGCCCCGCACGGGCAGGCGAAACGTCCCTGCGGGCCCGGCTTTCCCCACTGATCACCCCGGTTGTCCACAGGTGGACGGCGACACTCCCCGCGACCGGATACGCTTTGACCAGACACGCGACCCATCCCACAACAGCACACGCGGCCGAGGAGTCACCCGGATGAGCACCACCCAGAGCGAGAGGCTGCGAGAGCTGCTCGAACCGCTCGTCATCTCCCAGGGACTGGATCTCGAAGAGATCGCCGTGGACTCCGTCGGACGCAAGCGGGTGCTGCGCGTGGTCGTCGACTCCGACGCCGGAGCCGACCTGGACGCCATCGCCGATGTGAGCCGTGCGCTCTCGGCGAAGCTCGACGAGACCAACGCGATGGGCGACGCGGCGTACGACCTGGAGGTCGGAACCCCCGGCGCGGAGCGCCTCCTCACCGAGCACCGGCACTTCGTGCGCGCCACCGACCGGCTCGTGAAGTTCCAGCTGACCGAGGGCGGCGAGCTTCTCGCCCGGATCCTGGAGGTCGACGAGGACGGTCTGCAGGTCGAGGTCCCCGGAGTGAAGGGCCGCAAGGCCACCACCCGCAGACTCGGCTTCCCGGAGATCGCCAGGGCGCGCGTGCAGGTCGAGTTCAACCGCAAGGACAGCAAGAAGGACATGAAGGAAGAGGAGGAGGCGTAGCCGTGGACATCGACATGAGCGCCCTGCGGGGCTTGGTTCGGGAGAAGGAGATCTCCTTCGACCTGCTGGTCGAGGCGATCGAGTCGGCCCTCCTCATCGCCTACCACCGCACCGAGGGAAGCCGCCGACACGCGCGCGTGGAGCTCAACCGGGAGACCGGGCATGTGACCGTGTGGGCGAAGGAGGACCCCGAGGACCTCGAGGAGGGCCAGGAGCCCCGCGAGTTCGACGACACCCCGTCCGGCTTCGGGCGGATCGCCGCCACCACGGCCAAGCAGGTGATCCTGCAGCGGCTGCGCGACGCCGAGGACGACGCGACGCTCGGCGAGTACGCCGGCCGCGAGGGCGACATCGTCACGGGCGTGGTCCAGCAGGGCCGCGACCCGAAGAACGTGCTGGTCGACATCGGCAAGCTGGAGGCCATCCTGCCGGTGCAGGAGCAGGTGCCGGGCGAGACCTACCCGCACGGCATGCGCCTGCGCAGTTACGTCGTCCGGGTGGCCAAGGGCGTCCGCGGCCCCTCCGTGACCCTGTCCCGTACGCACCCCAACCTGGTGAAGAAGCTCTTCGCCCTGGAGGTGCCGGAGATCGCCGACGGCTCGGTGGAGATCGCCGCGATCGCCCGTGAGGCCGGTCACCGCACCAAGATCGCCGTCCGGTCCACCCGCTCGGGCCTGAACGCCAAGGGCGCCTGCATCGGCCCCATGGGCGGCCGGGTGCGCAATGTGATGGGCGAGCTGAACGGCGAGAAGATCGACATCGTCGACTGGTCGGACGACCCGGCCGAGATGGTGGCGAACGCCCTGTCACCCGCTCGGGTGAGCAAGGTGGAGGTCGTCGACATGGCCACGCGGTCCGCCCGGGTGACCGTGCCGGACTACCAGCTGTCGCTGGCCATCGGCAAGGAGGGCCAGAACGCCCGCCTCGCCGCGCGGCTCACCGGCTGGCGGATCGACATCCGGCCCGACACCGAGCCGGCCGCCGCCGAGTGACCGAGTGACGCCCCGTGACCGCGCGGCTCCGGGAATAGATCCCAGCCGCCGGTCGCTAGGTTTACGACAACAGCCGTTCGATCTCTGCCCCGAAGGGGTGAGGTCGGTACGGGGAGGTAGACTTAACTGTGTCTGGCCGGACGCACGCCCGAGCACGCCCTGAGCGCACCTGTGTGGGGTGCCGGGAGCGGGCGGCCAAGAACGATCTCCTGCGGATCGTGAAGATCGAGGACGCCTGCGTCCCCGATCCTCGCGGTACGCTGCCCGGCCGGGGTGCGTACGTACACCCCGCCCTGGTCTGTCTCGACCAGGCGGTACGCCGCCGGGCGTTCCCGCGGGCACTGCGCGTCCCGGGGCCGCTCGACACAAAGGCGTTGCGCCGATACGTCGAGCAGACAAGAGTTGCCGAGCAGGCAACACCGTAAGACGTGCCGTACGGAACCCCGTGCGGCCTGGTACCTCGCGAGTCGAAAGCAGGTCGAGATTGCGATGAGCACTCGATGAGTACGCGATGAGTACGCCCATGAACTAGCGACGGTCCGGCTTCAACCCGGACCTCAAAGGAGCGAAGTGGCTAAGGTCCGGGTCTACGAACTCGCCAAGGAGTTCGGTGTCGAGAGCAAGGTCGTCATGGCCAAGCTCCAGGAACTCGGTGAATTCGTCCGTTCGGCGTCTTCGACCATCGAAGCGCCGGTTGTACGCAAGCTGACCGACGCCTTCCAGGGTGGTGGCAACGGCAAGTCCGCCGGCAAGCCCGCCCCCCGCAAGGCTTCCCCCAAGCCCGCCCCCGCGCCCTCTCCGGCGCAGGCGGCACGTCCTGCTGCCCCGGCCCCGCGGCCGGCAGCTCCCAAGCCTCCGGCGGCGCCGGCTGCCGAGCAGCCCGCCACGCCGTCGGCTCCCTCGGCGCCGGCCCCGGGCCCGCGTCCGGTGCCGGGTCCCAAGCCCGCGCCGCGTCCGGCTCCGGCCGCCCCCGAGTTCACGGCTCCGCCCGCCCAGACCCCGCAGGCCCCGGCCGCGCAGGGTCCGCGCCCCGGCGCCCGTCCCGGCGCGCCGAAGCCCGGTGGCGCCCGTCCGGGTGGCCCCGGCCAGGGTCAGGCCCGTCCGGGCCAGGGTGGCCAGCGTCCCGGCGGTCAGGCCCCGCGTCCGGGCGCCCGTCCGGCCGGTCCGCGTCCGGGCAACAACCCCTTCACCTCCGGTGGCTCCACCGGCATGGCCCGCCCGCAGGCCCCGCGCCCGCAGGGCGGTCCGCGTCCCGGTCCCGGCGGCGCTCCCCGTCCCCAGGCGCCCGGCGCCCAGGGCGGCGGTCCGCGTCCGCAGGCTCCCGGCGGTCCCCGTCCGTCCCCGGCCGGCATGCCCCGGCCGCAGGGCGGTCCGCGTCCCGGCCCGGCCGGTCCGCGTCCGAACCCGGGCATGATGCCGCAGCGTCCCGCTGCCGGCCCGCGTCCCGGCGGCGGTGGCCCCGGCGGCCGCGGTCCCGGTGCTCGTCCCGGTGGCGGCGGCGGTCGTCCCGGTGGCGGCTTCGCCGGTCGTCCCGGTGGCGGTGGCGGCGGCGGCTTCGCCGGCCGTCCCGGTGGCGGCGGCGGTGGCGGCGGCTTCGCCGGCCGTCCGGGTGGTCCCGGTGGTGGCGGCGGCGGCCGTCCCGGCTTCGGTGGCCGTCCCGGCGGCCCCGGTGGCCGCGGTGGCACGCAGGGCGCCTTCGGCCGTCCCGGTGGTCCCGCGCGTCGTGGCCGCAAGTCGAAGCGGCAGCGTCGCCAGGAGTACGAGGCCATGCAGGCCCCGAGCGTCGGCGGCGTGATGCTGCCGCGCGGCAACGGCGAGACCATCCGTCTCTCCCGCGGCGCGTCGCTCACCGACTTCGCGGAGAAGATCAACGCAAACCCGGCGTCCCTCGTCGCGGTCATGATGAA
This sequence comes from Streptomyces sp. NPDC048192, assembly GCF_043202415.1. Lineage (NCBI taxonomy): Bacteria > Bacillati > Actinomycetota > Actinomycetes > Kitasatosporales > Streptomycetaceae > Streptomyces > Streptomyces sp. NPDC048192. The sequence goes on from NZ_JBIDAL010000015.1 coordinate 186,161, forward strand.
CCTCGGCGAGATGGTCACGGCCACGCAGTCCGTCTCCGACGAGACCCTGCAGCTCCTCGCCGACGAGATGAACTACGCGGTTCAGATCGTCAGCCCGGAGGAGGAGGACCGCGAGCTGCTCGAGTCCTTCGACATCGAGTTCGGCGAGGACGAGGGGTCCGAGGAGGACCTGGTCGTCCGTCCGCCGGTGGTGACCGTCATGGGTCACGTCGACCACGGAAAGACCCGACTGCTCGACGCGATCCGCAAGACGAACGTCATCGCGGGCGAGGCCGGCGGCATCACCCAGCACATCGGTGCCTACCAGGTCGCGACCCAGGTCAACGACGAAGAGCGCAAGATCACCTTCATCGACACCCCGGGTCACGAGGCGTTCACCGCCATGCGTGCCCGCGGTGCGAAGTCGACCGACATCGCGATCCTGGTCGTCGCGGCCAACGACGGCGTCATGCCGCAGACGGTCGAGGCGCTCAACCACGCCAAGGCGGCCGACGTGCCGATCGTGGTCGCGGTGAACAAGATCGACGTCGAGGGCGCCGACCCGACCAAGGTGCGCGGTCAGCTGACCGAGTACGGCCTGGTGGCCGAGGAGTACGGCGGCGACACCATGTTCGTCGACATCTCCGCCAAGCAGGGTCTGCACATCGACTCGCTGCTGGAGGCCGTGATCCTCACGGCCGACGCCTCGCTCGACCTGCGGGCCAACCCGAACCAGGACGCGCAGGGCATCTCGATCGAGTCCCGCCTCGACCGCGGCCGTGGTGCCGTGGCGACGGTCCTCGTCCAGCGAGGCACGCTGCGGGTCGGCGACACGATGGTCGTGGGCGACGCCTACGGTCGCGTGCGCGCCATGCTCGACGACAACGGCAACAACGTCGCCGAGGCCGGCCCGTCGACGCCGGTCCAGGTCCTGGGCCTGACCAACGTCCCGGGTGCGGGTGACAACTTCCTGGTGGTCGACGAGGACCGTACGGCCCGTCAGATCGCCGAGAAGCGCGCCGCCCGCGAGCGCAACGCGGCCTTCGCCAAGCGCACGCGCCGCGTGTCCCTGGAGGACCTGGACAAGGTGCTCAAGGCCGGCGAGGTCCAGCAGCTGAACCTGATCATCAAGGGTGACGCTTCCGGTTCCGTCGAGGCTCTCGAGTCCTCCCTGCTCCAGCTGGACGTCGGCGAAGAGGTCGACATCCGCGTGCTGCACCGCGGCGTCGGTGCGGTCACGGAGTCCGACATCGACCTGGCGATGGGCTCCGACGCCATCGTGATCGGCTTCAACGTCCGCGCGGCCGGCCGCGCGGCGCAGATGGCCGAGCGCGAGGGTGTGGACGTCCGGTACTACTCGGTCATCTACCAGGCGATCGAGGAGATCGAGGCGGCCCTCAAGGGCATGCTCAAGCCGGAGTTCGAAGAGGTCGAGCTGGGTACGGCGGAGATCCGCGAGGTCTTCAAGTCGTCCAAGCTGGGCAACATCGCCGGTGTCCTCATCCGCTCCGGCGAGGTGCGCCGCAACACCAAGGCCCGCCTCATCCGCGACGGCAAGGTGGTCGCGGAGAACCTCACCATCGAGGGCCTGCGTCGCTTCAAGGACGACGTCACCGAGATCCGCGAAGGCTACGAGGGCGGTATCAACCTCGGCAACTTCAACGACATCAAGGTCGACGACGTCATCGCTACGTACGAGATGCGGGAGAAGCCGCGGGCGTAACGGCCGACGGTGCCTGAAGCTGGCCGGCGGGATCTCGGTCCCGCCGGCCAGCTTGCCGTTCCCGGGGGCGGACGGCGCCGGAGAAACCCGGTCGAGCCGCCGACAGGCACGCGGTACGGTGGCTCCAGACCATCGATCCCGTACCGGCGGGTTAACCCGGCACACACCATGTACGTGGGGACTCTGTCCTTCGATCTCCTCCTCGGCGACGTCCACTCGCTGAAGGAGAAGCGCTCCGTCGTCCGCCCCATCGTCGCCGAACTCCAGCGCAAGTACGCGGTGAGCGCGGCAGAGGTGGACCACATGGACCTCCACCGGCGAGCGGTCATCGGTCTCGCCATGGTCTCCGGCGACGCGGCGCACCTCACCGACGTGCTGGACCGGTGCGAACGGCTGGTCGCCGGCCGCCCCGAGGTCGAGCTGCTGTCCGTACGACGGCGCTTCCACGGCGAAGACGACTGACACGACGACGCCGAGCAGACCACAGCAACGCAAGAAGAAACAAAGGAACGGGAGACGGACCAGTGGCCGACAACGCGCGGGCGAAAAGGCTGGCGGACCTCATCCGGGAGGTGGTGGCCCAGAAGCTGCAGCGCGGGATCAAGGACCCGCGGCTCGGCTCGCACGTCACCATCACGGACACCCGGGTCACGGGTGACCTGCGGGAGGCGACCGTCTTCTACACGGTCTACGGCGACGACGAGGAGCGCAAGGCCGCCGCGGCCGGACTGGAGAGCGCCAAGGGCATCCTGCGCTCCGAGGTCGGCCGCGCCGCCGGGGTGAAGTTCACGCCCACCCTGACCTTCGTCGCGGACGCCCTGCCGGACACCGCCCGGACCATCGAGGACCTCCTCGACAAGGCCCGGCAGTCCGACGCGAAGGTCCGCGAGGCGGCCACCGGCGCCACGTACGCCGCCGGCGCGGACCCCTACCGCAAGCCGGCCGAGGACGAGACCGACACGGACGGCGACGCCGCGGAATGACCCAGAAGCACACCACGCCCGACGGCCTCGTCATCGTCGACAAGCCGTCGGGCTTCACTTCGCACGACGTGGTCGCCAAGATGCGCGGGATCGCCAGGACCCGCCGCGTCGGCCACGCCGGCACCCTCGACCCGATGGCGACCGGCGTGCTGGTCCTCGGCGTCGAGCGCGCCACCAAGCTCCTCGGGCACCTCGCCCTCACCGAGAAGGAGTACCTGGGCACCATCCGCCTGGGCCAGAACACGGTCACCGACGACGCCGAGGGCGAGATCACCTCGTCCACCGACGCCTCCAAGGTGACCCGGGACGCCATCGACGCCGGGATCGCCAAGCTGACCGGCGACATCATGCAGGTGCCGTCCAAGGTCAGCGCCATCAAGATCAACGGCGTGCGGTCGTACAAGCGGGCCCGCGAGGGCGAGGAGTTCGACATCCCGGCCCGGCCGGTGACGGTCTCCTCCTTCGCGGTGTACGACGTCCGGGACGCCGTCGCCGACGACGGCACCCCGGTGCTCGACCTGGTCGTCTCCGTCGTCTGCTCCTCCGGCACATACATCCGCGCCCTCGCCCGTGACCTGGGCGCCGGCCTCGGCGTCGGCGGCCATCTCACCGCACTGCGCCGGACGCGCGTCGGGCCGTACCGGATCGACACGGCGAAGACGCTGGACCAGCTGCAGCAGGAGCTGACCGTGATGCCGATCGCGGACGCCGCCGCGGCCGCGTTCCCGCGCTGGCAGGTCGACGCCCGGCGCGCCCGGCTGCTGCTGAACGGCGTCCGGCTGGAGATGCCCGACGAGTACGCGGGCGCCGGTCCTGTCGCCGTCTTCGACCCCGAGGGCCGCTTCCTCGCGCTCGTCGAACAGCACAAGGGCAAGGCCAAGAGCGTGGCCGTCTTCGGCTGAGCTCCCGCGCGAAGGCGCGTGTCCGTGGAGCGGCGGCCGGCCACGGGGTGTGCCCCTGCCGCCGCTCCACGGTCCCCCCTCGGTTCCCCCACCCCTAGGGTTATCCAGCGGCTCCCGCCTATTCACCCGTCCGGGCAGGCGCTCGGAGTGAACCGGGGGAGCGGAAGGGGGCGCGTTCGCCACGCGATCTGTCCCGTAGATCATCCTGCGCCTTACCGTCGCAGGAGAGGTCACGCGGGCGAGAGCGGGGAGGTACGGCCATGGCGGAACGGGGTCCGCGCACCGGAGACGCTCGCCGGCCGCCGACGGACGGCTTCCGCGGCCCCGGCGGGGACCGCACGGCCGCCGGGGACACGGCCGGTCCCCACAGCGCGCCGGGCGCCGGCGCCGTCGGCTACACCACGGGCGCGGCCTGCTTCGAACACGCCGCACGCACGGCCGGCGGCACGGACACGCCAGGTCCCGGCACGGCGGCCCCGTCCGTCCCCGGCGCCGTCACCGACCACCCGCACCCGCCCCTCGTCCAGATCCGCGACCTCGCCGGGCGGCCCCGGGGCCTCGGGTTTCTCGCCGATCACCAGGGCACCCTGGTCACCAGCCACGAGGCCGTCGACGGCCTGCCCCGGCTCGTGCTGCAGACGGCGGGCGGCGACCGCACCTGCGTGGTGGCCGCCGATGCCGTGACTCCGCTCCCCGCCCTCGACCTGGCCCTGGTCCGCACCGACGGCCTGGGCCTCGACCCGCTGCCGCTGACCGTCCGGGACCGGATCGACGCCGGAACCTACGTACGGCTCCCCGCGGGCTGCTGGCGGGAGGCGCGGATCCTGGCCGCGACCGAGGTGACGTACACCGCCACCGACCGCTTCCACCTCCTGCCCGACGCGCTGGAGCTGGCCATCGGCACGGCCGGGCGGGACGCGCTGCGGCTGGGCGGCGGCGCGGCCGGGGGACCGGTGCTGGACGCGCGGACCGGCGCTGTCCTCGGCGTCCTCGGCACCGCCCTGCACTCCGCACAGCGCGACACCGGGTTCGCGGTGCCACTGCGGCCCACCGGCGGTCCCCTCGCCGAGCTGCTCGCCCGCAACGCGGCGACCGTGCCCGCCTACGGCGCCGACCTCAACCTGGCCGGCATCCTGCAGCTCACCGGGACTTCGGTCGGCCAGGACGGCCCGCAACGGTCCCTCGCCGGCACCGTGGAACCGGTCGAGCGCCCCGATGTCGTCAGGGAATTGGCCGCCTTCACCGACGGCGGCCGGTCCGTCCTCGGGCTCGTCGGCGCCCCGGGCAGCGGCCGTACGACGGTACTGGCGGACCTCGCCGCCCGCCGGGCCCATGGCGAGCGGCCCGCCCCGACCCTGTGGCTGCGCGGCGCCGACCTGGAGGACACCGACGCCTCCCTGGCCGACGCGGCCCGCCGCGCCCTGGAACGGGCGGCCCGCATCGTCGCCGCGGCCCGCCACGCCCACCCCGACTCCCTCGGCGACCTCACCCCCGACGACCTGGCCCAGCTCGCCGCCCGCGCCGGCCGCCCGCTCCTGCTGGTCCTGGACGGCCCCGAGGAGATGCCCCCCGTCCTCGCCCACCGCCTCCCCGACTGGACCCGGGGCACGGCGGAGTGGCTCCGCCGGACCGGCACACGTCTGGTGGTGGCCTGCGGAGAGGAGTACTGGGAGCATGCGGGAGCGGAATTCCCCACCGACCTGCTGCACACCCCGACGCCTCCCACCGCCCCCGCAGGACCCCGGGCCACCGACGTCTTCGTCGCTCCGGGTGGGACCGAGACGGGCGACGTGGCGGTGTCGGCTGCGGGGGGCTGCGGGGTTTTCGTCGGTGGGGGTGCGGCCGAGGTGGGCGACGTGGTGGCGGCGGGTGCGGGGCGCTTCGCGGGTTGCGCTGCTCCGGGTGTGGCCGAGACCGTCGAGGCAGCCGCGTCCGGTGCGGGAGCCTCCGGGGCTTTCGTCGACCCGGCCCTGAGCGAGACCGCTGACGTGGCTTCGCCGGGCGCCGGGACGTCCGGGGTTTTCGTCGCTCCGGCCGTCGTGGCGACCGCGCCGGTCACCGGCACGCCCTCCGCCGCCTTCACGGCCCTGCCAGGCGCCGCGACCGCCGGTGCTTGCGCCACTCCGGTCGCCGCTGGCACCGCGGCCACGTTGCCCGGCACCAACATCGCCATCGCGCCCGGCGCCAAGCTCGGCACCGCGACCTTCCGCACCGCCCACGCCACCCCCGCCGCCGATGCGGTCGGCACAGGCCTCCCCGCCTCCCTCCCGCCCTGTCTGCGCCTTACCGACCTGACCGACGACGAGGCCAGGCTGGCCCGGGCCCGTTACGGGCTGCCGGACGGCCTTCTGGCCGAGCGTGATGCCCGGCACCCGCTCACCCTGCGGCTGCTGGCCGAGGTGCGGGCCGCCGCGCCGGACGTGCAGGCCGGTGCCGTGCCGCTCGACCGGCATGACGTGTTCGCCGCTCACCTGGACCTGATGTGCCTGCGGATCGCGGTCCGGCTCGCCGCCGAGGGCGGGCTGCGCGGGACGCCCGTACGCCTGCTCGCCGCGCGGGTGGCCGGGCAGGTGCACGAAGCCGCCCGGCGGAGCCTCGGCCCGGGGCAGGGGGAGCTGGACCGGGCGTCGTTCGAGGCGGTGTTTCCCTGGGGGCCCGCCCCGGGACGGCTCGGCGGCGGCACCGGCTGGGCGTCCGCCGTCCTCGCCGAAGGCCTCCTCGTCCCGGCCGGCCGCGGCTACCGCTTCGCACACGAGGAACTGGCCGACTGGATCCAGGGCATGCACCTCGATCTCGACGCGGCCCTGCACGCCCTGGTCCACCGCGCCGGCGCCCCCCACCCGGTGCCCGTGCCGCACCACCGCGCCGGCCCGGTCGTACAGGCCCTGCTGCTCCTCGGGCGGCAGCGCGGCCACCGGCAACTCGCCGCCCGGCTGCGGGACTTGACGGACGCCCTGGACCGTGACCCCGGCTCCTGGTGGGCCGCGCGACTGCTCGCCCGCACCCTGCTCCAGGTCCCGGACGCCACGCCGTACACGGAGGCGCTGCGGCGGCTCGCGGACCGGATCGTCGCCTGGCGCCGCGCCGCGCTGCCGGTGCCGGCCGAGTTCGGTCCCGGTTTCTGGACCGAACTGCCGGTCACCGACACCGAGCGGCTCGACCTGCTGCGCCGGCTCGTGCCGGCCGACCAGGCGCCCTCGGAGCCCGGCGAGCGCTACCTCGACGCCGTCGCCCGGCTGCTCGCCGCCGCCCCCGCCGTCGTACAGCCGGCGCTGATCCGCTGGTTCGACGACGAACGGCCGCTGCCCGCGACCCCGCACGCCACCGTCGCGACCGCCGCGCAGGCCCTGCTGCACACCCACCGGCACGCCGCGCTGGACGACCTCACCGAGGTCCTGGCGGCGAGCGGGCACCGGCGCGCCGACGAACTGCTCGCCACCCTCGCCGAGGACGAGCCGGCCGCCGTCTGCCGGGCCGTCGACCGCTGGGCGCACGACGAACGCCCCGCCCGCCACCTGGCGGCCGTGACCCACGGGCTGCGCGCGGCCCGGTACGTCCACTCGGAAGCCGACCGCCGGCTGCTGCGCTACGCCGCCCTCACCCTGCTCGCCCGCCCCGCCGACCGCGCCCTGCACGGCGGCGCCCTCGCCCTGCTGGTACGCGATCCGCACAGCCGCGACCGGCACCTCGCCGCAGCCCTGCGGCACTTCGCCGACGGCGATCCCCATCTCCCGCCGAGCGCCCTTGCCCCCGCCCTGACCACCCACCCCGAACCGGTCCTCGATGCCTTCCGCGCCCGGCTGTGCCGCCCGGCCGGGACGGAAACCCACCAGGCAAGGGCGCACCCGGAGACGGCGGAGACACACCCGGAGACGGCGGAGACGCACCCGGGCACGGCGGAGACGCACCCGGGCACGGCGGAGACGCACCCGGACGAGACGCTGCGCACCCTCACCGACGTCACCACCCCGGCGCTCGCCCGCCGCGTCGCAGCTCTCCTGCGGGAGTCGGCACGGTCGCGCCCCTCGCTCGCCCGGCGCATCGCCGCCCACGTCGACCGGCGCCTCGCCGAGGGCCCCACCGTCCGGCCCGTACTGCTGCCCCTGGTCACCGGCCTGCTCGACGACGGACCCGACCACCTCCGCGCGGCCCTCGCCGGCGTCCTCGCAGCGGCCGGCACCCCCGCCTGCCGGCCGCTGCGCCGGGAGCTGCTGGAGCCGCTGCTCGCCCGGGAACAGGACCCGTCCGTGGTGGACGCCGTCCTGCACGCCGCCGCCACCGGACACGGCGACGACCGGGAGGAGGAGGTCCGCGGACTCGTCCACCGCGCCGGCCTGCTGCTCGTCCGCACCCCCGAGGGCGCCGCCCGCTTCGACCGCGGCCTGGTCGACCTGGGGCGGCAGGTGCCCGGTTTCGCCGCCCGCATGACCGGCTGGCTGGCCGCCGCCCCGGACGAATGGGCCGCCGTGGTCGGCCCCAGCACCCGCCGCATGCTCGAGAACCTCTCGGGCGTCGGTGTACCGGCATGAGCGGTGACGGTCCGTGGCCGCGGACGTGCGCCCCGTCACAGCCCCGATACCGATGCGGGTCCGGGGCACCCGGCATGGCACCCTTAGACCTGCGCAAGTCTTAGGCGTCGTTTGGACACGGGTTCGAGGAGCGGTCACAGTGCAGCGCTGGCGTGGCTTGGAGGACATCCCCCAGGACTGGGGGCGCAGCGTCGTCACCATCGGTTCCTACGACGGCGTCCACCGCGGCCACCAGCTGATCATCAAGCACGCCGTCGACCGCGCCCGCGAGCTGGGCGTCCCCGCCGTCGTGGTCACCTTCGACCCGCACCCCAGCGAGGTCGTCCGCCCCGGCAGCCACCCGCCGCTGCTCGCCCCGCACCACCGCCGCGCCGAACTGATGGCGGACCTGGGCGTGGACGCGGTCCTCATCCTGCCCTTCACCACCGAGTTCTCGAAGCTCTCGCCCGCCGATTTCGTGGTCAAGGTCCTGGTGGACAAGCTGCACGCGAAGGCGGTCGTCGAGGGCCCGAACTTCCGCTTCGGCCACAAGGCCGCCGGCAACGTGGACTTCCTCGCCGAACAGGGCAAGGTGTACGACTTCGAGGTCGAGGTCGTCGACCTGTACCTCACCGGCGAGGCGGGCGGCGGCCTGCCGTTCTCCTCCACGCTGACCCGCCGCCTGGTCGCCGAGGGCGACGTCGAGGGGGCCCGGGAGATCCTGGGCCGCCCGCACCGGGTGGAGGGCGTGGTCGTGCGCGGCGCCCAGCGCGGCCGCGAACTGGGCTTCCCGACGGCCAACGTCGAGACGCTCCCGCACACCGCGATCCCCGCCGACGGCGTGTACGCCGGTTACCTGCACGTCGAGGGCGAGGCCATGCCGGCTGCGATCTCCGTCGGCACGAACCCGCAGTTCGACGGCACCGAGCGCACGGTGGAGGCGTACGCCATCGACCGCGTCGGCCTCGACCTGTACGGCCTGCACGTCGCCGTCGACTTCCTCGCGTACGTGCGCGGCCAGGCGAAGTTCGACACGCTGGAGGCCCTGCTGGAGCAGATGGCCGCCGACGTGAAGCGCTGCCGGGAGATCGTGGCGGCGGAGGGCTAGCCGCCGGCGGTTTCCCGGTTCCCCGGTTCCTCGCTTCCCCTGCTCCCGGGGGCCTCTGACACACGAGGGCGGCCGGTGCGCTGAGCACCGGCCGCCCTTTGCCGTGCGGTCCTACTGATGGGGCGGGGCCTGCGGCGGCTGGGGGTAGCCGTACGCCCCGGGCTGGGGCGGCTGCCCCTGCTGCTGCGGATACGGCTGCTGCCCCGGGGCGGCCTGCGGGTACGGCTGCTGCGGCGGATACGGCTGCTGTCCCGGCTGCCGCGGAGGATAGGGCTGCTGGCCCTGCTGCGGCGGGTACGGCTGCCCCGGCGCCTGCGGGTAGGGCTGGCCCGGCATGGCCTGGCCCGGCATCGGCGGGGCGGCCACCGGCGGCGGGTTGCCGTCGCTGGTCCACAGGCCGTGCGCCTGCTGGTGGCGGGTGAAGTCCTCGGCGACCAGCGCGGCCAGGTTGAAGTACGCCTCGCGCGTCTTCGGCCGCATCATGTCGAGGTCCACCTCGGCGCCGGCGGCCAGATGCTCGTCGAACGGCACGACCACGACCGCGCGGGTGCGCGTCTCGAAGTGCGCCACGATGTCCTCGACCTTGATCATCTTGCCGGTCTCGCGGACCCCGGAGATCACGGTGAGCGAGCGGGAGACCAGGTCGGCGTACCCGTGCGCGCCCAGCCAGTCCAGCGTCGTACTGGCGCTGCTCGCGCCGTCCACGGACGGCGTGGAGATGATGATCAACTGGTCGGCGAGGTCGAGCACCCCGCGCATGGCGCTGTACAGCAGGCCCGTGCCCGAGTCGGTCAGGATGATCGGGTACTGCCGGCCGAGCACGTCGATCGCGCGCCGGTAGTCCTCGTCGTTGAACGTGGTCGAGACGGCCGGGTCCACGTCATTGGCGATGATCTCCAGACCGGAGGACGCCTGCGAGGTGAACCGCCGGATGTCCATGTACGAGTTGAGGTACGGGATCGCCTGGACGAGGTCGCGGATGGTGGCCCCGGTCTCCCGGCGCACCCGCCGCCCGAGCGTGCCCGCGTCCGGGTTGGCGTCGATGGCGAGGATCTTGTCCTGCCGCTCGGTGGCGAGGGTGGAGCCGAGCGCGGTGGTGGTCGTGGTCTTCCCGACACCGCCCTTGAGGCTGATGACCGCGATCCGGTAGCAGGACAGCACCGGCGTGCGGATCAGCTCCAGCTTGCGCTGCCGCTCGGCCTCCTCCTTCTTGCCGCCGAGCTTGAACCGGCCGCCCGCCGCCGCGGGCCGCCCGCTCTTCGCCTTCTGCCGCTTGTTGTTGAGCAGCCGGTCCGAGGACAGCTCCACGGCGGCCGTGTAACCGAGGGGCGCGGCACCGGGGTTGGTGGGCTGCCGCTGGTCGTGCTGAACGGGCTGCGGCCAGGCGGCCCCGGAGCGCGGATCCACGGGCGCGTGCGGGGCCTGCGGGGCGTGGGGAGCCTGCGGGGCCTGCTGCGCCCCCTGAGCCTCGGCTGCAGGTGCGCCGCCCTGACCCTGCGGAGGCGGCGGGAACCCGTAACCGCCGGGCCGCGGCTGCGCGTTCGGGGTACCCGCCTGCACGCCGGGCTGCGGGAAGCCGTAACCCCCTGGCTGCGGCTGTGGCTGCGGCTGGGCGGTGGGCGGCTGGGGGAAGCCGTAACCGCTCGGCTCCGGCTGGGCGTTGCGGGTTCCGGGCTGCGGGAAGCCGTAACCGCCCGCCGGGCCGGGGCCGTTGGGGTGGGGCTGGGTTGCCGGGGGCGGCGGGAAGCCGTAACCGCTCGGTTGGGGCTGGGCGTTGGGGCCCGCGGGGGTCGGCTGCCCCGCCGGGTTCGGCTGTCCGGGCTGCGGTGCGGCGGGCGCGCCGGGCTGGTTCTGCTGCGCCTGGTTCCAGGCCGCGGGCGCGGGCTGAGGGGCCTGCGGCTGGAACGGCGGCTGCTGGCCGGGCATCGGGCCGGGTCCCTGAGCGGCCGCCGGCTGCGGCTGGCCGGGCATCGGGCCGGGCTGCTGCTGCACGGGCCACTGGGCCGCCGGAGCGGGCGCCGCGGGCTGGTACGACGGCGGCAGCGGGGGCACCCCGTTCTGCGGCGCGGGCGGAGGCGTCCAGCCGGAAGCGCCGTCCTGACCGCCCTGGACGGGCGCCGGCGGCACGGCGGCCTGCGGAGCGCCCGGCTGCGAGGCGCCGTCCGCCTGACCGCCGCTCTCCGGCGTGCCGGTCTGAGGCTCGCCGGATTGCGGGGCGGCGTCGGCGGCGGGGGAGACGCCGGGTGCCACGGCCTCCTGCGCGCCCGCGTCGGCGCCCGCGTCCGTGGACGAGGAGGCGTCCGACTGGGCGGCGTCAGGCGCGCCGTTCTCGGATGTCGCGTCGGCGGACTGGGCGGCGCCGGACTCGTCCTCGCCGGACTCGCTGTCCCCGGCCTCGGCGTCCTGCGCGGACTCGTCCGGAGCACCGGCCGTGTCCTCGGCCTCCGCAACGGCGTCGCTCCCGGCCGCGTCCTCAGGCCGGCCCTGCTCCTCGCCCTCACCCTCGACGTCGCCCTCACGCTCGCCGGGACTCTTGTCCTCCCCGGCCTCCTCCTGCAGGGCGGCGGCATCCTGCGCGGAACCGGCGGACCCCTCGTCCGACCGTTCCTCGTCCGACCGCTCCTCGGCAATGCCGTCGGCGCCCTCGTCCGGGCCCTTGTCGCCAGAACCGATCTGCTGGGCGGCGGCCGCCGCGCGCTCGGCGATCTCGGCCATCTCGCGCTTCAGGGCCACGGCGGAGAACCGCATGGTGGCCCCGCTCTCCAGGTCCCCGTTGCCGCTCTCCGGGTCTACGGCCGGCGCCGGAGCCTCCGGCTGTGCCTGCGGGGCGGCATGCGGCTGCTGCGGCTCGAATCCCTCCGGCAACCGGGGCATCGGGACGGGGTCCCCGGCGGGCGGCGCCGGAGGAGCGTAGGGCGCGGGCTGTGCCTGCGGGGGCGGCGGCGCGTACGGAGTGCCCTGGGGCGGCGTCCCCTGGGGCGGTCCGTACGGGGCGGCCTGCGCAGGAGCGGGCGGGGTGTACGGGGCACTGTTCGCCGGCGGAGGCGGCGGCACCGGCGACGACGAGGGCGCACCGGACGAACCCTGGGCGTTCTGCGTGTACCAGGCGGGCGGCGCGTAGTCGATGGTGAACTCGCCCGTCATCTCGATGGCGGACTCCGCGTCGGTCTGGTCGTCGTCGGGTGTGTCCCAGCCCCCGCGGATCCCGTCCCGATCGCTGTTCACAGTTCCTCCTGGTGTGGTCGAACACCCTCGTGCCGTGCCGGGGCGACCGTGTCGTGTCGTTCCGAGTCGTCCGTAGTCGTTCGGGGCAGTCCGAGTCGGCGGTCCTCCCCCTGGGACACCGATCGCCCGGTCAACGGGTTGTGCCATCGCGCCCGCTCCCAGCCTAATCACCACGAGCCGTCCCCCGGCAGGCCCGCCCGCCTCCGAGCACATGTCGACAGGGTCACCGTGCAATCGAAACGGCCCCGTTGACCCCTCGACCGCGCGCAGGAATTCAGGACTAATCGGCGGACAACGGGCGAACAGAGACCACGAGCGACCCGAACAAAACGGGTGGTAAGGGCAGTTCAGTCCATCCGGCGAGGAGTGCCCAACAATCCGATCTCGGCGTCGGTGGGTTGGGTCATCACGTACTGCCGGTCACGATCCGTGCACCACAGGGTGACGCCGTCGGGCAGTGCGGGCAGCGACTCCACCTCGGTCCGCGAAAGGCCCATCGTCCGACCCAGCTCGGCGGCCTCGTCCGGAGAGACCCGCTGGATTCCGGCGAGCCGTGCCTGGCGCAGCAGCCGGGGCGCGACCGGGCTGAGATACGGCAGGAGAGTCAGCACCGACTGCCAGGGCCCTGACACCACACGGCCGCGCGGGGGCCGCATGCCGCAGTCGCGCACCACCAGCACGGGCGTTCCGGCGGAGGCACCCTGCGGAGGCACCCGGCCGACGTCATACACGGACAGTCCGTTCTGCCCGCCTCCCATGGCGTGCACCATCTGCATCCAGGCCTGCGGCCGGCCGGTCTCGACGGCGACCCGCGCGCCCGTGGCCGCCGAGCGCAACGCCAGCACCTGCGCGGTCCACAGGCCACCGATCAGCACGACGTCGTACGGCGTCGGCCGGTTGATGCCCAGCACGGCCGGCTGGCCCTCGGCGTCGACCCCTGCAACGACGCCGTCGTCCCCGATGGGCAGGGCGAGCGTGTCCAGGTGCTGTGCGGGCAGTCCGTGCCTCCCGTGCCGGGGTCCGATCAACCCCAGTCCGTGTCGCAGCAGGTCGCCCATCCGGCGCGGCCCGGATGCCGCCAGTGCCTCACTGCCCTGCGTCGGGGATGTCGTCGGGATCGTCGTCACCGCGCACCTCCGAGGGGCAGCGTGGCCAGCATTCCGGGCAGTTGTTCACGGTCGAGGCGGGCCAGGCCGGCGCCCGCCTGCCGGGCCGCGCCCTCCAGCGCCCGTCGCGCTGCCACGAGTTCGTCGTCGCTGCGGCCGGTCACCCGCAGATGCGCGGACAGGGTGACCTCCTGCCGCTCGCCGCGTGTGAGGGTGAGGCTGAACGTGGTCGCGAGGGCCGGTATCGCGGTGACCCGGGCGACGAAGTGCGGCAGGGACTCGCCCCGGCCGCCGCCCAGGTCGGGCCAGCGTCTGACCCAGTACGTCGTGTGCCGACGGTTGTCGCAGCGCCAGCTGCGCCCGGACTCCTCCGTGCGCCGCTCCCGGGCCTGGCTGCGCCCGGCCTCCGCCGTGACCAGCGGATTGGCGCAGGCTGAGGTGGCGAGCGCGGCGACCAGCTCCTCCTCGTCGAGCACGTGCGCCCGGAAACCGGCGCCGGTCAGCCGGCTCGCGAGATGGTCCGCGCTCCGCACGACGCACTTCTGGGCGCCGAGCAGCCCGCCACCGCGTGCGGCCACGGCCTCCGCGCACAGCTCGGGGTCGAGCTTCAGCGCGATCCAGGTGATGCGCACCGCCGGGGCCCCCGTCTGCTCCTGCAGCGGAAGGTAGTTGGACACGGCGACGGACTGCTGAGGCAGATGCAGCGCGGGCGCCGGCTGGGTGTGCAGCACGATCTGAGCCGACTCCAGACGGATCCCGTCCACGTCCAGAGCGTCCCGCACCAGGGCGACCGGCAGCGGCTGCCGACTCCGCTCGGCCCGCAGTGCGGTGGCGTCGGCCTCCGCCTGGAGCACGGCCGTGACGAAGGTGCCGTCGCCGACGACGCCCACCGGGCGCCGGTCACGGGGGCCGTAGGAGTACGTCCGCAGGGCGGGCTCGCACTCCACGGCAGGGACAAGTCCCGGCTCCGTACCGGGCGGTATCGATGTGCTCGCGGCCCGTTTCTGGCGCGCCCGGAGCTCCCGCGCGGTGGCGAGCCACTCGGGCAGGGAACGGCCCCGCCGCCGTACGAAGGCCAGCAGGACCAGCGCGACGGCCACGACTGCGGCGGGCACGAGCGCGACCATCCCGATGGCGAGGCCGACCACCAGCGCGGCGGCCGCCAGCTCCACCAGCACGAGCCGTTGCAAACGGAATGAACCTGCCTGGCCCGGCCGCGGCCTGAGGGCGAGCGTGATCTGCTGCTGCGCGACTGCGCGCTGGGCGGACCTCTCGCCTGTCGGCGACGCGGACCCGGCCGCGCGACCTCGTGCCGCCGATCGGCCGCGCGCTCGCGTCCGCGTTCCGGAAGCCATCACGGCATCCCCCCGATTTGCTCACAACTCGCTGGAACCAGGCCACTGAACAAGGCCCTTGAGTGCCCCGGTACCCTACCCGCTCCGCAAGACTCGTTCCGTACCAGGCATAGTAGGGGCCGGGTCCGACAACGGAGGGCGGGGGAGCGTGGTGCCCCGGCGCTCTTCGCGTGAGTCACGGGGAGAAAAGGCACAGATGGCATCTCGGCGGGACCAACTCAACGCCTACACCTTCGCGAAGCGTCGCATGCTCGCGTCGTTCGTGCAGTCCTCACCGGATGCCTCCGATGAGGGGGCGCCGCGGCCGCTGCGTGCAATCCTGCCGGGCTCCATCGTCGGTGTCGTCGTCCTCGCCGCCTTCGGCGCCTGGGGCATGTTCAAGCCGACTGCCCCGCAGGGCTGGGACAAGCCCGGGCAGAACGTGATCATCGCCAGCAAGTCCACCACCCGGTACGTCGTACTGAAGACGCAGGGCAAGGTGCAGCTCCACCCGGTCCTCAACATGGCGTCCGCCAAACTCGTCCTCGACAGCCAGAACGACGTCAACGTCGTCACCGTGGACGAGTCGATCCTCGACAACGGCAAGATCCCCCACGGTGTCACCATCGGCATCCCCTACGCCCCCGACCGCCTGCCCTCCGGCAAAGAGGCCGGAGCGGCCAAGGAGTGGGCCGTCTGCGAACGCCCGAGCGGCAGCGGAAGCTCCATCCAGAAGGCCGCGTTCGTCCTGGCCGAGCGCGACCAGAAGCTGACCGAGGGGCCGGAGAAGCTGCACGGCGGCGAACTCCTCTACGTCACCACCCCGACGGACAAGAAGCAGTACGTGGTCGACGCGCAGGGCACGGCGTACCCGGTGGACGCGTCCGACCCCCTCCTGCTGCAGACCCTCGTGGGCGACCGCAAACCGCAGCAGGTGACCAGGTCATGGATCGACACCCTGCACCCGGGCGACCCGATCAGGATCCCGTCGATCCCGGGCGTCCCGGGCGCCGCGGCGAACGCACCCGGTGAGCTGGGCGATGCCGACAAGGTCGGCATGGTCCTCAGGGCGCCGATCAACAGCCATGAGCGGTACTTCGTGGTGCTGCCCGGCCGGGTCGCGCCCGTCTCGGACTTCGTCGCCCAGTTGCTGCTGGTCAGCAGGGACCTCGTCAAGCTCGGCCAGGCCGGACACGCCCAGGAGGTCAGCGCGGGCGCCATCAAACAAGACGCGCCGTTCGCCGCCGACCACAAATGGCCCACGCAGACCCCCAGCGCCATCAACGACGCCTCCACCGCCGACGGCAGCCGCAACACGATCTGCACCGTCCTGAACCACGTCGATCCCGACAACGGAAACACCACCCTGACCACCTGGGCCGGGAAGGACTTTCCGGCGGTCCTGCCCACGGGCTCCTCCAGCGCGTACGTCACCGCCGGCTCCGGCCAGCTGTACCGCCAGTTCCAGGGCACCGCGACCAAGGACGGCCCGGTCTTCCTGGTGACCGACACCGGCCTGCGCTACGCCCTGCAGTCCAACGACGACAGCGCCACCGACGACAAGGGCATCGGCATCACTCCCAAACAGCGCAAGGAACTCCAGCAGGAGGCCGAGCTGGCGCAGACCCGCCTCGGCTACGCAGGCGTGAACCCGGCTCCCGTCCCTGCGGCGTGGTCGGAGTTCCTGCCGACGGGCCCGCGTCTGTCCACCGCGGCCGCACGCCAGCCGCAGGGGTCGTGAGAGATACGCCGATGCGATCCACACTGCGCACCCGTACGACCCTGGCGGCGACGCTGGCCGTCACCGCCTCGCTGCTGGCGGCGCCGATGGCCGCCGCGGACTCCGTCTCCGACCAGTGCACGTTCTCCAAGAGCAACCACAAGTACACCGGCACCCCGTGGGCCCTGCAGCGCGTCAACCTCGACGAACTGTGGAGCCAGTCCAAGGGCAAGGGCGTGAAGGTGGCCGTGATCGACACCGGCGTCGACACGAGCAACCCGCAGCTGACCCAGGCGGTGAACGCGTCCTTGGGGGAGAACCTCCTTCCCGCGAAGGACGGCAACGGCAAGCCGGTCGACGGCGCCAAGTCCAAGCCCACGACCGACACGGTCGGCCACGGCACGCGCGTGGCGGGCATCATCGCCGCCCGTCCCATGAAGGGCACCGGCTTCGTCGGCCTTGCCCCCGAGGCCACGATCATCCCGATCAAGCAGAACGACGCCGAGGGCCACGGCACCTCCGATCGCCTTGCCGCGGCGATCAGGCATGCGATCGCGGTGGGAGCGCAAGTCATCAACATCTCTCAGGACACCGCGAACGCCGTGCCTCCGGGTGATGCCCTGCACAACGCGATCGACGATGCCCTCAACCGCAAGATCGTGGTGGTCGCGTCGGCGGGAAACGACGGCCTCGACGGCAACGTCAAGCCGACCTATCCCGCTTCCTACCCCGGAGTCCTGGCCGTCGCAGCCTCCGACCGCAACAACGAACGCGCACCCTTCTCCCAGTCCGGGGACTGGGTCGGAGTCGCCGCTCCGGGTGTCGACATGATCTCGACCGTGCCCAAGGGCGGCCACTGCTCCGACAACGGCACGAGCTTCTCCGCGCCGTACGTGGCCGGAGTCGCCGCGCTGATCAAGGCCAAACATCCCGATTGGACGGCCCGCGAGGTCGTGGCCCAGATCGAGCAGACGGCGGAGCGCTCCATCGCCGGCCACGACCGACTCGTCGGCTGGGGCGTGGTGGACCCGGTCCGCGCTCTCACGGAGGACGATCACCCGATCGAGGCGCCCCGGCCCGACGCCGGCCTGACTCATGTGGAGGCCCCGACCCCCGCCAAGCTCACGCTGGGGGAAACTCCCCAGGAGCGCACCGCCCGCATCGCCACGTACGTGGCCATCGGCGTGGCCGTACTGGTGGCGGGCCTGAGCGGAGGCGCGGTGGCCCTGCGGGACGCCCGGCGGAGGCGGCCGAGCGTGGAAGGGCAGGCCGTGAAGCACTGAATGGCCTGCTGGGGCTCGGAGGGGCCGATACGCCCGCGCGAGGCCCATGGGTCAGACGGGCCCTGTGCATGACGAGCCCGAACACCCGTGAGCTGGTGTGCGAACGGTGCGGCGTTTCGGGCGAGTGAGGCCAAGCCGTCACGCTGTTGTGCTTCTGTGGTGCTGCCGTGCTGCCTGAGCTCCACGACCACGCTCAGGTGTTCTCCGGAGCCTTGTCCGGCGCACGGGACGTAGATGGCGGCAACCCTGCTTGATCCGACCGCCTTGTCGCCGGCGTCGAAGGAGACGAGTGAAGAGGCCGGAGCGAACTGCGTCACCACTTCCTTCACCCAGCTGTCGGCCTTGTCGTACTCCAGCATTTGCGTCCTCGCGGCGAGAAGCATCTGACCATCGCCGCGTACGAAGCAAGAAGTGTCGTACGTACGGTCCTTGTCGTCGGTGCGCAGGTCGGTCATCGCGTCATCGAACGAATACGACGACTTGTCCGGTAGGACGCGCTTCAGCGCCGCAGCACTGCTGGAGGCGGACCCCAAGGTACGGCACACCTCCGACGCCTTGATCTCGCCCTTGCTCTCTTCGAAGGGAGGGAGCCCCGCCGTGTAGAGGACCACTGCCACGAGGCAGAGCAACAGCGCCGTTCCCCCGGCGAGCAAGGACTTGGTACGAGTGGATGCCAACGTCTCAGTCTTCCGTGTCGAGTTGCCGGGGAATTCCCTCGCCGTCGAGGTACTGGTGGACCAGGCGACCGGAGGTGTCGAACCCGTCCTGTGCCGAGGTGGCCACCGAGGCTTCGATCATCGGGCTCCACCACCGTCCACATGGTTCAGCTGCATGTGGGCCGACTGTCCGGAAGCGGCCTGCGCCTTGAGCTGCTCCCACTCGTCCCATGCCATGGAAGGGCCCCTTCCCCCGTGCGACTGATCCTGTGACCCGTCAAATTAGCAACCCGCACAGAGGAAAATCTCAACCATGTTCGTCATGTGGCGGATTGTTCGTGTGGAGATCCATGGCAGGCGTGGACGCAGTGGACATGGCAACTCGTGGGCTCATTCGCCCGCCAGGTCGGGTCGCGGCTTGCCACCCGTTGACCCTTCGGTGGCCTGGTGACCGCTTCCTTCATGGGTCGGTTTTGTGATTGCAAAGCTCCCGTCTCGCTGGTGTGTGGCGTCTCCCCGCTTGGATGCATGTGAAGCTTCTGCGCAGATGTCGGGGTGCTTCTGTCCTTATTGACCGCCTTGGCGGTCTTGGGTGACCCCGGACTCGGTCACTTCGGGACACCATTGCAACTGAGCCGTCACAGAGTTCAGTTGGCCGCGAATTGCACAGTGACTACAGTGGTCGGCGACGGACCCGGGGGGCGCTTCTCCGGTCTGTCGCGAGTTCGATCAACGGGGAACGGGGAAGGGGCCACGGTGGGTGACGGTGGCAGCGCGAATCTGAGGCGCGGCGCTGATGCGCTGTCGAAGTTCAGTGATGGGTTGAGCAACGCGCTGACGGCGTTCGAGAAATCTCCTGCAAGCCCGTCCCAGCTCGGGCACCACGGGCTTGACCGCAGGTCGTTCGGCGGTGGGAAGATCCCGTTCTCGGAGGCGGACTTCCTGCACGACAGGTACTCGGACGTGCATGACGTGCTCATGAGCATGTCGTCGACCTTGCGCCTGCACATCGAGGCTCTGCAGTTGGCCGCGCGCTCGGCAGATGCCACGTACGACGGTACCGAGGACGAAGTGCGGCGTCGGTTCTGGGAGATCAAGGCCAAGATCGATCGCGAATACGAGAAGACGCACCCCGAGAAGCACCAGCAGCCTCAGAAGGACACGAGGCAGCACACCGACGACAAGTCTGTGGGGGTGAGCACTCAGTGAGCGACGACTGGAAGCAGCGGCCCCAGTACAAGAGCGGTCTCAAGGAAGCGAACGTGCTGGCCGGCGCGTCCGACGCGCTCGCCATGGTCGACAACTTCCTCAGGGGCATGCCGTTCGGCAGGAGCCAGTTCGACGAGTGCGACCTCAACGACATGATCGACGCGGTCGAGCAGGCCAACCCCGAGCATCTGGAGATGGCCGGCAAGGCCATCTGGGATGCCCGCGACGCCATCAGTGCCGCCGCCAAGGACTTGCGCAAGTACGTCGACAACGTCGACTGGGAGGGCGAGGGCGCCACGTCCTTCCACGCGTACGCCACCTCGCTCCTCGCGTGGGCAGGGGAGTTCGAGGACTACGCGCACAACGTCGGTGCGGAGGTAACTGCCGCCGCCACGGGCCTGGCCTCCGTGTCCAAGTCCATGCCCCAGGAGCGGGACCCCCGCCCCGCCGGCGAGCAGAAGCGGCCTTGGCTGCTGCCCAAGGCCAAGCAGGTCGACAGCAACCCGGACTACGTGCTCGCGCAGAAGGTCGAGAAGAACCGGCAAGAGGCCATCAACCAGATGAACCGGTTGGCCTCCTATTACTCGGTGGCCGGCGGGACGTTGCAGTCGCAGCCCAAGCCGTCCATGGCGAAGATCGACAAGCTTCCGGACTTCGGGGTGCCGCGGCCGTCAGGCTCACGCGATGAGATTCGCCCGTATGGCACCGGGACGCCGACGGCCTCGGCCCGGCGAAGCATCGCAGGCGGCGACAACCCGGTGGTCGGCTCGCACGACACAACGGCAGGCGGCGCGGTGCCGCATCCCAGGGAGGTGCACGCACCCAGCGTGCATCCGGTCGGTCACGATGTCGGCACGGAAATCAACACCGTCGGTACGCTGCCTCCCCCGGCACACACCACACAGCCCGGTCTCCCCACGCCGACTCTTCCGACGGCTGGGGGCGGAGGGCCGACCCCCACGCCCCCGCTGGGGCCCGGACCGATGGTTCCGCCGATCGCGCCGACTGGCGGTCGCACCACGGGCTATCGGCCGACCAGCCGGCTCCCGATTTCGACACAGGGGCGCACGGGTCCTTCGGGCACTGCAGGTGGCCGAGTGCCGCAGGAGCCCGAGGAACAGGTCGGGCGTACCGTCACCGGCGGCCGTGTGCCCCAGGGGCCCATGGGGCAGGCTGCCCGCGCCGTGGGGCGTACGGCGACTCCGGCCGGTGAGTCGGCGGTGCGTGGGCCCGCTCAGCAGGCCGGGCGCTCCCCGCTGGGGCGTGGCATCACCGGCGGAACGCCGAGAATGACCAACACCCCTGGTGAGCGTGCCGGAGCGGCCGGCCCGACCGGTGCCGTGCGCAATGGTGTTGTGGGCGGCAAGCCTGTCACTGGTCGTACGGCGGGAGCGGCGCCCAATTCCCGTGTGCCGCGCGGTATGGTCGTCGGCGCTGATGAGCCGGTCTCCTCGGCGCAGCCGAAGGGCCCCCTCGGGCAGCGAGGAGTGGTCGGCGCGCCCGCGGTGAGGGACGAGTCCGGTACCGGCCAGTCCGTGCTGCGTTCGGCAGGCAATCCCGAGGGTGTGATCGGTGCGCCCCGGAATGCCGCCGGATCGGCACCCGGAGGAGGCTCCGAGGCCGGCGCCCGTGGTGCAGGGCTCGGCCGTGGTGCGGTCGGCAACCGCCAGGCCCCGGACGAGGGGACCGGCCGTGTCGGCGGGCCCGCCGAGAAGCAGCAGCACCGCCCGTCGCAGAAGCAGCGGCGTGACGCGCCCAAGAAGCGTGACTGAACACGAGCGAGGACTTACACAGGCATGAAGCCAGGGACCGGCCGACGCGGTAGAGGTATTGACCTCCCGAGGAGGCGCAATGTGAGACGCCTTGCGGCGGTGTGCTCGGCACTGGGCGCATTGGTTGTCGGCTCCGCTGCGCTGGCTCCCGGGACAGCCGCGGCCTCGGACACTCAGTCGAAGCAGTGGTACCTGAAGTCCATGGGCGCCGACGAGATGTGGAAGTACAGCACAGGCAAAGGGGTGAAGGTCGCCGTTATCGATACCGGGGTCAACTCGGCGACTTCGTCACTCAAGGGGCAAGTGCTGGCCGACGAGCTGCCGAAATCCGTGCAGTACCGGGCCACTGAGGACTACAACGGTCACGGGACCTCGATGGCCGAGATCATCGCCGGAACAGGAGTGGGCGGCGGCATCAAGGGGTTGGCGCCGAGCGCCAAGATCATTCCGATTCGTATCTATTTGACTGACACACCTGGCGCCAAAGACGACCCGAAGTCACCCACTTCTGCGGAAGCGATCCGTGCTGCCGCCGACAGCGACGCAAAGATCATCAGCATGTCCTACAGCAGCCCTTACCCGGACCCCAACGAGGAGGACGCCATCAAGTATGCGGCCTCCAAGGGGAAGCTGATGTTTGCTGCGGTCGGCAATGATGGGGAGAAGGGCAAGGCTCAATACCCTGTCACGGAGCCCTACGTTGTCGGCGTCGGCGCTATCGACAGTTCCGGAACCGTCGCCAAGTTTTCCACGAAGAGCAACTACGTCGACTTCGCAGCGCCGGGCGTCGACATTCCCGGCTGGTGCGACGCCAAGTTCACCGAGTACTGCACCCCTTCGGGAACCAGCCCCGCCACCGCCATCGCCTCCGCCTCCGCCGCCCTCGTCTGGTCGGCTCACCCCAACTGGACGGCCGACCAGGTCCTGCGGACGCTCCTGGACACCGCGGGCCGCTCCTGGCCGAAGGACAAGCCCAGCAGGTATCTCGGTTACGGCCTCATCCGCCCGCGTCGCGTGCTGATCAACAAGAACATCGACCCCGGTCCGGCCAACGTCGACCCCCTGGCTGCCGAGAACGGCGACGCCACCTCAGCCGCCGGTACTCCTGCGGCCAAGACCCCGTCCGGTAACCCGGCCAAGGACGCCGGATCCTCCAGCGGCGCCACCTCCGCCGCCGCAAAGAACGCCGGCTCCGGCAGCAGCACCCAGACCTGGTTGATCGTCGGCGCCGCAGCAGCCGTACTCGTCATCGGAGGCGCCGGATTCGCCGTGCTGC
Organism: Streptomyces sp. NPDC048192; assembly: GCF_043202415.1. Lineage (NCBI taxonomy): Bacteria > Bacillati > Actinomycetota > Actinomycetes > Kitasatosporales > Streptomycetaceae > Streptomyces > Streptomyces sp. NPDC048192. The sequence goes on from NZ_JBIDAL010000015.1 coordinate 208,945, forward strand.
GTGCACGGCGTAACGCCTGACCGGTCCCTCGCGCAGCTGCTCATTCGCCGAATGGGCAGAGGTCCGCTTGCCACCGGTGCCGGCCGCCTCGAGCCGGCACCGGGCAAGGTCAGTTCACAGAGAAAGGCATCGAAATGGCCGCAGGCACTCAGAAGATCACAAAAGAATCAGTCGCAGGCCTTGAGCAGAAGCTTCTGGGGCAGTTCGACGACATCAAGGGCCAGGTCCGTCGACTCCAGGGCCTGATCGACTCGCTCGAGGGCCACTGGAAGGGCATCGGCGCCGGCGCGTTCAACGCCAAGCAGACCGAGATCAACGAGCACATGGTCCGGATCGGCAACATCCTGGTCGGGTTCATCGAGTCGATGAACACCACCATGAAGATCAACGACCACACCGAGGACGAGGTCCGCGCCAAGGTCCGGAGCATCGACGTACAACTCGGCGGCGCGCACTCGGCGCTGAACAACCTCTGATCACGGCCAGACCACTACTTCTCGGAACAACGGAGGAATCATGGGCGTCAACAACAGCGGCGTGACAGAGGTCCATTACGACGGCCTCGACCACATCGCGACCGAGATCGCCAACCAGGCCAAGAACCTGGAGGCCAGCCTCGAAACGATCAAGCGCGAGGTCCAGAACGTCTCGGGCATGTGGGAGGGCGAGGCCCACCAGGCGTACATCAAGAGGCAGGCCGAGTGGGACCGTGAGGCCAGGGCCATCCACGAGGCTCTCCACGCCATCGGCCGGGCCGTGCACGCCGCCGGCGGTGACTACATGGGCGGCGACAAGAAGGCCGCCAGCTACTTCCAGTAAGTGGCCGGGATCATCGGTACGTCGCGGTAGCGGGGTGGGCGCGCACGGAGGGTGCCCACCCCCAGTCGTGTTCGGGGGCTTTTCTTACGCTCATCGAAGCCTTGGTCCAGCTGGGAGATGCTGCCGGGAGCGTCGGCGCTGTGGACTCGTCGGCCGCATGCCGGGGCTCGGTGCAGGGCAGGTGGGCGGAGACGCGAGCACGGGCGACGAGAAGAGTCTGTCCCCGGTCGACCCAGTGCTCGGCGACGCGGTCGAGGGCGGAGCCCAGAGCGAAGCCCTGCTGCAGCCCCGCCTTCTCCCGTCAGTACTCCACCTCCACCAACCCCGTCTGAACCAACGGCTTCCCCCGCTTCCGCGACACGAAGACGCCTCGCCCCGCGGGCATCGGACGGGGCCGGACGCCGCCGAGGATGTCGCCCTCCGCCGGGTCGCCGGCCAGGACGATTCCCTGAGCGCCGAGTTCCTTCATGCGCTGCAGGAAGGGCTCGTAGGCGGCGCGGCTCGCGCCCGCGGAGGAGCGGGCGATGATGAAACGGACGCCGACGTCGCGGGCGAAGGGCAGCAGCTCCGTCAGGCCGCTGAGCGGGTTGCCGCTGGAGGTGGAGACGAGGTCGTAGTCGTCGATGACCACGTAGACCTGCGGGCCGCGCCACCAGCTCCGGTCCCGCAGCTGCTGCGGGGTGACGTCGGCCGTGGGGCTGCGGCGCTGCATGAGGTCGCCCAGGGCCGTCATGTGGTGGTCCATCTGGCTGGACATCGGGATGTACTCCGCCAGGTGGGAGGCGGGGGTGACGTCCAGCAGGGAGCGGCGGTTGTCGACGACGAAGAACTTCGCCTCGTCGCCGCCGTACCGCAGGGACAGCTGCCGGATCAGCAGCCGGAGCAGGTTGGACTTGCCGGACTCGCTCTCGCCGAAGACGAGGAAGAACGGGTCCTGCTCGAAGTCGACGAACACCGGCTCCAGGTTGTCCTCGTCCAGCGCGAAGGCCACGCCCTGCTTCGGCAAGCGGTCGCCCTGCGGCAGCTGGGCCGCCTCGAGCCGGCGCGGCAGCAGTCGCACCCTGGGTGCGCCCGGTGCCTGCCAGTGGCGGCCGACCTCGGTAGAGAGCGCCGCCGTGGCCTCGGCGAGGTCGGTGTCGGACGTCAGGCCGTCGATGCGCGGCACCGCCGCCATGAAGTGCAGCTTCTGGGGGGACAGACCGCGACCGGGAACGCCGGCGGGGACGTTCGCCGCCACCTTCCGGTCGATCTCCGAGTCCATGACGTCACCCAGGCGCAGCTCCAGGCGGTTCATCAGGTGGTCCTTGAGGTTCGCCCGGACCTCCATCGAGCGCGACGCGGTGATGACCAGGTGGATGCCGTACCCCAGACCGCGCGCGGCGATGTCGAGGACCGCAGGTTCCAGGCCCTCGTAGTCCGTGCGGAAGTTGCCCCAGCCGTCGATGACCAGGAAGACGTCGCCCCAGGGCTGGTCCGTCACCGAGATCTCGCCGCGGGCGCGGCGGTTGCGGTAGTCGGCGATCGAGGCGATGCCGGCGGAGCGGAAGTACTCCTCGCGGCGGGTCAGGACGCCGTACACCTCGGAGACCGTACGGCGGACGCGCTCCGGGTCGAGGCGGGAGGCGACGCCACCGACGTGCGGCAGGCCGTCCACCGCGGCCATGCCGCCGCCACCGAAGTCCAGGCCGTAGAACTGCACTTCGTGCGGCGTGTGCGTGAGCGCGAAGGAGCAGATCAGGGAACGCAGGAGAGTCGACTTGCCGGACTGGGGGCCGCCGATGATCTGCATGTGGCCCGCGGCGCCCGAGAAGTCGAGCATGAGGCGATCGCGGCGCTGCTCGTACGGCTTGTCGACCAGACCGACCGGGACGACCAGTCGGCCGGCACCCTCGTAGTTCGGCTGGGTCAGACCGCGGCCCTCCACCGCAGCGAGGCCGGGCAGCAGCGCGTCCAGCGAGGGCGGGCTCTCCAGCGGCGGCAGCCACACCTGGTGCGCCGCCGGGCCCTGGGCCTCCAGCCGGCGCACGATCACGTCGAGGACCGTGTCGGCCAGCGCGTCGTCGACCTTGGGAGCCGACTCGATGCGCTGCTGAGGGATGGCCGTGTACTGCACCGGCACCTCGGTGGCTGTGAACAGCACCGGGCGCCGGTCCATCGGCAGGGGGCCCCCGCCCAGCGCGGCGCGTTGCGGGCCGGAACGGTACACGCCCGAGACGTACGCGGCCTTGAAGCGCACCATTTCGTCCGTGCCGAACTTCAGGAAGCCGGAACCGGGGACGTTGGGGAGTTCGTAGGCGTCGGGGACGCCGAGGGCGGCACGGGATTCCGCCGCCGAGAAGGTCCGCAGACCGATGCGGTACGACAGGTAGGTCTCCAGACCGCGCAGGCGGCCCTCCTCCAGGCGCTGCGAGGCCAGCAGCAGATGCACGCCCAGCGAACGGCCGATACGGCCGATCTGCACGAACATCTCGATGAAGTCCGGCTTCGCCGTCAGCAGTTCGCTGAACTCGTCGATCACCAGGACCAGCGACGGGATCGGCTGGAGCGGGGCGCCTGCCGCACGGGCCTTCTCGTAGTCGTGGATGTTGGCGTAGTTTCCCGCGTCGCGCAGCAGCTCCTGGCGGCGGTTGAGTTCACCGCGGATCGAGTCGCCCATGCGGTCGACCAGGGTGAGGTCGTCGGCCAGGTTGGTGATGACCGCCGCCACGTGCGGCATCTGTGCCATGCCGGCGAAGGTCGCGCCACCCTTGAAGTCCGCGAGGACGAAGTTCAGGGTCTCGGAGGAGTGGGTGACGGCGAGGCCGAGGACGAGGGTGCGCAGCAGCTCCGACTTGCCGGACCCGGTCGCACCGACGCACAGGCCGTGCGGGCCCATGCCTTCCTGGGCGGCCTCCTTCAGGTCCAGCATCACGGGCCGGCCGTCCACGCCGACGCCGATCGGTACGCGCAGACGCTCCGCCAGCGCGCGCGGGCGCCAGGTCCGCTTGGTGTCCACCGACGCCGCGTCGCCGAGGCCGAGGAGGTCGGTGAACTCCAGGTTCGCGAGCAGCGGTTCGTCGTCGTCGCCACCGGATGCCATGCGCAGCGGGGCCAGCTGCCGGGCCAGCGCCTCGGCGGACGCGTAGGACAACGCGTCCGGGGTGCCCTCGTAGACCTCTCCGTGCCCGGACTCCAGGCGCAGCAGGCCCGGTTGTACGACGACGGACAGGTCGCCGCCCGTCGTGGTGAGTTCTCCGGGCACGACCTCGACGACCGTGACGCCCTGAAGACCCTCCGGGTTGGCGAGCACCGAGTCCGGCATCAGGGAGATGTCGTCCAGGACGAGCACGATGTGCGGCGCGTCCAGCAGCGGTGACGCGGCGGGATGGAACCGCGGGCGGCCGGTCAACCGGAAGGACAGCAGGTCTTCCAGCTCGCGCGGGTCGGTGCCGATCAGGCGGCGGGTGCCCGCCCCGTCCACCTCACCGGAGGCCTGTACGTGCGGGAGCCACTTGACCCAGTCCCAGTGCGGCAGTGCCTCACGGCCCGCGGCCACCGCGATGACCAGGTCCTCGGGGGAGTGCAGGGACGCGAGTGAGCCGACCAGGGCGCGGGCGCAGGCCCGTACGGACTGCGGCTCACCGCTGACCGTGAGGTGGTAGAAGGCGCGCAGCGACACCGCCATCGGCAGGTCGCCGACGGTGCCGTGCGCGGCGAGGAAGCGCTGCATCGCGCCCGCGGTGAGCGGTTCCAACTGCTCGACCGGTCCCGTCTCGGGAGCGATGAGCGGGGTTGCCAGGGGCTGGGGGCCCAGTCCGACGCGCACATGCGCGAAGTCCTCGTCGCCCGGCCGCCGTTCCCACACCCGGCTGCCCTCTGCGACGAGCGCCCACAGCTGTTCGGGAGAGGGGTGCAGGTAGTACTGGGCGTCCCGCTGGGCCTTCGCCGTCTTCACGGCGGACCTGCGGGTCTGCGACAGATAGCTGAGGTAGTCGCGGCGCATGTCGGCCAGCTGACCCTGGGAGCCGCGGCGGAAGCGGACCACCATCGCGATGGACATCGCCACCGTCGAGGCAATCATGATCATGCCCATGATCTTCATGAACGGCTGACCGTTCGTGAAGAAGAACACCACCGAGCCGCCCATGCCCAGCGTGGGCAGGAGCTGCATCAGGACACTCTCCTGATGCCCCCGCGGGAGTTCGGGCGGTGGCTGGACAACGACCTCTTCCGTGGGCACTTCGGACGGCAGCGCCCTAGCGGGGCGCTTGACGACAATCTGGCTCACTGCTCACCAATTCCCTTGCCCGACCCAGGCTTTCCACCCGCCGCCCCGTGTCCGGCGAGCGCAGGCCGCCGCGTGATCCTACTGAGTTCACGGCGCACCGGTGAGCGGTAGGGTGCCGAATGTTCGCGTGAGCACACGCCGAGCATGCTGGACATACCCGGACAACCCCCTCGATGTCGAGGGGGGAAGGTCCCGGAACTCTGCCGCACGGCATTCGTGCCGCTGTGCGCGGGGCGAACCGGCACGAGACCTTCACGAAGTAGACGCACCACCACCACTGAGGGGGAGCAGCAGGTGAGCATGACGGCCGCCACCGGCGGACCCGGGACGGGAGCCCCGGTCGGGTCCGGTACCGGACTCGGCTTCTGCCGGGTCACCATCGTCGCGCCCGACAGCCGTATCGACGTGGCACTGCCCGACGACGTCCCGGTCGCCGACCTCTATCCGGAGATCCTCCGGCTGTCCCGGCAGAATCCCGAGGCGGGCGCCCCGGTCGGCTACCACCTCGTCCGCACCGACGGAACGGTGCTGGACAGCGCCCGCTCCTTCGCCGCCCAGCGCATTCTTGACGGCGAACTCCTCACCCTGCGCCCGTTCGCCGAATCCCTGCCACCGGCCGTCTTCGACGACGTCGCCGAGGCCGTCGCCTCCGCCGTCACCAAGCAGCACAAGCTCTGGAGCGGCGATCTGACCCGCGCGGCGGGCCTCGTCGGCGGCGGAGTGCTGCCGACGCTGCTCGCGTTCGTCGCCTGGACCGCCGACCCGCGCCACGACATGCACGGCCTGGCCGGCATCCTCGCGGCCGTCGCCGGTGTCCTGCTCGTCGTGCTCTCCGCGGTCCGCGCCCGGGTCTACGACGACCGCGGCTCGGCTGTCGCCCTCGGTCTGGGCGCGCTGCCCAACATCGGCGTCGCGGGCAGCGGACTGCTGCCGCTCACCCACGGCGAGGGCATCGGCAGGCTGCAGTTCCTGCTCGCGTGTGCCGCCGTCCTCATCGCGGCCCTGATCCTGACCCTGTGCTCCCCGCAGGGTGACGGCCCGTTCGTGGCCTTCGTGTTCGCCTCGGCGATCACCCTGGTCGTCGTCTTCGTCGCGACCCTCACCCACTGGTCCGCGACGGAGATGGCCGCCTTGTGCGCACCCGTTGCCGTGGGCGCGCTCGCCTTCCTGCCCGGCATGTCCATGCGTTTCGCCCGGCTGCCGATCGGTTTCGAAGCCCCGAGCAGCGGCGGCCCGAGCCGGTCCGCCTACGGCACCGATTCCACCGTGCCGGAGACGGTGGACACCGAGCGCGTCGAGGCCCAGGCCCGGCGCGGTCACGAACTCCTCGTCGGTCTCGTCGGCGGCTGCGCCGTGCTCGCCGTCGGCGCCTCGGCGGTGCTGGGCTTCTCCGACGACGTCTGGGCTCAGGTTCTCGCCTTCGCCACCGGCGTCGCGATGCTGATGCGCGCGGGCCTCTTCCGCTACACCGCCCAGGTCGCTCCCGTCCTCGCCGCCGGCCTGGCCTCCGTGGTTCTGCTCGGCCTCGGTCTCGCCCTCAACCCGCCGCGCCATGTGGTGCTCGAGGCGCTGACCGGCGACCGTACCGACCTCGACATCCGCACCATCTGGCTGATCGCCGCCATCGCCGCGGTCACGGCGGTGGTGACGGCGCTGGGCCTGATCCTGCCGCGGGGCGGTCTGACCCCGTTCTGGGGCCGCTTCCTTGAAATCTGCGAGGGCTTCGTCCTGCTCACCCTGATCCCGCTGGCTCTGGCCGTCTTCAACGTGTACGCGACCGCTCGGGCGATGACCAGCAAATGACCGACGCACGTCCCCAGGGCCGCCGGCGCTGAGCGTCACCCGGAGGCCCTGGGGGCCGGTTCATGCCGCTGCGTGCCACTCGAAGCCGGGACTCCACAAGAAGGCGATCACCCCACGCCGGTCGTGTGCGGCACAGTCGCAGTCACCAGCGACGGTCTGCGCCACCGACGACGAAAGGATCAGCGTGAGCTTCGGCCCGCCTCCGCCGATGTACACCCAGCCCGCGCCGGCGGAGGACCGGCCGCGGGCCAGACGGCTCAGGCGCGTCCTCGGCGCGGTCGCCGCGGTGGTGATCGCCGTCGTGTGCCTCGGCGTGGGCCTGCTCTGGTACAACGCGGGCGGTCCCACGAAGGAGCGGACCGACACCGCGACGGCACGGCAGGCAGCTGACGCGATACGCCGCACCGTGGAGAAGCCCCCCGTCTCACCGGAGGGCCAGGTCGTCGTCCAACACAACGAAAGTGGCCTCACCGGTCGTCAGCAGCGGTTCGCGCCCGTCACCTGGGCCACGCCCAAGATCGCCGCGCGGGCCCTCGCCGACCGCATCGAGGGCTACCAGATCGAGCCGAACCCCGACTGGGACGCGAAGGCATGGACTCTCCAACTCGGCGGTCACGTCTGCGCCGTCAGCCGTGACGTCACCGCGGACGACCGGACAGCCGTCCTCGTCGAGCCCGGAAACATCAACTCCCCCCAGCAAGGGGCCTGTGACGAGGTGCTCACGGTCGACCTCGACACCGGCAAGAAGCTCTGGCAGCAGAAGGTGCCGGAGGCCCGCGCCGCCTCCATCACCAGCACCAACGTCTCCCTGACGCAGGGCGTCGTGGCCATCGCCTGGGTCGACGGGTCGGCGGCGTATGACATGGACAGCGGCAAGCGGCTGTGGGGCACGCGCAGCACGTCGCAGTGCCACGACTCGGCCTATGCCGGTGGCGGGGCCCTGCTGGCCCTCGTCAAGTGCGGCGACTCCAGCGACCCCACCTACCGGGTGGAGAAGCTGGAGCCGCGCACCGGCAAGACCGTGTGGCGCTACTCGGTCAGCAATGGTCTGAAGAGCATCTACCTGCCGTCCGCCGACCCGCCCGTGATCGCCGTCGAGGCAGGGGACTACCGGGTCACGGACCTGATCACTCTGAACCCCAAGACCGGTGAGCGGCTGGCCACCATCTCGATGGACGGCTACGACCCCAAGTGCGGCGGCAACGCCGAGGCCTTCTTCGAAGCCGTCGACAAGTGCTACGGCATGGCAGTCGGCCACGACCGGGTCTTCGTCATGAGCAAAGACACTGACGACGTCACCAGGAAGCCGGAGAACCACATCACGGCCTTCGACCTCGAGAAGGGCACCGCCGTCGCCAAGTTCGCGGGCAGGCTCTTCCAGCGGGTCGTTCCCGTCCGCGTGAACGGCGACGACCTGATCGTCTTCCGCACCTCCGAGGACGACGTCCAGCCGGCGGCCGTGGTGGACTGGAACCCCCGGACCGACAAGGAGACCCCGTATCTCCTGTTCCACCTCCCGGAGGACGACGAGGGTGAACTCAGTGATCCGGAACAGTCGGACATCCTGTACGAACAGGGGCACGCCTTCTTCGCCCGCCGCCTTCTGACGCGCGACCTCGTCCATCCGAGGAACCCGGTGCTCTCGGTGATCGGAGTGGGCACCGCGGGGCTGAAGCACTGACACGGCACAAAGCGGAAAAAGGGGCGGCACGCACGCGTGCCGCCCCTTTCCCGTCCCGCCGGTTACGCCCCGAGCCCTCCGTTGCGCTCATTGGGCTCCAGGTCGAACTCCCCGTCCCGCGCCCCCAGCACGAACGCCCGCCACTCGGCCTCGGTGTAGCGCAGGACGGTGTCGTGGTCGAGGGAGGAGCGCATGGCCACCGCGCCGCCGGGCAGGTACGCGATCTCGACGCGCTCCTCGTGCTCCTCGGTGCCGGGCGCGCAGTGCCACTCCACGCCGGAGATGTCGAGGGAGTACAGCTCGTCCCGCTCCCGCTCCTTGCGCGCCTTGACGTCCTCCTGCGATTCCGGCGCCGACGTCCCGGCGCTCGTGCCCTGTGTCTCGGCCATGGTGAAGCGGCCCCCTTCGGCTACGGACAGCGTTGCGCTGTCACCCTACTGGCAGGGCACGCGCGCGTACGGTGAAACAGCCTGGTCAACGCCCGCAGGAGGGTACGGCCGGAGAACGCGGGGCGCACGGCGCCCGCATGTGCCGGGGGAGCGGAGGTTTCGTCACAGGGAGGCAACAGGCGTGCCCATGCCATGCCATGCCCACGTAAATTCCAGTCCATGAGCATGCCCGGCACTGCCCCGTGGTCCCTCCCGTCGACCGGCGTCCTCGCCCTGGGCGGCCGTAAGAGCGGCGGCTACCACGGCGGCTATCACAGCAGCTACCACCACTACGGGAGCCACGGATCCGGCGGCGGCGTCGACTGGTGGATGATCCTCCTGCTGCTCCTCGTGATCGTCGGCGTCCTGGTCTGGTACGTCCAGCGCGACCGGTGACACGGGCGGCCGAAACGCCCTGGTACCCTGAGTGACGGCCGTTTGTGTACGCACCCCCGGAGCCTTCGGTTCTGGTGGCCGCGCCCAGCGGATCCCCGCCTCCCGAGTAACGGAAGCTCCCCCGAGAAGCAGACCGGGGGCACTCGGTGGCCACTCAGAGACTATGAGGAGTACGCGTGTCGCTCGACGCCGCTACGAAGAAGCAGATCATCGCCGAGTTCGGTACCAAGGAGGGTGACACCGGCTCCCCCGAGGTCCAGGTCGCTCTGCTCTCCCGTCGGATCTCCGACCTGACGGAGCACCTCAAGACCCACAAGCACGACCACCACTCCCGTCGTGGCCTGCTGATCCTCGTCGGTCAGCGCCGCCGCCTTCTGCAGTACCTGGCGAAGAAGGACATCCAGCGCTTCCGTACGCTGGTCGACCGCCTCGGCATCCGCCGTGGTGCGGCGGGCGCCAAGTAAGACGCCGTGAAGGGAGCGGTTCCCGGCAGGACCCGGGGGCCGCTCCCTTCGTCGTACACGGGAGTACACGGGAAACCCTCACGTCGTACGGGGGGAGACCCTCTCCGTGCACGCGGAAACGTGCGGAGTGTCACTCACGCTTTGTAGTGTGGTAGCACAACGCATTACGTGCGACACAGAACGACGCATCACAGCGACGTTCACCCAGAACGAGGAGAAGCGCACCTCGCCGCCGCCGGTCCTCGGTAGTGGCCCCCGGGGGGAAGTGAGCCCCGGGTGCTTCGATCGAAGACCGGCCCGCATCAGACGGCGCGCTTCTCCACCACCGTCCCCCTGCCACACGGGCAGCCAAGGGACGAAAGACGATATGTAACGGAGAAAACGCTAGTGGAGAACGAGACCCACTACGCCGAGGCCGTCATCGACAACGGCGCCTTCGGTACCCGCACCATCCGCTTCGAGACGGGCCGCCTGGCCAAGCAGGCCGCCGGTTCCGCCGTGGCGTACCTGGACGACGACACCATGGTGCTGTCGGCCACCACCGCATCCAAGCAGCCCAAGGACCAGCTCGACTTCTTCCCGCTGACGGTGGACGTCGAGGAGCGGATGTACGCCGCCGGCAAGATCCCCGGCAGCTTCTTCCGCCGTGAGGGCCGGCCCTCCGAGGACGCGATCCTCACCTGCCGCCTCATCGACCGCCCGCTGCGCCCGTCCTTCAAGAAGGGCCTGCGCAACGAGATCCAGGTCGTCTGCACGGTCATGGCGCTCAACCCCGACCACCTGTACGACGTCGTGGCGATCAACGCCGCGTCCGCGTCGACGCAGCTGGCCGGCCTGCCCTTCTCCGGCCCGATCGGCGGCGTCCGCGTCGCGCTGATCCGCGGCCAGTGGGTCGCGTTCCCGACGCACACCGAGCTCGAGGACGCCGTCTTCGACATGGTGGTCGCCGGCCGCGTCCTGGAGGACGGCGACGTCGCGATCATGATGGTCGAGGCCGAGGCCACCGAGAAGACCATCAAGCTGGTCGAGGGCGGCGCCGAGGCGCCGACCGAGGAGGTCGTCGCCGCCGGTCTGGAGGCCGCCAAGCCCTTCATCAAGGTCCTGTGCCGCGCCCAGGCCGACCTCGCCGCCAAGGCCGCCAAGCCGGTCGGCGAGTTCCCCATCTTCCTGGACTACCAGGACGACGTCCTGGAGGCCCTGACCGCCGCGGTCAAGCCCGAGCTGGCCCAGGCGCTCACCATCGCCGGCAAGCAGGAGCGCGAGGCCGAGCTGGACCGCGTCAAGCAGCTCGCCGCCGAGAAGCTCCTGCCGGAGTTCGAGGGCCGCGAGAAGGAGATCTCCGCCGCGTACCGCTCGCTGACCAAGACCCTGGTCCGTGAGCGCGTCATCAAGGAGAAGAAGCGCATCGACGGCCGCGGTGTCACCGACATCCGCACGCTGGCCGCCGAGGTCGAGGCCATCCCGCGGGTGCACGGCTCCGCGCTGTTCGAGCGTGGCGAGACCCAGATCCTGGGCGTCACCACCCTCAACATGCTCCGCATGGAGCAGCAGCTGGACACCCTCTCCCCGGTGACCCGCAAGCGCTACATGCACAACTACAACTTCCCGCCGTACTCCACCGGCGAGACCGGCCGCGTCGGCTCCCCGAAGCGCCGCGAGATCGGCCACGGCGCCCTCGCCGAGCGCGCCCTGGTGCCGGTGCTGCCGTCGCGCGAGGAGTTCCCGTACGCGATCCGCCAGGTGTCCGAGGCCCTCGGCTCCAACGGCTCGACGTCCATGGGCTCGGTCTGCGCCTCCACCATGTCGCTGCTGAACGCCGGTGTGCCCCTGAAGGCCCCGGTCGCCGGCATCGCCATGGGCCTGATCTCCCAGGAGATCGAGGGCGAGACGCACTACGTCACCCTCACCGACATCCTCGGCGCCGAGGACGCCTTCGGCGACATGGACTTCAAGGTCGCCGGCACCAAGGACTTCGTCACCGCCCTCCAGCTCGACACCAAGCTGGACGGCATCCCGGCCTCCGTCCTGGCCGCGGCCCTCAAGCAGGCCCGCGACGCCCGCCTGCACATCCTCGACGTGATGATGGAGGCCATCGACCGGCCCGACGAGATGAGCCCGCACGCCCCGCGGATCATCACCGTCAAGATCCCGGTCGACAAGATCGGCGAGGTCATCGGCCCCAAGGGCAAGATGATCAACCAGATCCAGGAGGACACGGGCGCCGAGATCACCATCGAGGACGACGGCACGATCTACATCGGCGCCGCCGACGGCCCCTCCGCCGAGGCCGCCCGCGCCACGATCAACGGCATCGCCAACCCGACGATGCCCGAGGTCGGCGAGCGCTACCTCGGTACGGTCGTCAAGACGACCACCTTCGGTGCGTTCGTCTCCCTGCTGCCCGGCAAGGACGGTCTGCTGCACATCTCGCAGATCCGCAAGCTCGCCGGCGGCAAGCGCGTGGAGAACGTCGAGGACGTCCTCGGCGTGGGCCAGAAGGTCCAGGTCGAGATCGCCGAGATCGACTCCCGCGGCAAGCTCTCCCTCGTTCCGGTGATCGAGGGCGAGGAAGGCTCTGACGAGTCGAAGGACGACGCCGAGCAGTGACGTCCCGTAGCTCCCAGGTGACGGCCCGCCCCTCTTCGGAGGCGCGGGCCGTCGCCCGTACCCAAACCCTCATCAAGGGCCAGAACGGCATCGGCACCGTCCGCAGGACCACCCTCCCGGGCGGCCTGCGCATCGTCACGGAGACCCTGCCCTCGGTCCGCTCCGCGACCTTCGGCATCTGGGCGCACGTCGGCTCCCGCGACGAGACGGCGGCCCTGAACGGCGCCACGCACTACCTGGAGCACCTGCTCTTCAAGGGCACGCAGCGGCGCAGCGCGCTGGACATCTCCGCCGCGATCGACGCCGTCGGCGGCGAGATGAACGCGTTCACGGCGAAGGAGTACACGTGCTACTACGCGCGCGTGCTCGACACCGACCTGCCGCTCGCCATCGACGTCGTCTGCGACATGCTGACCGGCTCGCTGATCCTCGAGCAGGACGTCGACGTCGAGCGCGGCGCGATCCTCGAAGAGATCGCCATGACCGAGGACGACCCGGGCGACTGCGTGCACGACCTGTTCGCGCACACCATGTTCGGCGACAACGCCCTCGGCCGCCCCGTCCTCGGCACGGTCGACACCGTCAACGCCCTCACCGCCGACCGCATCCGCCGCTTCTACAAGAAGCACTACGACCCCACCCACCTGGTGGTCGCCTGCGCCGGCAACATCGACCACGCCAAGGTCGTACGGCAGGTCCGCGCGGCCTTCGAGAAGGCGGGCGCCCTGCGGAACCAGGACGCACGGCCCATCGGCCCCCGCGACGGCAGCCGTACGATCCGCACGTCCGGCAAGGTCGAGCTGCTCGGCCGCAAGACCGAGCAGGCCCATGTCGTCCTCGGCATGCCGGGCCTCGCCCGCACCGACGACCGCCGCTGGGCCATGGGCGTGCTCAACACCGCCCTCGGCGGCGGCATGTCCTCCCGCCTCTTCCAGGAGGTCCGGGAGAAGCGCGGCCTGGCCTACAGCGTCTACTCGTACACCTCCGGCTTCGCCGACTGCGGCCTGTTCGGCGTCTACGCCGGCTGCCGGCCGAGCCAGGTGCACGACGTGCTGCGGATCTGCCGCGACGAACTCGACCACGTCGCCGTCAACGGCCTCACCGACGACGAGATCGCCCGCGCCATCGGCCAGCTCCAGGGCTCCACCGTCCTCGGCCTGGAGGACACCGGCGCGCTGATGAACCGCATCGGCAAGAGCGAGCTGTGCTGGGGCGAGCAGATGTCCGTCGACGACATGCTGGACCGGATAGCCGCGGTCACCCCGGACGAGGTCCGCTCGGTCGCCCGCGACATCCTGGGACAGCGCCCGTCGCTGTCGGTCATCGGCCCGCTGAAGGACAAGCAGGCCGCGCGGCTGCACGACGCCGTCGCCTAACCACTCCCGTAAGGAAGCACAAGAGATGAGCAAGCTGCGCGTGGCGGTCCTCGGCGCCAAGGGCCGGATCGGCTCCGAGGCGGTCCGGGCGGTCGAGGCCGCCGAGGACATGGAACTGGTCGCGGCCCTCGGCCGGGGCGACACGCTGGAGACGCTGACGGCGTCCGGCGCCCAGGTCGCCGTCGAACTGACCACGCCCGACTCCGTCATGGACAACCTCGGCTTCTGCGTGCGCCACGGCATCCACGCGGTCGTCGGTACGACGGGCTGGACCGAGGAGCGCCTCGCGCAGCTGAAGGCATGGCTGGCCGAGTCCCCGCGGACCGGCGTGCTCATCGCCCCGAACTTCTCCATCGGCGCCGTCCTCACCATGAAGTTCGCGCAGATCGCCGCGCCCTACTTCGAGTCGGTCGAGGTCGTCGAGCTGCACCACCCGAACAAGGTGGACGCCCCGAGCGGTACGGCCACGCGCACCGCCCAGCTCATCGCCGAGGCCCGCAGGGCCGCCGGTACGGCCCCGGCGCCGGACGCCACGGTCACGGCCCTGGACGGCGCGCGGGGCGCCAGCGTCGACGGCGTCCCGGTCCACGCCGTACGGCTGCGCGGGCTCCTGGCCCACCAGGAGGTGCTGCTCGGCGGCGAGGGCGAGACCCTGACCATCCGCCACGACTCCCTGCACCACAGCAGCTTCATGCCGGGCATCCTGCTCGGCGCACGCCGCGTGGTGTCCGCTCCGGGCCTGACCTTCGGCCTGGAGCACTTCCTGGACCTGAGCTGAGACCGTCCCCCATGCGCGCGAAGATCACCTACCTCGTCACGGCCGCCGTCCTGGTCTTCTACTTCGTCCTGGTCGGCAGCCGCGGCGTGATGCTCATCCAGACCGGCACGCCGCTCACCGTCACCTTCGGGATCGCGGTGCTGATCCTGCCGGTCATCGGCCTGTGGTTCCTGTGGAAGAACACCCAGTTCGTCCGCAGGGCGAACGCCCTCGCCGCGGAACTCGACGCCGAGGGCGGACTGCCGGTGGACGAGCTGAAGCGCCTACCCAGCGGCCGGATCGACCGCGACTCCGCCGACGAGGTCTTCGCCAAGCGCAAGGCCGAGACCGAGGCGTCGCCGGACGACTGGCGCTGCTGGTTCCGCCTCGCCGTCGCCTACCACGACGCCCGCGACACCCCGCGGGCCCGTAAGGCGATGCAACGGGCCATCGCCCTGCACGACGGAAAGTCCGCCCCGGCCTGACACGGCGCCTGCGCGCCGAGCCGACGCGGGTCGTAGGCGGGTGCCGGTTCGTGCACGGCTGGTCGCGCGGTCACCGGCGCCCCTTCCGCGTGCTCAGCCGCGACGGCGCCCGTACTCCGCCGCCCACGCCTCCACGGTGTCCGCCGCGCGGTCGAACGCCGCCGGGCGGCCCAGGAAGTCCAGCGTGTGCGTGGTCAGCAGCGGCGGTGTGTCCTCGGCCGGCCGGTCCGCCCGGACGAGCGCCAGAGCCTGGCCCTGGACCGTCCGCGGCAGCCCCAGCCAGCGCACCGGCTGCTGCACCGTGCGCACCGAGACCACGCGGGCCCACGGCGTCGTACGCGTGACCAGGAAGCCGACCTGGCGCAGCCCGCGGCCGCTCACCCACACCCCCATGCGCAGCAGCCGCAGCGCCCCGGCGACGACCACGCACGCACCGCCGACCACCGCTCCGGCCGAGGACGCCGAGCCGGTCAGGGCGAGGGCCACGGCCGAGAACAGCACGAACGAGGCCAGCAGCAGCACCAGTGCCGCGACGCCCACCCGCCAGGGACCGGGACGGTAGGGACGCCGCCAGCGCTCCCGGTCGTCGAACGGCAGCGCGCTGTCGGAAGCGGCCTCCAAGGTGGGGTCGGCCGTCAGGAAGGACAGGGGCACGGCAGGTCCTCACTCGATCCTCGCGTGGACTGTGCCGGTGAGGCTATCCGCCGCCGTTGCCGCTCACCACCCTCGGGCGGCCGTCGGTGGTCAGTGCCCCTGGGACGCCTGGGACTGCTGCACCGGCGTATGGGACGGAGTGGACATCGCGGGCTCGCCGAGTATCAGGGCGCCCACCAGCCCCGCCACGATCGTCAGACCCAGCAGCCAGCGCCCGGCTATCTCCGCGAGGGACGCCCGCGGCCGGGGCGGGGGAGTGACATTGCTGCGGAACCTGTCCGTCTCGGCCAGGAAGGCGAAGGGTACGGGCTCGCGCCGACCGAACATCGCGGGTACGTCTCCTTTCGTGATCAACGTTTTCGGCTCGAACGAGCGGGCCTCACCGATACAGACGCTCGAGTAACACAAAAGGTGCCCATGTCGGAAAAAATCCCTGGTGGGATTTTTGAGGCCGGGCGCTGCCGTGGCCGGGGCGGGTGCCCCGTAAGGTGGGCGCGAACCACAGCTGTGATGGGAAGGACCCCGACCCCCGTGACCACCCCCGAGTCGCTCACGTTCCGCAGTGACGTCACCGTCGAGCTGGTCAAGTCCAGCGCTTCGGACGCCGACGTCCTCTTCGCCGCGCGGGTCTCCACCGCCGGCGAGCAGTCCCTGGACGAGCTGAAGAAGGACCCCGAGCGCTCCAAGGGCCTGATCAACTTCCTGATGCGCGACCGGCACGGCAGCCCGTTCGAGCACAACTCGATGACCTTCTTCATCAGCGCCCCGATCTTCGTCTTCCGCGAGTTCATGCGGCACCGGGTGGGCTGGTCGTACAACGAGGAGTCCGGCCGCTACCGGGAGCTCCAGCCCGTTTTCTACGTCCCCGGCGCCGACCGCAAGCTGGTGCAGGAGGGCCGCCCCGGCAAGTACGTCTTCGTCGAGGGCACCCCGGCCCAGCACGAGGCGGTCAGCAGCACGCTGCGGGAGTCGTACGAGCAGGCGTACGCGGCCTACCAGAAGATGCTGGCCGAGGGCGTCGCCCGCGAGGTCGCCCGCGCGGCCCTCCCCGTCGGCCTCTACTCCTCGATGTACGCCACCTGCAACGCCCGCTCCCTGATGCACTTCCTCGGTCTGCGCACCCAGCACGAGCTGGCCAGGGTGCCGTCCTTCCCCCAGCGGGAGATCGAGATGGTGGGCGAGCGGATGGAGGCGGAGTGGGCGAAGCTCATGCCGCTGACGTACGCCGCCTTCAACGCCAACGGCCGCGTGGCCCCGTAACCCCGAGTGGGCCCGCAGAAATGGCCTGCGAAGCCCTGTTCCCCCGCCAGGAACGGATGTACGGATCAGCCTCGCGAGGTGTCCGTATTGCGGCATTTCGAGAAGTTCATCTAGCCTGATCAAAGGGACCCGGCACTGCTTGAACCCCCGAGCAGGCAGTGCCGGGCTCCGCATTTGTCCTGACTTTCCCGACCCCCCGAGGGCAGACCCCGTAGGGAGCACCGAGTAGCGTGTTACCCATGGCTCCGACCTCGACTCCGCAGACCCCCTTCGGGCGGGTCCTCACCGCCATGGTCACGCCCTTCACGGCGGACGGCGCACTCGACCTCGACGGCGCGCAGCGGCTCGCCGCCCACCTGGTGGACGCAGGCAACGACGGCCTGATCGTCAACGGCACCACCGGCGAGTCCCCCACCACCAGCGATGCGGAGAAATCGGACCTCGTACGAGCCGTCCTGGAGGCCGTCGGCGACCGCGCCCACGTCGTCGCCGGCGTCGGCACGAACGACACCCACCACAGCGTCGAGCTGGCCCGCCAGGCCGAGCGCGACGGCGCACACGGCCTGCTGGTCGTCACGCCGTACTACAACAAGCCCCCGCAGGAGGGCTTGTACCGGCACTTCACCACCGTGGCCGACGCCACCGGCCTGCCGGTCATGCTCTACGACATCCCCGGCCGCAGCGGCGTCCCGATCAACACCGAGACCCTCGTCCGGCTCGCCGAGCACCCCCGGATCGTCGCCAACAAGGACGCCAAGGGCGACCTCGGCCGCGCCAGCTGGGCCATCGCCCAGTCCGGCCTCGCCTGGTACTCCGGCGACGACATGCTCAACCTGCCGCTGCTCTCCGTGGGCGCGGTCGGCTTCGTGTCGGTCGTCGGCCACGTCGTCACCCCCGACCTGCGCGCCCTCGTCGACGCGTACGTCTCCGGTGACGTGCAGAAGGCCACCGAGATCCACCAGAAGCTGCTCCCGGTCTACACCGGCATGTTCCGCACGCAGGGCGTAATGACCACCAAGGCCGCGCTCGCCCTCCAGGGACTGCCCGCGGGGCCGCTGCGCTCACCCATGGTCGAGTGCTCGCCCGAGGAGATCGCCCAGCTCAAGATCGATCTTGCCGCAGGCGGGGTACAGCTCTGACAACAGACTTGGCGTCACCCGGGCTTCACAACTGAAGAACAACAGAAAACAGCGGGCCACCGGTGCCCGCACCCCACAACGACAACTGCTTATGCACGAACGTCTCACGCGCCACGTGCCCGACCGGTACGTGGCGCGTGTGGTGAGGAGAGTCTTTTGAGTCATCCGCATCCTGAACTCGGCCCGCCCCCGCCGCTCCCCGAAGGCGGCCTTCGGGTCACCCCGCTCGGCGGCCTCGGCGAGATCGGCCGGAACATGACGGTCTTCGAGTACGGCGGCCGCCTGCTGATCGTCGACTGCGGAGTGCTCTTCCCCGAGGAGGAGCAGCCCGGAATCGACCTGATCCTGCCGGACTTCTCGTCCATCCGGGACCGCCTCGACGACATCGAGGGCATCGTCCTCACCCACGGCCACGAGGACCACATCGGCGGTGTCCCCTTCCTGCTCCGCGAGAAGCCGGACATCCCCCTGATCGGCTCCAAGCTGACCCTCGCGCTCATCGAGGCCAAGCTCCAGGAGCACCGGATCCGCCCGTACACCCTCGAGGTGGCGGAGGGGAACCGCGAGCGCATCGGCCCCTTCGACTGCGAGTTCATCGCCGTCAACCACTCCATCCCGGACGCGCTGGCCGTCGCCATCCGCACCCCCGCCGGCATGGCGGTGCACACCGGCGACTTCAAGATGGACCAGCTTCCGCTGGACAACCGCCTCACCGACCTGCACGCGTTCGCGCGGCTGAGCGAGGAGGGCATCGACCTCCTCCTCACGGACTCCACCAACGCCGAGGTCCCGGGCTTCACCCCGCACGAGCGCGACATCTCCAACGTGCTGCGCCAGGTCTTCGCCGGCGCCCGCAAGCGGATCATCGTGGCGAGCTTCGCCAGCCACGTCCACCGCATCCAGCAGATCCTGGACGCCGCGCACGAGTACGGCCGCCGGGTCGCGTTCGTGGGCCGCTCCATGGTCCGCAACATGGGCATCGCGCGCGACCTCGGCTACCTGAAGGTCCCGCCGGGCCTCGTCGTCGACGTCAGGACGCTGGACGATCTCCCGGACCACGAGGTGGTCCTGGTCTGCACGGGCTCCCAGGGCGAACCGATGGCGGCCCTGTCCCGCATGGCCAACCGCGACCACCAGATCCGCATCGTCGAGGGCGACACGGTCATCCTGGCATCGTCGCTCATCCCCGGAAACGAGAACGCGGTCTACCGCGTGATCAACGGCCTGACCCGCTGGGGCGCCAACGTCGTCCACAAGGGCAACGCCAAGGTGCACGTTTCCGGCCACGCGTCCGCGGGCGAGCTGCTGTACTTCTACAACATCTGCCGCCCCAGGAACCTGATGCCGGTCCACGGCGAATGGCGCCATCTGCGCGCCAACGCCGAGCTGGGGGCGCTCACGGGAGTGCCGCACGACCAGATCGTCATCGCCGAGGACGGCGTCGTGGTCGACCTGGTCGAGGGCAAGGCCAAGATCTCGGGCAAGGTCCAGGCGGGTTACGTCTACGTCGACGGCCTCTCCGTCGGCGACATCGGCGAGCCCGCCCTCAAGGACCGCAAGATCCTCGGTGACGAGGGCATCATCTCGGTCTTCGTGGTCGTGGACGCCTCCACGGGCAAGATCACCGGTGGCCCGCACATCCAGGCGCGCGGCTCCGGTATCGAGGACTCGGCCTTCGCCGACGTCATCCCGAAGATCACCGACGCGTTCGACCGGTCCGCACAGGACGGCGTCGTCGAGCCGCACCAGCTGCAGCAGCTCGTCCGGCGCACCCTCGGCAAGTGGGTCTCGGACACGTATCGCCGCAGGCCGATGATCCTCCCGGTGGTGGTGGAGGTCTGACGGTCCGTCGGAGCATCACCCGAGCGGGGCGCCTCGATTTGCATCGAGGCGCCCCGCTCCAGTACGTTTACGGCTCCGCCCGACGGGAACCCCAGCACTTCGCGTGCCGGACACGGTTGCCCGGAGCGGGTGGAAAAACCGACTCAGAACTTCTGATAAAGTCGGATCCGCCGGAAAGGAAACCGCGAGACAAACGCGGGAGCCTGGAAAGCACCGAGGAAATCGGATCGGAAAGATCTGAT
>NZ_JBIDAL010000016.1:0-218058 GCF_043202415.1 Streptomyces sp. NPDC048192
CACGATGATCCCGCCAGCGACCACCCCGCTTCGGCGTGCGGTCCGGGAGTAACGGCTCGATCCGCGCCCACTGCGCATCTGTTAACGGCACACCCGGACCAACGACCGACTGATCCAAACGAAACTGCCTAGGCCGATCAGTGCCGAAGAGGCCTCAGCATGCCCAGGCGTTGCAACTCCAGGATGTGTTCGGCTGCACGTCGCGGTGCTTCCCCGCCGGTGATCAGCACACCGCCTTGATGTTGCGCCGAGCGGCGGACTCGGTCAGACCGACTCGGCGGAACCCTTCACGAGTACCAACATGCCGCGTGGCCAGGCCGGATGATGTACCGGCACGCGCGCCTCTGCCTTCTGCGACGGCCCGGGGTACCTCCCCTTACTGCACCAGGTGTGCGATGTCCGACACCAGGAACTCCCCGAAGCCGAGCGATTCGCCGAGGGCGGAGATGCGCTCGTGGAGTTCCCGGTCGATGGTGACGTCGGACACCGACAGGACCCGCAGGGTGAAGCGGAGCGCGAGCTCGGGCGAGCACAGGCGCGCGCAGGACGCCAGGGCGCTCGTCACCGCGTCGTCCACTGCATACCGGCCCAGCGAGCCGATGACCTCGAGCACGCCGGTCAGCTGAGCGGAACCGGGGTCGACGTCCACGGGGCTCAGCCCGGGCGAGGGCTTTCCGCTCAGCCACAGGCGGCATTCCGCGTCGACGGCCCGCATCCATTCGGTACCCGACTCGGCGGAACCAGGGAATGCGAAACCTCCGTCGACGCTGGCCGTCCAGAGTGTCTCCACGTGCTCGTCCGACATTTTCTCGCCTGCGCAGGCGGCGTCTCTGCCGAGAATTTCCACAGCCCGCGGATCCTGCCCCTCCCACAGATAGGCGCGCAGTACGTCCCGCGGCGTCCCGGTGTTCGTCCAGTCCTGATGGAAGCGGCTCGTCAGGGCGGTGATTCCATAGTCGAACTCGGTGAACCTGGGCAATGTCGTCCCCATCATCTTGGATAGGCCGTCTTGACTATATATCCGCCCGGTGCCCCTGGTTGCCGCTGCAGCACGACGGTATACGAGTTACCCGTCTGCGTGATGCTGCCGTCGGCATGCGCCGCCCAACCGAGGGGATTGTTGGCGCCGAAACGGCCGGTGAGCGGTAGCTCCTGGTCCGTACCCTTTCTGAGCCAGTTGGCGATCCGGCGTGGGTTTCCCGCGATCGCGTAGTCGACGACCTGCTGTGCGGTCTGCTGGTCGTGGAAGACTCCGTTCGGACCGCCCTTCTGCTGAGCCAGCTCCCGGGCACGTTGCGGCGAGACGTTCACGTGCTCGTCAAGGGTGTGTGCGAGGCGCGGGTTCCTCTGCCTGGCGTCTTCGAGGTTTCCCGGCCGGCAGGTCAGTCCGAGGATGTCGCCGAACGTGTTCGGGTCGTCGACATAGGCATAGGGGTGCGGGGAGGGGGAGATGCCGAGCGGGTCGGGACTGCAGTACCGCCCGGTCTCCGGGTCGTAGTACCGGAAGTAGTTGTAGTGCAGGCCGGTCTCCCGGTCGGCGTACTGGCCAGGGAAGCGGAGCGGGCAGGCGGTCTCGTCATTGCTCTCGGGGCTCTCGGGGGCCGGCAGTTCCACGCCCCACAGAGTGCTGCGGTGCTGCCAGGCCAGGTCACCGCCGGCGGTGACGAGTTCCGTCGGCGTGCCGATGGGATCGGTGATGACGGCGTGGAACCGGGGCACGCGGTCGGCGTCGTCGTCCACGGCCAGCTGCGCCAGCAGGGAGACGCCCGGCTCGCGGACGAGGGGGCGGTGGTCGGTCTGGGTGACGGGGCGATGCGTGCCGGGGGCGTAGTCCCAGGTGCTGACCCGGCCGGTGGCGGTGCGTTGTTCGGCGAGACATGTGCCGTCCCAGACGAAGTCGGTGCGGTCGATCGCCGAGCCGTCGTCCGTCAGACGCTGTTTGGACGTGCGGCGGCCGAGCGGATCGTAGGTGTAACGCCAGGTCTCGCCCTGTGGTGTCTCGACGGTGCTGAGACGGTCCTCGGCGTTCCACGTGTAGGCCCACACCCGCTTCTGGCCATTGAGGAGCCTGTGGGTACGGCGGACGAGACGTCCCTGCGCGTCGTGCCGGTAGGTGGTGCGGTCGGCCCGGCGGATGAGGGTGCCGTCGAAAGTGCGCTCGCCGGGAGATGCGTGGCCCGGTGCGGCGATCCGGGCGAGGTTGCCGATGGTGTCGTAGGCGTAGGTCTCGCTCCAGCCGTGGGCGCTCACCGCCGTGACGCGCCCCGCGGCGTCGAGGTGGTAGCGCCGGGTGCCGGAGGCGAGGTCGCGGCTCTCGGTCAGACGGCCGTCCGCCCGGTAGGTGTAGGTGCGGTGCTGAAGCAGCCCTACGGCCGGGTTCGCCGCCGGGGTTCCCACGCCCGTCCTCGCGGACTGTGCGGTGAGGCGGTCCACCGCGTCCCATGTCTGGAGGAGCGTGGCCCCGTCACCCAGCCGGCGCTCGGTCTCGCGTCCGGCAGAGTCGTAGGCGAAGGTCAGGGATCCACCATCGACGTCCAGCCCCACCGGACGTCCCGCAGGATCGTAGGTCCACGTCGACGTCAGCCCGGACGGGGTGGTGCGCCGGGTGCGGCGGCCCAGGAGGTCGTACGCGTAGGTCGTCGTCCGGCCGTTGACCCGCTCCGAGAGTAACCGGCCCCGTGCGTCGTAAGCGCAGACGATGTCGGCATCTGCGTTGACCGCGCGTAAAATCTGGCCGGACGGCGCGTACGTGTAGCTGGTCGCCTCTCCCGCCGTGGATCGCCGCTCGGTGACTCGACCGAGCATGTCACGGGTGAAGTGGAGTGTCTGCCCCTCGCCGTTGCTGCGGGCCGCCAGGTTGCCGGCGGCGTCGTAGCCGTAGGACATGGTACGACCGTCGTAGTCAGTCTCGGTGGTGAGGCGGCCCACCTCGTCGTAGACGTAGGTCCAGCTTCGCCCCTGCGGATTCACGACCGCGGTGAGTCTCAGCTCGGTGTCGTGGGTGAAGGTGTACACGCCGCCGTCGGGGCCGGTGCGGGTGACCGGGGCGCCGAAGTGGTTGACGGTGTGGCGGGTTGTGCGGCCCACCGCGTCGGTGTGCGAAAGCAGGTTGCCTTCGCCGTCCCAGACCCACGACTCCCGGCTTCCATCCGCGCGAACGCGCCACTCTGCCCTGCCTTCGACGGTCCAGCCGGTGCGGGTGGTGTGACCGAGCGGATCTGTCACCTCCACCGCACGTCCGAAGGCGTCACGCCGGACGGTGGTCGTCGCGCCCAGCTCGTCCTGAAAGGCGACGGGCAGCCCTGCCGCGTTCGGTGTGAGGCGCACGGTGTGCCCGAGGGCGTCGGTGACGGCGGTGGTGTGGCCCCTCTCGTCGTAGCCGTAGCGCGTTTCGGCGCCGAGCGGGTCGGTGGTGGTGAGAAGGTTGCCGCGGTCGTCGTAGGTGTGGCGCCAGACGGCGCCGCCGGGTTCGGTGATCTCGACGGGCAGGTGCTGGGCGTTAACCAGGGTGCCGTCCTCCCCCCAGGTCCTTCTCCACACGGACCGTGGCACGGGTCGGTCGAGCGCCGATCCGGTGCTCCAGCAAGCGGGCCTGGACGAGACGGGGTTCCACCTCTGCGCAGCGGACGAGTATATCGGCCGGCGCCTTGTCGTCGGGGGCCAGGTTGCCCTCACCGTCGATCGCTGTGCCGCCCAGCACGATGCCCGAGGCGGTGAGCAGCCATTGGACGGCGTTCCATGCCTTGTCCAGCGACAAGACGGCCCGGAACTTCTCGCTCAGGAGCAGGAACCATCCGCCGATGCCCGAGTACAGGATCGCCTGCCAGATCCCTCTGGCGGCCGAGTCCGAGGCGCCGACCGTCTCTTCGGACATGTGGCAGGAGGCGTCGTAACCGGTGACGGTGAACTGCGGGAAGATCGCCGAAAGGGGAAGCACGAGGAACAGAAAGCCGGTGCCGAAGGCGTGTCCGCCGAAGAAGCCGGTGTTGTCGATGCGCTGGGTGAAAACCTCCGAGACGCCGGCGTGGTGCTGGGGTACGAAGACCAGGATCGCGGTGATCGCGGCGACCCCGCAGACGTGCCACCACACAACCAGTCCGGTCCGCTGCTGTCGGTCGCGGTGACCGACCTGGTCGGACGGCTGTGGAATGACGGCACGGATCCCGTGGCGCCGGAGATGCCCACGGATCGCACGGGGCACATACGGGCGAGGCGCCAGGACGGCTACCGGTCGAGTTCTCGGTCTCCCTCGTCCTGGTTCGGAACGAGCCGAGCTCGTCCGGCAGGTCTCACCAAGGCGGGCAGGCGCGGTACTGCCCAGCGGTGGCCTCCAGAGTGCGGTGCTGGTCGGCCCATCGCCGCCCGCGGGCTGGATCGGCCGGCATCGGCGGCTCGATCCGGTCCCTACATCGCATCGGTGAGCGGTAACCGAACAGGCACATCCGATCCACTGATCACTCTGTCCAGGAGACACGTTCTAGATGCCGCGGGCGGGGCGGAACTCGTGCTGGGGCAACGGGAACTTGTCCCACAGGATTTCCGAGTGGATCTCGCCACTGAGGACTGCGGTGAGGAAACGGGTCACGGTCATGTCGTACCGTTCCCAGTCCTCTCCGGACTCATCATTGACCAT
Organism: Streptomyces sp. NPDC048192; assembly: GCF_043202415.1. Classification (NCBI taxonomy): domain Bacteria; kingdom Bacillati; phylum Actinomycetota; class Actinomycetes; order Kitasatosporales; family Streptomycetaceae; genus Streptomyces; species Streptomyces sp. NPDC048192. The sequence continues at coordinate 4,634 of NZ_JBIDAL010000016.1, forward strand.
GATGGTACGGCTGTCTGGGTCGTCGCCGGGTTGCACGAGCCAGTACAGGTACTCTCCGTTGTCTGTGGTTGCCCAGCAGATCAGAGGAGCGCCGTCGTTTTCCAGTTCGGCCGGTTTGTCCTCGTACTGCCACAGCGACTCGTTGGCCTCGTCCCGCTCTGCAGAGATCTTGAGCTGGTTATAGACATCATTGGGGCAGCCGGGCTCCAGGAGCAGCAGGTATCCATCGACGAGGCCGCCCCCGTACGCGTTGACGAGTTCTTTGTAGTCCGCGGGCAGCGCGGTCTGCATTGTTGCTTCGGCGGCCTCCCAGTCGGGACTCGGCTCTGGTGCGGTGGGCCGGGGCAGGAGCTCGGTGAGCCGGTTCAGCTCGGGGTTTATCGGTACGCAGTTCCTTTCTTCAGCGCTTGCGGTTACAGATGGTGGGCAACGCGCCGGAGAAGAGAGAGTTCCGCTACGCCATGATGGCCGCGTTCCCGGGCCATGGCCATGGCGACCTCGCCGGCGTCTACCGCGCGGTCTGCCTCGGCATGATCATTCACACCCAGGGCGGCGAACCCGGCCCGGCCGCCCTGCGTGCCATCCAGCCGGCCTTCGAACGCGGCCTGGTCAAAGACCTGTTCTGCGCCGACCCGGGCATCATCCAGGTCAAGCCTCACAACTGCATCTGCAGTTGCTCAAACTCGGCCTCAACGCGGTGAAGCACTACAGAGCGGCAACGGCAGCCTCAAGAAGTCCGCCCTCGACAGCATCGACAATCTCCAGCTCCGCTTGCCGCACGGACGCGTCGCACAGACCCTGCTCAACGCCGTCATCTTCGTGGCGAACCTCAGAGCCATCCGACGGTTCCTCCGCGACCAGGGCATCCAGCCCTGCAAAGCCAGCACGCAGACCGCCGCAACCCAACCCGGCGAGCCCTCCGACCCACCCCAGGCGCGACCGCTTCCGACCGAGCAGGTCGATCCTCCGCCACGTGAGTGACACACCCCCGCAGCGCTCCGCCCCCTCAAAACCCCACATGCCTGCGCCACGGCCACCAGCCGTCGCACAGACATGTCCTGTTTCCGCAGATGAGAGGCGCAGCACTGGGACCGCCACCGCACCGACCCCTCACCGAGCCGATCACGAGGACAGAAGGCCCAGAAACGACGAAATACCGGCGAGTCACATAACTCGACCGGTATTTCGTGAACGCTTCGGGACGATCTCGTGACGTCCCAGCGAGTGTCCGAGGGGGGACTTGAACCCCCACGCCCGATAAAGGGCACTAGCACCTCAAGCTAGCGCGTCTGCCATTCCGCCACCCGGACTAGGTGTGTGCCGCCTGGCGGGGGTGGTTCCCCGTGGCGACAGGGACAACAATACCAAGGTTTCGGAGTGCGTTTCACCTGCGTATTCCGTCCTGTGGGCGGGCGGCCCGCGGGGAGCGGGCCGCCCGCCCGGGTGGGAGTGTACGGACGGCGAGAGGGCGTGTGCGTGCCGTGAGGGTCATGGCATGAGCTGGTACTCCGGGAAGTTCCCGGGCGGCCGCTCGCCCGCCGGGCCCTGGGTCACGGCGCGTACGAGGAGGTCGCCGCCGACGAAGGCGCCGCGCCAGGAGGCGCCGAAGCCGCCGAACTGTTCGTCGCGGTCGCCGCGGGAGCGGGGGACGCCGTGGCCGGTCTTGAAGGCGCGGATCTGCGGGGCGAGCCGGTCGTAGGCGGCCCGGTCGTCGGTGGAGAGGGTGGCGACGAGCGCGCCGTTGGAGGCGTTCATGGCAGCGAGCAGCTCGGCCTCGGTGTCGACCAGGACGATCGTGTCGACCGGGCCGAAGGGTTCGGCGTGGTGGAGGGGGGAGGACGGCGGCGGGTTCAGCAGGGTGACCGGGTGGACGTAGGCGGAGGTGTCCTGGCCGGGCAGGAAGCGCGCGTCGTCGGGGCGGCCCCGGTACAGCGGTACGGCGCCCCGGTCGACGGCCTCGGCGACCTGGTCGGTGAGCTCCTTGGCCTTGGCCGCGTTGATCAGCGGGCCGAAGTCCAGCTCGGGGAGGGGGTCGGCCGGGTCGGCGACGGCGAGGGGGTGGCCGACGCGGACGGAGCGGACTGCGGGGAGGTAGGCGGCGAGGAACGCGTCGAACAGGGACCGCTGCACGACGAAGCGCGGGTAGGCGGTACAGCGCTGCTTTCCGTAGTCGAAGAGCTTGGGGATCACGGCGGTCAGCCGCTCCCAGCCGGAGAACTCCCAGATGCCCCAAGTGTTCAGGCCCTCCTGTTCCAGGATGTGCCGTTTGCCCAGGCCTGCGACCGCGGTGGCGACGTCGGCGCCGGTGTCGCGGCCGCCGACGAAGGACACGCAGCCGATCTCCGGCGCCCGCACCAGCGCCTGGTTCAGCTCGCGGCCGCTGCCGCCGACCAGGGTGACCGGCACCCCCTCGCGGGCGGCCAGCGCCATGGCGAGGGTGAGGCAGGCCACGCCGCCGTCGGTCGGGGTCTTGGCGATCACGGCGTTGCCCGCCAGCGCCTGGACGAGGGCGGCGTGCACGAGCACGCTCATCGGGTAGTTCCAGCTGGCGATGTTGGAGACCGGTCCGTCCAGCGGGGTCCGGCCGGCGAGCATGGGCTCGATGCCGTCGACGTACCAGCGCACGCCGTCGATCGCCCGGTCCACGTCGGCGAGGGCCAGCCGCCACGGCTTGCCGATCTCCCAGACGAGCAGCAGGGCGAGCAGGTCGCGGTGGGCGGCGAGCGCGTCCAGGGCGGCGGCGATGCGCGCCCGCCGCTCGGGCAGCGGGACGTGCCGCCAGGCCCGGTGCTGGTCGAGGGCGGCGTGCACGGCCCGCTGGGCGGTGTCGCCGTCGAGGCGCGGGGCGCCGGCGATCGGGGTGCCGTCGACCGGCGTGGTCGCGGGGACCGTGCGGCCGTCGGGCCGCCAGGCGGCGCCCCACAGGGTGAGGACGCGGTCGTCCCGGAAGGCCTCGGGCGCGGCGGCGAGGCAGCGCCGCCAGGCGTCGGGGTAGGCCGTGCCGGGTTTCAGGAGGGTGGGGGCAGTCGCAGGGGTCGGCAGCGGGTACGGGGTGAGGGTGGGTGGCATGCGTCGGCTCCGCTCTCGGTGCACGGTCGGGGCGGGTGGGGCATGTTTGTTCCGGAACTGGGGGCGGTTCGGTGGGCGCCGGTGCCGCGCGGGCGGCGAAGGCCGGCCAGTGGGTGTGTCCGGTGTCAGCTGGTGCGCAGGGTGTCCAGGACCAGCCTGTGTGTCCGGTGTCAGCCGGTGCGCAGGGTGTCCAGAACCAGTCGGGCCGTCTCGGTGGGGGTGCGGCCGACGCGGACTCCGGCCGCTTCAAGCGCCTGCTGCTTGGCGCGGGCGGTGCCGGCGGAGCCGGAGACGATCGCTCCGGCGTGGCCCATGGTGCGGCCCTCGGGCGCGGTGAAACCGGCGATGTAGCCGACGACCGGTTTGGTGACGTGGTCGCGGATGTAGGCGGCGGCGCGTTCCTCGGCGTCGCCGCCGATCTCCCCGATGAGGACGACCAGTTCGGTCTCGGGGTCGTCCTGGAAGGCGGCGAGGCAGTCGATGTGGCTGGTGCCGGTCACGGGGTCGCCGCCGATGCCGACGCAGGTGGAGAAGCCGGTGTCGCGCAGCTCGTGCATCAGCTGGTACGTCAGCGTGCCCGACTTGGAGACCAGGCCGATGGGGCCCGGCTTGGTGATGTCGGCGGGGATGATGCCCACGTCGCTCTGGCCGGGGGTGATCAGTCCGGGGCAGTTGGGCCCGATGATCCGGGTGCCGGTGCGGCGCGCGTGCGCGGTGAAGGCGACGGTGTCGTGCACGGGGATGCCCTCGGTGATGACGACGGCGAGGGGGATGCGGGCGTCGGCGGCCTCCAGGACGGCGGACCTGGCGAACGCGGGCGGTACGAAGACGACGGTGACGTCGGCTCCGGTCGCGCGCATGGCGTCGGCGACCGAGCCGAAGACGGGTACGGCCCGCCCGTCGAAGGCGACGCTCTGGCCGGCCTTGCGCGGGTTGACCCCGCCGACCACGTCCGTGCCGGCCGCGAGCATGCGCCGGGTGTGCTTCATGCCCTCGGCGCCGGTCATGCCCTGGACGAGGACCTTGCTCTCCTTGGTCACGTAGATCGCCATGCCGGGGCTCCTCAGGCGGTGTGGGCGAGTTCGGCGGCGCGGCGGGCGGCGCCGTCCATGCTGGTGGCCTGTTCGACGAGCGGGTGGGCGCGCTCGGCGAGGACGGCGCGTCCGCGCGCGGCGTTGTTGCCGTCGAGGCGGACGACGAGCGGCTTGGTGAGGCGGACCCGGTCGACCGCGGCCACGATCCCGTCGGCGACCGCGTCGCAGGCGGTGATCCCGCCGAAGACGTTGACGAACACGGACTTCACCGCCGGGTCGGACAGGATCACCGACAGCCCGTCGGCCATCACGCGGGCGGAGGCTCCGCCTCCGATGTCGAGGAAGTTGGCGGGGCGGGCGCCGCAGCCGGCGACGACGTCGAGGGTGGACATGACCAGGCCCGCGCCGTTGCCGATGACGCCGACCTCGCCGTCGAGCTTGACGTAGGTGAGGCCGCGCTCGGCGGCGGCCGCCTCCAGCGGGTTCCGGTGTTCCTCGTCCTGGGCGCCCCAACGGGCCTGGCGGAAGCGGGCGTTGTCGTCCAGGGTGACCTTGCCGTCGATGGCGAGGATGCCCCCCTGTGCGGTGCGGACCAGCGGGTTGACCTCGACGAGCAGCGCGTCCTCGCGGACCAGCACCTGCCACAGCCGTACGAGGACGTCGGCGGTCCGCGCCGGCAGCCCGGCCGCGCTCGCGATCTCGCCGGCCTTGGCGGAGGTGACGCCCTCGGCCCGGTCGACGGGGATCCGCGCCACCGCTTCCGGCCGGGTCGCGGCGACCTCCTCGATCTCCATGCCGCCCTCTGCGGAGGCGATGGCGAGGAAGCCGCCCGAGGCGCGGTCGAGGACGTAGGAGACGTAGAACTCCTCCGCGATGTCGACCGGTTCGGCCAGCATGACCGTGCCGACGCGGTGGCCGCCTATGTCCATGCCGAGGATCTGCCGTGCCGTGAGTTCGGCCGCGGCGGGGTCGGGGGCGAGTCTGACGCCGCCCGCCTTCCCCCGTCCGCCGGTCTTCACCTGGGCCTTGACTACGGCCCGGCCGCCGAGCCGGCGGGCGATCTCGCGGGCCTGCTGCGGCGAGTCGGTGATCTCGGCCCGGGGCACGGGGATGCCGTGCTCCGCGAAGAGCTGCCGTGCCTGGTGTTCGTACAGGTCCATGTGCGGCTCCTGTCCGGCGGGTCGTCACGGCGCCCGTGACGCCTGCGCTGGTGTGGGTGGGTCACCGCCGGGCCGGTGACGGAGAGTTGGCCGGTTCCCGGCGACCGAAAAGTGTGTCCGCCCCCTGGACACCACCCACCGGGATGGGGGATAACAAGCTTCATACAGTATTCGTCGACTGTATGCAATCTACCGCATACAGCATGCCGATACGTGCACACCGCATGCCGTGGTGCGCATACAGGACACCGCGAGCCGCCCAACCCCCTACGAAAGGGACAGGACTCCGCCATGCCCGACGACACCCAGGACGTGATCTCCGGTGGTCATCTCGTTGCCAAGGCGCTGAAGGCCGAGGGGGTCGACCGCATCTACACCCTGTGCGGCGGCCACATCATCGACATCTACGACGGCTGCGTCGACGAGGGCATAGAAGTCGTCGACGTGCGCCACGAGCAGGTCGCCGCGCACGCCGCCGACGGCTACGCCCGGATCACCGGCAGGCCGGGCTGCGCGGTGGTCACCGCCGGCCCCGGCACCACCGACGCCGTCACCGGGGTCGCCAACGCCTTCCGCGCGGAGTCCCCCATGCTGCTGATCGGCGGTCAGGGCGCGCTCACCCAGCACAAGATGGGGTCGCTGCAGGACCTGCCGCACGTCGACATGATGACGCCGATCACCAAGTTCGCGGCGACCGTACCGGACACCGCCCGCGCCGCGGACATGGTGTCGATGGCGTTCCGCGAGTGCTACCACGGCGCGCCCGGCCCCTCCTTCCTGGAGATCCCGCGCGACGTCCTGGACGCGAAGGTGCCGGCCGCGAAGGCCCGGATCCCGAAGGCGGGCGCCTACCGGGCCTCCACCCGCTCGGCCGGCGACCCCGAGGCGGTCGAGAAGCTCGCCGACCTGCTGGTGCACGCCGAGAAGCCGGCGATCCTGCTGGGCAGCCAGGTGTGGACGACGCGCGGCACCGAGGCCGCCGTCGAGCTGGTGCGCACCCTGAACATCCCGGCGTACATGAACGGCGCCGGACGCGGCACCCTCCCGCCCGGCGACCCGCACCACTTCCAGCTCTCGCGGCGGTACGCCTTCTCCAACGCGGACGTCATCGTGATCGTCGGCACGCCCTTCGACTTCCGCATGGGCTACGGCAAGCGCCTGTCCCCCGACGCGACGGTCGTGCAGATCGACCTGGACTACCGGACGGTGGGCAAGAACCGCGACATCGACCTCGGGATCGTCGGCGACGCCGGCCTGGTCCTGAAGTCCGTCACCGAGGCGGCCTCGGGACGGATCAACGGCGGGGCCGCCCGGCGCAAGGAGTGGCTGGAGGAGCTGCGGGCCGCCGAGCAGACCGCGATCGACAAGCGGCTGCCGCAGCTGCGGTCGGACGCGTCGCCCATCCACCCGTACCGCCTGGTCAGCGAGATCAACGACTTCCTCACCGAGGACTCGGTCTACATCGGCGACGGCGGCGACATCGTCACCTTCTCCGGCCAGGTCGTCCAGCCCAAGTCGCCCGGCCACTGGATGGACCCGGGCCCGCTCGGCACCCTCGGCGTCGGCGTGCCCTTCGTGCTGGCCGCCAAGCAGGCCCGCCCGGACAAGGAGGTCGTCGCGCTCTTCGGCGACGGCGCGTTCTCCCTGACCGGCTGGGACTTCGAGACGCTGGTCCGCTACGACCTGCCGTTCGTCGGCATCGTCGGCAACAACTCCTCGATGAACCAGATCCGTTACGGCCAGGCCGCCAAGTACGGCAGGGAGCGCGAGCGGGTCGGCAACACCCTCGGCGACGTGCCGTACGACAGGTTCGCGCAGATGCTCGGCGGTTACGGCGAGGAGGTCCGCGACCCCGCCGACATCGGCCCCGCGCTGCGCCGGGCCCGCGAGTCGGGCAAGCCGTCGCTGATCAACGTCTGGGTCGACCCGGACGCGTACGCCCCCGGAACCATGAACCAGACCATGTACAAGTGAGGAGGCCCGACATGACCAAGGCCCTCGACGGCATCCGCGTCCTGGACATGACGCACGTCCAGTCCGGTCCCTCCGCCACCCAGCTGCTGGCCTGGCTCGGCGCCGACGTCGTCAAACTCGAGGCCCCCAGCGGGGACATCACGCGCCGGCAGCTGCGCGACCTGCCGGACGTCGACTCCCTCTACTTCACGATGCTGAACTGCAACAAGCGCAGCATCACCCTGAACACCAAGACCGAGCGCGGCAAGGAGATCCTGACCGAGCTGATCCGGCGCAGTGACGTCATGGTGGAGAACTTCGGGCCGGGCGCGGTCGACCGGATGGGGTTCACCTGGGAGCGCATCCGGGAGATCAACCCGCGGATCGTGTACGCGTCCATCAAGGGCTTCGGCGAGGGGCCGTACACCGGCTTCAAGGCGTACGAGGTCGTCGCGCAGGCCATGGGCGGGTCGATGGCGACCACCGGTTTCGAGGACGGGCCGCCGCTGGCGACGGGCGCGCAGATCGGCGACTCGGGCACGGGCGTGCACGCGGTGGCCGGGATCCTGGCGGCGCTGTTCCAGCGGGAGCGCACCGGGCGCGGTCAGCGCGTCAACGTCGCCATGCAGCACGCGGTGCTCAACCTGTGCCGGGTGAAGCTGCGCGACCAGCAGCGCCTGGCGCACGGCCCGCTCGCGGAGTACCCCAACGAGGACTTCGGCGACGAGGTGCCGCGCTCCGGCAACGCCTCCGGCGGCGGTCAGCCCGGCTGGGCGGTCAAGTGCGCGCCGGGCGGCCCGAACGACTACGTGTACGTCATCGTCCAGCCGGTCGGCTGGAAGCCGATCACCGAGCTGATCGGCCGGCCGGAACTCGCCGACGACCCCGAGTGGGCGACCCCCGAGGCCCGGCTGCCGAAGCTGAACAAGATGTTCCAGCTGATCGAGGAGTGGTCGTCCACCCTGCCCAAGTGGGAGGTGCTGGAGCGGCTGAACGCGCACGACATCCCGTGCGGGCCGATCCTGTCCACCAAGGAGATCATCGAGGATCCCTCGCTCGCGGCCAACGAGATGGTGGTGCGCGTCCCGCACCCCGAGCGCGGCGAGTTCATCACGGTCGGCAGCCCGCTGAAGCTGTCCGACTCGCCCGTGGAGGTGACCGGTTCACCGCTGCTGGGCGAGCACAACGAAGAGGTCTACGTCGGCGAACTCGGGCTCGGTGACGAGGAGTTGCGCCTGCTGAAGTCGAACGGGGTGATCTGACGTGATGGCGGAGGACCGTGAGCTGAGGGTGCGTGCCCTCCTCGACGCCGTGCGCGCCGAGGGCCGTACCGCGCTCACCGCGCCCGAGGGCAAGGTGATCGCCGACGCGTACGGGATCGCCGTGCCGGGCGAGGCGCTGGCGAGGGACGTGGACGAGGCGGTGGCCGCGGCGGCCAGGTTCGGCGGGCCGGTGGTGATGAAGATCGTCTCGCCGGACATCCTGCACAAGACCGACGCCGGCGGTGTCGTGGTGGGCGTGGAGGGCGCGGCGGACGTCCGGGCCGCGTTCTGCCGGATCATCGGCAACGCCCGCGCCTACGACGCCGCGGCGCGGATCGAGGGCGTACAGGTGCAGGAGCTGCTGCCCGAGGGACAGGAGGTCATCGTCGGCGCGGTCACCGACCCGACGTTCGGGAAGGTGGTGGCGTTCGGGCTCGGCGGGGTGCTGGTCGAGGTGCTGAAGGACGTGACGTTCCGGCTGGCGCCGGTCACGGCCGACGAGGCGCTGTCGATGCTGGACTCCATCCGGTCGGCGGAGATCCTGCGCGGGGTGCGCGGGCAGGCCGGCGTGGACCGCTGGGCGGTCGCCGAGCAGATCCGCCGGGTGTCCCAGCTCGTCGCGGACTTCCCGGAGATCGCCGAGGTCGACCTCAACCCGGTGATCGCGACACCGCACGGGGCGACGGCCGCCGACATCCGGGTGATCCTCGGCGAGAGGCAGCCGGCGCCGAGGAGGACGTACACGCGCGAGGAGATCCTCACCTCCATGCGCCGGCTGATGCAGCCGTCCTCGGTCGCCGTCATCGGCGCCTCCAACGAGGCCGGAAAGATCGGCAACTCGGTGATGCGCAACCTCGTCGACGGCGGTTTCTCCGGGGAGATCCATCCGGTGAACCCCAAGGCCGATGACATCCTGGGCCGCAAGGCGTACAAGAGTGTCACGGACGTTCCCGGTGAGGTGGATGTGGCCGTCTTCGCCATTCCCGCCCGGTTCGTGGCCGCCGCGCTGGAGGAGGTGGGACGGAGGAAGATCCCCAACGCCGTGCTCATCCCGTCCGGCTTCGCGGAGACCGGCGAGCACGAACTCCAGGCGGAGATCGTCCGGATCGCCGAACGGCACGGCGTCCGCCTGCTCGGCCCCAACATCTACGGCTACTACTCCACCTGGCAGGACCTGTGCGCGACGTTCTGCACGCCGTACGACGTCAAGGGCGGTGTGGCGCTGACCTCGCAGTCCGGCGGCATCGGCATGGCGATCCTCGGCTTCGCCCGCGCCACGAAGACGGGTGTGTCGGCGATCGTCGGCCTCGGCAACAAGTCGGACCTGGACGAGGACGACCTGCTGACCTGGTTCGGGGAGGACCCGCACACCGAGTGCATCGCCATGCACCTGGAAGACCTCAAGGACGGGCGGGCGTTCGTGGCGGCGGCGCGGGCGACCGTGCCGAAGAAGCCGGTCGTGGTGCTCAAGGCGGGCCGTACGGCGGCGGGCGCGAAGGCGGCCGGCTCGCACACGGGCGCGCTCGCGGGAGACGACGCGGTGTACGACGACATCCTGCGGCAGGCCGGTGTCATCCGGGCGCCGGGGTTGAACGACATGCTGGAGTACGCCCGCGCCCTGCCCGTGCTGCCCGCCCCGAAGGGCGACAACGTCGTGATCATCACCGGTGCGGGCGGCAGCGGGGTGCTGCTGTCGGACGCCGTGACGGACAACGGGCTGTCGCTGATGGAGATCCCACCGGACCTGGACGAGGCGTTCCGCCGGTTCATCCCGCCGTTCGGCGCGGCCGGCAACCCGGTCGACATCACCGGGGGCGAGCCGCCGTCGACGTACGAGGCGACGATCCGGCTGGGCCTGGAGGACCCGCGGATCCATGCGCTGGTGCTCGGCTACTGGCACACCATCGTCACCCCGCCGATGGTCTTCGCGGAGCTGACGGCGCGCGTGGTCGCCGAGTTCCGCGAGCGCGGGATCGAGAAGCCGGTCGTGGCGTCCCTCGCGGGCGACGTGGAGGTCGAGGAGGCCTGCCAGTACCTGTTCGAGCGGGGGGTCGTGGCCTACCCGTACACGACCGAGAAGCCGGTGGCCGTGCTGGGCGCGAAGTACCGGTGGGCGCGGGCGGCGGGGCTGCTGTGACGGCGAGGGCACGGACGGCTGCGGCCGAAGCTCCGGGGGGTGTCCTCCGGGCGGGGCACCGGCCGGAGGGCGCGGGCGGCCGGACCGCCGGGGGGCGGTTCATGGGCTGAGTGACGGCGAGGGGCCGGCGGGCGGTGCGCGCCGGCCGGCCCCGGGACCCGCGCGCGCACGAAAGGCAATGGACAGGGGGCGCTGGCCAGATCTTTCGACGCAAGGGGTGCACATCGCGATGGTGACCATCGATCCCCCCGCCTCCGTGCTGTGCAGGGAGGTGAGGGACCGCAGGGGCCGCGTGTACCGGGTCGGTGAGAGCGACGCCGATCTGCTGGGCCGTGGCCGGATCTGGATGGCCGTTCTGCCCTGGGCGGGCATGGCGGGCACCGGCTGGGCCGCGTGCGCGTTCTTCGCCGCGCGGGTCGGTCTCGGTGCCGGCCACCGGTGGGACGGGGACCTGTACTGGCCGGCCGGACTGTGGGCGCTCGCCCAGGCGGCCGTCGCCGTTCCGGCGGGGCGGCTGCGGGAGAGCGGCCGGCTCCCCGCCCGCCGGGCCATGGCGGCCGGGGCGCTCGGCACCCTCACCGGGTACCTGGTGCTCGCCCTCGCCCCGCAACGGGCCGTGGCGCGGCTGGTGTTCGCGGTGTGCGCCGGCGCCGGGGCCGGGCTGGTGCACACGACCTGTCTGACGCTGCCGGGCCGCTGGTGGCCCGAACGCCGGGGCGGCCCCACGGCGGTGGTGGCGAGCGGCCTCGCCCTCGGCGCCGTACCGTTTCTCTTCCGTCCGGTCGTGGACGCCGACCCGCGGCTGCTGCTCGCGGTGGCGGGCGGCGCCGCGTCCCTGGTGGTGGCGGGCGCCGGCGGGTTCTTCCGGGATCCGCCGCGGAACTGGTGGCCGCCACGTCCCGGCCCGCTGTCCGTGCCGGCGGACCCCGCCGCCCGCCGTGCCCTCGAGAAGAACCCGCCCGCCGTACGCCACCGCACGCTTCACCAGGCCGCGCGCACCCGGGCGTTGTGGCTGCTGTGGCTGTGCCTGCTCGGCGCGGCCGGGGCCGCGGTGCTCGGCATGGCCGTGCAGGAGCGGTACGGCGGGCGGCCGGGCGTGTCCGCCGAGGCGCTGCGGGCGGCGGTCGTGGCGGGCTGCGCCGCGGCGGTTCCGGCCGGCGCGCTGTCGGACCGGTCGGGGCGGCGCGGCACGCTGGTCGCGGCCTGTGCGCTGCTGGGCGCCGCACAGTTCGGCGCCCTCGCCGCGGTCCGCGCGGGGAGCGGTGCGCTGCTCCTCGGGTGCGCGGCGGTCACCGCGGCCGCGGGCACGGCGGTGCCGGTGCTGGGCACCGCGCTGGCCGCGGACCACTTCGGTGAGAACCACCTTCCGAGCGTCCACGGACTGCTCACCGGCGCCTGGCTCCTGCCGGTCGCCGTGGCGTGCGGCACGGGTGGCGCCGGGTACGCCGCCCGGTTCCCGCACACCGCGTTCCTCCTGGCGGGCTGCACCGGGCTCGCCTGCGCCGCAGTGGCGCTGTTCCTCCGGGCGCCGGGCAGGCAGAGCGTCCGGCGCATCGTCCCCAATCCCCACCCCCTCGGCGAGGAGATGGCCTGACATGACGGCTGATCCGGCAACACGGAAGACACCGGCCGATCCCGGCGCGGCGAACCGCTCGTACCGCGAAGTCACCGACTCCCGGGGGCGGGTCTACCGCGTCGGTGAGACGGACCGCGACATCCTCGGCCACTCGCGCAGGCTCATGGTGTACCTGCCATGGGTGTCGATGATGGCCATCAGCGTCTCGGAGTACGCCTACGGCTCCGCCGAGGACACCCTGTCCGACGCGCACGGCTGGACCCAGTCCAACACCTTCTGGATCCTCAGCGTCTGGGTGTTCTTCCAGGCCGGCATCGCCTTCCCGGCGGGCTGGCTGCGCGAGCGGGGCATCCTGACCGCGCGCCGGGCGATGTACACCGGCGCCGCGATGTGTCTGCTGGGCTTCCTGGCGCTGTCCCACCTGGACAACGTGTTCCTGGCGATCCTCGGTTTCGGTGTCGTCGGCGGTGTCGGCTCCGGGCTGATCTACGCGACCTGCATCAACATGGTCGGCAAGTGGTTCCCGGAGCGGCGCGGCGCGAAGACCGGCTTCGTCAACGGCGGCTTCGCCTACGGTTCGCTGCCGTTCATCTTCATCTTCAACTACGCCTTCGACACCGGAAACTACGACGAGGTGCTCGATCTGATCGGCCTGTACGTGCTGATCGTCGTCGCGGTGTGCGCGTGGTTCTTCAAGGACCCGCCGAAGAACTGGTGGCCGGCCGACGTCGACCCGCTGTCGTTCGCGGGCAACGGCAAGAGTGCCGCGAGCCTGGCCAAGAACCCGCCCGCGGTACGGCAGTTCACCCCGAAGGAGGCCATCAGGACCGGCATGCTGCCGCTGATGTGGGTCAGCATCGTCCTGACCGCCGGTGTGTCGATCTTCGGTATATCCTTCCAGGTCGACTACGCCAAGGAGATCGGTTTCGGGCCGCTGGTCGCGGCGTCCTCGATGGGCGTCATGGCGGTCGTCAACGGCGTCGGGCGGGCCGTCGTCGGCTGGCTGTCGGACCTGTGGGGCCGCAAGACGTCGCTGGTGTTCGTCATCGTGGTGCTGGGTCTGGCCCAGTTCGGCGTCATCTGGGCCGGTGACATCAAGAGCGAGTGGCTGTTCCTGTTCTTCGCCTTCGTCTCCGGCTTCGGCGGCGGCGCGTTCTACCCGATGTTCGCGGCGCTGACCCCGGACTACTTCGGCGAGAACTACAACGCCACCAACTACGGCCTGGTGTACAGCGGCAAGCTGGTCAGCGGTCTGTTCGGCGGCGGCCTCGGCTCCATGGTGGTCGGCGCCTGGGGCTACGACGGCGCCTACGCGCTGGCCGGCGGGGTGTCGATGGTCGCGGCGGCGATCGCGCTGCTGCTGCGCCAGCCCGGCCGGGACAGGGCCGGCGGCAAGGCCGTCACGGCGCCGAGGACCCAGCCGACGGCCTGAGCAGGGCCCTGGGGCGTCCCCGGGGTGTTCCCCCTTGCGGCGATCCGCTCGCGGTCCGCCGCAGGGGGAACACCCGCGTGCGCGCTGTGCGCCCGGCCGTCAGGCGCCGCCGCGCTCGTGGTAGGAGCGGCGGGTGTGTTCGGTGTGGATGCGCATCAGCGTGGCGGCCCGCTCCTGGTTCCCGTCGGCGATGGCGGAGATCAGCTCGCGGTGCTCGATCCACGACTGGCGGCCGCGCTGCCGGGCCACCGGGGTGTAGTACCAGCGGACCCGGCGGTCGACCTGGGCGGCGAGTTCGGCGAGGACCGCGTTGCCGGCCAGTTCCATGATCTTGGCGTGGAAGGCCGCGTTGAGGGCGACGGCGCGGTCCACGTCGTCGGCGGCGACGGCCCTCTCGCCCTCGGTGCACAGCTCCACCAGCGCACCGGTCTTCTCGGCGGTGGCGTCGGCGGCGGCCAGCCGGGCGGCCTCCGCCTCCAGCAGGGTGCGCACCGTGAGCAGCTGGTCGGCCTCCTGGGCCGTCGGCTCGTGCACGAACGCGCCCTGCGCGGGCCGCAGATCGACCCAGCCCTCGGTGTTGAGCCGCTGCAGCGCCTCGCGCACCGGCTGCCGGGACACGCCCAGGTGTCCGGCGAGTTCGCTCTCGACCAGGTGCTGGCCGGGCTGCAGCGCGCGGGTGGTGATGAGCTCCAGCAGCGCCTCGTAGACACGCTCGCGCAGCGGACCGGGGCGTTCCAGCCTGGGCACGGCCCCCTGCGGCAGTCCGGTCGACAACATCGCGGTCCCCCTCATGGGCACGGTCGGGCGTGTGCACGCTGGACCCTCAGTATGGATTGTCTTTTGTCTACAGTCTACCGTGCACAAAATCCCTCGCCCCGGTGCGGCCCTTCCGCAGCGTCACGGGCAGCGTACGACCTGCCCGGCGTACGACAGGTTGCCGCCGAAGCCGAACAGCAGCACCGGGTCGCCCGTGCCGAGCGCCCCCCGTTCGACGAGCTTGGAGAAGGCGAGCGGGATGCTCGCGGCGGAGGTGTTGCCGGATTCGGTGACATCGCGGGCGACGACCGCGTTGACGGCGCCGAGCTTCTCGGCGAGCGGTTCGATGATGCGCAGGTTGGCCTGGTGCAGGACGACCCCGGCGAGTTCCCCCGGCGCCACGCCGCCCTTCTCGCACGCCTCGCGGGCGATGGCGGGCAGCCGGGTGGTGGCCCAGCGGTAGACGCTCTGCCCCTCCTGCGCGAACCGCGGCGGGGTGCCCTCGATCCGCACCGCGTGCCCCATCTCCGGCACCGATCCCCACAGCACCGGCCCGATCCCCGGCTCCTGCCCCGGCGGACACGCCTCGACGACGGCGGCGCCCGCCCCGTCGCCCACCAGGACGCAGGTGCTGCGGTCGCTCCAGTCGGTGACGTCGGACATCTTGTCGGCGCCGATGACGAGCGCGCGCCGCGCGGCGCCGGCCCGGACGGCGTGGTCGGCGGTGGCCAGGGCGTGCGTGAACCCGGCGCACACCACGTTGACGTCCATCGCGGCGGGCCCCGGGACGCCGAGCCGGGCGGCGACGCGGGCGGCGGTGTTCGGGGAGCGGTCGATCGCCGTGGAGGTGGCGACGAGGACCAGGTCGATGTCGCCGGGGGTCAGACCGGCACCGGCCAGGGCCTTGGCCGCGGCGTGCGCGGCGAGTTCGTCGACCGGCTCGTCGGGGCCGGCGATGTGCCGGGTCCGGATGCCGACGCGGCTGCGGATCCACTCGTCGCTGGTGTCGACCATGCCGGCCAGGTCCTCGTTGGTGAGCACCCGGGCGGGCTGGTAATGGCCGATGGCGGCGATGCGCGAGCCGTTCATGGCGGGGATCCCCCTCGTTGCCGTGGTAGCGGGACCCACCAGTCTGATCAGTGACCCACCGGTACGACGGCAGCCGAAGCCACAGGAATCGGGCGCCGGGATTGTCGGCTCCGGTCAGGCGGATGGACGTCCGAGCACTTCGGCCGCGCGGTCACGGACTTGCGCGCGGACCCTTGTCGACCCAATCTCCATACTGTAGACAATATTTCGTCGACAGGATTCAGCTGACCATGCTCGTCGGCGGCCCTCCTTCTCCTTCCTCCGCTCTCCTTCCTCCGCGGTATCCCTCGACCGAACGGAGTGCTCCCGTGAAAGTTGCAGTTCTCGGCGCCGGCGCCATCGGTGCCTACGTCGGCGCCGCGCTCCACCGCGCCGGCGCCGATGTGCATCTCATCGCCCGTGGACCGCATCTGGCGGCCATGAGGCAGCACGGAGTGCGCGTGCTCAGCCCGCGCGGCGACTTCACCGCGCACCCCCACGCCACCGACGACCCGAGCGAGGTCGGTCCGGCGGACTACGTCTTCCTCGGCCTGAAGGCCAACGCGTACGCGGCGTGCGGGCCGCTGATCGCGCCGCTGCTGCACGAGCGCACCGCCGTGGTCGCCGCGCAGAACGGCATCCCCTGGTGGTACTTCCACCGCCACGGCGGCCCCTACGACGGCCACCGCCTCGAAAGCGTCGATCCGGACGGTGCGGTCAGCCGGGTCCTCGCCCCCGAGCGGGCCGTCGGCTGTGTCGTCTACGCCGCCACCGAACTCCAGGGCCCCGGCGTCGTACGGCACTTGGAGGGCACCCGGTTCTCCGTCGGCGAGCCCGACCGGAGCGTCTCCGCGCGCTGCCTGGACTTCAGCGAGGCCATGCGGACCGGCGGGCTGAAGTGCCCGGTGGAGAAGGAGCTGCGCGCGGACATCTGGGTCAAGCTGCTCGGGAACATCTCCTTCAACCCGATCAGCGCCCTGGCCCGCGCCACCATGCGGCAGATGTGCCGGCACGGCGGCACCCGCCGGGTCATCGAGACGATGATGCGCGAGACGCTCGCGGTCGCCGAGGCCCTCGGCTGCACGGTCGGCGTCTCCGTCGAACGCCGCCTCGCGGGCGCCGAACGCGTCGGCGACCACCGCACCTCCACCCTCCAGGACCTGGAGCGCGGCAAGCCGCTGGAACTGGACGTGCTGCTCGCGGCCGTCGTCGAACTCGCGGAGATCACCGGCGTCGAGGTGCCCACCCTGCGCACCGTGCACGCCATCTCGGACCTGCTCGCACTGAGGAGCGCCGCATGAGGAACGTGCCTGAGGAGCGCCGCATGAGCACACGGCGGCCGAAGACCTACACGCGGCTGACCCACCCGCTGGTGCGGGACGGCCGTGACGCACCGCTGAGGCGGGCGAGCTGGGAGGAGGCGCTGGACCGGGCGGCCCGGGGCCTGGCGCGCAACCGGGGCGCGTTCGGGATGTTCTCCTGCTCCCGCGCCACCAACGAGATGAACTACGTGGCGCAGAAGTTCGCCCGGGTCGTCATGGGCACCCACAACGTCGACTCCTGCAACCGCACCTGCCACGCGCCGAGCGTGGCGGGCCTGTCGGCGGCGTTCGGCTCCGGCGGCGGCACCTCGTCGTACGAGGAGGTCGAGCACACGGACGTCATCGTGATGTGGGGGTCCAACGCCCGTTTCGCGCACCCGATCTTCTTCCAGCACGTGCTGAAGGGGATCAGGAACGGCGCCCGGATGTACGCCGTCGACCCGCGCCGCACCTCCACCGCCGAGTGGGCGGAGAGCTGGCTCGGGCTGAACGTCGGCACCGACATCCCGATGGCGCACGCGATCGGCCGCGAGATCATCCACGCGGGGCTGGCCAACGAGGCGTTCATCGAGCGGGCGACCACCGGCTTCGAGGAGTACCGCGAACTGGTCGAGCCGTGGACGCTGTCGCTCACCGAGAAGGTGACCGGCGTACCCGCCCGTGCCGTACAGGAGCTGGCGCACGCGTACGCCCGCGCCGAGCGCGCCCAGCTGTGCTGGACGCTCGGCATCACCGAGCACCACAACGGCACCGACAACGTGCGCGCGCTGATCAACCTGGCGCTCCTCACCGGCCACGTCGGCCGCTACGGCTCCGGGTTGCAGCCGCTGCGCGGGCAGAACAACGTGCAGGGCGGCGGCGACATGGGCGCGATCCCCAACCGGCTGCCCGGCTTCCAGGACATC
Organism: Streptomyces sp. NPDC048192; assembly: GCF_043202415.1. Classification (NCBI taxonomy): domain Bacteria; kingdom Bacillati; phylum Actinomycetota; class Actinomycetes; order Kitasatosporales; family Streptomycetaceae; genus Streptomyces; species Streptomyces sp. NPDC048192. Next base: position 22,308 of record NZ_JBIDAL010000016.1, read on the forward strand.
CTCGACCCGGACGTGCGGCTGAGGTTCGAGTCGGCGTGGGACACGGTCATCGAGCCGCACCACGGACTGAACCTGACCGAGATGTTCGAGGCGATGGAGGACGGCGGCCTGCGGGCCGTGTACTGCGTCGGGGAGAACCCGGCGCAGTCGGAGGCCGACAGCGAGCAGGCCGTACGGCGGCTGAGGGCGCTGGACTTCCTCGTGGTGCAGGACATCTTCCTGACGAAGACGGCCGAGCTGGCGGACGTGGTGCTGCCGGCCACCGCCGGATGGGCGGAGACCGAGGGCACGACCACGAACAGCGAGCGCCGGGTGCAGCGGGTGCGGCGGGCCGTCGCGCCGCCCGGCGAGGCCCGCGACGACATCGACATCATCTGCGCGCTGGCGGCCCGGCTGGGCCACGACTGGAAGTACCCGGACGCCGAGGCGGTCTGGAACGAGCTGCGGTCGGTGTCCCCGGACCACTACGGGATGACGTACGAGCGGCTGGAGGAGCACCGGGGCATCCAGTGGCCCTGCCCGAGCACCGACCGGCTGGAACCGACGTACCTGCACGGCCGGTTGTGGGAGGCGGACCCGGCGCGCCGGGGCCGGCCCGCGCCGTTCGGGCTGGTGCAGCACGATCCGCCGGTGGACCTCACCGACGAGGAGTACCCGATCCGGCTGACCACGGGCCGGCGCCTGGACTCGTACAACACCGGTGTGCAGAGCGGCGGTTTCGCCTCGCCGCTGCGCCGCGGCGAGTACGTCGAGCTGTGCCCGGAGGACGCCGAGCACCTCGGCGTGGTGGTCGGCGAACAGGTGCGGGTCGTCTCGCGGCGCGGGGCGGTGGTGGCGCCGGTGTGGATCGATCCCGCGCTGCGGCCCGGCCTGGCCTTCATGACCATGCACTTCCCCGACGAGGTGGACACCAACCGGCTGACGATCGAGGCGAACTGCCCGATCGCGGGGACGGCGGAGTTCAAGGCGTCGGCGATCCGCATCGAGAAGCTGCCCGCAGTGACCTGGGTGAGGTGACGTGAGTGGACCTGCACTTCGGCGACGGCAAGCCGACGGACGAGGAACGCGCCGCGGTGGACGCCCTGCTGGGCCCGCCGGAGTCCTCCTGGGAGGGCGCCGACCGCTCGGACGGCGACCTCAGGTGGGCGCGCGGCGGCCGGGCGGCCCGCGACCGGCGCGATCTGCTGCTGCCGGGGCTGCACGCCCTGAACGACCGGGTCGGCTGGATCAGCGAGGGCGGCCTCGGCTATCTGTGCCGCCGGCTGACCGTGCCGCCGGCCGAGGCGTACGGGGTCGCCACCTTCTACGCCATGTTCTCCGTCAGGCCGCGCCCGGCGACCGTGCTGCACGTGTGCACCGACCTGGCCTGCACCGCCGCCGGGGCCGGTGAGCTGTGCGCGGGTCTGGAGGAGCGCGCGGGCAGCGGGGTCCGCGTCGAACGCGGCCCCTGCCTGGGCCTGTGCGAGCGGGCTCCGGCCGCCCTCGCGGTCCGGGCGGGCGATCCGGTGCGTACGGCGGTGGCGGCGCCGGCGACCGTCGAGGAGGCGGTGCGCGCGGCGGACGCGCCCGACGCGGCGCCCGAGGAGCCGCCGGCCGTCCTGGCCGTGCCCCAGGCCGGCCAGGACGGCCTCCTCCTGCTCGCCCGGGTGGGCGTCGTCGACCCGGCCTCCCTGGACGACTACCGCGCGCACGGCGGGTACGCGGCCCTGCGCCGGGCCTTCGAACTGGGGCCCGCCGGGGTGATCCGCGAGGTCACCGACTCGGGCCTGGCCGGCCGGGGCGGGGCCGCGTTCCCCACCGGCCGCAAGTGGCAGGCCACGGCGTCGCAGCCCGAGCACCCGCACTACCTCGTCTGCAACGCCGACGAATCCGAGCCGGGCACCTTCAAGGACCGCGTGCTCATGGAGGGCGATCCCTACGCGCTGGTCGAGGCGATGACCATCGCGGGGTACGCGACCGGCGCCCACAAGGGCTACCTGTATCTGCGCGGCGAGTACCCGCGCGCGCTGCGCCGCATGGAGCACGCGATCGCGCAGGCACACGCGCGCGGCCTGCTCGGGGACGACGTGCTCGGGCAGGGCTACGCCTTCGACATCGAGATCCGGCGGGGCGCGGGGGCGTACATCTGCGGGGAGGAGACGGCCCTGTTCAACTCCATCGAGGGCTACCGGGGCGAGCCGCGCTCCAAGCCGCCGTTCCCGGTGGAGAAGGGGCTGTTCGGCAGGCCGACGGCCGAGAACAACGTGGAGACGCTGGTCAACGTCCTGCCGGTCCTGACGATGGGCGCCCCGGCGTACGCGGCGATCGGCACCGAGCGCTCCACCGGGCCGAAGCTGTTCTGCGTCTCCGGCAGCGTGGGGCGGCCCGGCGTGTACGAGCTGCCGTTCGGGGCCACGCTCGGTGAACTGCTGCGGCTGGCCGGGGTGCGCCAGGGGCTGCGCGCGGTGCTGCTCGGCGGCGCGGCGGGCTCCTTCGTACGGCCCGACGAGCTGGACGTCCCGCTCACCTTCGAGGGCACCCGGGAGGCGGGCGCCACGCTCGGCTCGGGGGTGGTGATGGCCTTCGACTCCTCGGTGCCGCTGCCCCGGCTGCTGCTGAGGATCGCCGAGTTCTTCCGGGAGGAGTCCTGCGGGCAGTGCGTGCCGTGCCGGGTCGGGACCGTCCGGCAGGAGGAGGCGCTGCGCCGGATCGCCGAGCGCACCGGGGCCGCGGCCGCCGACGACATCACGCTGCTGCGGGAGGTCGGCCGGGCCATGCGGGACGCCTCGATCTGCGGTCTGGGGCAGACCGCGTGGAACGCCGTGGAATCCGCCATCGACCGTCTGGGGGCGTACGCATGACCGTCACACCGCTCGGCATCCCGCGCCGGATGCTTCAGTTCACCGTCGACGGCGAGCCGGTCCGGGCGCCGGAGGGCTCGACGATCCTGGACGCCTGCCGGGCGGCGGGCAAGGACATCCCGACGCTGTGCGAGGGCGACACGCTGCGCCCGAAGAACGCCTGCCGGGTGTGCGTGGTGGAGGTCGAGGGCTCCCGGACCCTGGTGCCGGCCTGCTCGCGCAGGGCCGAGCCGGGAATGGTGGTGCGCACCGGCACCGAGCGCGCCCGGCACAGCCGGAAGATCGTCCTGGAGCTGCTCGCCTCCAGTGTCGACTTGTCGACCACACCCAGGGCCGCCGAGTGGATCAAGGAGTACGAGGCGAAGCCGGACAGGTTCGGCCCCGACGCGGCGCGCGTGAACGAGGAACCGAGGATCGACAACGAGCTGTATGTGCGCGACTACGGCAAGTGCATCCTGTGCTACAAGTGCGTCGACGCCTGCGGCGACCAGTGGCAGAACACCTTCGCGATCTCGGTCGCCGGGCGCGGCTTCGACGCCCGGATCGCCGTCGAGCACGACGCGCCGCTGCCCGACTCGGCGTGCGTGTACTGCGGGAACTGCGTCGAGGTGTGCCCGACGGGCGCGCTGGTGCCGAAGACGGAGTACGACATGCGGGCGGCGGGCACCTGGGACGAGGCACGGCAGACGCGGACGTCCACGGTGTGCGCGTACTGCGGGGTGGGCTGCACGCTCACGCTCCACGTGCAGGACAATGAGATCGTGAAGGTCACCTCGCCGCACGACAACCCGGTGACCCACGGCAATCTCTGCATCAAGGGCCGTTTCGGCTACCAGCACGTACAGAACCGGGGCTGATCAGGACATGGGACGAGTCACGGAACGGCGCAAGGTCCTCCGGATCCGCGACGGGGCGCTCTCCTCCCGGCCGGACACGCTCGTCGCCGAGGAACCCCTGGAGATCCGGCTGAACGGAAAACCGCTCGCCGTCACCATGCGCACCCCCGGCGACGACTTCGCGCTGGCGGCCGGGTTCCTGGTGAGCGAGGGCGTCCTGGCCGCCGCGGACGATGTGCGCAACATCGTGTACTGCGCGGGGGCGACGGTGGACGGGTCCAACACCTACAACGTGGTCGACGTGGTGACCGCGCCGGACGTGACCCTGCCCGACTTCACCCTGGAACGGAACGTCTACACGTCCTCCTCCTGCGGCCTGTGCGGCAAGGCCAGCCTGGACGCCGTCCGGACGACCGCGCGCTTCCCGATCGCCGACACTCCCCCGGTCCGGGTCACCCCGGAGCTGCTGGCGGCCCTCCCCGACCGGCTGCGGGCGGCCCAGCGGGTGTTCGACCGCACCGGCGGCCTGCACGCCGCGGCCCTCTTCGACGAGGACGGCGAACTGCTGGACGTACGGGAGGACGTGGGCCGGCACAACGCGGTCGACAAACTGGTCGGGCGGGCGCTGCGCGAGGGGCAGCTGCCGCTGTCGCGGACGATCCTGCTGGTCTCGGGCCGGGCCTCGTTCGAGCTGGCGCAGAAGGCGGTGATGGCGGGCATCCCGGTGCTGGCGGCCGTGTCGGCGCCGTCGTCGCTGGCGGTGGACCTGGCGGCGGAGACGGGGCTGACCCTGGTGGGCTTCCTGCGGGGCAGCTCGATGAACGTGTACGCGGGCGAGGACCGCATCGCCCTGCGGGAGGCGGCCGCCCAGGGCTGACGCGTCTCCCCGCGGCACGGCGGCGGGGCCCCGGCCGGCGGGGAGCGCCCCCTGCGCCGCCGGGCCCCGCTGTGCCGCTCCCTTTTTTTGCTTCGTTCGCCTTCGGGGGCGCCTCAGCCGGTGTCGGGAGACCCATCGTGCTCAGCGCTTCGCGCCTCCGCGCGTTCGGTCTCCCGACACCGGCGCGCCCCCTGCGGCTCTCTTCGCGGCCGGCGCGTGGGGACAGGGGGCCTTGCTGGGCTCTTGCCGTCGGCCGGGTCAGCCGAAGGCGATCTCGGCCGACCTCGTCACCGTGCCCAGCCTCGGGAAGTCCAGCCGGACGGACGCCTCGTGCTCGGCGGCGGTGAAGGCGGCCATGGCGTCCTCGACGAAGACGAGGTCGTAGCCGAGGTCGGCGGCGGCGCGGGCGGTGGACTCGACGCCGAGGTTGGTGGCGATGCCGCCGAACACCAGGGTGGTGACGCCGCGTTCGCGCAGCCGCTCGTCGAGGCCGGTGTCCTGGAAGGCGCCGATGGTCCGCTTGACCACCTCCAGGTCGCCGGGCCGGGCGAGGCCGGGCACGAGCCCGCTGCCGGGCGGCTGTTCGGCGACCGAGGGGCGTTCGACCCGGACGAGGACGACGGGCGCCCCGGCGGCGCGGAAGGCACCGGCCGCCTCTTCGGCGGCGGCCAGCACTTCGGTGCCTTTGCGGGGTTCCAGGGGCAGCGCGACGATCCGTTCCATCAGGTCGATCAGGACCAGGGCGGTGCGCTGCGGGTCGAGGAGGGGAGCTGCGGTCATGACGGAACGTTAGCCGCCGTCAGCCGTCCGTGCCGGAAATCCGGATCAACAGCCCCATGAACTGATCGCGTTCGGCGGCCGACAGCGGGGCGAGCAGCTCGTCGTTGGCGGCGCGGGCGGCCTTCTCGCAGCGGGCGAGGAGCCGGGCGCCGCCGTCGGTGAGGGTGACGGCGTTCTTGCGCCGGTCGCGGGGGTCGGGGGCGCGCAGCACATGGCCGGCGGACTGCAGGTCGTTGAGGACGCCGACCAGGTCCTTGGGGTCGAGGCCCACGCTGCGGCCGAGGTCGGCCTGGGCGACGGGCTGCAGGTCGCGGACGGCGGAGAGGACGACGTGGTGCCACATCTTCTGCCCTTCGGCCGCGAGGGCGCCGGCGACCAGGGCGCGGCCGCGGGCGGCGGCACGTCCGAGAAGCCAGCTGGGCAGGGAGCGGATCGCGGACAGGGGTGCTTCGGCCATGGCGGGAGCCTAGCCGAGAAAACGTTGGAGTTCCCAACGAATCTCCGCTACCGTTGGGCCTCCCAACGAATTCATGGGTCTCCCCAACGATCGCTGTGCCGGGTTCCCCTGGCCGTGGAGGTGTGTGCGATGCGTCGCGTCCGGTACGAGTCCGCCGGCGGCCCGCTGTTCCTGGAGGAGGTCCCCGTGCCCGAGCCCGGCCCCGGGGAGCTGCTGGTGCGCTGCGCGGCCGTCGGGGTCACCCTGCCCGTGGTCCGCAAGGTCACCGAGGCCGCGGAGCCGATCGCGCTGGGCGGAGAGGTCGCCGGCGAGGTGGTGGCGGCCGGTGAGGGCGTCACCCGCTTCCGGGTGGGCGAGCAGGTGACCGGGATGTGCTTCGGGCACGGGTACGCCGACTTCGCCCTGCTGCACGAGGCCATGGCCTCCCCGATACCGGACGGCGCGGACGCCGTGGACGCGATCGCGCTGGTGCGCAGCGGCCTGGTGGCGTACGGGGCGCTGGAGGCGGCGCGGCCGGCACCGGGCGAGGCGGTCCTCGTCACCGCCGCGGCCGGCGGGGTCGGTCACCTCGCCGTGCAGCTGGCGCGGGCGCGGGGCGCCGGACGGGTGGTGGGAGCCGTGTCGGCTCCGGAGAAGGCGGAGTTCGTCCGCTCGCTCGGCGCGGACGACTGCGTCCGGTACGGCGGCGGCAGTTGGGGGGATCCCGTCGACTGCGTCCTGGACGCCGTCGGCGGCGACCTGCTCACCCCCGCCCTCGCCGCCCTGGCCCCGTACGGCCGGCTCGTCGCCTACAGCTCGGGCGGCGGCACCGTCCAGGCGTACGACCTGCTGGTGGGCGCCAAGTCGGTGACCGGGTTCCAGATGGCCCTGATCGCCCGCGGCCGGCCCGACCTGTACGAGCGCTGGCGCCTGGAGCTGTGGCGGCTGTTCGCCGAGGGCACCCTGAAGCCCGCCGTGCACGCCGAGTTCGCCCTCGAGGACGCCGCGAAGGCGCACGAGACGATCGAGCGGCGGGCCAACCTCGGCAAGGTGGTGCTGCGCCCGTAGGCCCTGTCGTCAAACTCCCTCCCCCAGCCTCAGGCCGGGGGATCCCAGAGCACGCACCTACGGCATGCATCAGCTGCTTCGCAGCGGGCGCGAGGCCCGCCCCCCGGGCGGACGGCGGGAGCTCGACGACAGGACCTGGGCGCCGCGCGGGTTCTGTGCGCTGCACGCTTCTTGTGGGGCGCCCCGGCCCCAACTACCGTCGAAGTTGCGCACGTTGGACATGGGATGTCCGGATGTCCAGATGTCCGGCCGACGAAGGGCCAGGTCCCGTCATGCCGTCAGGTCTACGCGCCCGCCTCAGAGCCGTACTCGCCACCGCGCTCGGCGTGGCGGCACTGCTCGTGGTGCCGCTCGCAACCCCCCACCCCGCACACGCGGAGTCCCCCGCCACCGCTCCCGAGTTCGACCAGCAGATCCTCTTCAAGGCGTCCCAGGACCCCGGTTACGCCTGCTTCCGCATCCCCGCGCTCGTGCGGACGGCCGACGGCACACTGCTGGCGTTCGCCGAGGGCCGGGTCCTCAACTGCGGCGACGCCGCCGACATCGACATCGTGGTCAAGCGCTCCACCGACGGCGGCCGCACCTGGGGCCCGCTGCAGGTCGTCAACGACGGCGGCGGCGACACCCACGGCAATCCGGCGCCGGTCGTGGACCGCGCCACGGGCCGGATCTGGCTCGCCGAGACGTACAACACCGGCCGTACCGACAGCGCCAGTTGCCAGGTCCCCTGCGACCGCACCCCGCACCTTCAGTACAGCGACGACGACGGCCGGACCTGGTCGGCGCCGCGCGATCTGAGCCCGGAGATCCTGCCCGCCGACTGGAACTCCTGGTACGCGACCGGCCCGGTGCACGGCATCCAGCTGACCAGGGGCCGCTACGCGGGCCGGCTGGTCTTCGGGGTCAACGCCGAGACCTGGAACGGCACCCGGGTCACCGCCAACCACGCGGCGCTGATCGTCAGCGACGACCACGGCGGCCACTGGCGGACCGGCGCCACCGACACCTGGCCCATCGCCGACGACGGCACCTTCCGGCAGAAGCCGTCCGAACTGACCCTTGCCGAGCGCGGCGACGGCTCGGTCCTGGTCAGCGGCCGGGAGCAGGACGGCACCGATCTCGGCCACCGCACCCAGGCGGTCAGCCGCGACGGCGGCACCAGCTTCACCGCGCCTTTCCACGACCTGCCCGACCTGTACGCCCCGCAGGTCCAGGGCTCGCTGCTGCGCCTCGGCGACCGGCTGCTGCTGGCCTGCCCCGCCGACCCCGACCGGCGGCGCACCATGATGATCCGCTCCTCCTACGACGGCGGCCGCACCTGGGACAGCGTCGACCGCGGCACGGTGGTCACCACGGACTGGTCCGGCTACTCCGACCTGGTGCGCGCCGACGCGGACACGGTGGGCCTGATCTACGAGGGCGGCGCGGTGGACGCCCGCGACGAGATCCGCTTCGCCCGCTTCACCGAGGACTGGCTCGCCCCGCGCCGCGGCCCCGACCCGGTCACCGCCGACCTCGCCCCGCACGCCCGTCCGGCCGCGGTGCTCGGCGGCGCCGAGGAGACGGACGGGGTGTCCGGCGGCGCGCTGCGGTTCGACGGCGCCGACGACGCCGTACGCCTGCCGTTCCGCTCCACGCTCCCGCTGGGTGCCGGGGACTTCACGGCGTCGCTGTGGTTCCGGTACACGGCGACGAGCGGGGAGCAGCCGCTGCTGTGGATGGGCGGGGTCGGCACCACGCAGCCGCAGGTCTGGGTGCGCGGGGAGCCGGCGAACCACCGCATACAGGGGCTGATCACCGTACGGGACGGGGCGGCCGCACCGCAGACCGCCTACGTGCGCACGGACACCGCGTACAACGACGGCCAGTGGCATCACCTCGTGCTGCGCCGGGGCGACGGGCGGCTGTCGTTGTTCGTCGACGGTGTGCAGTCGTCCGTCGCCGACGTCCCGGGCTCGGTCAGCCGCAACTCCCCCTTCGGCGTGCACCTCGGCCAGCGCATGGACAGCCGGGCCTTCTACACCGGCGACCTCGACGAGGTGCACGTGTGGGACCGGGCCCTGACCGACGCGGAGCTGTCGGACCCGAGGGCGCTCAGGTCACCGAAGGACACGGTGCTGTGGCTGCCCCTGGACCGCGTGAGCGGCTGACCCGCGGCCGGCGCCCGGGACCCGCTCCGGGTCCCGGGCCCGCCGCTTGGCGATGACCGCGCACACCATCAGCTGCATCTGGTGGAACAGCATCAGCGGCAGCACGGCGAGGGAGGCGTGCGCGCCGAACAGGACGCTCGCCATGGGCAGCCCGGAGGCGAGGGACTTCTTCGAGCCGGCGAACTGGATCGCGATCCGGTCCTCCCGGCCGAAGCCGAGCGCCTTGCCGCCGTACCAGGTCAGGGCCAGCATCACGGCGAGCAGGACGGCCTCGACGACGAGCAGCCCGCCGAGCCGGACGGGGCTCACCTGGTGCCAGATGCCGCGGATCATGCCCTCGCTGAACGCCGTGTAGACGACCAGCAGGATCGAGCCGCGGTCGACCAGCCCCAGGATCTTCTTGTGCCGGGCGACGAACCCCCCGATCCAGCGCCGCAGCACCTGGCCCGCGAGGAACGGCACCAGCAGCTGGAGCACGATCTTGACCAGTGAGTCGGCGGAGAACCCGCCGCCGCTGTTGCCCAGCAGCCCGGCCGCCAGCAACGGGGTCAGGACGATGCCGACGAGGGAGGAGAAGGAGCCCGCGCAGATCGCCGCCGGCACGTTTCCGCGGGCGATCGAGGTGAACGCGATGGACGACTGGATCGTGGACGGCACCAGCGTCAGGAACAGCAGCCCTTGGTAGAGCGGCTGGGTCAGCAGCACCGGCACCAGGCCGCGGGCGGCCAGCCCGAACACCGGGAACAGCACGAACGTGCAGACCAGCACGGTGACATGCAGTCGCCAGTGGCGCAGTCCGTCCAGCGCCTCGCGCGTCGAGAGCCGGGCGCCGTAGAGGAAGAACAGGAAGGCGATCGCCGCCGTGGAGGCCCCGGAGGCGACGTGGGCGGCCGTGCCGTGCGCCGGGAACAGCGCCGCGAGGCCCACCGTCCCGAGCAGCAGCACGATGTACGGGTCGACCGGCATCCAAGTCGGCCAGCGCAGGCGTTTCACGGTGCTCCGATGCGGTGTGGTTCGTTCGGTCCGGGGGCCGAAAGCGCCCCCCTCCATGATCCCCCTCCCACCGCTGTTCGGGAATCCCGTATACCGCTCTGACTGCCATCATGTTCCGTGATGACCGCTAGGCTGGCGGGGGTGTACGACCCCACGCAGCTGCGCACCTTCCTGGCGGTGGCCCAGACGCTGAGCTTCACGCAGGCCGCGCGCCGGCTGGGGCTGCGCCAGTCCACGGTCAGCCAGCATGTCCGCCGCCTGGAGGACGCCACCGGGCGGCAGCTGTTCACCCGGGACACCCACGCGGTGGAGCTGACCGGGGACGGCGAGGCGATGCTGGGCTTCGCCCGCCGGATCCTCCAGGTCCACGAGCAGGCGACGGCGTTCTTCACCGGCACCCGGGTGCGCGGCCGGCTGCGGTTCGGCGCGTCGGAGGACTTCGTGCTCACCCGGTTGCCGGAGATCCTCGAGAGCTTCCGCTACGACCATCCGGAGGTCGACCTGGAGCTGACCGTGGAGCTGTCCGGCACCCTGCACGAGCAGCTGGCCGCCGGGAAGCTGGACCTGGTGCTCGCCAAGCGGCGCCCGGAGGATCCCCGCGGCGAACTGGTCTGGCGCGACGACCTCGTCTGGATCGGCGCCGAGCGGCTGCGGCTGGACGCGGACCGGCCCGTGCCGCTGATCGTGTACCCGCCGCCCGGCCTCACCCGGGCCCGCGCGCTCGACGTACTGGAACGCCAGGGCCGCGAGTGGCGGATCGTGTGCACCAGCGGCAGCCTGAACGGGCTGATCGCGGCGGCCCGCGCCGGGCTCGGCGTGATGGCTCACTCCCGGCGCCTGATCCCGCCCGGACTGTTCCGGCTGCCCGACCGCCACGGCCTGCCGGACCTCGGCAAGGTCGACTTCGTCCTCGTCCACGGACGCCGCCGGGGCACCGCGGAGGACGCCGCGAACGCGCTCGCGGCGGCGGTCCTCGCAGGCGGCGAAAGGCTCCGGCGACGGGGCGACTGACCGGTGCCGGCTGTCAGCGGGGCGCCGGGTACGTCAGTTGTTTGACGCGGCGCAGGAACGGCGTGGTCTCCACGTGCCGGACTCCTTCGAGCCGGCCGAGGGGGCCGCTCAGATAGGCGTACAGACCGGCGGCGTCGCGGGCCAGCACGGTGACGAGCAGGTTGCACGGGCCGGCCGTCGCGGACACCCACGCCGTCTCCTCGTGCGCGGCCAGGGCCTCGCCGACGGAGTGCAGGGCGGCGGGGGCGGCGGTGATCCACAGGATGGCGGCCAAGGGGTAGCCGACGGTCTGCGTCTGGTACTCGGTGTCGATGTAGACCGCCCCGGAGGCCCGCAGCTGCGCCAGCCGCCGCTTGACGGCCGACTCCGAGCGGCCCGTCGCCCGCTGCAGCTCCGGGTAGGAGGCGCGGCCGTCCCGTTCCAGCACCGCCAGCAGGGGTTCGTCCTCGGGTTCGAGGCGGGGCGGTGCCGGGTGGGCCTCCGGCGCGGTGCGCAGGGCCGCGATCTGTTCGCCGGTCAGCGCGCCGAACTTGCGGATCCACCCCGAGGAGCCGCCGTAGAAGCGGTGCAGCAGCTGGTGGGCGCGGATCTCGACGACGCTCGGGGTGCGCGGCAGCTTCCCGAGCAGCAGGTCGTCGTGGTCGGCGGGATGGCGCGGCCGGGTCGCGCACAGCACCTCGGTGCCGCCCGAAGCGAGCCCGATCCACGAGGTGTCGCGGCGCTTGGCGAGGGCCTCGGCGATGGCCGGGGCGCTGTCCGGGGCGCAGCGGATCCGCAGCATCCACTGGTCCTGGCCGAGCACATGGCCGTCCCGCATGGCGACGACCCGCAGACCCGCTTCCGCGCACAGGCGACGGTAGCGGCGCGCGACGGTCTGGTCGGACACGCCGAGCACGGCCGCGATCCGGCTGAAGGGGGCCCGGCCGTCGGTCTCCAGGGCGGCGAGCACCTGCAGGTCGAGCCGGTCGAACGTGTCGGATTCCATCTGAAGCACTGGCTCTCCTGTCGGGTTCCGTCGGCAGCGGCGCACACACACCGGAGATCGGCCGTGACGGGGCCATCGTACGGAGCCGGACAGCAGTCGTACGGGGAAGCAGGGAGTGGGGACATGCGGAGATGGGGGACGCTCACGGCCGTGTGCCTGGGCACGTTCATGTTGTTGCTGGACGTGACGATCGTGGTGGTGGCGCTGCCGGACATGGCCGGCTCGCTGCACGCCTCGCTGAGCGATCTGCAGTGGGTGGTGGACGGCTACGCGCTCGCCCTGGCCGCGCTGCTGCTCGGCGCGGGGGCCGCCGCCGACGTCCTCGGGCGCCGCAGGGTGCATGTGGCGGGTGTCGTGCTGTTCGCGGTGGCCTCGCTGCTGTGCGGCCTTTCCACGGGTCCGGCGACGCTGGTGGCCGCGCGGGCGGTGCAGGGCGTGGGGGCGGCGGCGATGTTCGCGACGACGCTGCCGTTGCTGGGCTCGGTCTACCAGGGCAGGCAGCGGTCGGCGGCGCTCGGCGTGTGGGGCGCGGTGAGCGGCGGGGCCGCGGCGGTCGGCCCGGTGCTGGGCGGCCTGCTGACGGAGGGTCCGGGCTGGCGGTGGATCTTCTTCGTGAACCTGCCGGTGAGCGTCGTCGAGGTGTGGCTGACGCTGCGGGTGGTGCCGGAGTCGCGGGGGCTGCTCGCGGCAGCGGGCTCCCCGGGCGGCCGAGGCGGCGCGTGGGGCAGGGTCGACTGGGCGGGCATGGCCGCGTTCGCCGGTTTCGGGGGCGGGGTGACGTACGCGATGGTGCGGGCCGGCGAGGACGGCTGGACGGCGCCGGGGGCGCTGGCGGCGTTCGGGTGCGCGGCGCTGGCGCTGGTGCTGTTCGTCGTGGTGGAGCGGCGGGCGGCGTATCCGCTGCTGGACCTCGCGCTGCTGCGGCGGCCCGCGTTCGCGGGGGTGCTGCTGGGGGCGTTCGCCTTCAACGGGGTGGCGTTCGGGGTGACGCCCTACCTGTCGATCTGGATGCAGACGCTGCTGGGGATGTCGCCGGTGCGCGGCGGGCTCACGCTGCTTCCGATGACGGTCGCGGCGATGATCGTGGCGGTGCTGGTGGGCCGGCTGCTGCACGGGGTGCCGGCGCGGCTGACCATCGGCGGCGGTCTGCTGCTGATCGGCACCGGGAACCTGTGCCAGGCCGTCCTGGACGCGGGTGCTTCCTGGACGGCGCTCGCGCCCGGGTTCGTGCTGGTCGGCGTGGGCACCGGGTTTGTCTCGCCGACGGTGGCCGGGGCGGCGCTGGCGGCGGTGCCGGCGGAGCGGGCCGGGATGGCGGGCGGCGCGGTGAACACCGTGCGGCAGCTCGGGTACGCGCTCGGGGTGGCCGTCTTCGGCGCCGTCGTCACCTCCCGGATGTCCGGCACGCTGCCGGGCGGCGCGGCACACGCACTGGCCGGCGGCGCGGCGGGCGCGCTGCGCGGCCGGGTGCCGGAGCACACCCTGCGCGCGGCGTTCGCGTCGGGCCTGAACGGCGCGCTGCTGGTGGCCGGCCTGGCGGGCATGGCCGCGGGGGCGCTGGTGCTGCTGCTCGTGCGCCCGGACCGCGCGGCGACGGAACGGCCCTCTGGGACGCGCCATCCGGAACCGGCCCGCCAGTGACATCCGGCCCCTCGGGCGCGGCAGCCGCGCACGGCCCGCCCTGAGCGGGGCACCGGGAACGCCTGCCCTGAGGTGGGATGGACACCGGGAACGCGCGACGCGACCCGCCACCGGCCCGGCAACACCGGAACCGCACGGCCCGCCCTGAGCGGGGCGACCGGGAACACGCGACGCGACCCGCAACCGGCCCGGAAGCACCGGAACCGCACAGCCCCGCCCTCAGCGGGGCGACCGCGAAGGCTCGGCGCGGCCTGCCCCCGGCGAGGCGCACCGGAAGGGCGCGGCCCGGGCCGGCGAGGCGGCACGGGAACCCTCGCCCCGGCCCCGGCGGGAGCGGCACAGGAACCCGCGCCACGCCCCCGGCGCAGCGCACGACCCGACCCCCGGCGGGGGCGGCACCGGCACGCCCGGTGCCGCCCCCGCCTGCGTGTCGTCCCGGTTCCGGCGGCCGCCGGGTATGCGGTGATGGCGGCGGTGTGGGCCGTAATCGCCGCGTACAGATTCGGTGGAGATTACGCCACCGAAACTTACTGACCCGTCAGTATTGTGTCCGGCCCCTCCCCTTGTACGGGCATTTTCCGGTCACTGCCCTGGGGAAACGTGATGTTTATGCGGTTTCCTACCCTCTCCCGCCCCGTGACGGCGTGGGGTAGCTTTCACCGCGCTGTGCCGAGCATCACGGGCGTGACCATGCAGCGAGGATCGGGGAGCGAGGTTTGCGCGAGTTCACCAACCCGCCGCTCACGTCGGCACCGCCGGTGGGCGGTCTGGCCGATGTGGTCTTCGAGCATGCCCTGACGGACCCGACGCACGTCGCCCTCGGCCGCAAGGACGCCGCCGGGCGGTGGCGCGACGTGACCGCCGCCGAGTTCCGCGACGAGGTCATGGCGCTCGCCAAGGGCCTGCTGGCCCGCGGCATCCGCTTCGGCGACCGCGTCGCCATCATGTCCCGCACCCGCTACGAGTGGACCCTGTTCGACTTCGCCCTGTGGTCGATCGGCGCGCAGGTGGTGCCGGTCTACCCCACGTCCTCGGCCGAGCAGTGCTTCTGGATGCTGTACGACGCCGAGGTGTCCGCGGCGATCGTGGAGCACGAGGACCACGCGATGACCATCGCCACCGTCATCGACCGCCTCCCGCAGCTGCGCCAGCTGTGGCAGCTGGACTCGGGCTGTGTGCAGGAGCTGTACGACGCCGGGGCGCATCTGGACGACGACGTGGTGCACCGGCACCGGCAGGCGGTCACCCCGGAGTCGACCGCCACCGTCATCTACACCTCGGGCACCACCGGCCGACCCAAGGGCTGCGTCCTGTCGCACGGGAACTTCATGTTCGAGGCCGACACCATGATCGGGCGCTGGGAGCCGGTGTTCCACTCCAAGAAGGGCGACGAGGCGTCCACGCTGCTCTTCCTGCCGCTGGCGCACGTCTTCGGGCGGATGGTGGAGGTCGCCGCGATCCGCGGCCGGGTCCGGTTCGGGCACCAGCCGCAGCTCAACGCCGCCGCCCTGCTGCCGGACCTGCAGGCGTTCAAGCCGACGTTCATCCTGGCGGTGCCGTACATCTTCGAGAAGGTGTTCAACGCGGCGAGACGCAAGGCGGAGAAGGAGGGCAAGGCGGGGCCCTTCGAGAAGGCGGTCGACATCGCGGTGAAGTACGCGGAGGCCGTGGAGGCCAAGGCCTGGGGCATCGGGCCCGGACCGTCGGCGGGCCTGCGCATGCAGCACCAGATCTTCGACAAGCTCGTCTACTCCAAGGTCCGCGCCGCGATGGGCGGCCGTATCCGCAACGCGATGTCCGGCGGCTCGGCCATGGACCGCCGGCTGGGGCTGTTCTTCGCGGGCGCGGGTGTGCAGATCTACGAGGGCTACGGACTGACCGAGTCGACCGCCGCGGCCACCGCCAACCCGCCCGAGCGCACCCGCTTCGGCACCGTCGGCCAGGCCATACCCGGGACGACCGTGCACATCGCCGACGACGGGGAGGTCTGGCTCTACGGCGGCCACGTCTTCCAGGGCTACCTCAACAACCCGAAGGCCACCGACGAGTCCCTGCACGACGGCTGGCTGGCCACCGGCGACCTCGGCTCGCTGGACGAGGACGGCTATCTGACCATCACCGGCCGCAAGAAGGAGATCCTCGTGACCTCCGGCGGCAAGAGCGTCTCCCCCGGTGTGCTGGAGGAGCGGGTCCGCGAGCACCCGCTGGTCAACCAGTGCATCGTCGTCGGCAACGACCGCCCCTACATCGCGGCCCTGGTCACCCTCGACCTGGAGGCCGTGGAGCACTGGCTGCAGATGCGCGGCAAGCCCGTCATGAGCCCGGCCCAGCTGGTGCGCGACGCGGATCTGGAGACGGAGGTGCGGCGGGCGGTGGTCGCCGCGAACACCCTGGTCTCCCAGGCCGAGTCGATCCGTACCTTCCGCATCCTCGCGCAGCCGTTCACCGAGGAGCACGGCCTGCTCACCCCGTCGTTGAAGCTGAAGCGGAAGGCGATCGAGAAGGCGTACGGCAACGAGGTCGAGGCCCTTTACCGGACGTGAGACTTACCGGACGTGAGACGTCCTCGGCGCCGTCAGGAATGCGGCGCGGCCCGTGATCGTTGACCATGGGAGTACCAGCTGTCGACAACCGAAGGATCACAAGGCTCGTGAGCAGCAAGGTCCCCCCGATCATCCTCAACAACGGCATCGAGATGCCCCAGCTGGGCTACGGCGTCTGGCAGGTGCCGGACGACGAGGCCGAGCGGACCGTCGCCCTGGCGCTGGAGGCCGGGTATCGCAGCATCGACACCGCGGCCGTCTACGGCAACGAGGAGGGCACCGGCAGGGCCATCGCGGCCTCCGGCCTGCCCCGCGAGGACGTCTTCGTCACCACCAAGCTCTGGAACTCCGACCACGGCTACGACGCGACGCTGCGCGCGTTCGACGCGTCGCTGGCGCGGCTGGGCCTGGACTACATCGACCTGTACCTGATCCACTGGCCGCTGCCGGCCCGTGACGCCTACGTCGACACCTACAAGGCGCTCGAGAAGCTGCTCGCCGACGGCCGGGTCCGTGCCATCGGCGTGTCGAACTTCCTCAACGAGCACCTGGAGCGGCTGATCGCCGAGACCTCCGTCATCCCGGCGGTCGACCAGATCGAGCTGCACCCGCACCTGCAGCAGCACGCCGCCCGCGAGTTCCACGCCGAGCAGGGCATCGCGACCGAGGCCTGGTCGCCGCTGGGCCAGGGCAAGGGCCTGCTGGAGGTGCCGGCGATCGTCGCCATCGCGCAGAAGCACGGCCGTACGCCGGCCCAGGTGGTGCTGCGCTGGCACATCCAGCTCGGCAACATCGTGATCCCGAAGTCCGTGACGCCGTCCCGGATCAAGGAGAACATCGAGGTCTTCGACTTCAGCCTGGACGACGAGGACCTCGCGGCGATCAGCGCGCTCAACGAGGACCGGCGCCTGGGTCCGGATCCGGCCACGTTCGACATGGGCTGACGCCGGCGCCCGCACACCGCGGCCGTCCGCCCCGCGGCACAGCGGGGCGGACGGCCGTGCTTCGTCACGGGCGGGTCACTCGCCCCGGACGTCCGCGTGCAGGACCTCGAACTCCTCCAGGGTGACCACGGTGGCGTGCGCCTTGGCCGCGCTCTCGCGCCGTACCGCGGCCTGGCGGGCGCGGCTCCCGGCGAGCGAGGGGCCGTCGGCGAAGAGGACGCCGGTCATGCCGTGGCCGCGTTCGCGGTCCAGGAACAGGGCCGCGCCGGCGAATCCGGGCAGCACCTCCAGCCGTGGCAGCACACCGGCGTGGAAGGTGCCGGCGGCCAGGTCCGCGTCGGCGGGGTCGCACTCGAACCGGGTGATCCGCACCCCGCCGCCGGTGAGGGGGCCGCGCCCGGCGTGCAGGACGGCGGCCTCGAAGTTCTCGACGGCGACGGTCCCGGCGAAGGGCTGCAGCAGCTCGGGCCGCCGCACGCTCATCACCTCGTCGCTGTTGCGGCGCGCCTCGGCGGACTCCCACCAGCTGACCGTGAGCAGCTTGCCCAGCTCGCGGTCGACGAAGACGCCCGCACCCCGGTAGCCGGGCCGCTCCTCCAGCAGGTCGTGCCCGCGGGTGTTCAGGGCCCCGACGGCCAGGCCCAGCCGTGCCGGGTCGCCGGTCGCGTACACCGTCCGTACGAACATGCGCCTCGCCTCCCGGAACCGCGACCGTGCGGCCGACGGTGGCTGATATATCCGGAAAAGTGGTTTTCTCCAGTCTTGCCACGGTCACAAATCACCGCAATGCGCATAGGTTTCGGG
This sequence comes from Streptomyces sp. NPDC048192, assembly GCF_043202415.1. Taxonomy (NCBI): domain Bacteria; kingdom Bacillati; phylum Actinomycetota; class Actinomycetes; order Kitasatosporales; family Streptomycetaceae; genus Streptomyces; species Streptomyces sp. NPDC048192. The sequence continues at coordinate 40,216 of NZ_JBIDAL010000016.1, forward strand.
AGCCCGTAGCCGAAGGGTTGACGCGGACATGCACACGGGTCCACGGTGTACGGCACAGTAAGGAAACTTTCCTAACAGAAGGGCCCCCCACAGTGCGCCTTCGAACCCTGACCTTCGCCGCGGCCTCCTCGGCCGCACTGCTCGCCGCGGGAGTGCTGCCCGCGCAGGCCTCCGCCGGCGCGGCGGCCCGCACCGCCCCCGCCTCCGCCCGGGAGGGCTCGGTCAGCGCGGCCGACCTGCTCGCCAAAGTGAAGACCTGCTCGCAGATATCGAACGGCAAGTACAGGACCGACGACGAGACGTCGGCCACCGTCCCCGTGTGCGGCAAGAACGGCGCGGTGTTCTGGAAGGCCGACATGGACATCGACTGCGACGGCCAGCGCACCGCCAACTGCAACGAGAACCGCGACCCCTGGTACCAGGACGACACCGCCTTCCACCAGTCCGACGGCAAGCCGCTGAAGGCAGAGTCGCTCCCGTACGTCGTGGTGCCCAGCTCCAGCGGCATCTGGAACTACGCGAGCGCCGGCATCAAGGGCGGCGGCGTGGTCGCCGTCGTCTACGGCGACAAGGTGGAGTACGCCGTCGTCGGCGACACCGGCCCCCAGAAGATCATCGGCGAGGCGTCGTACGCCACCGCCAAGGCGCTCGGCATCGACCCCGACCCGAAGACCGGCGGGGCCGACTCCGGCGTGACCTACATCCTGTTCAAGAACTCCAAGGTCTCCCCCATCGAGAGCCACAGCGCCGCGGTCTCTCTCGGCGACCAGCTGGCCAGGCAGTTCATCGCGAACAACTGACCGGCCGGGTACGTCAGTTGGGCTGACCCAGCGGACGTACGACCACGGTGTTGACGTCGACCCCGGCCGGCTGCCGGATCGCCCAGACCACCGAGTCGGCGATCTGCTCGGCGGTCAGCAGGTGCCCCGGGGGCAGGCTGCCCAGGCCGTCCCAGAACGGGGTCTCCACCCGGCCGGGGGCGACCAGCGTCACCCCGATCCCGAACTCCGTGACCTGCCTCCGGGTGTTCTCGGCGAGACCGGTGACCGCCCACTTGGTGGCGCCGTAGAGGTTGCCCGGGGTGTTCACGAACCCGGCGACGCTGCCGACCAGCACGATCCGGCCGCGGGACTCCTTCAGCGCCTCGACCGAGGCCCGGATGAGCAGGGCGGGGCCGAGGACGTTGGTGAGCACCATCTCGGGCCAGCCGGCCGGGTCTCCGTCGGCGACGGTGTCATGGGTGGCGAAACCGGCGTTGGCGACGACCGTGTCCAGCCGGCCGTACGTCTTGAGCGTCCGGCCGACGGCATCCTGCACATCGCCGAACTCCGCCGCGTTCCCGGCGATCGTCAGCAGTTCCTCGGGATTCCCGAGCGCCTCGGCGAAGTCCCGCAGCCGGGACTCGGTGCGGCCGGTGACGGTGACCCGGTGCCCGGCGGCGAGCAGTCGGCGGGTCACGGCGGCGCCGATGCCGGTGGCGCCGCCGGTGACGAGTGCGACCGGAGAGTCGTTCATGGTGGGGTCCCCCTGTGTGTCGGTGAGACCGGGAGTCCATCACTTGGAGCGCTCTCCATGTCAAGCGCGGTCGCCCGCCGTGCGGGCCCGTGGCCGCGGGGACCCGTCGCTCACACCGGCCGCACGGCCCGGTGCACCGTGTGGGCCGCCAGCACGAACACGTCGGGGCGCCGGTGGACGCTGCGGGGGTCGGCGGGGTCGAGGAGGCGGTCGAGGGTGGCGACGTCGTCGGCGTCGAGGGCGTCGGCGAGGACGTCCCGCAAGCGGGTCAGCGCGGCGGCGACGAAGGCACGGGCCCGGTCCGGTACGGGGGCGGGGATGTCGAGGAGGAAGCTGCGGGTGCCCGTGTGCTTCAGGCCGGCCGCGGTCAGCAGGGCCGGCCAGTCCTCGGTCTCCGCGACCGCGCCGGGCAGCTCGGCGCGCATCCGGGCGAAGCGCTCCTCCTGGACGGCGTCCAGCCGGGCCTGCAGTCCGGGGCGGCCGAAGCCGATGTCACGGGGCAGATAGCGGGCGGGCAGGCCGCCCTCCAGGATCGCCAGTGTGCCGCCGGGGACGAGCCGGGCGCCGAACGCGGCCAGCGCGGCCCTCTGGTCGCCGAGGTGGTGCAGGCTGCGGCTGGCCCACAGCAGGTCCGCCGGATAGTCCAACTCGGCGAGCGACTCCGGAAGTTCACCGGCGAGCGTGTCGAAGCGGTCGGCGACGCCCTGGCGGGCGGCCCGGTCCCGGGCGCGCTCGAGGAGCGGTGCCGAGCCGTCGGCGGCGACCACCCGGGCGCCGGGGAACGTCTCGGCGATCAGACAGGAGATCACCCCGGGCCCGCTGCCCGCGTCCACGATCAGGCCGGGCTCGGTCACCTCCTTGCCCAGCCAGGCCAGGGCGCGCGCGTACGCCGGGGCGAACACCTCGGCCTCCGTCTCCAGCGTCGCGGCCATCGCGGCCCAGTCGATGTCGTCGCCGTGGGCGTGGCCGTGACGGGCGTCGTGGCCGGGGTGGGCGTGGTGGTCGTGTGCCATGGCGGTCAGCCTCTCGCTCGGGTGCGGCCAGGGTGCGACGGCGCACGGGAGCGGTGCCAGTTTCCTTGCCGGTGCCGCAAAAAGTTGCCGATGCCGCAAAAAGGGACGCGTGGGAAAAGGGGGTGCGCGCGGGCGGGAAGGGGGCCAGCATGGGGGCCCGTGGACGACGCGCTGGTGCACCGCTTTCTCACCGACGGCTTCGTGAAGATCGAGGGCGCGGTCCCGGCCCCGGTCGCGCGGGAGTGCGCCGCGCTGCTGTGGCGGGAGACCGGGTACGACCCGGACGACCCCGGCACCTGGAAGGACCCGGTGGTGTGGGTCGGGGACATGGCCCAGGAGCCGTTCGACGCGGCGGTCAACTCCCCTGTGCTGCATGAGGTGTTCGACCTGCTCGTGGGCGAGGGCCGGTGGGCGCCGCGCCATTCGCTGGGCTCGTTCCCGCTGCGCTTCCCGCACACCGAGGAGCCGGACGACGCGGGCTGGCACATCGAGGGCAGCTATCTCCCCGAGGGCGAGAGCTGGTACTTCGCCAATCTGCGCTCGCGGGACCGCGCCCTGCTGATGCTGTTCCTGTTCAGCGAGGTCATCGAGGCCGACGCCCCGACGCGGATCCGGGTCGGCTCCCATCTGGACGTGCCCCCGGTGCTGGCGCCGTACGGCGAGGCGGGGGCGTCCGTCCTGCGGCTCGGCCCCCAGGTGGCGAGGGCATCGGCGCACCGCCCGCTCGTCCACGCCACCGGCCGCCCCGGCGACGTCTACCTCTGCCACCCCTTCCTGGTGCACGCGGCCCAGCCGCACCACGGCACCCGGCCGCGTTTCATGGCGCAGCCCCCGCTGCATCCGGCGGCGCCGTCGGAGCCGGAGCCGGAGCGGGCGGACGGGGCGTACTCGCCGGTGGAGCGCGCGATCCGCCGGGGCCTCGGGCGCTGACACCCGGAGCCCCGGCGGCCGTTCACCGCGTCAGGGTGTCACGACAGCGGCGGGTAGGCGTTCTGCATCAGCTGCTGGAACTGGGCGGAGAACCAGTGCCCGGCCAGCGGCGCGTTCGGCAGGGCGCCGGTGGGGTTGTTGCCGTTGCGGGCGTTGCCGCCGTACGTCGGGTCGCACATCTGGTCGAAGCCCTTGCCCTCGTCGTTGGAGATGGCGCTGCTGGACCCGTCCGACTCCCCCGGCGGCTTGACCCACACGTAGGCGTCGATCCCGGCGGCCGGGGCCGCGGTCGGGCGTTCGCCGAGGCCGGCGCCGCTCTGGTTGCACCAGTTGCCGACGTGGATGCGCCGGTCGATGCGGCTGCCGTTGACGTAGTCGTCGACGGAGGTCAGCGGGCCGGGGCCGGTGGGCCGGGCGGAGCCGCCCCAGCCGTTGCGGGAGGTGTCGATCAGCATGCCCAGACCGGAGTTGAACCCGGCCGCGATGAGCTTGTCGCGCAGCCCGAGGGCGTACGACTGCTCGTCCACGTACTGGTTCCAGTCCACCCACTTCGACTGGCGCACGGTGGTGCCGTTCACGGTGTCACCGACCTTGAAGTACGGCTCCTTGGTGGGGCTGTAGTTGGCCGTGTTGACGATGAAACCGGTGACGTCGTTCACGCTGGCGCCGTTGCTCGTGGCGACCTTGTAGAACTCCTGAACGGACGGGCCCAGGTTGGTGTCCCAGCCGAGCCAGCCGTGGTGGCCGGCGTCGATGTAGTTGTAGACGTTCGGGATGGCGCCGAGCTTGTCCAGGGCGTAGCTGACGCCCTTCTCGTAGTTCCCGTTCGCCTTCATGGTCTGGCAGTTGGCGGTGCTGGTGTTGGTGCCGCCGGCGTTGGTGACCAGGTTGGGCAGCGAGTCGGGCTCGATCACGGTGGCGATCCGCAGGCCCGCGTACTTCGAGTCGGAGAGGATCGAGGCGATCGGGTCGATGTACTGGGTCTTGTACTTGTCGATGTCGTCGGGACCGAGTTCGCCGTTGGAGGCGAGGGCGGCGCAGTCGCGGCCGGGCAGGTCGTAGATGACGAGCTGGACGACCAGGTCGCCGGAGCCCTTCTGCTTCAGCGCCTCGTCGAGGTGGTCGCGCAGGCCCATGCCGCCGTTGACGCCGTTGATGGTGGCGATCCGGTCGAGCCAGACGGCGGTGGGCTGGTTGGAGATGCGGCTGCCGCCCGGTTCGGCGGCGGCGTGGGCCGACCACTCGGGGTTCACATAGACCTTGGCCCCGACGTAGGGGTTGTCGGCCTTGCTGCCGGTGCCGCCGCCCGTGCCCCCACCGCCGGTGCCGCCGCCGCCCGTTCCGCCGCCGCCGGAGCCGCTGCCGTCGTCGACGTTGCAGGTGACGCCGTCGAGCGTGAACGTGCCGGGCACGGCGTTGGTGCCGCTGTAGGAGGCGTTGAAGCCGAAGCTGACCGAACCGCCGGTCGCCAGTGCGCCGTTGTAGCTCGCGTTGGTGGCGGTGACGGCGGTGCCGCTCTGGCTGATCTGCGCGTTCCAGCCGTTGGTGACCTTCTGGTTGCCGGCGTAGGACCACTTCAGCGACCAGCCCGACTTGGCGGCCGCGTTGTTGGTGATGGTGACGGCGGCGGTGAAGCCGGTGTCCCACTGGGTCTGCACCTTGTAGTCCACAGTGCAGGGGACGGCCGCCGCCGCGGCGGACGCCGGGCCGGTGCTGAGCGCCGTCCCGGAGGCCCCGGCGACCAGTGCCAGGGCAGCGAGCAGTGACGTTCTGGTACGACTCATGAGTGCGGGTTCCTTCTGTCGTCCGATGCGGAACTAGGGGTTTTCGGATCAGGGATTGAGGGCGCGCAGGTGGTCGCGCAGCCCGGCGCCGTAGGCGGTGGGTGTGCCGTCGTAGGCGGAGATCAGGGACGGCCCGGAGGAGCAGTCCCAGGTGTTCCAGGTCCAGCCCAGGTAGGACAGGCCGTGGTCGTCGAACCACTTCATGACCTGGTCGGTGAAGGCGTGCGCGCAGGTGTTCTCGCCGATCTCCCCGGCGACCAGCGGCGCCTGGGCCGCGACCGGGGCGAGCGTGGAGTTCCAGCAGCTCTCACTCGCGCAGGAGTTGAAGTTGTACGCGTGGTAGGCGGCGGCCAGGTTCCCCGTGGGGTCGGACGGCTTGTACGCGTTCCACTGGCCGAGGTCGTTGGAGTACGCCAGGCCGCCCGCCATGACGACGTTCTTGGCGCCGGCGCCGCGGACGGCGTCCACGAGGTCCTGCATGCCGGCGACCTCGTAGGAGATCCCGGGGCAGGTCCCGCCGTCCCGCCAGCACTTCCAGGCGTCGGTCGCGCTGGAGGTCGCCCGGTCCGGATAGGGCTCGTTGAACAGGTCGAAGACCGCGGCCGGGTCGTCCTTGAAGGTGCCGGCCACCGACGCCCAGAAGGACGGGCTGTACTGCATGTCGGGCATCGGCTTCTGGCAGGTGGCGTGGACGTCGGAGCAGCCGGCCGAGTTGCCGGTGTACTGCCCGTAGGTCCAGTGCAGGTCGAGGATCGGGGTCATGCCGTGCGCCTCGACGCGGGCCACCAGGTCCTTGACGGCGTTGATGTAGTTGGCGCCGCCGTACTCGGGCTTGATGTCGGAAAGTCCCAGCCAGCACTCCTCGTTGAGGGGGATGCGCACGGCGTTGGCCTTCCAGTCGGCGATCGCTGCGATCGCCGTGTCGTCGACCGGGCCGTCCCAGATGCCGTAGCCCTGGACGCACATGAACTCGCCGCCGGAGCGGTTGACGCCGAGCAGGCGGTGCGCGGTGCCGCCGGCGTCCACGAGCTTGTTGCCGGAGACGTGCAGCGCGGGTGCGCCGGTGCCGCCCGAGGGGGGTGGTGTGGTGGGCGGCGGGGTCGGCTCGGTGTCGGTGTTGCAGGTGGTGCCGTTGAGCTTGAACACGGTCGGCGCCGCGTTCGACCCCGACCAGGAGCCGAGGAAGCCGGCGGTGACGCTCGCGCCGGTGCCGAGGGAGGCGTTGTAGCTCTCGTTCCCTGCGGTCACCGTGGTGCCGGACTGGGACCACTTCGCGTTCCAGCCCTGGGTCACCTTCTGGCCGTCGGCGAAGTCGAAGGTGAGCGACCAGTTGCCCAGCGCGGCCCGGTTGTTGGTGAGGGTGACCGAGCCCTGGAAGCCGCCGGCCCACTGGTTGGTGACGGCGTACTGCACCGTGCACGCGGGGGTGGCTCCCTGCGCCGACACGACCGGTACGACCGCGCTCCCGACGAGCGCGACCGCACCGGCGGCGGCTAAAAGTACTGAACGCGGGGGGTGTCGCATGAGCGACTCCTTGCAGTTGGGCGCGCCGTGACAGGCGCGTCGACTGACTGGAACCGCTCCCACTGGTGCGAAGGAAGGTAGCGCCAAGTAGCCGTCTTGCACAGGGGAGTTACCGACTTTTCCGCAACCGCCCAGGTCGAATCTTTTCGACTCTTCAAGCACCTTGACCGCTCACAGGGTCGTCCCCACTATGGGAGCGCTCCCACTGGTTCAAGCCTTGACCTCTCCCGAGGACTCCCTCCCGAGCAGCACCCCCACCGAGGAGGAACCAGCCCATGGATCCCGGACGCAGACGCAGAGCCGTACGGCGGTGGTGGACCGCCGTCGCGGCCGCGCTGGCCCTGCCCCTGTCGATGCTCGCCACCGGTGCGACGACCGCGCACGCGGCGTCCGTCCAGTGCAGCGTCGACTACAAGACCAACGACTGGGGCAGCGGCTTCACCGCCGACCTGACCCTCACCAACCGCGGCACAGCCGCCATCGACGGCTGGACGCTGAGTTACGCCTACACCGGCAACCAGACGCTGTCCAACGGCTGGAACGGCAGCTGGTCCCAGTCGGGCAAGACGATCACCGTGAAGAACGCCTCGTACAACGGCACCATCGCCGCCGGGGCCGCCGTCTCCACCGGCGCGCAGTTCAGCTACAGCGGCACCAACACCGCACCCACCTCCTTCACCGTCAACGGCACGGTCTGCGCCGGCGCGCACCAGCCTCCGGTGACGGTGCTGACCAGCCCGAGCGCGGGCGCCGTCTACAGCCAGGGGGACGCGGTGCAGCTCGCGGCCACGGCCGCGGCCGCCGACAGCGCGACGATCAGCAAGGTGGAGTTCTACGACGACACCACGCTGCTGGGGACGGACACGAGCGCGCCGTACACGCTTTCCGTCTCTGATTTGACCGTGGGCAGTCATTCGCTGGTGGCGAAGGCGTACGACAGCCTGGGCGCCTCCGCGGAGTCCACGCCGGTGGGCATCACGGTCGCGTCCGGTCCGGCGGTGGTGGCGTCGCCCACCCAACTCGGCGTCCAGCAGGGCAAGTCGGGCACGTTCTCGGTGAAGCTGTCCAAGCAGCCGAGCGCGAACGTCACGGTGGGCGTGGCCCGCACGGACGGCAACTCCGGACTGTCCGTCACGGGCGGCTCCTCGCTCACCTTCACGCCGTCGAACTGGGACACCGCGCAGTCGGTGACCGTCACGGCGGACTCCTCCGGCACCGGCAGCGCGACCTTCACCGCCTCGGCCACCGGTTACACCAAGGCCGCGGTCACGGTCACGGAACTGGCCGCCTCGAAGGCGTACGACGCCCGCTTCCTGGACCTGTACGGGAAGATCACCAACCCGGCGAACGGCTACTTCTCCCCGCAGGGCATCCCGTACCACTCGGTGGAGACGCTGATCGTGGAGGCCCCGGACTACGGCCACGAGACGACCTCGGAGGCCTACAGCTACCTGCTGTGGCTGCAGGCGATGTACGGCAAGGTCACCGGCGACTGGTCGAAGTTCAACGGCGCGTGGGCCCTGATGGAGAAGTACATGATCCCCACCCACGCCGACCAGCCGACGAACTCCTTCTACAACGCCTCCAAGCCGGCGACCTACGCGCCCGAGGAGGACACCCCGGACCAGTACCCGGCGAAGCTGGACACCTCGGTGCCCGTGGGGACGGACCCGATCGCCGGTGAGCTGAAGAGCGCGTACGGCACGGACGACGTCTACGGCATGCACTGGATCGAGGACGTCGACAACGTCTACGGCTACGGCGACACGCCGGGCGGCACCTGCGAGGGCGGCCCGACGGCGAGCGTTCCGTCGTACCTGAACACCTTCCAGCGCGGCCCGCAGGAATCGGTGTGGGAGACCGTCCCGCAGCCGACCTGCGACGCCTTCAAGTACGGCGGCAGGAACGGTTACCTGGACCTGTTCACCGGCGACAGCTCCTACGCCAAGCAGTGGAAGTACACCGACGCCCCGGACGCGGACGCCCGCGCGGTGCAGGCGGCGTACTGGGCGGACGTGTGGGCCAAGCAGCAGGGCAAGGGCGGCGATGTCTCCGCGACCGTCGCCAAGGCCGCGAAGATGGGCGACTACCTGCGGTACGCGATGTACGACAAGTACTTCAAGAAGATCGGCAACTGCGTGGGTCCCTCGTCCTGCCCGGCCGGCACCGGCAAGGACGCCTCGCACTACCTGCTGTCCTGGTACTACGCCTGGGGCGGCGCCACCGACACCTCCGCGGGCTGGGCCTGGCGGATCGGCTCCAGCCATGTCCACGGCGGCTACCAGAACCCGCTGGCCGCGTACGCGCTGAGCAGCTACCCGGACCTGGAGCCCAAGTCGGCGACCGGCGCCTCGGACTGGGGCAAGTCGCTGCAGCGGCAGCTGGAGTTCTACCAGTGGCTGCAGTCGTCCGAGGGCGCGATCGCGGGCGGCGCGACCAACAGCTGGCAGGGCCGGTACGCCACCCCGCCGGCCGGCACGCCGACCTTCTACGGCATGTACTACGACGAGGCGCCGGTCTACCACGACCCGCCGTCCAACCAGTGGTTCGGCTTCCAGGCCTGGTCCATGGAACGGGTCGCCGAGTACTACCAGCAGACCGGCAACGCCACGGCCAAGGCGGTCCTGGACAAGTGGGTGAAGTGGGCGCTGTCCAAGACCACGATCAACCCGGACGGCACCTACCGGATCCCCTCCACCCTCCAGTGGTCGGGGCAGCCCGACACCTGGAACCCGTCGAGCCCCGGTTCCAACAGCGGACTCCATGTCACCGTCGCCGACTACACCAACGACGTCGGTGTGGCGGCCGCGTACGCCAAGACGCTGACGTACTACGGCGCCAAGTCCGGTGACGCGACGGCCAAGTCGACCGCGAAGGCGCTGCTGGACGGCATGTGGAACAACTACCAGGACAGCCTGGGCATCGCCGTCCCCGAGACCCGCAGCGACTACAGCCGGTTCGGTGACAGCGTGTACGTGCCGAGCGGCTGGAGCGGCACGATGCCGAACGGCGACAAGATCGACTCCTCGGCCACGTTCAGCTCGATCCGCTCCTTCTACAAGAACGACCCGGCGTGGTCGAAGATCGAGTCCTACCTCAAGGGCGGCGCCGCGCCCGTCTTCACGTACCACCGGTTCTGGGCCCAGGCGGACATCGCCCTGGCCATGGGTTCGTACGCGGAGCTTCTCGAATAGCCCAGCCCCGCAGGGCTCCGTGTACCGCGCCGGGCGGCCTCCCGCACAGGGGGGCCGCCCGGTCGTCGTGCACCGGCCCGCCTACGGCCGGTACGGCTCGTGTTCCGTGACCGGTCCGACCGGCTTGCGGAACGCGCGCAGCGCGAACACCGGGTCCGGGCGGGGGCGGTCCTGGTCGGGCAGACGGGACAGGCGCGCGGCGAACTCCTCGGTGCGCGGCTCGCCCGGCGGCAGCTGGGTGAACCAGCCGCGGCGCAGGTCGGCGATGGTGGTGCGGGGACTGCGGCCCTGGCCGACGCCCCGGAACGAGGCCTGCCCGGCGGCCCGGAGCCCGTGCCGGACGGCGTGCGCGGTGACGGCGGCGGTGTCGTCCCGGGCGGGCCGGCGCGGACGGGAGGCGAGGACGGCGTCGATGTCGCTGCCGACGTCGTGGGACGCGGCCTTGTCGACGGTGGTGACGTAGACGCCGCCGGGCCGCAGCACCCGGGCGCACTCGGCGACGACCGCGGCGACGTCCTCCGGGTCCAGAAGGTGCAGCAGCCAGACGCTGGTGACCGCGTGGAAGGTGCCGGTGGGGAACGGCAGACGGCGGCTGTCGGCCCGTACGACCGCGCCCGGCAGCCGCGCGCCCGCCCTGCGGACCATGGCGGCGGCGAGGTCGGCGCCCGTGACCCGCAGCGCGGGGCGGCCGGCGGCCAGGCGGCGGGTGACGATGCCAGTGCCGCAGGCGACGTCGAGGAGACGGCCCGGGGTGTCGGGTATCAGGTCCAGGACGGCCTGTGCGGCCGCCGCGGCGCGGGCCTCGCCGCCCCGGGACGCGTCGTAGGCGCCGGCTTCCTTGTCGTAGTCGAGCACGCCCCTCAGTGTGCGCCGTGACCTGGGGCGATGTCCTCCACCCTGCGGGCGAGCGCGAAATCCTTCTCGGTGAGGGCGCCCCCGGCGCTGTGCGTGTGCACGGTGAGGGAGACGGTGTTGTAGCCGAGGGCGAGGTCGGAGTGGTGGTCCAGCTCGTCCTGGACGGCGGCGATGTGCATGACCAGCGCGGCGGCGGCGACGTGCGAGCCGAGGCGGTAGGAGCGGGCGAGCCGGCCGGCGTCGTCGACCGACCAGCCGGGCAGCTCGGCGAGCCGGTCCTCGATCTCCTTCTGCGACAGCGGTTCGACGGCCATGGCCGCGCTCCTTCCCGGTCGTACGGCACGGACTCCCAGCGTGCCACAGCCCTGCCGGGACGGCTCCGGGCGACTCACGCCGGACCGAAGAGCCACCCGCGGACCCGCACCGCGCCGAGGTCGTCGGCGAGCACGGCGATCCTGGGCCGGCCCTCGACGCGCTGGACCCACTCGTGCGGCAGGGCGTGGTCGCCGTACTGCGCGCCGATGAGGTTTCCGCAGATGGCGCCGGTGGAGTCGCTGTCCCCGGAGTGGTTGACGGCCCGCAGCAGCTTGGTCTCGGGGCGGCCCGGGTACAGCGCGCAGAACACGGCGATGGCCAGGGCCTCCTCGGCCACCCAGCCCGCGCCGAGTTTCTCGACGCGCTCCGGCGGCGCCACCGAGACGTCCCCGGCCTCGGTGACGGCGCGCTCCAGGGCCGCGGTCGTCTCCTCGTGGCCCGGGTATCGGCAGAGCACGCGCATGGCGCGCAGGACCGCGCCCTCCATGGAGTCCCCGGCGACGAGGTTGGCGACGATCGCGGCCAGGGTGCCGGCCGCGTAGTAGCCGGTGGGGTGGCCGTGGGTGATCTGGGCGGCGCGGGCCGCCATCTGGAAGGCGACGTGGTCGTACTCGGCGATGAGGCCGAAGGGGGCCGAACGCATCACCGCGCCGCAGCCCTTGGAGTCCGGGTTGACCTCGCCCGGCCGGCCCTCGAGGGGCAGCCACCGACCGGGCGCGTGCCCCTGGGCGACGCCGGACAGGCAGGCGTTGCCGGGGGCGCGGCGGGCGTAGAGCCACGGCTCGGTGACCAGGCCGCCCTCGGGGCCGGGCGGCAGGGGCGCGGCTTCCGGGCCCGGCTGGGACTGGGTGTGCAGCCAGCGCTGGTAGGCCTGGAGCGTCATCTCGGGCCAGCGGTCGGAGATGTCACCCCATCTCCTGCGGTCGTGACGTTCGCCCTTCCTTTCGAAGGCGTGGGCCTCGACGAGGGCCTCGGCCGTGAAGAGCGTCATCTGCGTGTCGTCACTGATCAGGCCCGCCTCGCCGTTCGGGCCGGGGACCAGGTCGGTCACCCCGTGGGGGCCGTGGGCGGCGCGGATGCGGTCGATGCCGTCGAACTCGACGGGATACCCGAGCGCGTCGCCGATCGCCCCGCCCAGCAGGCAGCCGCGCACCCGTGCGCGGTACTGCGCCGCGCCGTCCCTGTCCCACGGCCCGTACATGCATGCACTCCTCGACTACGGTCGTCTTCATGACCATTGTCGCGACCGGCACAGCCGCCTCCTGCCCCGCCCCGTCCGACAAGGGCGTCGGCCCGCTGCTGCGCGCCTGGCGGGAGCGGCGCCGGGTCTCCCAACTGGAACTGGCGCTGCGCGCCGACTCCTCGGCCCGGCACATCAGTTTCATCGAGACCGGCCGGTCCCGGCCCAGCGAGGAGATGGTGCTGCGGCTCGCCGAGCATCTGGACGTCCCCGTGCGTGAGCGCAACTCGCTGCTGCTGGCGGCCGGTTACGCCCCGCGCTATCCGGAGACTCCGCTGGACGACCCGGCGCTGGACGCGTTGCGCGACGGCATGGAACGCCTCATCCAGGGCTACGAGCCCTATCCGGCGCTGGTGGTCGACGCCGGCTACACGGTCGTCGCCGCGAACCGGGGCATCGCGATGCTGCTGGACGGCGTGCCGGAGACCCTGCTGTCGCCGCCCAACGCGATGCGGCTGACCCTGCATCCGCGGGGCCTCGCGCCGCGCATCCGCAATCTGCGCGAGTGGCGGGGGCATCTGCTGGCGCAGATGGAGCGGCAGATCGCGTTGCAGCGCTCGGACCGGCTGCGCGCCCTGTACGAGGAGGTGGCCGCCTACCCGGTGCCCGAGGACGCCCCGGGCGGCGAACCGGCCGAGCCCGTGCCGTACTTCGCGCTGCCGCTGCGCATCGAGCACGACGGCCGCGTGCTGTCGTTCGTGTCGTCGATCTCCACCTTCAACACCCCGATGGACGTCACGGTCGCCGAACTCGCCATCGAGACGTTCCTGCCCGCCGACCCCGCCACCGCCAAGTACCTTCAGACACTGGCCGGTTGACGACTCCGTCCGGGCGTGCGCCGGCCACCGCCCGGGCCTCGGCCCGCCGACTGGCCGGATCGTTTCGGACCGGTGTGCGAAACAGGATCGCATGGCAGACTGCCGGGGTGATCCGGCGCGTGGGGAGGGCGTGGCGTGAGTGAGCGGCGGGCTGCGCCCACGGTGGGCCAGGTGGTGCTCGGGAAACGGCTGCAGGAACTGCGTGAGGCGGCCAACCTCAGCAGGGAGGAGGCCGCCCAGGTGCTCAGGGTGGCGTCGGCGACCGTACGGCGGATGGAGATGGCCGAGGTCGCGCTGAAGATCCCCTACGTGCAGGTGCTGCTGGACACCTACGGGGTGCCCGAGGAGGATGCCGCCGCGTTCGTGCGGCTGGCCGAGGAGGCCAACCAGCCGGGCTGGTGGCAGCGGTTCCACGACGTGCTCCCCGACTGGTTCAGCCTCTATGTGAGCCTGGAGGGCGCCGCCCGGATCATCCGCTCCTACGAGCCGCACTTCGTCCCCGGTCTGCTGCAGACGGAGGACTACGCGCGCGCGGTCCTGGAGGCGGGGACCGTCGGGCAGGCCTCGCCGGAGTCGGTGGAGCGGCATGTGTCGCTGCGCATGGAGCGGCAGCGGCTGCTGGACCGGGACGACCCGCCCCACCTGTGGGTGATCATGGACGAGACGGTGCTCAGGCGCCCGGTGAGCATGCGCTCCGGCGTGATGCGCGCACAGGTGGACCGGCTGCTGGAGTACGCCGGGCGGGACCGGGTCACGCTGCAGATCGCGGAGTTCGCGGCCGGGCCGCATCCGGGGACGTACGCGCCCTTCACGCTCTTCCGGTTCGCCGAGCCGGAGCTGCCGGACATGGTGTTCACCGAGTATCTGACCGGCGCCCTGTATCTGGACTCGCGCCGTGAGGTGGCCGCGCATCTGGAGGTGCTGGACCACATGACGGCCCGCGCCGCCTCGACCCAGCGCACGCTCACCCTGCTGCGGGAGTTCCGGAAGACCTTGTGACAGCACGGCCTTGTGACAGCGACCTCAGGGGGAACAGCCGTATGACCGCTCGCGATGCCACGCCCGCGCCGATCGACACCAGCCGTCCGCACCCCGCCCGGGTGTACGACTGGTGGCTGGGCGGCAAGGACAACTACCCGGTGGACGAGGAACTGGCGCGCCGGATCCTCGCCGTGGACGACACCGTGGTGCGCGGGGCGCGCGCCAACCGGCGGTTCATGCACCGGGCCGTGCGCACGGCGGCCGAGGCCGGGGTACGGCAGTTCCTGGACATCGGCACCGGTATCCCGACCGAGCCCAACCTGCACCAGGTCGCGCAGGGCGTCGCCGCGGAGTCCAGGGTGGTGTACGCCGACAACGACCCGATCGTGCTGCGGCACGCCGAGGCGCTGCTGCGCGGCACCGACGAGGGCAGCACGGACTACGTGCACGCCGACGTCCGCGACCCCGGCACCATCCTGCGGCTCGCCGGTGAGACCCTCGACTTCGCCCGGCCCGTCGCGCTGTCCCTGGTGGCGCTGACCCACTACCTGGGTGAACAGGAGGACGACGTGTACGGGCTGGTCCAGCGGTACGTCGACGCGCTCGCCCCCGGCAGCTACCTGATCCTGTCCCAGGTCACGCAGGACCTGAGCCCCGAGGGTGTGGCCCGGGCAGCCGAGCTGTTCCGCCGCAGCGGCACGCCCTTCCACCCCCGTACGCTCCCGGAGTTCTCCCGCTTCTTCACCGGCCTCGACCTGCTGGGCCCCGGCGTCATCCCGGTGTACGGCTGGCGCCCGGAGCCCGTGGACGTGGCGGCCCAGGCGGAGGGGATCGTGCCGGTCTACGCGGGCGTGGCGGTCAAGCGCTGAGCCCCGTACGTCGTCCGCCCGCGCGTCCCGGCGGGGCCGCCGGGGCTCCGGTAGCATCGGTCGGCGCGAACGGACGGTGCCACCGGTGAGCACGGCGGGGGAATGCGGACATGGTGAGGCGGTACGTGGTCGCGCCGGGCGGGCGGTGGGGCGCCCATCCCGACATCGGGTCCGCGCTGCGCGCCGCCGGGAAGCGACCCGGCGCGGCGCGGGTGGAGATCGAGCCGGGCAGCTATCCGGAGTGCCTGATCGTCCGCGGCGAGGTCGAGTTGGTCGCGCGCGGCGCCCCCGGTTCCGTGGTGCTGAATCCGCCCCGGGGCACGGTGCTGGACGCCGCCGGGGCGGTGACGGTGCGCGGACTGCGGCTGATCGGACGGGACGCCGACGTCGTCGACGCGCACGCCGGCGCCCTGGTGCTGGACCAGGTGGAGGTGCGGGCCCACGGCGGGGTGTGCCTGCACGCCCGGCGCGACTCCACCGCCGTCCTGACGGACAGTCACTTCGTCCACGGCCGGGTGCTGTTCGCGGGCGGCACGGGCACGGTGGAGCGGTGCCGGCACACGGACGCCGCCGACAACGCGCTCGCGGTGACCGAGGGCGGCCGGGTCACGGTCCGCGACAGCCGCATCGAGGGGAGCCGGATCCACGGGGTCCGGGTCTGCGACGCCTGGGCCGAGCTGACGAGGAGCGAGCTGACCGGCACCGGCCGGGCGGCCGTGTGCGCGGACACCCGCGCCGAACTCACCGTCGCCGACTGCGTGATCAGCGCCGTGCACGCCGAGGGGGTGCTGTTCATCGAGCAGTCCCGGGGGCTGGTGCGGGGCTGCCGGGTGAGCGACGCCGAGCACGGGGTCGCGGTGACGACCGGCAGCGATCCGGTGGTCCGCGACTGTGTGTTCACCGGCTGCCGGGACACCGGCATCAACGTGCCGGACGGGGGGCGTGGCACGTTCGAGGACTGCGAGGTCCTCGACGCCGGCGCGGTGTCGGTGTTCGCGACCCGGGGCGGCGCCCCGACGGTCACCGGCTGCCGGATCGCCGGCGGCAACGTCGGGATCGCGCTCGTCGAGCAGGCGCGGGGCCGCTTCTCGCGGATCACCGTCCGGGACCTGACCAATGTCGCCCTGCGGGTGCGGGAAGGGGCCAAGGGCGTCTTCGAGGACGTACGCGTCGAACGCTGCGCGGCGGCCCTGGAGACGCTGGGCGACACCGCCACCACGGCCGAGCTGACCGGCGGGCGGTTCGACGACTGCCACATGGGGTCGGTGGCCTGCGGCGGCCAGTCGCGGGCCACGGTGCGCCAGGTGACCGCGCGGCGCGGCATCGTGGGCTTCTCCGCCGTCGAGGAGGCCACGTTGCACCTGCACGACTGCCAGGTCGCCCAGATGGGCATGGGGCTGCTCGCCATCGGCAGATCGACGCTGTCCGCGCGGAACCTCGTCGTCACCGGACCCGGGGGACCCGGCCTCGGCGCCATGGACTCCGCGTACCTGGACATCACCGGGACCCGGTTCAGCGACTGCGGGAAGGTGGCCGTGTCGGTGCAGGGCATGAGCGCCGGCCGGCTGGTGGACTGCGGCGTGACCGGAGCGCCGGGCGGCGTGGCCGTCCAGCACAACGGCCGGGTCGCCCTGATCTCACTCGACTCCGCACTGCGCGTCGAGGAGCAGGCCCCCGAGCCGGCCCCCGCTCCGACGACCGTCGTCAACCACTACAACTACAACGCCCCGGTCTTCAACGGCGCCATTCAGCACTCCCAGATCGCCTTCGGCAACAGCCATGTCATCCAGCGGCAGACCACACAGGACGGAGCCGGCACATGACGGAGCCCCAGCGGCAGGACGCCTCCGGAGGGCCGGTGTTCAACGGCCCGATCACGGGCAGCCAGTTGGCCTGGAACAACGAGACGGTCACCCAGAACCAGCGCCACGACATCGCCGCCGTGCCCGGTTTCGAGGAACTCGCGCGGTACGTGGACGCCCTGCGGCAAGAGCTGCCGCGGGCGGGCCTCGCCGAGCAGGACCGGGCGGACGCCGATGCCGCGGCCGAGGAGGTGCTCGCCGAGGTCACCGGCCCCGACGCCCCCGAGCCCGGTCGGCTGCGCCGGGCCCTGAACGGCCTCAAGGGCGCCCTGGCCCCGATCGCCACGGGCGCCGTGGCGGGGGCGGAGGCGGGCGCACAGGACTGGGCGCACGAGGCGATCAGAAACCTCACCGCCCTCATGTGAGCCCCGAGGACAAGACTCCCCGGCCGCCGCTCGGGGCGCGCTTACTGGGGCGGTGTTTCTGGGCACCGGCGGGTGCAGCGAGCGGCCCGAGGCGGGGAGGCCGCGGGCCGCTGTGCAAAGAGTGTCCCGGGGCGGTGCCTTCTTCACCGGCCGATGCAACGAGTGCCCGAGGACGAGAGTGCCCGAGGCGGGAGTCCCCGGGCCGCCGGTCAAAGGGTTGCTCCATCCCTGGAGCAGTGATGCCGCGCCCCGGTGTGGGGCGCGGCATCCCGGGGCGTGCGGGGGTCAGGCCAGCTCGGCCGTCAGCGTGATGGCCGTGCCGGACAGGGCCTGGCTGACCGGGCAGTTCTTCTTGGCGTCCTCGGCGGCGGCGGCGAAGCCGTCCGCGTCCAGGCCCGGCACCTCGCCGCGCACGGTGAGGTGGATGCCGGTGATGCCCTCGCCCGGCTGGAACGTGACGTCGGCCTTGGTCTCCAGGCGAGTGGGCGGCGTGCCGGCGCCGGCCAGGGCGTGCGAGAGGGCCATGGAGAAGCAGCTGGAGTGGGCGCCGGCGATCAGCTCCTCGGGGCTGGTCTTGCCGTTCGCGTCCTGGGAGCGCGAGGCCCACGTGACCGGCTGCTGCGCGATGCCGGAGGAGTCGAACGTGACGACGCCGTTGCCCTCGAGCAGGTTGCCTTCCCAGACGGTGTGCGCGGTGCGCGTGGTGGCCACGGTGGTTCCTTTCTCGTGGGATCCCGTGACGTGAGGTCCGTAACGGGGTTTTCCGTGCCCCCTATCCGATCACATCCGGGCTCGTCGTACTTCGAAGACGGGCCCACGCGGGGTGAACGGGAGGTGACGCCGGCACCGGTGCGGCAGGTCGCCGGGTCGTGGGCGTCCGGCCGGGCGGGCGCGGCCGGTTCTCACGCGGCCCGCTCGTCCTCCGTGCCGCGGGGGCCGGTGTCGGCGGGGGCGGGGCAGGCGGAGACTGGGGCGGCTGCCCCAGTGCCGTCGGTCTCCGTGCCGCCGTCCTCCGTGTCGTCGGTCAGCGGCACCTGGGGGCCGTTCAGTTCGTCCAGCCAGCGGCGCAGTACCCGGTGCACCTGCTCGGCGCCGGTGAGTTCCTCCTCGCCGGCAGCCGGTGCGGACAGCTCCAGCGGCGAGAGCAGGAACGGCCGCGACTGGGCGCCGCCGAGACCGCCGTGCGAGCCGATCTGCTCCTCGAAGGCGAGGACCTCGCCGTCGGCGGGGTCGAAGGCGGAGTTCACCATGATGTCGGCGGTGTGCGGGAAGGAGTGGGTGCGGCGAACGGCGGCGGCGGCGCCGGGCCCGAAGCGGGCCAGCGGTCCGGGCCGGTCGTCGAGTTCGGCGAGCGGGATCTCGGTGCCGTGGGGGCCCAGCACCACCCCGTCGTGCTCCTCGCTCGCCACCAGCACGAAGCCGATACCGGGGTGGTTGGCGAGGGTGGTGAGCAGGGCGGGGTGACGGGCGTCGATCTCCTCCTTGGTCATGCGGTGCGGCACATCGGGGAAGGAGACCAGGCCCAGGTTGCCGGAGGCCAGCACGATCGGCTCGGAGCCGCGGGCGGGGCGCTGCTGCTCGCCCTTCTCCTCCACGGGCCGGCGCAGCGCGGCCCGGACGGCGGCCCGTGCCTCGGCGCCGCTGCGGGTGCGTTCGGCGCGGCGCGGGACATGCAGGCCGCAGCCGGCCCGCACCAGGTCGGCGAGGGTGAGGCCGTAGCGGGAGCGGAAGGTCTCGCCGGGGCTCTGCCCGTGGTCGGACAGGACGACGATGCGGTACGGCCGGGGGGCGTGTTCGGCGACCCGCTCCAGGAGGGCGAGGCAGCGGTCGAGGCGCTGCAGCACCTTCCCGGCGTCCCGGCTGTAGGGGCCCGAGTGGTGGGCGACCTCGTCGTAGGCGACGAGGTCCGCGTAGACGGCGGTGCGGCCGGCGAGCATGTCGCCCATCACCGCCGCGACGACGACGTCCCGTTCGACGACGGTGGCGAAGGCGCGGACCAGCGGATAGAGGCCGCCGCGGCTCACCCGGGGGCGCTGTCCGCGGATCCGGGCGCGCACGGACTGGCCGATCTCGCGGGCCACCTCGGCGACGAACGACAGCGCGGTCCGTACGGCGTTGGCGGGGTCGGAGAAGTAGGCGAAGTAGCCTGCGCGGGACCGGTTCTCCCGGCCCCGCCTGCGGGTGGCGATGGACAGCACGAGGGCCTGTTCGCCGGCGCCGCCGCTGAAGAGGTTGCCGCGGCTGGCGCCGTCCACGGTGAGCAGCCCGCCGCCGCCCGTGCGCAGCACGGCGCGGCGCTGCAACTCGGCCGCGCTCGTCGGCCGGTTGCACACCATCACCTCCCCGCGGTCCTTCTCGTACCAGCGGAACGCCGGCACGTCGAAGGTGCTGCCGTGCAGGATGCCGAGCTGGCTGGCACCGGTCTGGCTCGACCAGTCGGTGCGCCACGGGGTGAGGCGGTGGGTCGGCGGCGGGCTGTCGCCGGCCGGCCGTATGCCGTCGACGGCGGACCGTATGCCGTCGTCGGCCGGCAGCCAGCGGGCGACCGTCGGCATCAGCCCCTTGCCGACCGCGTCCCGGAGCACGTCGTGGCCGACGCCGTCGAGTTGGACGAGGACCAGGCCGGGCGTGGTGGGGCAGGGCGGGTCGGATCTGCGGCGGCGGGCGGCGAGGCGGTGCAGCCGGCGCCGGTAGGCCTCGTCGTCGCGTACGGCCAGGGCGGCGCCGGTGGCCGACGCCACGGCGGACATCACCGCGGCCACGATGACGGCGGTCTCCGGGGCGGCCTGGCCGTGGCCGGAGGGACTGATGCGCAGGGCGAGCAGCAGCAGGGAGCCGTTGAGGAAGAAGACCAGCAGGCCGAGCACGAGGGCGGGGACCAGCAGCAGGAGCCTGACCAGCAGCGGCCACACCACGGCCGACAGCACGCCGAACGCGCCCGCGCCGCACGCGGCGGTGACGGCGATCCGGGTGGCGCTGTCGCCGTCGGCGGACTGGAGCCGGAAGTCGGGCAGGACGGCGGCCAGTGCCAGCATGGTGAGGGTGGACACCGCCCATACGGCGACGATCCGCCCCAGCTGACCGGCGACCCTGCGCCACCGCACCCCTCGCACGCCTCGTCCACCTCACGTCCCGGCCGTCCCCGCCCCTGCGGCGAACGGGCCCTCTCGGGCTTCGCGGCCCACCGGGCCGGGTCCACCTTGTCATACCGGACACGGCACACCCGGGGCCGTACCCGGGTGAGCGTCCGGCGGACGGTCCGGCCGGGGCGTCAGCGGCCGTCGTAGCCGGCCGTCGGCATGGACAGCCGGCGGTGCACCCGGGCCTTCATCTGCGCGTCGTACGACGGCTCTGCCCGCCCG
Source organism: Streptomyces sp. NPDC048192 (assembly GCF_043202415.1). Lineage (NCBI taxonomy): Bacteria > Bacillati > Actinomycetota > Actinomycetes > Kitasatosporales > Streptomycetaceae > Streptomyces > Streptomyces sp. NPDC048192. The sequence goes on from NZ_JBIDAL010000016.1 coordinate 60,843, forward strand.
ACGGTCTCCACGCGCACCCCGCGGCGCGCGCACTCGGCGGTGAACGCCTCCACCGAGGACAGGGCGCGCCGCAGGACGCGCATGCTGGGCGCGACGAAGACGTCCACGCCGGGCCGGACGCCGTCCCACAGGGCGCCGTGGTCGAAGCGCAGCCCCCCGACAAGGAGTTCCCGGGCGATGACGTAACCGCGCTCGGCGGCCCAGCGGGCGCACATGGCGTGCTGGCTGCGGGAGTCGACGAGGAAGGGGTCGGCCTCCAGTTCCTCCAGCGGGGCCAGGCTGGCGATGGCGATGACCCGCACCCTCGCGCATGCGGGCGCGGGCGTGTCGGAGGTACCCCTCGTCTGTCCCATGGCGTCCCCCTCACCTCCGGGTTTCGTCGCCGACCCTACTCCTGCCCGTAGGCTTCGGGGAGTCGCGTGAAGGAGGCGAAGAGGGTGCCGGTGGAGATCACCTGGTGGGGTCACGCCACCTGCACGGTGCGGGACGGGAACATACGCGTGCTGACCGATCCCCTGTTCGCGCGCCGGCTGGCGCATCTGCGGCGGCGCCGGGGCGCCCTGCCGCCGGACGGGGCCCGTGCGGCGGACGTGGTGCTCGTCTCGCATCTGCACGCCGACCATCTGCATCTGCCGTCGCTCGCGGAGCTGGCCCCGGGCACGCGCCTGCTCGTGCCCCGGGGCGCACCACGGGCCGTGCCCGGCTTGCGCCGGCTGCGGCACCTGCGGGTGACGGAGGTGGCGCCCGGGGACGAGGTGCGGATCGGCGAGCTGCTGGTGCGGGTGGTGCCGGCGCTGCACGACGGGCGGCGGCTGCCGGTGGGCCCGCACCGCTCCCCCGCGCTCGGCTTCGTGGTGGAGGGCGAGGCGCGGACGTACTTCGCCGGGGACACCGGGCTGTTCGACGCGATGGCGGAGCGGGTCGGGCCGGTGGACGTGGCGTTGCTGCCGGTGGGCGGCTGGGGACCGTATCTCGGCACAGGGCATCTGGACGCGGGACGGGCGGCGCGGGCGCTGGCGCGGCTGGCGCCGCGGGCGGCGGTGCCGGTGCACTACGGGACGTACTGGCCGATCGGGATGGACGCGGTGCGGCCGCACGAGTTCCACGCGCCGGGCGACGAGTTCGTGCGGCTGGCGGCGGTGGCGGCGCCCGGGGTGGCGGTGCACAAGCTGGGGCACGGGGAGAGCGTGCGGCTGGAGGTCGCGCGGTGACCTGGCTCGCCGAGGCGTCGAGAGCGGCGACGGCCGGGTCCACGCAGCAGGCGGTGGGCTATCCGTCGCTGTTCCTGCTGGTGCTGATCGGCGCGCTGGTGCCGGTGGTGCCGACCGGCGCGCTGGTGAGTTCGGCGGCGGTGGTGGCGTTCCATCAGACGGCGCCGCTGTCACTGGTCCTGGTGTTCGCGACGGCGGCGTCGGCCGCGTTCCTGGGGGACGCGGCGCTGTACTGGCTGGGGCGGCGTGGCATGCGGTCCCGGAACGGCTCGCGCTGGCTGGAGGCGATACGGTCCCGGGCGCCGGAGGAACGGCTCGCGCAGGCGCGGGAGAAGCTGGCCGAGCACGGGATCGCGGTGCTCGTGCTGTCCCGGCTGGTGCCGGCCGGCCGGATACCCGTCATGCTGGCCTGTCTCATGGCGGACTGGCCGCTCAGGCGGTTCTCGCGGGGGAACCTGCCCGCGTGCCTGGCCTGGGCGGCCACGTACCAGGTCATCGGGGTGCTGGGCGGGTCCTTGTTCAGGGAGCCGTGGGAGGGCGTCGTGGTGGCGGTGGCGCTGACCGTTCTGGTCAGCGCGGTGCCGGGTGTGGCGCGGCGGTTGCGGTAGCGGGCGGCTCAGCCGGACGGCTCCAGCACCCGTGACGCCCCGACGGGCAGGTCCCACAGGTCCTCCCGCTCCAGCCCCGCCTTCTCCCAGGCGGCCCGCACCCGGGTCAGCGGTTCCAGGACGGGTTCCGCCGAGAGGATGAAGGTGCCCCAGTGCATGGGGGCCATGCGGCGGGCGCCGAGGTCGAGGGTGGCCTGGACCGCCTCCTCCGGGTCGCAGTGGACGTCGCTGAGCCACCAGCGGGGGTCGTAGGCGCCGATGGGCATGAGGGCGAGGTCGATGCCGGGGTAGCGGCGGCCGATCCGGGAGAACCAGTGGCCGTAGCCGGTGTCGCCCGCGAAGTAGAGGCGCTGTCCGTCGGCGTCGGTGAGGACCCAGCCGCCCCACAGGCTGTGGCAGGTGTCGGTGAGGGTGCGCTTGGACCAGTGGTGGGCGGGCACGAAGTCGAAGCGGACGCCGGACAGTTCGGCGCCCTCCCACCAGTCCAGCTCGGTGACGCGGGTGAACCGGCGGCGGCGGAACCAGCGGCCGAGGCCGGCCGGCACGAACACCGGCGTGTCGCGCGGGAGTTGGCGCAGGGTGGGCGCGTCCAGGTGGTCGTAGTGGTTGTGGCTGATGACGACGGCGTCGACGCGCGGCAGGGAGGACCAGGGCACGCCCACGGGGGTGATGCGGGCCGGGGTGCCGAGGATGCGGCGGGACCAGACCGGGTCGGTGAGGACGGTGAGGCCGCCGATCCGCACGACCCAGCTGGCGTGCCCGGCCCAGGTGACGGCGAGGGTGCGGGCGTCGACGCGGGGCAGCGGGGCGGGTGCGCACGGGAGCCGGGGGATGTCGGCCAGGCCCGCCGCGCCGGGGCGTACGGCGCCCTCGCGGGCGAAGCGGGCCAGGGCCTTCAGGCCGGGCAGGGGGGCGGTGAGCCGGTCGTGGAAGGTGCGCGGCCAGACCCGGTGTTCGCCGAGCGGGCGGGGCTCGGCCAGCGGAGGGAAAGGGGGCGCCGGGGCGTTCTGGGCGCCGGCGCCGCGACCGGCCGCGGCGGTCACGATCGCCACGGCGGATGCGGCCGTCGCGGTGGGTGCGGCGGTGGCGGTGGCGGTGGTCGTGGCGCTCACCGGAATGGTCTTGCTCGCCGGACCGGCGGGTGGCGCGGGAGTCGTGGTGGTCGCAGGAGTCGTGGTGCTCGTGGCGTTCGTCGGGGCCGGTGCGGGCTCGTGCGTCTCGGGCTCATGCGTCTGCTGCGTCATCGGGGAGGCTCCCATCGCTGAGCGTCGTCGCGGAGATCGTCGAGGACCGACGTCAAGGAGGTCAACGCGCGTTGCACGTGTGGCAGTTCCAACGGCGCGGATGAGGTGAGGCATTCCATGCGTTCGTCGTCCGTGCCGCCCAGCAGGGGGCCGGTGGCAAGGCGTACGCGCAGCGCCCCGAGGTCGTCGCCGAAGCGGTGGCCGCCGGGCGCGGGCATGCCGAGGCGGGCGGTGAGGAGGTCCTCCAGTTCCTGGGCGTCGCCGATGCCGTGCCCGGCGAGGGGTTCGCGCCACGGCCCGAGGTCGGCGTACAGATGGCGGCCGGCCTGCGGCGGGCGTGCGAGCGCCCCGGCGGCCACGACGGCGGCGTGCGCGGCGGCGGCCACGCGCGCGTGCAGGCGTACGGCCGCCTCGCGGCGCTCGGTGACGGGCGGGGGTTCGTCGAGGGCGTACCCGGCCGCGGCGGCGACGGGTGCGGCGACGCGGGCGCCGAGGGCGGTGAGGATGTCGAGCACGCGCGCGTGGAGGTGCCGTCCGGGCCCGGTGGCCGGGAAGCGGGCCACGGCGGCGGGCCAGCCCGGCGGCAGCAGGGAACCGGCGAGGTCGGTGACGACGGTGACCCGGTCTGGCGCCATCTCGGCGGGGCTGAGCAGGACGGTGTCCTGGGGGCGGTGCAGGGTGTCGCGCCAGGTCTCGTCGCTGACCAGGTGCAGGCCCTCGGCCGTGGCGGCCTCGACGGTCTCGTGGAGCAGCTCGGGCGGGGCCACGGTGGCGGTGGGGTCGTCGGCGACGGACAGCACGAGCAGCCTGGGGTCGCCGCCCTCCGCGCGGACCCGGCGGACGGTCTCCAGCAGGGCGTAGGGGTCGGGGGCGCCGCCGCTCTCGGCGGGGGTGGGCACGTGGTAGGCGGGCCGGCCGAGGACCCGGGCGTACGGCGCCCACCAGGCGGCGCAGGGGCGCGGTACGAGGACGTCGCCGCCGTCGGAGGCGAGCGCGGCGGTGAGGGCGAGCAGCAGCGCGGGGGCGCCGGGTCCCGCGGCCACCTGGTCGGGGACGGTGGGCAGTCCGCGCCGGGTCCAGTAGCCGCAGGCCGCTTCGAGGAGCGCGGGGGCGCCGCCGACCGGCTGGGCGTCGGTACGGCTCGCGGCCGCGGCGAGTACGGCGGTGAGTTCGGGCAGGACCGGGAGGCCGTCGCCGGGCAGGGGCGGGCCGTAGCGGACGGGGCCGTGGCCTTCGGGGTCCGTGCGCCGCATGTCCGCCTCCGCGCGGTCCTGGTGCTCGTGCCGCCGGTCCGGGCCGGGTGGCCGGGCCGGGCTGTGTGGGCTGTGTCCTGGTGTGCTGGGGGGTTCTTCGGCGTCGGGGGTGGCTCGGTGGCGGGCTGGCAGTCGGTCGGTTCGAGGGCCGGGTGGTGCTCTCGGGAGGGGGTGTACCCGCCGGGCGGCACTCCAAGGGTGTGACGGGCGTTGTCCGGGTCACACGTCCGCTGACCGGCGCACGGGGGCGCGCAGGCGGCCGTACAGGCGGTAGCCGGCCCCGCCGCAGGCCGCGGCGATGAGGGTGGCGCCGGCGGCGAGGGCAGGGACCGAGGCGGTGAAGCTGCCGCCGGCACCGGCCTCGACCCCGTGCTGCACGGTGGGCGGCTCCGCGTCGGGGCAGGGCCTGGGGCCGGCGCAGTCACGGCCGTCGCCACGGCCCGGGCCGACACCGTCGTGGCCGGGTCCGACGCCGTCGTGGCCCGGGACGAAGCCGTCGCGCGTCGGTGCGGCGCCGTCGTGGCTGGGGGTGACGCCCTGCGGGGACGGGAGGTAGGGGTCGCGGCCGGTTGCGAGGCCCGGAGCGGACGGAGCGATCGGAGAGGGCTGAGCGGGCTGCGGGGGCTGTGCCACGCCGTAACCCGCGCTCGGGGCGGCGCCCGGCGCCCAGCCCTCGCGGGTCGGCGTGACCCCTTGGAGGCTCGGGGCGCCTTCACCCCGGCCCGCGAGGGCGGGGTCGTAGCTCGGTGCGGCGGCGCCGTCGGGGAACGCGGCCGGGCCGCCGGGGTACGTGCACTGCTGCGGGGCGGCGCACGGGCCGGGGGCGCCTTCCGGGACGGGGAGCTGTGCCGCGGGCGGGGAGCCGGGATCGGGGTCGGCGGCTGCGGCGGGCCCCGCCACGGCGAGCACGGCACCGGCGGCGAAGGCGACGGACAGGGCACGGGCGGTGCGGCGGCGCATGGGGAGGGCTCCTCGGCAGGCACGGCGGTCGGCGGACGTAGTCGGGCGGTACACCGGACGCCGGTACGGCGGCACGTCGGGCACCGCTCGCCGGTGGGACGGGGACGGCGGTGCCCGGGCACTGCCCGGCAGGCGTCGCGGGTACGGGGCACGGGCGTGCCCTCGCTGCCATCACAGCCCGCGCGGCGGCGCGGCGCGCGCGGCCGGGCCCCATTCGCGGGACGGGGACCCCCAGCCGGGTGACGCACACGGCCCGGCGGTTTCGGCCCTGGGCCCCGCCCCACCGGCCCGCGGGCCCCCGTCTGCACTCCTTCGGGGAGGTTTTCCGTCTCCAGTGCAGGTGACTCGGTGTGTGCTGACCGGATCGTCCGCTCGCACCCCATCGGGGAGGTCCTTTCATGAGCACCAAGGTCTCCGACCACATCCTGGAGCGCCTGCGCGCCTGGGGCGTGGAACAGGTCTTCGGGTATCCAGGCGACGGCATCAACGGGCTGCTCGCCGCATGGGGACGTGCCGAGGACCGGCCGCGGTTCATCCAGTCGCGGCACGAGGAGATGTCCGCCTTCGAGGCCGTCGGGTACGCGAAGTTCAGCGGCCGGATCGGGGTGTGCGCGGCGACCTCGGGTCCGGGCGCCATCCATCTGCTCAACGGCCTGTACGACGCCAAGCTCGACCATGTGCCGGTGCTGGCGATCGTCGGCCAGACCAACCGGACCGCGATGGGCGGTTCCTACCAGCAGGAAGTCGACCTGCACACCCTCTACAAGGACGTCGCCTCGGACTTCGTGGAGACCGTGACGGTGCCCGAGCAGCTGCCGAACGTGCTGGACCGGGCCATCCGCACCGCCTACGCCCGGCGCTGCCCCACCGCGCTCATCATCCCCGCCGACGTGCAGGAGCTGGACTACTCGCCGCCCACGCACGAGTTCAAGATGGTGCCGTCCAGCATGGGCATGAGCGAGTACACCATGACCCCGACGGACGAGGCGCTGCGCCGGGCGGCGGACGTGCTCAACGAGGGCGACAAGGTGGCGATCCTGGTCGGCCAGGGCGCGTCCGGCGCGGTCGCGGAGGTGCAGGAGATCGCCGAGCTGCTCGGCGCGGGCGTCGCGAAGGCGCTGCTCGGCAAGGACGTGCTGAGCGACGAACTGCCGTACGTCACCGGGCCGATCGGGCTGCTGGGCAGCCGGCCGTCGTACGAGCTGATGCGGGACTGCGACACGCTGCTGACGATCGGGTCGTCGTTCCCGTACACCCAGTTCATGCCGGACTTCGGCAAGGCGCGCGGAGTGCAGATCGACATCGACCCGCACATGATCGGCATGCGGTTCCCGTACGAGGTGAACCTGGTCGGCGACGCGAAGGCGACGCTGCGGCGGCTGATCCCGCTGCTGAAGACCGACCGGGGCGGGCGCGAGTGGCACGACACCGTGTGCGCGAACGTCAGGCGCTGGCACGAGACGATGGACCGGCGGGCCCGTCTGTCCGCCGACCCCATCAACCCCGAGTACGTGGCGCGGGCGCTGGATCCGTTGCTGCCGGACGACGCGATCCTGACGTCCGACTCCGGGTCGGTCGCCAACTGGTACGCACGGCACATCACGATGCGGCCGGGCATGCGCGGTTCGCTGTCGGGCACGCTGGCGACGATGGGGCCCGGTGTGCCGTACGCGATCGGTGCGAAGTTCGCGCATCCGGACCGGCCGGTGTTCGCGCTGGTCGGCGACGGGGCGATGCAGATGAACGGCCTGGCGGAGATGATCACGGCGGCGAAGTACAAGGACCGCTGGTCGGACCCGCGGCTGGTGGTGGCGGTCTGGAACAACCACGACCTGAACCAGGTGACCTGGGAGATGCGGGCGATGGAGGGCTCGCCGTCGTTCCTGCCGTCGCAGGAGATCCCGGACGTGCAGTACGCGGCGTTCGCCCGGTCGCTCGGTCTCACCGGCATCCGGGTGGAGAAGCCGGAGGACGTGGAGGCGGGCTGGCGCGCGGCGCTGGAGGCCGACGGGCCCTGCGTGATCGAGTTCCTCACCGACCCGTCCGTGCCGCCGATCCCGCCGCACGCCACCTGGGAGCAGATGGAGGCGACGGCCTCGTCGATCCTGAAGGGCGACGCCGAACGCAAGTCGATGATCAAGCAGGGGCTGAAGGCGAAGGTGCAGGAGTTCCTGCCCGGCAAGGACAAGAGCTAACGCCCTGGAGGAAGACATGCAGCGAGGCAGTGACCGGCTCAACGTCCACCGGGACGACGAGATGAAGCACGAGCTGAAGGGACTGCTGAGGTCCGGGCATCCCACCCGGGTCGAGGAGTGGCACGACCCGGAACCGGCCGCGGACGACGACCCCGAGGTGTGGAGCGGACCCGTGGGCGGCCTGGGCGCGCCGGCGTCGCTGGAACGGGTGCGCTCGGAGCTGGCCCGCACCCTGAGCCGGGGATCGTTCCCGGCGACCGCGCGGGACCTGGCCCGGATGCTCCGCCGGCAGAACGCGCCCGGCACGCTGGTCGACGCGGTGGCCCGGCTGCCGCAGTCGGCACGGTACGAGAACGTCCAGCAGCTCGCCGAGGCGCTGGTGGGGGGCGCATGAGGCGGGGCCAGGCGGCCGAGATCGCCGAGGGCGCCGCTGTCGACGCCGACGTGGCGACCACCAGGTTCCTGCTGTACGGGCTGCTGCCCGGCTGGTTCGCGCCGGGGCTCGCCGACTGGGCGATGCACCGGCGCACCCGCATCGAGGAGACGGCGGGCACGAAGGAGTCCGTCATCCACGCGCTGATGATGGCCGAGGTCGGGGTGCCGATCCTGCTGACCCTGCGCTACCGGGTCAATCCCCGGCTGCTGAGCCTGCTGCTGGCGGGCGCGCTGGTGCACGAGGCGACGGCGTTGTGGGACGTCAGGACGGCCGTCGACAGCGACCGGGAGGTCCGGCCGGCCGAGCAGCACATCCACAGCTTCCTGGAGTCGCTGCCGTTCGGCGCGCTCGCCTCGCTGATGTGCCTGCACGCCGACCAGGTGCGGTCGCTGCTGCGGGGAGGCGGCGGGGACCCGGACGCCTGGCGGCTGCTGCCGCGCCGGCGCCCGCTGTCGCCGGGCTATCTGGCGGGCATCGCCCTGGTGGTCGGGCTGTGCGTGGTGCTGCCGTACGGCGAGGAGCTGCTGCGGTGCCGGCGGGCCGCACGGGAACGGAAGGGAGATCGGAAGACATGCGTATCGCGTTTTTGGCGGCACCGGAGGGTGTCGAGCAGGTCGAGCTGACCGAGCCGTGGAAGGCGGCCTCGGACGCCGGGCACGAGCCGGTGCTGGTGTCCACCAAACCCGGGGAGATCCAGGCCTTCGACCATCTCGACAAGGGGGACACGTTCCCGGTGGACGAGGTGGTCGGCGAGGCCTCGGCCGAGTCGTTCGGCGCCCTGGTGCTGCCCGGCGGGGTGGCCAATCCGGACTTCCTGCGGATGGACGACAAGGCCGTGGCGTTCGTGAAGGAGTTCTTCGACCGGGGCCGTCCGGTCGCGGCGATCTGTCACGCGCCGTGGACGCTGGTGGAGGCGGACGTCGTACGGGGCCGGGTGCTGACCTCGTGGCCGAGCCTTGAGACGGACATCCGCAACGCGGGCGGCACCTGGGTGGACGAGCAGGTGAAGATCTGCGACCACGGCCCCAACGTGCTGGTCACGAGCCGCAAGCCGGACGATCTGAAGGCGTTCTGCGACGCGTTCGTGCACGTGTTCGCCGGGGAGCCCGGCTGAACAACCGTATCCGATAGAGAGGGGGGCCGGCCCGTGCGGGCCGGCCCCCCTCCTGCATGCCCGGGTCGTGGCCGCGCCTCAGGTGCCGGAGGCCTCCGGAGCCGCCTCCTCGCCGCACCGCCGTTCCCGGGCGCCCTCCCGGGTGCGGGCCGCGCTCACCAGGCGGCGCGGGTTGCGGCGCAGATACTCGCCCTCCAGCTGCGCCATGCGCTCGTTGTGGGTCCGCAGCGCGTCGTTCGAGCCGTACAGGAGGGTGTCGTGGCGCGTGCGGTGGATCGTCTCCAGCTCCTTCATGAGCTGCTGGTCGTCCAGCCGGCTGGGGTCGACTCCGGTCATTGGTACCCCGCTCGTCGTGTCCGTGTCCGTGGGTCCCGGTCCGGGTACCCGCCCGGCAGGCAGGGCACTGCCCCCGAGCGGTTTCCGGGAGGAATCCATGGAGCTGGCGTTCCTGAATCCACTGTACGAACATCCGGGGTCCTGGGCCTCCGCATACGTCGACACCTCCCTGCACACGGAGGACCAGCAGCAACGCCGTCATCTGAACGCGGAAGCGGTCACCCGGGAGCTGGCCCGGCAGGGTGCGGACGAGCCCACGTGCCGGGCGGTGCACGACGCCCTGGACGCGCTGCAGCGCTCACCGGAGCCGTACGGCCGGGCGGTGTTCGCCCGGGACGGCGAGGTGGTCCTTCAGGTGCCGCTGACGCGGGGTCCGCAGGACGCCGAGGCGTACTGGGGTCCGCTGCCGCGGGTGACGCCCCTGCTGGACCTGGCCGGCGAGGACCCGCTGTCGCTGGTGGCCCACATCGACCGGACCGGGGCCCGCATCGAGCTGCGCAGCGCGCTGCTGCACGAGGAGGCCGGGCAGGTGACGGGCAGGCAGTGGCCGATGCACCGGTCGAAGGCCTCCGACTGGTCCGAGCGGCACTTCCAGCTGAAGGTGGAGGACACCTGGGAGCACAACGCGCGCGAGGTGGCCGAGGCGCTGGCCGCGTGCCAGGAGGAGACCGGTGCCGACCTGCTGGTCCTGTGCGGGGACGACCGTGGGCGCAGGTCGGTGCACGAGCAGCTGCCGAAGGCGCTGCAGGACCGCGTCATGGAGACCTCGCGCGGCAAGGACAGCAACCTGCTGCCGCAGGAGGTGGAGGAGATCCGCGCCGAGCACGTACGGCAGCGGGTGCTGGCCGAGGTGGAACGGTTCCGGGCGGCGCGCACGCCGGACGAGGAGCGGCGGGCCGCGGCCGTCGACGGGCTGCCGCGGCTGATCGAGGCGGCGCGCGAGCACCGGCTGGCGGAGCTGCTGATCCGCCCGGACGCCCCGGACACCGGCCGCGAGGTGTGGATCGGCGAGGACCCCGACCAGCTGGCGGCCCGCCGCGAGGAGCTGAAGAGCATCGGCGAGCGCCAGGCGTGGCAGGCCCGCGCGGACGACGCCCTGGTCCGCGCCGCCGTGGTGACGGACGCGCCGGTGCTGTCGGTGACCCCGGTGCTGGAGGACGCCGGCGACGAACTCGCGGGCGGCCTGGCGGCACTGCTGCGCTGGAAGTGACCTGCGGTCACTGCCCGAGCGCCGGGTGACCGCACAGGGGGCGCCGGTCCGTGTGCTCCTGTCCGCGTGCTCCTAGCGGGCGCGCTCGACCCGGCGCTCGTCCCACACCGGTTCCGCCGTCTCCCGCACGCGTCCGTCGGCGCCGAAAACGAGGTAGCGGTCGAAGGAGCGGGCGAACCAGCGGTCGTGGGTGACCGCGAGGACCGTGCCGTCGAACGCCTCCAGGCCCTCCTGGAGGGCCTCGGCGGACTCCAGGTCGAGGTTGTCGGTCGGTTCGTCCAGCAGCAGCGCCGTCGCGCCGGCCAGTTCCAGCAGCAGGATCTGGAACCGGGCCTGCTGGCCGCCGGAGAGCCGGTCGAAGGTCTGCTCGGCCTGCCCGGTCAGCTCGTAGCGGCGCAGCCGGGACATGGCCGCGCCGCGGTCCTGGGCGTGCTCCTTCCACAGGATGTCGAGCAGGGCGCGGCCGTGGAGCTCGGGGTGCGCGTGGGTCTGCGCGAAGTGCCCCGGCACGACCCGGGCGCCCAGTTTCCACTGCCCGGTGTGGGCGACGTCCTCGCCTGCCAGCAGCCGCAGGAAGTGGGACTTGCCGGAGCCGTTGGAGCCGAGGACCGCGACCCGTTCGCCGTAGAAGACCTCCAGGTCGAAGGGCCGCATCAGGCCGGTCAGTTCGAGGCCCTGGCAGGTGACGGCCCGGACGCCGGTGCGGCCGCCCTTCAGGCGCATGGTGATGTCCTGCTCCCGGGGCGGCTCCGGCGGCGGCCCGGCCTCCTCGAACTTGCGCAGCCGGGTCTGGGCGGCGGCGTACCGGGAGGCCATCTCGTGGCTGACGGCGGCAGCCTGCCGCAGGTTGAGGACCAGCTTCTTCAGCTGGGCGTGCTTCTCGTCCCAGCGGCGGCGCAACTCCTCGAATCGGGCGAAGCGTTCACGGCGGGCCTCGTGGTAGGTGGCGAAGCCGCCGCCGTGCACCCAGGCGTCGGCGCCGGCCGGGCCGGGCTCCACGGAGACGATCCTCTCGGCGGCGCGGGCGAGGAGTTCGCGGTCGTGGGAGACGAACAGGACGGTCTTGCGGGTCTGCCTGAGCTGCTCCTCCAGCCACCGTTTGCCGGGGACGTCGAGGTAGTTGTCCGGCTCGTCGAGCAGCAGCACCTCGTCGGTGCCGCGCAGCAGCGCCTCCAGCACGAGGCGTTTCTGCTCGCCGCCGGAGAGGGTGCGCACCTGGCGCCACTGCGCCTTCTCGTACGGCACGCCGAGCGCGGCCGTGGTGCACATGTCCCACAGCGTCTCGGCCTCGTAGCCGCGCGCCTCCGCCCAGTCGGCGAGGGCCTGCGCGTACGCCAGCTGGGCGGCCTCGTCGTCGACGGTCATGATGGCGTGCTCGGCGTCGTCGACGGCCTTCGCCGCCTCGCGGATGCGGGGCGGGGCGACGGACACGAGCAGGTCCCGCACGGTCGTCTCGTCCCGTACGGAGCCCACGAACTGGCGCATGACGCCGAGGCCGCCGCTGACGGCCACGGTGCCGGCGTGCGGTTTCAGCTCGCCGGAGAGCAGCCGCAGCAGGGTCGTCTTGCCGGCGCCGTTGGGGCCCACCAGCGCGACGGTGGAGCCTTCCCCCACCCGGAAGGACACGTCCCCGAGCAGGGTCCTCCCGTCGGGGAGGCGGTACTCGAGGTGCGCGGCTTCCAGATGTCCCATGGGCAGGGATTCTCCGGGGCGCCGCCGGTTCCGGGCAAACTCTTATCGGCCGGCCCGGCGCGAGCCCTCCCCCGCCCTGCCCCGCCGTGTCCACGGGCTCCCCCGCCCTATCGCGCCGTGTCGACCGGCTCCCCCGTCGGCCCCGTCTCTCCGGCGGGCTGGACGGCGGCGCCCTCCCAGGACAGGGCCTTCCAGCCGTCGGCCGGGGAGCCTTCCAGGACGACGACGCCGGTGTTGCCCAGCGGGTGGGCGGCGGCGAAGGCGACGTCGACGTTGGCGGCGCGGGCGGCGGTCCACATGCGGATCGCGGCGCCGTGGCTGACCATCGCGACGGTGCGGGCGCCGCTCGCGGCGGCCTCGGCCGTCACGGCGTCGTACCGGGCCAGGGCCTCCTCGCCGCTCTCCCCGCCGGGGATGCGCGCCGCGGTGTCGCCGGCCGCCCAGGCGAAGATCGTGCGCATGTACACGCGGCCCTCGGCCGACTCGCCGGGCAGCATCTCCAGGTCGCCGGCGGACACCTCGCGGATGCCGGCCCGGACGCGCACCTCGAGGCCCCGCTCGACGGCCAGCGGGGCGGCGGTCAGCCGGGCGCGCAGCAGGGTGGAGGCGTACAGCGCCTCGATGTCCTCGCCGGCGAGCGCCTTCGGCAGTGCGGCGGCCTGCGCCTCGCCGAGCGGTGTGAGCGCCGGGCCCGGCACGGCGGTGTCCAGCAGGTGGCCGATGTTGGACGGGGTCTCGCCGTGGCGGACGAGGAGCAGGCGCATGCGCGGAACTCCTTACGGCGCCGGCCGGGCGCCCGGCACGGACGCGCACGGCCCCGGCGCGGGCGGGCACAAGGAACGGGCACTTCAGGGTAACCGCACCCCATGAGCCCAGATGTGGACCTGACCGCGCGCATGACGAAGCCCAGCCCGCTGTGCCGGCTGCTGGACCTGGACGGCCGGCTGTTTCAGGCGGCGGCCGACTGGCACTGGCCCGGCGCCGAACGGGTGCTGCCCCGCCTGAGCCGGGGGGCGAACCACGGGGTGCTGTGGTTCGCGACGGCGGCGGCGATGGCCGCGATCCGCACCCCGAGGGCCCGCCGTGCCGCCGTCCGCGGCCTGGCCTCGCTCGGCGTGGCCTCGCTGGCGATCAACACGGCCGGCAAACGCTCGGTGCGCCGGGCGCGGCCGGTGCTGGACCCGGTACCGCTGGTGCGCCGGCTGAAGCGGCAGCCGATCACCACGTCCTTCCCGTCGGGGCACGCGGCGTCTGCGGCCGCGTTCGCGACCGGGGTGGCACTGGAGTCCCCGGCGTGGGGCGCCGTGGTGGCGCCGGTGGCGTTCTCGGTGGCGGCCTCCCGGGTGTACACGGGGGTGCACTTCCCGAGCGACGTGCTGGCGGGGGCGGCCCTCGGCGCGGGCGCGGCCTTCCTGGTACGGCGGCTGGTGCCGACCCGGGCGCCGGTGCGGCACGGGGTCCGGACGCGGGCCGAGGTGCCCGCGCTGCCGGAGGGCGAGGGTCTGGTGATGGTCGTCAACCGGGCGTCGGGGACGGCGGACCGGGTGCGCGCGCTCGGCGCCGCGCTGCCGCGGGCGGAGATCGTGGAGTGCGCGCCGGACGACGTCGGCGACGCGCTGGCGAAGGCGGCGGAGCGAGCGCGGGTGCTGGGCGTGTGCGGGGGCGACGGCACGGTGAACACGGCCGCGCGGATCGCGCTGCGGCACGGCCTGCCGCTCGCGGTGCTGCCCGGCGGGACGCTCAACCACTTCGCCCTCGACCTGGGCGTGGAGGACGAGCGTGACCTCGCCCGTGCGGTCCGGCACGGCGAGGCGGTGCGGGTGGACGCGGTCCGGTACGCCAGCGGCGACGACGAGGGCGTGTTCCTGAACACGCTGAGCCTGGGCGTCTATCCGGAACTGGTGCGGGTGCGCACCCGCTGGTCGCGCCGGATCGGCGGCTGGTCGGCCGGGCTGCTGGCCGCGCTGCGGGTGCTGAGCGCGGACCGGCATCCGCTGGAGGTGGAGCTGGACGGCGAACGGCGGCCGCTGTGGCTGCTGTTCGTGGGCAACGGCGTCTACCACCGGATGGGGCTCGCGCCCGGCCGCCGTACCGATCTCGCGGACGGGCTGCTGGACGTGCGGATGGTGCACGGCGGCAGGCGGCCCGCGCTGCGGCTGCTGGCGGCGGCCGCGGCGGGCCCGCTGACCGGTTCCGCCGGGCATGCGGCGGTGCAGGTCAAACGGCTCCGGCTGACCGGTGTCGCACCGGGCACCCCGCTGGCGTACGACGGCGAGGTGACGGCCGTGTCGGGCGAGGTCACCGTGGAGAAGCTGCCGGAGGCGCTGACCGTCTACCGCCCGCTCAACAGCATCTCCTAACGACCCGTCAGTCCAATAACTGACGCACCGTCAGTCCATTATGCAAAACGTCGGTCTCATCATTCGGCATGCGCGCGTACGGTGGGGCGTACCAGCGGTGACGAGGGCGAAGGGGAACAGCCATGCCGAAAGCGCAGGAGACCGCCGTATACACGCACGGGCACCACGAGTCGGTGCTGCGGTCGCACGTGTGGCGGACCGCGGAGAACTCCGCGGCCTATCTGCTGGGCGTCCTCAAGCCCCACATGAGGATCCTGGACATCGGGTGCGGGCCCGGCACCATCACGGCCGACCTGGCGGAACGGGTCCCGGACGGCCATGTCACCGGGGTCGACCACGCGCCGGACGTCCTGGAGCGGGCCCGGGCCACCGCCGCCGGGCGGGGTCTGACGAACGTGGACTTCGCGGTCGCCGACGTGCACGCCCTGGACTACCCGGACGACACCTTCTGCGTGGTCCACGCCCACCAGGTGCTGCAGCACGTCGGCGACCCGGTGCAGGCGCTGCGCGAGATGCACAGGGTGACGAAGCCCGGCGGGTTCGTCGCGGTACGCGACGGCGACTACGCGGCGATGACCTGGTACCCCGCGCTGCCGGGCCTGGACGACTGGCTGGACCTGTACGAGCGGGTGGCCCGCGGCAACGGCGGCGAGCCGGACGCCGGGCGCCGCCTGAAGGCGTGGGCGCTGGCCGCCGGGCTGACGGACATCACCGCCACCTCCAGCACCTGGACCTTCGCCACCCCCGAGGAGCGGGCCTGGTGGAGCGGCCTGTGGGCGGACCGCACCCTGGCCTCCGCGTACGCCGAGCGGGCCGTGGGCGGCGGTCACGCCACCCCGGAACAGCTGGCGGCCGTGTCCGAGGCCTGGCGGGAGTGGGGCCGGCGGGAGGACGCCTGGTTCGCGGTGCTGCACGGGGAGATTCTGTGCCGTAAAGCGCCGTAAAGCTGGCTGGTCCTTGGAAATAGTGTGCCGGAAGGAAGCCTGATCCGTGAAATTCGGGAACACGGATAGCAGGAGGTTCACACTATGGTTCCCATCCTTCTGGTACTGCTTCTGGCGCTCATTCTTTTCGGCGTCGGATTCGCTGTAAAGGTCCTTTGGTGGGTCGCTCTCGCAGTGCTGGTGATATGGCTGCTGGGCTTCCTGGTGCGCAGCACCACGGCGGCGGGCGGCAGGGGCCGCTGGTATCGGTGGTGAGTGAGCCGAGCGCCGCGGCCTAGTCGCGGGGCAGCAGCGGTCCGAGCGGCCCGAGGTCCAGGTTCAGGTCCTCGGGCCGCAGTCCGTAGCGCTCCCGCAGTTCCGCCATGCGCTCGGCCAGGAGCATCAGGGTGAGCCCGATCCGCTCCTCCTGCTCCTCGGTCAGCTCACCGGTGTCGACGCGGCGCAAAGCCTGGCGCTCCATCAGCTGCCGCAGCAGTTCCACCACCGTGAGCACCAGCTTCACCAGTTCTCGCTCGACGGATTCGGGGTCCAGGTCGAGCCGGTTGCGCGGGGTCACAGGCCCTCCTCACGGCGGACGGCGGGGAGCTCGAAAGGTGAGGGGACAGATGCGTTCACCGAGCTGATCAGCGCGTTCAGATCGATCCGGACCAGGTCGACGTCCGCGATCCGCAGGGTGATGTCGCCGGTGATGACGACGCCCCCCGCGAGCAGCCGGTCCAGAAGGTCGACGAGTGCGATCTCGCGCCGTTCGACGACGGTCACGGCGCCGCCTCCCCCA
This sequence comes from Streptomyces sp. NPDC048192, assembly GCF_043202415.1. Lineage (NCBI taxonomy): Bacteria > Bacillati > Actinomycetota > Actinomycetes > Kitasatosporales > Streptomycetaceae > Streptomyces > Streptomyces sp. NPDC048192. The sequence goes on from NZ_JBIDAL010000016.1 coordinate 77,184, forward strand.
CGAACGAATAAGCGGCCCAGGGACCGGTGAGTTCGACCCGGATTCCGGGTTCCTCGTCCTTGGTGCGGTCCACCAGTTCCACGAATTCCTCGCACTCCTTACGGGGCACCAGATAGGCGGCGTTGAGGATGTTCCGGCCGGGCTGCGTGGCCAGCGCGGAATTCTGCGGTGCGTGCAGCCGGGAGTCCTCGGCGTGCCGGGAGAGACGGTCGTGCAGCGTGTGGGCGAAGGCCTCGGCCCGCTGCCACCGGTCCTCCTGCACCCGGGTGCTCTCGCGGCGCCGGCGCAGATAGTCCCGGCCGCTCGCGGGCCGGGCGGCGGCCTCGGGGGCGGGCTCGGCCGGCTCGGCGGCTTCGGGCTCCAGATACAGCTTGACGCCCCACTCCACCCGGCCCTCCAGCCGGTCCAGGGTGCGCCGGAAGTCGTCCTCACGGGTCTCCATCATGGTGCGCACCCCGCTGCAGTCCCGGAACACGGTTCCGAGCCGCAGCGGCAGCGGTGTGGTGACCGTGGTGAGCGCGTCGATCACCCCCTGGTGCGCGCGGGCGGTGGCGGAGAGCCAGTCCAGATCCTCCAGGTGGGCCTTGAGGGCCTCCTCGCCGAAATCGGCCTCCGGGACCTGGCTGACGACCGCGACCAGCCCGTGGTGGTGCAGCAGCGCCGGAGGCGCGCCGCCGACGCCGGTGAGCTGTGACTGCAGGGGGGTCTCGAAGGGGCGGCAGACGGCGTACACGTAGCGCAGCCCGGTCATGGTGCCTCCTTCGGCGTGCGGCCCCGCTCCAGCTCCTCCAGCCGCGCCAGCCGCTCTCGCAGCTCGGCGTTCTCCCGGGTCAGCTCGTCGCGGCGGGCCCGGGAGGAGAGCGCGGGGTCACTCTCCCACCAGTCGATACCCATCTCCTTGGCCTTGTCCACCGAAGCGACGATCAGCCGCAGCTTGATGGTGAGGAGTTCGATGTCGAGGAGGTTGATCCTGATGTCGCCCGCGATGACGATGCCCTTGTCGAGCACCCGTTCGAGAATGTCGGCGAGGTTGGCCCCCGAGCCCTGACCATAGGGCTCGGGGAACCGTCCCGGCGCCGCCCTGCTCGGTGTCGTCATCGACGGCTCCCGCGCTCGGCGTACTCGGGCTCTTCCTCCTCGTAGTCCTCTTCCTCCTCGCCCTCGTCAGGCTCCCCGGCCTCGTCCGCGTACTCGTCGGACTCCTCCTCGGCGCCCTCCTCGCCGCCTTCCTCCTCGTCCTCGTCCTCGTACTGGTCCTCGTCCTCGGCCTCGTAGCCGGTGTCCTCGGACTCCTCGCCCTCTTCGCCCTCTTCTTCCTCGGCCTCTTCGCCCTCTTCGCCCTCTTCCTCGCCGGCGGGCTCCTCGGACTCCTTGCGCTGCTCTTCCTCCTCCTCGGCCACGGCGTCCTCGTGGCTGCGGACGACCTCGCCGTCGCGGATCTCGCCGCGCCAGCCCTCGTCCACCTCGCCCTTCATGGTGACGAAGCGGGCGAAGTGCTTCAGGTCCAGCCGGACCCGGCGGCCCTGGGCGCGCCAGATGTTGCCGGTCTTCTCGAAGAGGCCGCTCGGGTAGTACTCGATGACCAGCAGGACGCGGGTCAGGTTCTCGCCCAGCGGGTGGAAGGTGACCACGCCCTTGGTGCTGCCCTTCGCGCCCTCCGAGGTCCACTCGATGCGCTGGTCCGGGACCTGCTCGGTGGTGGTGGCCTTCCAGCTGCGGCTGGACCAGAAGATCTTCGCCTGCCAGTCGGAGTGGGTGTCGTCGGCGCGGGACGCGTTCTTGACGCCCTTGGCGAAGTTGCTGAAGTCCTGGAACTGCGTCCACTGGTCGTAGGCCGTGCGCACCGGGACGCCCACGTCGATGGACTCCATGATGACGGTCGGCTTGTTGCCGCCGCCCTTCTTCTTCCCCTTGCCGCCGCCCCCGAGGCTCTTGACCGCATCCATCACGTTGTCCTTGGCGCGCGATGCCCCGAGTTCCAGTGCCGTGCGCAGCGGGCCCTTGCCCTCGGCGAGCTTGCGCCCGCCGTCGAGCGCCAGCTTGGCGAGGCCGGGGCTTCTGCCCTCGGCGATGTCGTTGAGCTTGCCGGTCGTCTCGCCGAGCTTGCGGCCGAGACCGACCAGCATGCGCTGGGCCTGTGCGCCCAGGTATTCCTGCGCCTCCGCCTTCAGGCGGTCGGCGGCCTCGCTGTGCGCGAGGTCCTTGAGCGGGCCTGCCTTGTCCGTCACGGAGCCGGTGGCCTTGCCGGCCGCGCCGGTGGCCGATCGGAGGGCCTCGGTCATCGGTCGTCACCGCCCTTCTCCGACCGGGAACGGCCGCCGCCGGCGCTGCCGGCCCCCGCCGTCTGCTTCGCGGCCGGCTTGCGGGCCGCGCCGGTCTTCTTCGCCGTCTTCCTGGCCGCCGTCTTCCGGGCCGCGGCGCCGCGCTCCCCGTCCTTGCGGCCGGGCGCCTTCTTCTGCGCGGCCTTCTTGGCCGGGCGCTCGGCGCGCTGCTCGTCCTCGCGGCCCTCGTCCGCGTCGTCCGCCCGGTCGTCCGTGCCGGACTCCCGGTCGGCGGACTGCTCGCGCTCCTCGTCCTCGCCGCTCTCCTGCTCCTCGTCCTGCGAGCCGGTGCCGGGCACCGCCCCGGAGGCTTGGCCCCGCACCTGCTCGGTGCGGCTGTGCAGCCGGTCGGCGAGCGCGCTCATCTGCCGCTCGACCAGGGCCCCGGACGCGGCCTTGCCGACGCCCTGCAGGTCCTGGCGCAGCTGGTCGCCGATCTCCTTGAACTGCGGGTTGTCGCGCAGCTGCTGGCTGACCAGCTGAGCCACGCCCCGCGGGGTCAGGTTCAGCTTCTTGCCGGCCACGACGGAGCCCACCGCCATGGCCATCTTCAGTTTCCTGGTGCGCCCCAGGAGGTATCCCGCTCCCAGAGCGAGACCCAGTGCCGTACGGTTCATCGTGTCGTCCCGTCGCCAGTGGTGTCGGCGGAGTGCATGGCGATCTCCAGCCGGTCGAGCAGTTCGTCCTCGCGCCGGTCGAACTCCTCCTCGGTGATCTCGCCCGCCTCCAGCTGTTCTTCGAGGCGGGCCAGCTCGGCCCGTACGGTGGCGGGGTCGTAGTAGATCCGTTCCGCCTCGTGGAGCACCTGTCTGATCGCCCACGCGCCGCCCCGCACGGGTGCGAACGGCAGCAGCAGGACCTCGCTGATCAGTCCCACGGTGTTCCTCCCTTCCTTCCGGGTCCGTACGGGCCGAGGCCCGTCACGGTGCGCCGTGTCCGGCGCCGGCCGTGCTGCCGGCGGGCTCGGCGGGGCCGGGCTCGACAAAGCTGTACGGCGGCAGCGGCCCGTTGACGCGCAGCTCCAGATGGGGGTGGCTCTTGCGGACCGCCTCCACGGCGGCGAGGAAGTCCTCGGCCGCGGTGCGGGGGACCAGGAACGACACGTTCATCAGCCAGCCGGTGGACTCCGGCCCCACGGCCACCGCGGCGGCGGACGGCTCCAGAAGGTTCTGCACCTCGTCGGCGTCCTCGGTCTCCTTGGCCTTCACGGCGGTGGCGACCATCTCGCCGAGCCGTACCTTGTCCTCGTACGTGCCGCCGCCGGCCTTCCGGTTGGCCTCGGCGAGCGCGCGCAGTTCGGTGTTCTCGGCCATCACCCGGTGCAGGACGGCGTCCTCGACGTGGCTGGCCTTGACGTTGTACTCGACCCTGCCGTCCAGTTCGCGCAGCCGCTCCAGATAGTGCTCGGCCCGCTCCGTCAGCACCTGGGCGACGGTGTCGTCGTCCGGGGAGACGCTGCCGAAGCGCATCGGGAGCACACAGCCGCCCGCGCCGGTCTCGGCGAGCACGTTCTGGTGGGCGAGCAGGTCACGGCGCTTGGGGCGCAGGTCCTCGGGGGCGTCGCTGACCACGGCCGCCAGGTCGCCGGCGCTGATCACGCGCACCGGGCGGGGCGGCTCCCCGATCCCGGTCATGCCCTCGGGGAGGGCGGGGTGGGACCGGGCGGTGATTCCGTACACGTACGTGCTCACTCCTGCTCCTCCTTACGGCGCACGGCCTTGCGCGGACGCGGCCGCTCCCGCTCGGCCTCCTCCGGCTCGCGTTCGCCGCGGGCCTGCTTGAAGGCGTCGGATATGGTCTCGGCGGCGCCGGACAGGGCTCCCTTCGACTTGCCCTGGGCGCCGGACTCGGTGACCTCGCCCACGATCTCGGGCAGCCCGGGGCTCTTGCTGGGTCCGGCCTCCAGGTCGAGGCGGTTGCACGCCTCGGCGAAGCGCAGGTAGGTGTCGACGCTGGCCACGACGACCCGCACGTCGATCTTCAGGATCTCGATACCGACCAGGGAGACACGCACGAACGCGTCGATCACCAGTCCCCTGTCCAGAACCAGTTCCAGTACGTCGTAGAGGCCGCTGGTGCCGCCTCCGCCTCCGGTCTGCTGTGCCGGGACAACGGTCATGCCGGCCGTTCCTCCTCGTGGTAGCTCGGGGTCACGCGGCGCTCGTGGGCGCGGGCAGGCCGTGCGGCCTAGCGACCGCCGCGACGTGCGTCGGACCGCCCGCGCTCGTAGCGCTGGACGCGCCGGTAGCCGGTGACGAGGCCGTCCCGGTCGAGTTCGACCTGGTAGCTCGCCATCAGGCTCATGGTGTCCGGGACCCGCGCGAGTTCGAGGACCTCCACCTCGAGCGTCCATCCGTCCTCGGTCTGCTCGAAGGAGGTCACCGATTCGGGGGCGAGTCCGGTGAGTTCGGCGAGCTGGGCGCGCGCCGCGCGCAGTACTTCCATGGGTGCGGGCCGTCGCTCGTCCGCCGTGCCGTGCTCGTCCGTGCCGTGTGACTCCTGTGATTCTTGGTCTTTTTGTGAGTTTGGTGACTGGGATGTGTTCTTTGTGTTCGTCATGGCCACCTCCCTCTGCGGGTGGCCCCTCATTCCCTGGCCAAACCTTCAGGAGCGGAGGTCCTCCAGACGCCGCCGCGCCGGGCCCAGCGAGCGGCCCCGGCCCGGCAGGCCGGCCCAGGGGTCGGTGCGGGCCTGCTCGGCGGCGTCCGCGATGGTCCAGCGGCGGGCGTCCAGCCCGGAATCGTCCAGCTGGTCCCAGGACAGCGGCACGGCGACGGGGGCGCCGGGGCGGGCGCGGACGGTGTAGGGGGCGACGGCGGTCTGCGCGTAGGCGTTGCGCTGCACGTCGAGGTAGAGACGGTCGCCGCGGTCGTCCTTGCGGGCTGCGGTGGTGAACCGGTCCGGGTGCCGGGACACCAGCAACTCGGCGGCGGCGCGGGCGAATTCGCGGACCTCGTCGAAGCCGGCGCGGCCGTCGAGGCGGACCACGACATGGAGTCCGCGCGAGCCGGTGGTCATGGGGGCGGCGGGCAGCTCCAGGTCGTCCAGCAGCTCCTTGAGCCGGCCGGCCGCCTCGCGCACCGGGGCGAAGCCGTCGCCGGCAGGGTCGAGGTCGAAGACGAGCTGGTCGGGGTGGTCCGTGCCGTCGGCCCGGTCGGTGCGCGACAGCCAGCGGTGCAGGGTGACGCAGGCCTGGTCGGCCAGGTAGAGGAGGGTGGCGGTGTCGTCGCACACGGTGTGCGTGACCGTGCCGCCCTCCTTGGCGACCTCGGCGCGGGTGATCCAGTCCGGGTAGTGCCGCGGGGTGTTCTTCTGCATGAACCGCTGGGCGTCGATGCCGTCGGGATACCGCTCCAGCATCAGCGGGCGGCCCCGCAGATGCGGCAGCATGGCCGGGGCGACGGTCCGGTAGTAGTCGGCGAGATCGCCCTTGGTGTACTCCTTGGCGCCGGAGCCGCCGGGGAAGAGGACCTTCCCCGGCCGCTGGATCCGCACCGTGCGGCGGCCCGCCCGTATGGACCGCGCGTCGTCGCTCATCGCACGACCGCCTCCTCGACCAGGAGTTTCGCCGCCGCCGTGATGCCCGCCGCGTCGATGCCGGCCGCGTGCAGCTGCTCGTCGGGCGCGGCCGAGCCCGGCATGGTGCGCACCGCGAGCCGGACCAGCCGGGGCACCGGGCGGCCGTCGGCGAAGACCTCCGCGACGGCGTCGCCGAGGCCGCCCTCGGCGTGGTGGTCCTCCACGGTGAGCAGGCAGCCGGTCTCCTCGGCGGCCCGGCGCAGCGTGTCCGCGTCGACGGGCTTGACCGAGTACAGGTCGATCACCCGGACCCGGATGCCGTCCTCGGCGAGCCGGTCGGCCGCGGTCAGCGCCTCGGGCACGGTGACCCCGGCCGCGACGACCGTCAGCCGGTCCTCCTCGCTCTCCCGCAGCGTCTTGCTGCCTCCGACCGGGAACTCCTCGTCGGGGCCGTAGAGCACCGGGGTCTTGCCGCGCGAGGTGCGCAGATAGCGGATGCCGTCGAGGCCCGCCATGGCCGCGACCAGCCGGGCGGTCTGGTTGGCGTCGCACGGGTACAGCACGGTCGAGCCGTACACGGCGCGGAACATCGCCAGGTCCTCCAGGCCCATCTGCGAGGGCCCGTCCTGGCCGATGGCGACCCCGGCGTGCGAGCCGACCAGGTTGATGCCGGAGCCGCTGATGGACGCCATCCGCACGAAGTCGTAGGCGCGGCTGAGGAACGCGGCGAACGTCGAGGCGTACGGCAGCCAGCCCCGGGCGGCCATCCCGACGGCCGCGGCGATCAGCTGCTGTTCGGCGATGTAGCACTCGAAGAACCGGTCCGGGTGGGCCTTGGCGAACTCCTCGGTGCGGGTGGAGTCGCCGACCTCGCCGTCCAGGGCGACGACGTCGCCGCGGGCGCTGCCGAGCGCGGCGAGGGCCGCGCCGAAGGCGTCCCGCGTGGCCACCTGGTCGCCCTGGTCGTAGCGCGGCAGCTGGAGCGCCTCGGTGGTCAGGTCGCGCAGCGCGGCGGCGGCCGGCGGCTCGTGCACCCGCACGTGCAGGGAGCGCGGCCCGCCGAGTTCGGCGACGGCCTCGTCGGCGTCGGGCAGCGGCTTGCCGTGGTGGCCCTCGAGGTCCTCGACGGCGGCGACGCCCTTGCCCTTGAGGGTGCGGGCGAGGATCGCCACCGGCTGCCCGGCCGTGGACAGCGCCTCGCCGTAGGCCCGGTCGATCTTGTCGACGTCGTGGCCGTCGATCTCCACGGTGTGCCAGCCGAAGGCCTGGAAGCGGCGGGCGTAGGCGTCCAGGTCGTGCCCGTGCCGGGTGGGCCCGCGCTGGCCGAGCCGGTTGACGTCGACGATGACGGTCAGGTTGTCCAGGTGCTCGTGCCCGGCGTGTTCGGCGGCCTCCCACACCGAGCCCTCCGCCAGCTCGCTGTCGCCGCACAGCACCCACACCCGGTACCCGGTGCGGTCCAGGCGCTTGCCGGCCAGCGCGATGCCGACGCCGACCGGCAGACCCTGGCCGAGGGAGCCGGTGGCCGTCTCCACCCAGGGCAGCCGCCGGGGCGTCGGGTGCCCCTCCAGCCGGCTGCCGAGCTTTCGGAAGGTGAGCAGCTCGCCGTCCTCGATGGCCCCGGCCGCCTTGTACGCGGCGTACAGCAGCGGTGAGGCGTGCCCCTTGGACAGCACGAACCGGTCGTTGGCGGGGTGCTCGGGGCGTTCGAAGTCGTAGCGCAGATGGTGGGCGAGCAGCACGGCCATCAGATCGGCGGCGGACATCGAGGACGTGGGATGCCCGGACCCCGCCGCGGCGGACGCCCGCACGCTGTCCACGCGCAACTGCTGGCCGAGTTCGACGAGTTCGTCGGTGTTCATGGATCTCCTTGTGATGAGTCGAGAGGGGGTAGGGCGCCGCAGGAGCCGGGCGGCCGGGCGCGGTGCGCGGGGTCACCCGCCGGCCGGCTCGCCGGGCGCCGGGGGATCGGTGCGCCTGACCGGGCCGGGGGCGGGGTGGTCGCCGGGCTCGTGACCGGCGGCGGGCGGCTGCGCCGCCCGCTCGCGTCCCTGATTCGTCTCCGGTCCGCCGGGGACGCGCGGCAGCTCGGGGGACGCCGTGTCCAGGGGCACCGACCAGGACCGCACGAGGCCCAACTGGACGCCCTGGCGCGGCAGTACGGCGTCCAGCAGCCAGTCCGCGGCCACCCGTACCCGGTTCCCGGGCAGTGCGGCCAGGTGGTAGCCGCGGGTGACCGCGCCGGCCGCCGGGCCGGACAGCGGGACGCCGAGCGGGTTGGCGGCGGCCCGCGCCCCGCCCAGGTCGACCGCGAAGCCCAGGTCGCGATGGCGGTACGGCCGCCGGCGCCTGCCGAGGCCGAGCGAGGCGGCCACGTTCTCCCCGGCCACCCGGCCTTGCCGCCAGGCGTGCTGGGCCGTCATCGGCGTGAACGACCCCGGCTGCTCCAGGTCCGGTACGGCGGCCGCGTCCCCGCAGGCGAACACCTCGGGCCGGCCCGGCAGCCGCAGATACGGGTCGACGATCAGCCGGCCGCGCTCCAGCGGCTGTCCGACCGCCTCCACCAGCGGGTCGGGCCGTACCCCGACACACCACACCAGCGTCCGGGACGGCACGAACTCCCCGTCGGTGAGCAGCACCCCGTCATGGGTGGCCTCCTTCACCGAGGTGCCCATCCGCACGTCGACGCCCCGCCCCCGCAGCACCCGGTCGGCGGTGCGGGACAGCCGCTCGGCCAGCTCCGGCAGCACCCGCGGCGCCACGTCCAGCAGGATCCAGCGCGGCCGGACGGGCAGCCCCTGCCGGCGCGCCAGCCGGTCGGTGAGCAGCTGCATCTGCGCGGCCACCTCGGTGCCGGTGTAGCCGGCGCCCACGACGACGAAGGTGCAGCGGGCCGCGCACACCTTCGGATCGTCCTCGGTGGCGGCCAGCTCCACCTGGCGGGTCACGTGGTCGCGCAGGTACAGCGCCTCGGGCAGCCCGCGGAAGCCGTGCGCGTGCTCGGCGATCCCTGGAACGGGCAGCAGCTTGTGGACGCTGCCGACGCAGAGCACCAGCCGGTCGTAGCCGAGGGTGCCGACACCGCCCTCGGGGTCGGAGTAGTGCACGGTGCGGGCGTCCAGGTCGACGTGGTCCGCCTGCCCGAGCACCATGCGCACCCCGCGCAGGGTGCCCGGCAGCGACACGGTGACCCTGCGGGCCTCCAGGCTGCCGGCGGCGACCTGTGGCAGCAGCGGCAGGTACAGGAAGTAGTCGGTCGGGTTCAGCAAGGTGACGTCGGCCCGGTTCCGGGTCAGCCGGGCCAGGGTGCGGGCGGCCCGGTACCCGGCGAACCCGGCGCCGACGATCACGACATGAGGTCGGCTCACGGTGCGCCTCCGGCGGTGCGGCTCGTCCGAGGCTTTCCGCGTAACCGGGGCCGGGGCACCCAAACGCCGGGCGGGTCACCCGTACGCCCCCCGCAGCACCCGAACGCCGCGCCGCGTTTTGCGCCGTGCGCCCCGGTTACCCGGGCCCGGACCGGATCACACCGGGACATCACACGCCGGACCGTCCCGCCGACGCGGAGGTGCTTGCATGCCCGAGTACGGCTACTTCCTGGCGAGCGAGGAGCACAGCCCGGCCGCGCTCGTCGAGCAGGCCCGGATGGCCGAGCAGGCCGGATTCCGGGCGCTGTGGATCTCCGACCACTTCCACCCGTGGAACGACGCACAGGGACAGAGCCCGTTCGTGTGGTCCGTGATCGGCGCCCTGTCGGAGGCGGTGTCCCTGCCGATCGAGACGGCGGTGACCTGTCCGACCGTGCGGATGCACCCGGCGGTGACGGCGCAGGCCGCGGCGACCAGCGCGGTGATGACCGGGGGCCGTTTCCGGCTGGGCGTGGGCACCGGCGAGGCGCTGAACGAGCACATCCTGGGCGACCGCTGGCCGCCGACGCATGTGCGCCTGGAGATGCTGGAGGAGGCCGTCCAGGTGATGCGCCGGCTGTTCACCGGCGAGGAGGTCAACCACCGCGGCACCCACTACACCGTGGAGAACGCCCGCCTCTACACCGTCCCCGACGAGCCGGTCCCCATCGACGTCTCCGGCTTCGGGCCGAAGGCGATCTCGCTGGCCGCCCGGGTGGGCGACGGGTACATCAGCATGATGCCGGACGACGAGATGGTCACCCAGTTCCGCAAGGGCGGCGGCGGCGCGAAGCCGGTCAGCGGCGGGACGAAGGTGTGTTACGGCACCGACCGCGAGGAGTGCGTCCGTACGGTGCACCGGCTCTGGTACAACGAGCTGCTGCCCGGCGAGATGGGCCAGGTGCTGCCGTCGCCGCGGCACTTCGAGCAACTCCAGGAGCTGGTCACCGAGGACATGGTGCGGGAGAAGGTGGTGTGCGGGGACGACGCCGACCAGCACGTGGCCGTGCTGAAGTCGTTCGCCGACGCCGGGTTCGACCGGGTGTACGTGAACCAGATCGGACCCGACCAGCAGGGGTTCTTCGACTTCTACCGGACGAAGGTGCTGCCGCAGCTGGCTTGATCCACGGTGCCCTGCACACGCCGGCCGGGTCCAACTAGGCTCTGGCGCATGGAGATTCTGGGCGCCTCGCTGCGCATCTGCGTCGACGACCTCGAAACCGCGATCCCGTTCTACGAGCGGCTCGCCGCCGGCAGAGCCCTGCGGTTCGAGCGCGGCGGGGTGCAGGTGGCCGCGATCGGCTCCTTTCTGCTGATGAGCGGACCGGAGGAGGAGCTGGAGATCCTGCGCAAGGTGACGGCGACCATCGCGGTGAAGGACGTCGAGGAGGCCCACCGGCTGCTGACGGAACTCGGCGCCCGCGTCCTCGCGGGCCCGGTGCCGACGCCGGTGGGCCGCAATCTCCTCGCCATGCACCCGGACGGTTCGGTGTTCGAGTACGTCGACCAGCGCGGCTGAGCCGGCCCCAGCACCCCGTCAGAGCGCGTCGGGCCGCATCCGGAAGTCGTACCGGGCGGGAAGGGGCTCGTCCGTGAGCCGGGACCACAGCCGGCCCAGCACCTCCTCGCCCTCCCGCAGGTCGGCCACCTCGAACCCGGCGTCGAACACCGCCCGGGCCTCGGCGGGTCGGCCCTCGGCGAGCAGCAGCTCCGCCTCCAGCAGCCGGAAGCGGCCGCGCCTGCGGACGGCGGGCAGCAGCCGGTCCCACACCGCGCGCGCCTCGGCCGTGCGCCGCACCCTCAGCAGCGCCTGAAGGGTCTCCCGGCCGAGCGCGGTCACGGCGGCCGTCCACGCCTCGCCGTCGTCGCGCCGTTCGCGGCACAGGTCGTCGAAGGCGTCCGCGTAGCGGTCGGCGGCCCGCTCGTGGTGCCCTGCCTCCTGGTCGGCGACGGCCAGGCAGCGCAGCAGCGGCCACAGGGACGGGGCGAGTGAGAGGGCACGCTCCCAGCTGCGGACCGCCTGCGCGCGGTCGCCGGCGTGCCACTGGGCGACACCGAGGTGGTACTCGGTGTGCGGGGTGGCGGGCGCGGTCTCCAGCATGTCCCGCCAGTGCGGGGCGACGAGGGTCTCGCCGGGCGGCCGTACCCGGCGCGGCTCCGGCAGTGAGCCGGTGCGCAGCAGTTCCCGCCAGGGCGCCTGGGCCTCGCCGAGGGTGGACTCGGGGAACGGGGTGCCGGGCAGCTTCCAGTCGGCGCGCAGCACTTCGAGGGCGCCCCAGCCGGAGCCGGCGGCCAGGATCTCGCCGGGCTCGGTGTCGGCGCACCGCTGCCACGCCGCGTACGCCTCCTCGACGCGGGCGCGGGGCAGCACGGACTCGAGGCGTTCCTCGGCGCCCCGCACCGCCCGGTGCCACTCCCCCTCGGGCGGGGCGTCGAGCGGGCCGTAGGCCTCCAGCCAGGACACCTCGCTCTCCGCCTCCAGCCGGACGTGTTCCAGCTGGGTGCGGGCGAGCCCGGCCTGGATCTCGCAGTAGCCGCCGGTGCCGGGTTCGGTGAGCCACTCCTGCCAGCGCCGGCCGCCGGGCAGATGGCCCCACACGAACAGCTTGCGGCCGCGCAGGGTGTCGGTGGACGTCTGCACCAGTCCGTGGCCGTCGGCGTCCAGCGCGGCGATCCAGCGGCGGCGGCCGTCGGGCACCTCGTAGAAGTAGTCGGCGGCGTAAGGGCTGTTGAGGGGATACGTGCGGTCGATGCCGTCGTACGACGGGACGGGCACCCGGCGCAGCCGGCGCTCGTAACCGATGGGGGTACCTCCCACGCCCTCAAGGCAGTGGGGGAGCCAGGCGTCCTCGGCGGGGGCGAGCACCCGGCACTCCTCGGGCACCGCGATGTTGGACCACCAGTACGTCGGCGCCGGCCGCTCGTGCGGGTTGCGGACGCGGACGCCGACGTAGAGGAAGTCGGAGCCGTCGGGCAGCCACAGGTCGACCTGGAAGGGCAGGTCGCGCAGCCGCTCCCACTCCCACAGGCGCAGCATCTCCCCGCCGTCCGGGGCGGGGACGCGGGCGGCGTGCAGGGGTGCGCAGGACAGGGTGGTGTGGCCGGTGGCGCCGATGTTCCACTCGATGCCGCCGGAGTACCAGGCGCCGTTGAGGGCGAAGTTGGCGGGCTGGAACACCGGGTTGGCGTAGAGGAGTTCGCGTCCGGTGGGCAGGTGGACCAGGGAGGCGACGCGGCCGCCGAGGCCGGGCAGGACGGTGGCGCGCAGCCGGTCGTTCTCGATCACCAGGGCGTCGAGGGCGCGGGGCTCGCGGGTTCTGCCGTAGCCGTCGCGGACGCGGACCGGGAGCAGGCTGCGCAGCGGCTCGTGGCCCAGCTGGCGGGCCATGTCCCTGGGCATGCCGTCCCGGTCCCGGTCGTCGATGCGGTGGACCTCGTCGAGGGGGCGCAGCGGGGGCAGGGGGTTGTCCGGGCCCAACTGCGCGGCGGGCAGCGTCAGTACCTCACGTCGGATCCTCGTCACGATCACCATGGAACCCGGCGCGGGTCGTCTCGGCCAGGGGACGTGCCGGTCAGGATTGCGCAAAGGGTGTGCTCAGGCGGTGGGCCCGTGCGTTCCGGCGCGCATCTCGGCGGTGAGCGCCCAGCGTTCGTGGTCGCGCCAGGCGCCGTCGATGAAGAGCATGGCCGGGGAGAACCCCTCCAGCCGGAAGCCGGCGCCGCGCGCCAGCGCGATGGAGGCGGTGTTTCCGGGCTGGACGTTGATCTCCAGCCGGTGCAGCCCGAGCGGCCCGAAGGCGTGGTCGACGACCAGGCCGAGGCCCTCGCGCATCAGACCGCGCCCGGCGGCGTGCGCGAAGGCCCCGTAGCCGAGGGCGCCGCACTGGAAGGCGCCGCGCACGATGTTGTTGATGTTGATGTATCCGGCGATGTCCCCGCTGTCCTTCTCGCACACCAGGAAGCCGGCCTTCGCCGGGTCCTCGATCAGCGGGCGCGCGTAGGCGGCGTAGGCCTCCTCGTTGTCCGGCGGGAACAGCCAGGGCCGGTGCAGGTCCTTGCTCTCACGGACCCGCGCGCTGAACTCGGGGCCGTCCTCGAGGGTGAAGTGGCGGATGGCCACGCGGGGGCCCTCGGCGAGGTAGTGGGGCGCGGTGTGCGGCATCGGGCCAGGGTAGTACGGCGTCCCGCGCGCCCTCAGCGCGGCGGGTCACCGCGGATGGGCCGCGGTTCAGCGCAGTGCGGGCTCCTCCAGGGTCAGCGTGCCCGCGCCGGCGTCGAGTTCGGCCGCCACGCCGAAGGGGATGGTCAGGGCGCCCGCGCAGTGCCCGAAGCCGAACTCCTCCGCCACCGGCACACCGAGCGCGCCGAGCCGGTCGGCGAGCAGCGGGCGCACCTCGGCGTAGGCGGAGCACTCCGCCCAGGAGCCGAGCAGCACCCCGCGCACCCCCTGAAGCCAGCCCGCGCGCAGCAGCTGGGTGAGATACCGGTCCAGCCGGTACGTCTCCTCGCCCACGTCCTCCAGGCACAGCAGCCCGCCGGCCGCCGAGGGGCGCGCGTGCGGGGTGCCCAGCTCCGCGGCGAGCAGGGACAGGCAGCCGCCGAGGGTGACGCCCCGGGCCCGGCCGGGCACCAGGGCGGTGCCGCGGGAGGCGATGGTGCGCACCGTCTCCGGGGCGAACAGCGTGGCCCGCAGGTGCTCCTGGGCCGCGGCGTTCTTGAGGAAGTCGATGCCGGCCGCCATCGGCCCGTGCAGTGTGGCGAGGCCCAGCCGGGCGGCGAAGGCCTCGTGCAGCACGGTGATGTCGCTGAAGCCGACGAAGACCTTCGGCCCGGCCGCCCGCATCGCGTCCCAGTCCAGCAGGCCGGCCATGCGCTGCGCGCCGTACCCGCCGCGGGCGCACAGCACCGCGTCCACCGACGGGTCGCACCAGGCGTTCTGGAGGTCCGCCGCGCGGTCGGCGTCGCGGCCGGCGAGGTAGCCGAACTCCGGGTGCCGGTCGAGCACATGGGGAGCCACGACCGGGTCGAGGTCCCAGCCGCGCAGCACGTCGAGCCCCGCCTGGAGGCGCTCCTCGGGCACCGGCCCGCTGGGGGCGACGACGGCCACCCGGGCGCCCGGGGCCAGCCGCGCCGGCCGGGTCAGTTCCCTCACGTGTGCAGCTCCAGTCTCGGGACGCCGGGCACGTCCAGCTTGAACACCTGGGCGTACAGGGAGAGTTCGGCCTCCAGGGCGCGCACCATGGTCTCCGCCCGCCGGAAGCCGTGCCCCTCCCCCTCGAAGGTGAGGTAGGCGTGCGGCACGTCCCGGCCGGCGATCCGGTCGAGGAGGCGTTCGCACTGGGCGGGCGGGCAGATCACGTCGTCCAGGCCCTGGAGCAGCAGGAACGGCGCGGTGAGCCGGTCGGCGTGGGCGGCCGGGGAGCGCTCGGCGTACCGGGCGGGCACCTCGTCGTACGGGCCGATCAGCGACTCCAGGTAGCGGGACTCGAAGTCGTGGGTGTCCCCCGGGCCCCAGCTGGTCAGGTCCAGGACCGGGTAGAGGATGGTGCCGCAGGCGTAGACGTCGGTCGTGGCCAGGGAGGCGGCGGTGGTCCAGCCGCCCGCGCTGCCGCCCCGGATGGCGAGCCGGGCGGGGTCGGCGGTGCCCTCGCCGGCCAGGGCCCGGGCGACGGCCGCGCAGTCCTCCACGTCGACGACGCCCCACTGCTCGCGCAGCCGCTCCCGGTAGGCGCGGCCGTATCCGGTGGAGCCGCCGTAGTTCACCTCGGCGACGCCGATGCCGCGGGAGGTGAAGTAGGCGACCTCCAGGTCGAGCACGAGCGGCACCCGGCTGGTGGGGCCGCCGTGCGCCCAGATGACGTAGGGCGGCAGCTCGCCGTCGGGGGCGGTGCGTCCGGGGTGGTGCGGGGGGTAGACGTGGGCGTGCACCTCGCGGCCGTCCGGGCCGGTGAAGACGCGGATCTGCGGCTCCGGGTAGTAGGCGGGGTCGACGGCGTCCCGGTGCCGGGCGCCGATCGCGCGGGCCCGGCCGGTGGCGGTGTCCAGCTCGACCACCTCGTAGGCGGTGCGCGGGCTGGCGCCGACCGCGATCACCCGGGTGCCGTGGGCCGCGAGATGGGCCGGGAACTCGGTCCACGGGCCGGCGGCGTCGACGATCTCGCCGGACTCGGGGTCCAGGACGCCGAGCACGGCCGGTCCCCTGCCGTGGACGACCGCGATCAGCCCGTTGCCGAGCGGCGCGAACCAGCGCAGCCCGAGCTGCCACAGGGGCCCGCCGAACTCCTCCTCGCGCGGGCACAGCGGGGTGCCGTCGCGGTAGAGGTTCCACCAGCCGCCGCGGTCGCTGCTGTAGAGGAGCCTGCCGTCCGCATCCCACTCGACCTGTGCGACGGCCTCGTCCGGACCGCCGGCGACGGTCCGCACGTCGTGCAGGGTGCCGTCGTCGCCGATGTCGGCCACGAGCAGTTCGGTGCCCTCCCACGGCATCCGCGGATGGTCCCAGGCGAGCCAGGCCGCGCGCCGGCCGCCGGGGGCGAGGCGTGCCCCGGTGACGAACCGGTGCCGGTCGTCGGTGAGTTCGCGGACGGCGCCCCGGTCCTCGGCGGCCGAGCCGTCCAGCGGTACGGCGGCCAGGACGCGCCGCAGGTCGCCGGGGCCGTCGCCGGTGAACTCCTCCAGCACGCACCAGACCTCGCCGCGCTCCAGGTCCACGCGCGGGTCGGCCCAGCGCAGCCCGCCGCCCACGGCCGACACCGGGGTGAGCGGGCGCGGCTCGCCACCGGGTGCGTACCGGTAGAGCCGCTGGTCGGCGAAGTGGACGAAGACGACGAGCGGTTGCCCGTCCTGTACGGCCCCGGCCCAGGGCCGGCCGCCGTACTCGATGACCCGGCTGCGCACGTTCCAGGGCGCGGGCAGCACGGACTCCTCGGTGCCGTCGGCGCGGCGCCGTACCAGGGCGCGCCGGCCGCCCTCGGTGGGCCGGGGCTCGGTCCACCAGGTCTCGTCCCCGACGAATCCGGTCCACTCCGGCCGGCCGTCGTGCGCGGCGGCCAGGGCCGCGTCGACGGGCGACGGCCAGGAACCGTACGGTGTGGTGATCATCTCGTCCCCCATCCCCTAGGCCGTGCGCAGGAACCGGTCGAGCACCCGCACGCCGAAGTGCAGTGCCTCGACGGGCACGCGCTCGTCCACGCCGTGGAACAGCGCCTGGTAGTCGAGGTCTTCGGGCAGCTTCAGCGGGGCGAAACCATATCCGGTGATGCCGAGCCGGGAGAACTGCTTGGCGTCCGTGCCGCCCGACATGCAGTACGGCACCACGTGTCCCTCGGGCGCGAACTCCTCGACGGCGGCCCGCATCCTCGCGTACGTCGGCGAGTCCAGGGGCGCCTGGAGGGCCACCTCCCGGTGCGCGAACTCCCATGTGACGTCCGGGCCGGTCAGCCGGTCGAGGGTGGCGGTGAACTCCTCCTCGCCGCCGGGCAGATACCGTCCGTCGACGTAGGCGACGGCCTCGCCGGGGATGACGTTCAGCTTGTACCCGGCGTTCAGCATCGTGGGGTTGGCGCTGTTGCGGATGGTCGCCTCGACCAGCCTGGCGGCCGGGCCGAGCTTCTCCAGCAGCCGGTCCACGTCCCGGAAGTCGGGTTCGATGCCGTACAGCGCGGCGAGTTCGGCGAGCGCGGAGCGGACGGTGGGGGTGAGCCTCAGCGGCCACTCGTGCGCGCCGATCCGGGTGACGGCGGCGGCGAGCCGGGTCACCGCGTTCTCCTTGTTCACCTTGGAGCCGTGTCCGGCCCGGCCGCGCGCGGTGAGCTTGAGCCAGCCGGTGCCCCGCTCCCCCGCCGCGATCGGGTAGAGCTGCCGGCCGGCGCCGTCGTGGAAGGTGAAGGCGCCGGACTCGCTGATGCCCTCGGTGCAGCCCTCGAACAGACCGGGGTGCTCGTCGGCGAGGAAACCGGAGCCGTCCTCGGCGCTGGCCTCCTCGTCGGCGGTGAAGGCGATGACGAGGTCCCGGCGGGGCCGGACGCCCTGCCGGGCCCAGGAGCGGACGACCGCGAGGATCATCGCGTCCATGTTCTTCATGTCGACGGCGCCGCGCCCCCACACCACCCCGTCGCGGATCTCCCCGGAGAAGGGGTGCACGCTCCAGTCGGCGGGCTCGGCGGGCACCACGTCGAGGTGGCCGTGGACCAGCAGGGCGTCGGCGGACGGGTCGGTGCCCTCGATCCGGGCGACGACATTGGTGCGGCCCGGTGTGCGCTCCAGCAGCACCGGTTCCAGGCCGGCCCCGGCCAGCCGCTCGGCGGCGTACTCGGCGGCGGGCCGCTCCCGGCAGTCCCCGCCGCCCCGGTTGGTGGTGTCGATGCGGATCAGGCCCGAGGTGAACTCCACGACCTCGTCCAGGGCCTGCTGGTCGGGGTGCCGGTCAGCCATACTGCTCCTCCACGGCGGCGGAGACCACGGTGGTGACCGCCTTGAACGTCCTGATCCCCTCGTACATCGTGGCGCTGGTGTACGCCACCTTCCGCTCGCCGGTCCGCGCGACCCCGGGCACGACGGTCGCGGCCATCGCCAGGTGCTCGGCGTCGAACTCGACGGCCACGGTGAACGGCCCGGCGTCGACGGGTTCATGGCGCACCGCCAGGCGGGCGGCCTCCTTGGCGGCGGCGCGGATGTCGGCGGCCGTACGCGCCGGTGTCCGGCACACCGCCGCGTACCGGGACACATGGTCCTTCACCGCGACCTTCAGCGCCTCGGGCGCGTAGCCGAGCGCGTCCTCGCAGGCCACGTCGTCGCCGGTGACGAGGACGACGGGGACGCCGTACTCGGCGACGACGCGCGCGTTGAGCAGTCCCTCGCTGGCCCGGACGTCGTTCAGCCAGACGGCGGTGATCTGGTTGGCGAGGTAGGTGTGGGCGAGGACGCCCTCCATGCCGGCGCCCGCGTGGTAGCCGACGAACGCGATGCCGTCCACGTCGCCGTGCTGCACGCCCTCCACCATGGACAGCGCCTTGTGCCGCCCCGTGAGCATCTCCACCCGCTCGTCGAGCTGCTCCAGCAGCAGGTTGCGCATGGTCCAGTGGGCCTCGTTGACGAGGACGTGCTCCGCCCCGCCGTCGAAGAAGCCCTGTACGGCGGCGTTCACGTCCGAGGTGAACATCGACCTGCACCGCTCCCACTGCGGCGTGCCCGGCAGCACGTCGGCCGGCCAGGTGACGCCGGTGGCCCCCTCCATGTCGGCACTGATCAGGATCTTCATGCTGCGTCACGTTACGCGCCGGACGGCGGCAAGGCTACGACTCGGAGCGGGACGGCATCGCCGGGTTCAAAGCACCCCGTTGCGGGCCGGCCGAGGGGTGCGCGGGACGGCGGTCCCGCGCACCCCTCGGGTCTACGCTCCGGCGAGGACGAACCAGTGGGCCGGCAGGTCGATGCGGGTGCCGTCGGTCAGGTGCTCGGTCTGCGGCACGACCGTCTCACCCTCGGCGAGGACCTTCAGACCGGCCTCGCCGAGCAGCCGCGGGATCTCCGAGTCGTCGGCGTCGGCCGGCTTGAGCCCGTGCTGGAAGACACGCTGCAGCTTGGGTCCCGGTCCGCCCTCCTGGGACGCGGCGCGCTTGAGCACGTCCCGGGAGCCGGAGGTGAGTTCCACGACGAACGCGCGGCCCTCGGCGCCGATGAGTTCGGCGACGGCGGCGGCGACGGCCGGCCGCGCCTCGGGCTCGCTCTGGTGGATGACGGCCCGCATGTAGACGTTGACGTCGCCGAGCCGCTCGTGCAGGGCGCGCACCGCCGCGGAGTCGGTGAGGTCGAGCTGCTCGAACTGCGCCGCGCCGTCGGGCGTGGCGCGGCGGGCGTGCTCGACGGCGGCGTGCGAGAGGTCGACGCCGACGGCGCGGGCGAACCGGGTGGCGAGGTGGCGGGTCTGGGTGCCGTTGCCGCAGCCGAGGTCGACGATGGTGCGTGCCGGGTCCGCGTGGGCCAGCAGCAGGGCGCTGTGCGGTTCGGCGGAGAGGGCGGGATCGCTGTCCCAGATCGCCTCGCCGGTGTCGTCGGAGGTCTCGCTCCAGTAACTCTCCCAGTTGCTGCGGTACTTGTCCGAGACGTTCATGCGATCTCCCCACGGTTCGGTTCCGTGATCGGGATATCGCGGGCGCCCGGAGCGAGGCAAGGGTCGGGAGCCACCTTCACCGGATGTACGGACCCCGGACAACCTGACGGGGGCGCTCGTCAGCACACTGCGCGCCCCCGCTGGTCATCTCCGTTCGGCGAGGGCCTGTTCGAACCAGACGGTCTTGCGGTGCCCGGTGGCGCTGGCGCCCCACTCCCGGGCCAGCCGGCTGACCACGCGCAGGCCGCGCCCCGACTCGTCGTACGGTCCGGCGGCGAGCATCTCGGGCAGCGCGGGCTCGTCGTCGGTGACCTCGAACAGCAGCGCCTCGGTGCGGACCACGCGCAGTCCGACGGACTCGCTCACGGCATGCCGTACGGCGTTGGTGACGACCTCGCTGACCAGCAGCTCGGCGGTCTCCACGGCCTGCGGCAGCCCCCACTCCAGCAGCCGGCCGCGGACCAGGCGGCGGGCCCGGGCGACGTCGCGCGGGTCCGCGTCCAGCCGCCACTCGGCGACGTGGTCGTCCGGGATGCCGTTGAGGCGGGCCATGAGCAGGGCGACGTCGTCCTTGCGGCCGCCGCGCGTGTTCAGGGCGCGGATGATGGTGTCGCAGGCGTCGTCCATCGAGGCGGCGGGATGGGCGGCCGACTCGCAGAGGGCGGCGAGGCCCTCGCCTATGTCGGACCCGCGGACCTCGACCAGGCCGTCGGTGCACAGCACCAGCCGGTCGCCGGGCGAGACCTTCACCCGGGTGGCCTCGAAGGGGACGCCGCCGACGCCGATGGGCGCGCCGGTGGGCAGGTCGAGCAGTTCGCTGCTGCCGTCCTCGGCCCGCACCAGCACCGGCGGGATGTGGCCCGCGTTGGCGAGGTGCAGTTCACCGCGGATCGGGTCGTAGACGGCGTACAGACAGGTGGCGAGGTAGGTGTCGCCGAGCCGGCGGGCCAGGTCGTCGAGGTTGCGCAGCAGCTGGGCGGGCGGGGTCTCCATGGCGGCCATGGTCTGCACGGCGGTGCGCAACTGGCCCATCATCGCGGCCGAGTTCAGGCCGTGGCCCATGACGTCGCCGACCACGAACGCGGTGCGCGAGCCGGGCAGTTTGACGGTGTCGAACCAGTCGCCGCCGATCCGGCCGAGCCGGGTGCCCGGCAGATAGCGGGTGGCGACGTCGCAGCCGGCCATCCGCGGGGTGACCTGCGGGAGCATGCTGTCCTGCAGGGTCTCGGCGACGTTCTCCTGGTAGGTGTACATACGGGCGTTGTCGAGCACCAGGCCCGCGCGGGCGGCGAGTTCGGCGCCCGTGGTGCGGTCCATGTCGTCGAAGGCCGGGCGGTCCGGGCGGCGCATCAGCACCATGAAGCCGAGGACGACGTTGCGGGCCTTGAGCGGCACGATCAGCAGGGAGCGCCCGCCGATGAGCGGCCTGAGGTCGCGCTTCTCGAACTCGCCGGCGATGCGCTCGGACAGCTCCTCGGTGACCCGCGGGATCAGCACGGGCTCGCCGGTGCTCATGCACTTGTAGAACGGCGTGTGCTCCGGGAAGGCGAAGGCCTCGCCGACGGGCACCGTGTCGTCCCAGCGGCCCGGTTCGTCGTTGTGCTCGACCCACACCCGGAACATCACGGTGCTGGCGTCCGGCGGGCCGTCCGGGAAGCCCTCGCCGGCGAGGACGGCGGCGCGCAGATGGGTGCCGGCGAAGTCCGCGAACCGGGGCACGGCGGCGCTGGTGACCTCGCGGATGGTCTCGCCCAGGTCGAGGGAGGAGCCGATGGCGGAGCTGACCTCGTTGAGGAACTCCAGCCGCTCGCGCGCGGCGGCGTACTCCAGGTCCTGCTCGGCGCCCTCGGGGACGACGGCGACCGGCGCGCTGCGCTGCGGGGGCACGACGGCCTCGGCGCGCCTGCGCCCCGGCCGGCGGGGCACGCCCCAGTACGGGGTGACGGGCACCCGGTCGAACTGGCTGAACTCCAGCACCGGATAGCCCAGTTCGAGCACCTGGGAGACGATGCGGCCGCTCAGTCCCGGACCCATGTTGGGCAGGATCTCGGGCAGCCGGCGTGCCAGCTCGTCGGAGGCGGGCAGTTCGGTGTGGCGGGCGAAGCCGGGCGAGATGCGTTCGGCGGTCTCGTCGTCGTACCCGCGCTCGTCGCGCAGCCGGCCGGCGTCGGCGGCGAGCACCAGCAGCCGGGACGGGCCGGGGCCGACCAGTGGGTAGGCCCACCACAGCACGTCGAGCCGGTCGTCGTCGGGCCGGCGGCCGTGCGGTACGACGCGGGCGCGCCCGGCGGTGGGGTAGGCGGTGCGGCCGCCGAGCGAGGCCTCCAGGTCGGGGCCGAGCCCGTCGTACTCCTCGTAGGCGTCCGGCATCGCGCCGTGCAGCTCCTCGGGGAGGGCGCCGGAGACCGGCAGCAGGTCGGCCGCCGGGCACCCGACGGCCTCCTCCCGGGCGGCGCCGAACAGACGCCGCGCGCCGCTGCTCCAGTGGGACACCAGACCGTCGCGGTCGACGACGACCACGGCCAGCGGAATCCGGCCCGCCGCCGCGTCGCCGGCGCCGCTCCCGGGAGGTGTGTCCCGCTCGCTGCCACGGTCCATGGCCCAGGCCCTCTCTCCCCACGGCTGTACGCAAACGATCTGTGCCGCCCGCCACTACGGTAAGGCGGCGGCCGGTCGCGATGTGTGGCAATCCTGGAATTGCCCCGCACCGGATCCCACCGGCGCGCGGACGGGCGCCCCGCCGGGCGCCTCCGCGCGGTTCCGCTCAGTCCTCGTGTCCCAGCTGCAGGTCCCGTTCGGTACGGCCGCCGCCCGCGACCTGGAGCACGGTGGCGACCGGCGGGTAGCCGGCGGCGATGACGGTGTACTCGCCGGAGGACAGGTCGACGAACCGGAACGTTCCGTCCGCCGAGGTGGTGAGGGTGTCCACGACGTTCCCGGCGGCGTCGAGGAGCGTCACGCGCGCGTCCTCCACGGGCCGTCCACCGCTCGCCCGGACGGTGCCGCGCAGCACGGCGCCGCCGGCGAGTTCGACGTCCTGCCGGGTCTCCCGGGAGGCCTGTACGGTGACCGGGAGGGCGGCCGGGCGGAAGGCGGGGGCGCTGGCGGCGAGGGTGTACTCGCCGGCGACCAGTTCGGTGATGACGTAGCCGCCCTCGCGCCCGCTGCGGGTGGTGGCGACGACCTCGCCGTGGACATTGGTGAGGGTGACGGTGGCGTCGCGCACGGGGCTGCCGTCGGCGGTGAGGACGCTGCCCGCGAGGCGGCCCGCGCCGCCGAGGACGACGTCGAGTTCGACGGGCCGCTCGCCGACGGTGACGGAGACGGCCTGCGGCTGGTGGCCGCCGGCGGCGGCGATCAGCACGTACGACCCGGAGCCGGGCGTGCTGAGCGCGTACCGTCCGTCGTCGCCGCTGGCGCCGCGCCCGATCTGCTGCCCGGCGACGTCGATGAGGGTGAGCGCGGCGCGGGGCACCACGGTGCCGTCGGGGTGCTGGACGGTGCCGCAGACGGGGATTCCGGCGGTGTGGGAGACACGGGCCTGCGGGATCGCGGTGCCGGTGGTCTCGGGCTCTGTTTCGGCGGTGGGGTGGGACACCAGGGGTTTCTCCTTGAGGAAGAAGGCGATGAGGAGGCCGAGGACGAGCACCGGGACCAGGTAGAGGAAGATCCGGGGCATCGCGTCGGCGTACGCGCGGATGTAGGCGTCGCGCAGGGCCGGGGGCAGCGCGTGGACGAGCTGCGGGGTGATGGACTCGGGGTCGGGCAGCCGGACGCCCCCGGTCTCGGGCAGTTCCCTGCGCAGGGAGTGGGTGAGCCGGTTGGCGAACAGGGTGCCGAAGACCGCGGCGCCGACGCTGCCGCCGATCTGCCGGAAGTAGTTGTTGGCGCTGGTGGCGGTGCCGAGGTCGGCGGGCCGTACGGAGTTCTGCACGGCGAGGACGAGGACGGGCATCACCATGCCGATGCCGGCGCCGAGGACGGCCATCCAGATGCTGTAGTGCAGCCGGGGCGTGTCCACCGCGAGCCGCGACAGCAGCCACATGCCGACGGCGGAGACGGCGCTGCCGAGCACTGGATAGACGCGGTAGCGGCCGGTATGGCTGATGAGCTGGCCGCCGATGACGGAGGCGCCGACGATCCCGGCCATCATGGGCAGCATCAGCAGCCCGGACTCGGTGGCGCTGGCCCCGTCGACCATCTGCAGGAAGGTCGGCAGATAGCTGGCGGCGCCGAACAGGGCGACGCCGATCACGAGGCCCACCAGGCCGGAGACGTTGAAGACGGAGTCGCGGAACAGCCGCAGCGGGATGACCGGTTCGGCGGCGAAGCGCTCGGCGACGAGGAACAGCACGGCCGAGGCGAGCGCCCCGGCGCCGAGGCCGATGATCTGCCGGGAGCCCCAGGCGTACTCGGTGCCGCCCCAGCTGGTCAGCAGCACCAGGCAGGTGGAGGCGGCGGCCAGCAGCAGTGCGCCGAGGACGTCGAGCCTGCCGCGGCTCGCGGGCCTGGGAAGTCTGAGGACGAGGGTGACGACGGCGAGGGTGACGAGTCCGAACGGGACGTTGATGTAGAAGCACCAGCGCCAGGAGAGGTGGTCGGTGAAGTAGCCGCCGAGCAGGGGGCCCGCGACCGAGGCGAGGCCGAAGGCGGCGCCGATCAGGCCCATGTAGCGGCCGCGCTGCCGGGGCGGCACGATGTCGGCGATGATCGCCTGCACCCCGATCATGAGCCCGCCGGCGCCGACGCCCTGCACCGCGCGGAAGGCGATCAGCTGGTCCATGGACTGGGCCCGCCCGGCCAGCGCCGAGCCCAGCACGAAGACGGCGATGGCGAACTGGAAGACGCCCTTGCGGCCGAAGAGGTCGCCGAGCTTGCCGTAGAGCGGCAGGCCGATGGTGGAGGTGAGCAGATAGGCGGTGATCGCCCAGGACATCCGGTCCAGGCCGTGCAGTTCGCCGACGACCTTCGGCAGCGCGGTCGCGACGATCATCTGGTCGAGCGCCGCCAGCAGCAGGGCGAGCATCAGCCCGAAGAACACCAGCCCCACCCGGCGCGGGCCGGGCACGCCCGGGGACGCGGAGGTCTCGGGCGCGGCGGCGGTGTGCTCCGCGGCCGGTGCGTCCACCGGCTCTTGCTCCACGAGTGTCGTGCCGCCCACGTACCGCTCCCCTCGTCACACCTGTCACATTTCCCGCATTGAGCGTCAACTGTGAACAACTGCGGTGAGTCACGGCATCGTTCCGGACGAGGGGGAGATCCACTCGAACCAGTGAAGGGGCGCGCCACGAGGGCAACACCCCTTCAGCGGTGGAGCCTTGGGACTACTTCTCCACCTCGGCGGCGAGCTTGGCCAGCATGGCGTCGTAGATCCGGGCGAGGCCCTTGGGGGCGAAGGTCTTCTCGAAGAACCCGCCGATGCCGCCGGCGCCCTTCCAGGTGGTGGTGACCTGGACCCGGGACCTGCCCTCGCCGGCCGGGGTGACGCGCCAGGTGGTGACCATGGAGGAGTTGCGGTCCTTCTCGACCAGCTCGCCGTCGGTGGGCTCGCCGACCTCCATCAGGCAGTCGCGCACCCGCTTGCTGGTGGCCTGGAGCTTCCAGTGCACGAGGGTGCCCTCGCCGTCGCCGCCCTCGCGGACCTCGTACTCGCTGAAGTGCTCGGGCAGCAGCTTCTGCCGGGTGCCGCGGTAGTCGGCGAGGGCGTCGAACACCTTCTCCGCGTCCGCCGCGACGACCCGCTCCGTAGTGGCCTCGACCTGCGCCATTGCGTTCCTCCAGGACCTGGTTTCTCGGGGTTGGGGCAAGCCAACCACCCCGGCGCCCGGCCGCCCAAATCGGGGGGTGCCGTCCGGGGCTCCCACCAGGGCCGCACGATCATGGGAACACATGTTCTATTGTGGGCGCAGTGCTACCGAGGAGGCGTCATGCGCTGGGAGAACCTCACCGAGGACGGCGAACACGGCCGGGCCGACACCGCGCTGTTCGGCGCGGACGCCGTCACCACCCGCACCTTCGACACGCCGGAATTCGCCGGGATCACCTTCCACGAGGTCCGGGCGCGCTCGGTGCTGAACCGGGTGCCGGGCGCCTCCCGCATGCCGTTCGAGTGGACGGTCAACCCCTACCGCGGCTGCACGCACGCGTGCGTGTACTGCTTCGCCCGCAAGACGCACAGCTATCTGGACCTCGACACCGGCATCGGCTTCGACAGCCAGATCGTGGTGAAGGTGAACGCGCCCGAGGTGCTGCGCCGCCAGCTCGCCTCCCGCCGCTGGCAGGGCGACCACGTGGCGATGGGCACGAACGTCGACTGCTACCAGCGCGCGGAGGGCCGCTACCGGCTGATGCCGGGCATCATCTCGGCCCTCACCGAGCACGCCAACCCCTTCTCGATCCTCACCAAGGGCACCCTGATCCTGCGCGACCTGGACCTGCTGGTCCGGGCCGCCGAGGTGACCGACATCGGCATCTCGGTCTCCGTCGGCTTCCTCGACACCGAGCTGTGGCGCACGGTGGAACCGGGCACGCCCGCGCCCGAGCGCCGCCTGGACGTCGTACGCGCCCTCGGCGAGCGCGGCATCGGCTGCGGAGTGCTGATGGCGCCGGTGATCCCGTTCCTGAGCGACCACCCGGCGCAGCTGCGCGCCACGGTACGGGCGATCGCGGCGGCCGGGGCCACCTCCGTCACGCCCCTGGTGCTGCATCTGCGGCCCGGCGCGCGGGAGTGGTTCACGGCCTGGCTCGGACAGCACCACCCGCACCTGGTGCCGCGCTACGAGCGGCTGTACGCGGAGGGCGCCTACGCACCCCGGTGGTACCAGCGCCGGATCACCCGTCAGGTGCACGAGCTGGCACAGGAGTACGGCATCGGGCCCACGCGTCCGGGCCTGGCCCGCCGGATCCGCCCGGTGGAACCCGCCGAGCCCCCGCTGCCCGCCGAGGCGACCCAGCTCACCCTCATGTGACGGTACGTCAGCCTCTCGGGTGAGGGCGTTCGAGCGCTTCCCGCACGCCGAACGGGTCAACTGCGCCCGGCGTGCGTGGTCCGGGGCGCCTGTTCCGGGACGATGCGGCGACAGACGTGGCCCTCGCGGTCCGCCGACACCGCCGTCCCGGGAGGACGCATGAGAACACGCGCAGCCGCGCTGTGCGCAGCCGCCGCCGTACTGGCGGCCTCGGTCACCGCCCTTCCCGCGCAGGCCGCCCCGGCCGCGCGCCTCACCTGGAGGTCGTGCGGCACCGACGACTACCCGACGCTCCAGTGCGCGTCCCTGAAGGTGCCGCTGGACCACGCGCGCCCGTCGGGCCGGCAGATCACCCTCGCCCTGTCCCGTGTCCCGCACACCGCGCCGGCCTCGCAGGGACCGCTGCTGGTCAATCCCGGCGGCCCCGGCGGCAGCGGGCTGGAACTGGCCGGGTTCGTCGCCTCGGCGCTGCCCAGGAGCGTGGCCGCGCAGTACGACGTCATCGGCTTCGACCCGCGCGGGGTCGGCCGCAGCCGCCCGGCCCTGGACTGCGCGCCGGGCCACTTCAGGACGGTGCGCCCGGACACCGTGCCCGCCACGGCCGCGGTGGAGCGGACCAACGTCGAGCGCGCCCGGTCCTTCGCCGCCGCCTGCGGCCGCCGTCACGCCGACGTGCTGCCGTACATGGACACGGTCAGCGCCGCGCGCGACCTGGACTCCGTCCGCGCGGCCCTCGGGGCGCCGCGCATCAGCTACTTCGGCTACTCCTACGGCACCTACCTCGGCGCGGTCTACGCCAAGCTGTACCCCGGGCGGGTCCGCCGTCTGGTGCTGGACTCGGTCGTCGACCCGACCGGCGTCTGGTACCGGGACAACCTCGGCCAGGACTACGCCTTCAACGAGCGGCACCGCGCGCTGATGGCCTGGATCGCCCGGTACGACTCCGTCTACCACCTCGGCAAGGACCCCGAGCGGGTCGAGGCCGAGTGGTACGCGATGCGGGCGGCCCTGGCGAGGAAGCCGGCCGGCGGCACGGTGGGCGCCTCCGAACTGGAGGACACCTTCATCCCCGGCGGCTACTACGACGGCTACTGGCCTCTTCTCGCACAGGCGTTCGCGGCGTACGCGCGCGAGAAGAACACCGCGCCGCTGGTGGAGGCGTACCGGAAGTTCGGCGCCGTGGACGGCTCGGGGGACAACGGCTACAGCGTCTACACGGCGGTGCAGTGCCGTGACACCTCCTGGCCCGACAGCTGGAACCGCTGGCGGGCGGACACCTGGGAGGTGTACGGCAAGGCGCCCTTCATGGCCTGGAACAACGCCTGGTACAACGCGCCGTGCGCGTTCTGGCCCACGGCGCGCCGCAGGCCGGTGAACATCGCCAACGCCGGGCTGCCGCCGGTGCTGCTGTTCCAGGCCACCGAGGACGCGGCCACACCGTATCCGGGCGGGGTCACGGCACACCGGCTGCTCGCCGGCTCCAGCCTGGTGGTCGAGGAAGGCGGCGGCAACCACGGCATCACGCTGAGCGGCAACGCCTGCCTGGACGCGTACCTGTCCGCGTACCTCAGGGACGGCAGCATCCCGCGCGGCTCGGGCACGGGCGTCGCCGACGCGGTCTGCCCCAAGTCACCGGATCCCAGGCCGCTGACGGCGAAGGCGGCGCCCGCCTCGTCCCCCGGCGCGGCCCTGCACCGCCTGCTGGGCTTCCGCCGCTAGCACCCCGGGCGACCCGGGGGCGTTGTCGGTGCGCTGGTCCATCATGGCCCCATGACCGATCACGAGGGGACCGGCCCGGGCCCGGTCCGCATCCCCGCCCCCGACGGCGTCGCCCCCGCGGCCCAGTACAGCCACGTCGTCTCGGCTGCCGGCCGCTTCGTCGCGGTCTCCGGCCAGCTCCCCCTGGACGAGCGGGGCGCGCTGGTCGGCGAGGGCGACCCCGCGGCCCAGGCCCGGCAGGTGTTCGAGAACCTCCGGCGCTGCCTCGCCGCGGCCGGTGCCGGCTTCGAGGACGTGGTGAAGCTGACGTACTTCGTCACCGACACCGCCCACCTCCCGGCCATCCGCGCGGCCCGCGCCGCCCACATACCCGACGACCGGCTTCCGGCGTCCTCGGCCGTCCAGGTGGCCGCGCTGGTGGCCCCCGAGTTCCTGATGGAGATCGAGGCGCTCGCGGTGGTGGGCGCATGAGCCGCCTGGCCGTGCGGGAGATGGGCCTCGGCGACTGCGAGCGGGTCTCCGAGATCCGCGTCCGGGGCTGGCAGCACGCCTACCGGGGGCTGATGCCGCAGTCGTACCTCGACGCGCTCAGCGTCGCCGCGGACGCCGAGCGGCGGCGCAGCTGGTTCGCGCAGGGGGACGGGTCCGTGGTGAACCTGGTCGCCGAGCAGGCGGGCGAGATCGTGGGCTGGGCGGCGTACGGGCCCTACCGGGACGGCGACGTGCGCACGGCGGACGCGGAGTTGTACGCGATCTACGCCGATCCGGCGCACCTCGGCCGCGGGGTCGGGCGGGCGCTGCTGTCGGCGTCGCTCGAGCGGTGCGCCGCCTTTCCCCGCATGTTCCTGTGGGTCCTGAAGGAGAACACCGCGGCCCGCCGGTTCTACGAACGCGCCGGTTTCCGTGCGGACGGCGCCGAGGAGCCCTTCGAGGTGGACGGCGTGCCCGTGCCCGAGGTGCGCTACGCGAAGGAACCGGTCGGCTGACCGGCCGTCAGGTCACCTCCGTACGCTGCGGGGGGATCCGCGCCAGTGCCCGTGCCGCCGCCTCGGCGAGGGCCGGCTGGGCCAGGGCCTCGCTGAGGACGCGCCGGGCCCGGGGGTCGCCGAGGGCGCCGAGGCCCTCCACGCAGGCGAGGGCGACGCGGCGGTAGGGGTCGTGCGGGCGCAGGCGGCGCTCCAGGGTGGTGATCAGTGCGGGCACGGACTCCGGGGCACGCAGCTCGGTCAGCAGCCGCACCGGGTGCAGGGCGTAGGCCACGCGGAGTTCGTTGGTGGCCAGGGCCGCCGCCGCGCGGGCCGTGCGGGGATCGCCGAGGCGGGCCAGCGCGTGGGCGGCGGAGGCGCAGCGCGGGGGGTCGCGGTGGTTGAGCAGCAGCACCAGGGACTCGAAGGCGCGCCGGTCGCCCGCGAGGCCGAGCCGGAACGCGGCCAGCTCCCTGGCCCACAGCGGCTGTCCGGGCGCGGTGAGCACCTCCGCGAGTTCGTCGTGGTCCTCGGTCTCCGACAGCCGCTCGAACGCCGCCGAGCCGCCCGACTCCTGCCGTAAGCGCTCCGTGAGCGATCGCAACTCTTCGTCCACGAAGTCCAGCGTAGGCGGGTGGCGGGGTCCGGGGGAGCTACATCACAAACTCCGGCCGGACTCGGGGCTGGCGCGCTCGTTACTGGCAAGTTAAGCTCAGACGAGCGAGTTACCCACTCGCTTCCGCTGGCGACGGTCTGGTGACGCGGCCGTCGCGAGCAGGTCGGTTCGGTACGGACGTGTACCGCAGTACGACCCGGCTCCGGGACAGGGCCGGTCGAGTTCCTGCCGTGTGCCGCCCGCGGGCGACGTGCATCGCCCGTGGCATCCGGCAGAGCACCGGGCGTGTGCGCTCGCAGCCCGGCAACACCCGCACCCTTTCCGCCCCGTGGTGCGCCTCTCGGCGCACCCGGCGCGCTCCTCGTCGTCACCCTCTTTCCTGGAGTCCCGCGATGGCCACTCCCCTGTCCCCCCAGTCCGGCACCCCGCAGCCCCTGAAGACGATCGCCGTCGTCGGCCTCGGCACCATGGGCACCGGTATCACCGAGGTCCTCGCCAAGGCGGGCCGCGAGGTGATCGGCATCGACATCAGCGAGGCCCAGGCCGCGAGCTGCGTCGCCACCCTCGAGGCCCGCACCGCCCACTGCGTGGAGCGCGGCCGGCTCACCGGGCAGGAGCGCGCCGACGCCCTGGCCCGGGTGCGCACCGGCACCGACCTCGCGGCGGCGGCCGACGCCGACCTCGTCATCGAGGTGGTCCCGGAGTCGTACGAGATCAAGCACCAGATCTTCCGCGAGCTGGACGGCATCGTCCGTCCCGAGACGATCCTCGCGACCGGCACCAACGCGCTGTCCGTGACCCGCCTGGCCGCGGACTCGGCCCGCCCCGAGCGCGTGCTCGGCCTGCACTTCTTCAACCCCGCGCCGGCGATGAAGCTGGTCGAGGTCGTCTCGTCGGTGCTGACCGCGCCGGGCGCCGTCGCCGCCGTCACCGACCTCGCGATCGAGCTGGGCAAGGAGCCGGTCGCGGTCGGCGACCGCCCCGGTTTCGTCGCGGACGGCCTGCTGTTCGGCTACCTCAACCAGGCCGCCGCGATGTACGAGTCGCGGTACGCCTCCCGAGAGGACATCGACGCGGCGATGCGGCTCGGCTGCGGCCTGCCGATGGGCCCGCTGGCGCTGCTGGACCTGATCGGCATCGACACCGCGCGTACGGTCCTGGAGGCCATGTACGCCGAGTCCCGCGACCGGCTGCACGCCCCGGCCCCGATCCTGAAGCAGCTCAGCGAGGCGGGCCTGACCGGCCGCAAGGCGGGACGCGGCTTCTACACCTACGCGGCCCCGGGGAGCGCCACCGTCGTGCCGGACGCGCTGACCCCGGCCGAGGGCGGCTCGGCGGTCCGGGGACGCGAGGTCCGCTCGGTGGGCGTCGCCGGCTCCGGCACCATGGCCTCCGGCATCGCCGAGGTGTTCGCCAAGGCGGGCTACAGCGTGGTGCTGGCCGCCCGCAGCGAGGAGAAGGCGCAGGCCGCCAAGGCCCGTATCGGCAAGTCGCTTTCGCGCTCTGTCGACAAGGGGCGGCTGACCGCCGAGGCCGCCGCGCAGATCCTGGACCGGATCGCCCCGGCCGGCTCCTACGACGCCTTCGCCGGCGTCGACCTGGCCGTCGAGGCGATCGCCGAGGACCTGGAGGTCAAGCGGCAGCTGTTCGCCGCGCTGGACAAGGTCTGCAAGCCCGGCGCGGTCCTCGCCACCACCACCTCCTCGCTGCCCGTCGTCGCCTGCGCCCGCGCCACCTCGCGCCCGCAGGACGTGATCGGCATGCACTTCTTCAACCCGGCGCCCGCGATGAAGCTGGTCGAGGTCGTGCGGACCGTGCTGACCGGCGACGACGTCCACGCCACCGTCCGCGAGGTCTGCGCGAAGATCAGGAAGCACGCGGTGGACTGCGGCGACCGGGCCGGCTTCATCGTGAACGCGCTGCTGTTCCCGTACCTCAACAACGCGATCAAGATGGTCGAGGAGCACTACGCGTCCCTGGACGACATCGACGCGGCGATGAAGCTCGGCGGCGGCTACCCGATGGGCCCCTTCGAGCTGCTGGACGTGGTCGGCCTGGACGTCTCGCTGGCCATCGAGCAGGTGCTGCACCGCGAGTTCCGCGATCCGGGCCTGGCCCCGGCGCCGCTGCTGGAGCACCTGGTGGCCGCGGGCTGCCTCGGCCGCAAGACCGGCCGCGGCTTCCGCGAGTATGCCCGGCGTTGACGGCGCCGGCGACTGGTCGCACGCGGAGACGGACTGGGGCGGACTGCTCGGCCCGGTGGACGCCTCCCCGCCCTCCTGGGGCGGGGCGGGCCCCCGGGCCGGCAGAACCCCCTCGCCCGCGCACCGAACTGCGCACATGCAGTACGTTCGGGGCATGTCCCAGCCCGCCAAGTCCTCACGTACACCAGCTACGCCCGACGCGCCGGAAAGTGCCGCAGGCAGTCGCGCCGCCGCCCAGCGGCTCAAGATGCGCCGAGAACTGGCGGCGGCAGCGATGGAGCTCTTCGCGACCAAGGGGTACGAGGCGACCACCGTCGACGAGATCGCGGCCGCGGCCGGCGTCGCCCGCCGTACCTTCTTCCGCCACTTCCGTTCCAAGGAAGAGGCGATCTTCCCGGACCACGACGACACGCTGATCCGCGTCGAGGCGGTCCTGAACGCCGCTCCCGCGCACGAGCATCCGCTCGACGCCGTGTGCCGCGGCATCAAGGAAGTCATGAAGATGTACGCGGCCGCCCCGGAGGTCTCGGTCGCCCGCTACAAGCTCACCCGCGAGGTGCCCACCCTGCGGGAGGCCGAGATCGCCTCGGTGGCCCGCTACGAGCGGCTGTTCACCCGCTACCTCCTGGGCCACTTCGACGAGCGCGCGCACGCCGACGACGCCAACGACGACCCGCTCCTGGCCGAGGTGGCCGCCTCCGCCGTCGTCACCGCCCACAACCACGTGCTGCGCCGCTGGCTGCGCGCCGGCGGCCAGGGGGACGTGGAGGCGCAGCTGGACCACGCCTTCGCCATCGTGCGCAAGACGTTCGGCAACGGGATCGGCGCGGGACGCGGCACGGCGCCGCGGCCGGCCGCCTCCACGGCGTCCGCGCAGGGCGAGGTGCTGGTGACGGTCGCCCGCACCGACGCGCCGCTGCACGAGGTCATGCGCACCATCGAGCAGGCGCTCAAGGAGCGCTGACCCCGCTTCCCCGCTGTGACAACGGCCACCCCACGGGTGGCCGTTTTTGCATGTCAGCGCCCCTTTTCGCCCGTCCCTCGAGGCGCGTTCGATCGATCATCGCTCATCTGTCAAGTAAAGATTTCATCTGAGAGCAATATCTGGCACTCAGTGCCTTGCCGACTGACACGCGGTGTCATACGTTGAAGGGGTCCGGGCGGCCGGCGAGCAGAGACCACCATTCGCTCGCCAGCTGTCCCCAAAGGCCCACGGCCCGCGCGCCCGGACGCCTGCGTCACAGGCACCCTCCCGCGCCACAAAGCGCTGCCGAAGCACCACCGAGCCGAACCGACGGCACACCCGCGAAAACCCTCAGCAGCACTCACCGCAGCACCGACGATCCCTCGAGCGCCCTTCCCTCAGGGCGCGCACCGCCGGAGGCAACACCGTGACCGTGAAGGACATCCTGGACGCGATCCAGTCGCAGGACGCCACGTCCGCCGACTTCGCCGCCCTGCCGATCCCCGAGTCGTACCGCGCGATCACCGTGCACAAGGACGAGACGGAGATGTTCGCGGGCCTGGAGACCCGTGACAAGGACCCGCGCAAGTCGATCCACCTCGACGAGGTCCCCGTGCCCGAGCTGGGCCCCGGCGAGGCCCTGGTGGCCGTCATGGCCTCCTCGGTGAACTACAACTCGGTGTGGACCTCGATCTTCGAGCCGGTGTCGACCTTCGCCTTCCTGGAGCGCTACGGCAGGCTCTCGCCGCTCACCAAGCGGCACGACCTGCCGTACCACATCATCGGCTCCGACCTGGCCGGCGTCGTCCTGCGCACCGGCCCGGGCGTCAACGCCTGGAAGCCCGGCGACGAGGTCGTCGCGCACTGCCTGAGCGTCGAACTCGAGTCCCCCGACGGCCACGACGACACGATGCTCGACCCCGAGCAGCGCATCTGGGGCTTCGAGACCAACTTCGGCGGCCTGGCGGAGATCGCGCTGGTCAAGACGAACCAGCTGATGCCGAAGCCCAACCACCTCAGCTGGGAGGAGGCGGCGGCCCCGGGCCTGGTGAACTCCACCGCCTACCGCCAGCTGGTCTCCCGCAACGGCGCCGCCATGAAGCAGGGCGACAACGTCCTGATCTGGGGCGCGAGCGGTGGCCTGGGCAGCTACGCCACGCAGTTCGCGCTCGCGGGCGGCGCCAACCCGATCTGTGTCGTCTCCTCGCCCCAGAAGGCCGAGATCTGCCGCTCGATGGGCGCCGAGGCGATCATCGACCGCAACGCCGAGGGCTACAGGTTCTGGAAGGACGAGCACACCCAGGACCCCAAGGAGTGGAAGCGCTTCGGCAAGCGCATCCGCGAGCTCACCGGCGGCGAGGACATCGACATCGTCTTCGAGCACCCCGGCCGCGAGACCTTCGGCGCCTCCGTCTACGTCACCCGCAAGGGCGGCACCATCACCACCTGCGCCTCCACCTCGGGCTACATGCACGAGTACGACAACCGCTACCTGTGGATGTCGCTGAAGCGGATCATCGGCTCCCACTTCGCCAACTACCGCGAGGCGTACGAGGCCAACCGCCTGATCGCCAAGGGCAAGATCCACCCGACCCTGTCGAAGACGTACTCCCTGGAGGACACCGGCCAGGCGGCGTACGACGTCCACCGCAACCTGCACCAGGGCAAGGTCGGCGTGCTGTGCCTCGCCCCCGAGGAGGGCCTGGGCGTGCGCGACCACGAGATGCGCGCCAAGCACATCGACGCCATCAACCGCTTCCGCAACGTCTGAGAGCCGTAGATGACAGAGCGTCAGCCTTCGGGCAGCCGGAGGGAAAAGGACCGCCCGTGGCTCATGCGGACGTACGCCGGTCACTCGACGGCGGAGGCGTCCAACGAGCTGTACCGGCGCAACCTGGCCAAGGGGCAGACCGGTCTGTCGGTGGCGTTCGACCTGCCGACGCAGACCGGGTACGACCCCGACCACATCCTCGCCCGCGGCGAGGTCGGCCGGGTGGGCGTGCCCGTGGCCCATCTGGGCGACATGCGCCGGCTGTTCCAGGACATCCCCCTGGAGCAGATGAACACCTCGATGACGATCAACGCCACCGCCATGTGGCTGCTGGCGCTCTACCAGGTCGTCGCCGAGGAGCAGGGCGCGGACATCACCAAGCTCCAGGGCACGACCCAGAACGACATCGTCAAGGAGTACCTGTCCCGCGGGACGCACGTCTTCCCGCCGGGGCCGTCGCTCCGCCTGACGACGGACATGATCGCGTACACGGTCTCCCACATCCCGAAGTGGAACCCGATCAACATCTGCAGCTACCACCTGCAGGAGGCCGGGGCCACGCCGGTGCAGGAGATCGCGTACGCGATGTCCACCGCGATCGCCGTCCTCGACGCCGTGCGCGACAGCGGCCAGGTGCCGCAGGAGCGCATGGGCGACGTGGTCGCCCGCATCTCCTTCTTCGTGAACGCGGGCGTCCGCTTCGTCGAGGAGATGTGCAAGATGCGGGCCTGCGGCCGCATCTGGGACCGGATCACCCGGGAGCGGTACGGCATCGAGAACCCCAAGCAGCGCCGCTTCCGCTACGGCGTCCAGGTCAACTCGCTCGGTCTGACCGAGGCGCAGCCGGAGAACAACGTCCAGCGGATCGTGCTGGAGATGCTGGCCGTGACGCTGTCCAAGGACGCACGCGCGCGTGCCGTGCAGCTGCCGGCCTGGAACGAGGCCCTCGGCCTGCCCCGCCCGTGGGACCAGCAGTGGAGCCTGCGCATCCAGCAGGTGCTCGCCTACGAGAGCGACCTGCTGGAGTACGACGACATCTTCGAGGGCTCGAAGGTGATCGAGGCGAAGGTGGACCAGCTGGTCGCGGACGCCCTCGCGGAGATCGAGCACATCCAGGACATGGGCGGCGCGATGGCCGCCGTGGAGTCCGGCTACCTGAAGTCGCAGCTGGTCGCCTCGCACGCCGAGCGCCGGGCCCGGATCGAGTCCGGCGAGGAGAAGATCGTCGGCGTCAACATCTTCGAGGGCACCGAGCCGAACCCGCTCACGGCCGACCTGGACACCGCGATCCAGACCGTCGACCCGGCGGTCGAGGCCCGGGTCATCGCCTCGCTGCAGAACTGGCGCGACACCCGCTACCAGCCGCCCTTCAACCACCCGCGCCCCTGCAAGGCGCTGGAGCGGCTGAAGGAGGCCGCCAAGGGCACCGAGAACCTGATGGAGGCCACGCTGGAGTGCGCCCGCGCCGGCGTCACCACCGGCGAGTGGGCAGCGGCCCTGCGCGAGGTGTTCGGGGAGTACCGGGCGCCCACCGGGGTGTCCTCCGCGCCGGTGGCCGTCGCCGCCGAGCCGGGCTCCGCGCTCGCCGACGTGCGGGCCAGGGTGGACGCCACCGCCCGCGAGCTGGGCGTCGGCAAGCTGCGCTTCCTGGTCGGCAAGCCGGGCCTGGACGGGCACTCCAACGGCGCCGAGCAGATCGCCGTGCGCGCGCGCGACGCCGGCTTCGAGGTGGTCTACCAGGGCATCCGGCTCACCCCCGAGCAGATCGTGGACGCCGCCCTCGCCGAGGACGTGCACGCGGTCGGCCTGTCGATCCTGTCCGGATCGCACGCCCAGCTGGTCCCGGACGTACTCCAGCGGCTGCGTGTGGCCGGTGCCACAGATATACCGGTGATCGCCGGTGGCATCATCCCGAATGGTGACGCCGAGCAGCTGAAGGACGCCGGAGTGGCCGCCGTCTTCACCCCGAAGGACTTCGACATCACCGGGATCATCGGCCGCATCGTCGACGAGATCCGGAAAGCGAACAAGCTCGACCCTCTGGAGGTCCCCGCATGACCGCCCGCCCGTCTCCCGCCACCACCCCTCTGACGAGCGGCTCCGCCGCGCCCCTATCGACTGTCAACCGCCTTCGCCCGCGGCGCTCCTGCCTGGCCGTACCGGGCAGCAACCCGCGCTTCCTGGAGAAGGCGCAGGGCCTCCCGGCGGACCAGGTCTTCCTCGACCTGGAGGACGCCTGTGCGCCGCTCGCCAAGCCCGAGGCGCGGCACACCATCGTCAAGTTCCTCAACGAGGGCGACTGGACGGGCAAGACGCGGGTGGTGCGCGTCAACGACTGGACGACCGAGTGGACGTACCGCGACGTCGTGACGGTCGTCGAGGGCGCCGGCCCGAACCTCGACTGCATCATGCTGCCGAAGGTGCAGAACGCCCAGCAGATCGTCGCGCTGGACCTGCTGCTCACCCAGATCGAGAAGACCATGGGCTTCGAGGTCGGCCGGATCGGCATCGAGGCGCAGATCGAGAACGCACAGGGCCTGAACAACGTCAACGAGATCGCGCAGGCCTCGCCGCGCATCGAGACGATCATCTTCGGCCCGGCCGACTTCATGGCGTCCATCAACATGAAGTCCCTCGTCGTGGGCGAGCAGCCGCCCGGCTACCCGGCGGACGCCTACCACTACATCCTGATGAAGATCCTGATGGCCGCCCGCGCCAACGACCTCCAGGCGATCGACGGCCCCTACCTGCAGATCCGCAACGTCGACGGCTTCCGCGAGGTGGCCGGCCGCGCCGCCGCCCTCGGCTTCGACGGCAAGTGGGTGCTGCACCCCGGCCAGGTGGACGCCGCCAACGAGGTCTTCTCGCCCTCGCAGGAGGACTACGACCACGCCGAGCTGATCCTGGACGCCTACGAGTACTACACGTCCGAGGCCGGCGGCAAGAAGGGCTCCGCGATGCTCGGTGACGAGATGATCGACGAGGCCAGCCGCAAGATGGCGCTGGTCGTCGCGGGCAAGGGACGCGCCGCCGGCATGCAGCGCACCAGCAAGTTCGAGATCCCGGAGGGCTGAGCGCGATGCAGTTCGGACGGACCTACGAGGAGTTCGAGGTCGGTGCGGTCTACAAGCACTGGCCGGGCAAGACGGTCACGGAGTACGACGACCACCTGTTCTGTCTCCTCACCATGAACCACCACCCGCTCCACATGGACGTCAACTATGCGGAGAAGACGACGGACTTCGGCAAGAACGTCGTCGTCGGGAACTACATCTACTCGCTGCTGCTGGGCATGAGCGTGCCGGACATCTCCGGCAAGGCGATCGCCAACCTGGAGATCGAGTCGCTCAAGCACGTGGCGCCGACCTTCCACGGCGACACGATCTACGGCGAGACGACCGTCCTCGACAAGTGGCCGTCGAAGTCGAAGAACGACCGCGGCATCGTCTACGTCGAGACCAAGGGCTACAAGCAGGACGGCACGCTCGTCTGCGTCTTCCGCCGCAAGGTCATGGTGCCCACCGAGACGTACATCAAGGAGCGCGGCGGCGAGCAGCCGGGCCGCCCGGAACTGAAGCAGCAGGAGAAGTAGGCCATGGCCCGTCTCGCCCAGACCGCCGGTCTGACCGACGTCCAGCAGGAGATCCTCTCCACCGTCCGGGACTTTGTCGACAAAGAGATCATTCCCGTCGCGACCGAGCTGGAGCACCGCGACGAGTACCCGCAAGCGATCGTGGACGGCCTGAAGGAACTCGGCCTGTTCGGTCTGATGATCCCCGAGGAGTACGGCGGGCTGGGCGAGTCGCTCCTCACCTACGCGCTGTGCGTGGAGGAGATCGCCCGCGGCTGGATGTCGGTGTCCGGGATCATCAACACCCACTTCATCGTCGCGTACATGCTCAAGCAGCACGGCACGCAGGAGCAGAAGGACCACTTCCTGCCGAAGATGGCCGCCGGCGACATCCGGGGCGCCTTCTCGATGTCGGAGCCGGGTCTGGGCTCCGACGTGTCGGCGATCACCTCCAAGGCGGTCAGGGACGGCGACGAGTACGTCCTGAACGGCCAGAAGATGTGGCTGACCAACGGCGGCACCTCGTCCCTGGTGGCCGTCCTCGTCCGCAGTGACGAGGGTCACCCCGAGGGCACGGCCCCGCACAAGTCCATGACGACCTTCCTGGTCGAGAAGGAGCCGGGCTTCGGCGAGGTCCGCCCGGGCCTGACCATCCCCGGCAAGATCGACAAGATGGGCTACAAGGGCGTCGACACCACCGAGCTGATCATGGACGGCCTGCGGGTACCGGCCGATCGGGTGCTCGGCGGCGTCACCGGCCGAGGTTTTTACCAAATGATGGACGGCGTCGAGGTCGGCCGGGTCAACGTCGCCGCGCGCGGCTGCGGCGTCGCCCAGCGCGCCTTCGAGCTCGGCGTCCGGTACGCCCAGCAGCGGCACACCTTCGGCAAGCCGATCGCCCAGCACCAGGCCATCCAGTTCAAGCTGGCGGAGATGGCGACCAAGGTCGAGGCGGCCCATGCGATGATGGTCAACGCGGCCCGCAAGAAGGACTCCGGCGAGCGCAACGACCTGGAAGCCGGCATGGCGAAGTACCTGGCCTCCGAGTACTGCAAGGAGGTCGTGGAGGACGCCTTCCGGATCCACGGCGGCTACGGCTTCTCCAAGGAGTACGAGATCGAGCGCCTGTACCGCGAGGCCCCGATGCTGCTCATCGGTGAAGGTACCGCCGAGATCCAGAAAATGATCATCGGGCGCCGACTGCTCGAAGAGTATCGATTCCAGGGCTGAATGTCCTAGTACGGGGTGTTTTCTTCGAGAAGAAGATCACACCCCGTATGCGTCGTTCCGCCGGTCTTCGGCCGCCGACTCGGCTTCCCAGCTTGCCCAGTTGCGGCCCGCGACCGGTACGATCCCGGAAAGCCGCCGTCCCCCGTCTTGTGCGGCATCATCCGCTACGAAGGTCATCCATGCCCCACAGCCAAACCTCTGCACCTCGCGACAGCCGAGCCGGCGTCCGTCTGGCGCGCGGAGCATCGCCGTGGCTTCTCCCGACCGTCGCCACCGCAGCCCTCAGCCTGGCCCGCGCCCGCCGCTCCGGCGCGGCCAAGGCCGTGGCCGTGCCCGCCACCGCGCTCGCGGCGGGCATGCTGTGGTTCTTCCGCGACCCCGAGCGCGAGATCGGCTCCGGCCGGGTGATCTCGCCCGCCGACGGCGTGGTGCAGAGCATCATGCCGTGGAAGGACGGCCGCACCCGCGTCGCGATCTTCATGAGCCCGCTGAACGTCCACGTCAACCGCGCGCCCCTGGCGGGCACGGTGACGTCCGTCGAGCACATCCCCGGCGGCTTCGTTCCGGCGTTCAACAAGGAGAGCGAGAACAACGAGCGCGTAGTCTGGCATTTCGACACCGAACTCGGCGACATCGAGATGATCCAGATCGCCGGCGCGGTGGCCCGCCGCATCGTCCCCTACATCCCCCGGGGCACGAAGGTCGAGCAGGGCGACCGAATCGGTCTGATCCGCTTCGGCTCGCGTGTCGACCTCTACCTGCCCGAAGGCGTGGAGGTCGCGGTCGAGGTCGGACAGAAGACCGTGGCTGGGGTGACTCGCATTGACCGTGATTGATCCGGAGACCCAGGCGGGCTGGGTGCCCGAGGCCGACGACGTGGACGACGAGGAGGAGATGCCCCTCTCGCTCCGCCTGTCGATAGCGGACACCCTCACCCTGGGCAATGCCACCTGCGGGTTCATGGCGGTGTACTTCACCACCACCGGCATCCTGATCCCGCACCTGACCGGGAACGACGAGTCCGCGGGCATGGCGCGGCACAGCGCCGCCACGGCCGTCATCCTGATGCTCTGCGCGGCCGTCTTCGACCTGTTCGACGGCCTGGTCGCGCGCAAGCTGCGCTCCTCGCCGATGGGCGCCGAGCTGGACAACCTGTCCGACCTGATCAGCTTCGGGCTGGCGCCCGCGTACTTCGTCCTGGTCTACGGCATGGTCGCGGACGACGCGCACCAGCGGGTGGCGGCGCTGGGCGCGATCGTGGTGCTGCTGGCGGTGGTGCTGAGACTCGCGCGCTTCTCCTGCGTGACGATGAAGGACGGCATGTTCCAGGGCATGCCCTCGCCGTTCGGCGCGCTGACGGTGGTCTCGATCGTGCTGCTGGAGCTGCCCTTCGTGGCGACCCTGCTGGCGATCCTCGGCACGGCGTGGCTGATGGTGAGCCGGGTGGAGTACCCGAAGCCGAGGGGACGCCTCGCCGGCGCGATGCTCTCCTGGATCGTTTTGTCCATGGGCCTGCTGGCGGCCTGGGCCTTCGACGCCCCGAGCGGCCAGCTGCTGCTCCAGACGGGCTGCGCCCTGCAGCTGGTCATGGGCGCGGTGATCCCGCTGTTCGCCACGGCTCGCCGGGTGAACAACTTCCGCGACAACCGGCGGGAGGCGCGGGCGGCGCAGCTGCCCTGACTCTCGCCCCGGCACCGACGGGTGTGGCCCGGGCCCTCGCGGCCCGGGCCACACCCGTTGTGTGTTCAAGGTCTGCCCCGATTCCCCGTTGACCTGTCAACTACCAGCGTCTGAAGCCGAGTTGCGGCAGGGAACGGCGGGGAGGACGGTGGAGGTAGCGGGCTTGCCCGTGGCATGTGCCCGCCTCGGGGGATTCCCCACCCCTTCTCTCTCTCGCATTCGGAGGGCGGCCATGTCCTCGTACTCCACCGCCGACTACCGCGTCCGCCACACCTCGACGATCCCGGCGAACTCGGGAGAGCCGGTAGAACTGTTCGTCCGCGAGTACAACGGCACCCGCGGGCACCAGGAGCCGAAGCCGGTGCTGATGCTCCACGGCAGAAGCGTCCCGGCGGTCGCCGGTTTCGACCTCGTGCTTCCGCCCAGCCCCGACGGCCCCGACATCCGCTACAGCTGGGCCCAGGAGCTGGCGCACCACGGTTACGACGTCTTCCTCATGGACCTGCAGGGCAACGGCCGCTCCCCCCGGCCCAGGATGGACGACCCCTGCAACGCCAACCCCGCCCAGCAGCAACCGGTCCTGGTACCCAACCCGCTGGCCCAGCCGTGCCCCTCGCCGCCGCCCTACCCGCACCAGCTGGGCAACTCCGAGAGCGAGTGGGCGGAGCTGGACACCGTGGTCGGCTTCATCCGGGGCCTGCCCGAGCGGAACAAGCCGATCGACTTCATCGGCTGGTCCGCCGGCGCGTTCGTCATGGGCCCGTACACCCTGAAGCACCCCGGCAACGTCAGGACGCTGACCCTGCTGGCCCCGATCTTCCCGCCGAACGGCCGCTGGTCCACGGTTCCCTCGGATCCCTTCGGACGCCCGCCCGAAGCCCGGACGCTGCCCGTCTCCACGCCGGCCGTCACCTTCGGCTTCCCGATGAACGTCGGCAGCAGGACCGGCTTCGCGACCGGATGGGACGCCGAGCAGTCCAGCCCGGAGCAGCGGGAGCCCGGCATGGTCGACGCGGTGTGGGAGGCCTGCATGGCCGAGGACCCCGAGGGGGCCAAGTGGGGACGCCTGCTGCCGGACGGCACGCCCGAGGGCGTGCTGCGCTACCGGAACACGTACTGGTGGGGGTGGAACAGCCAGACCGCACCGCTCGAGGACGCCGCGGGCAGACTCATTCTCGGTGACCGGGTGCCGGTGCTCATCGTCTACGGGGAGCAGGACAAGCAGGCCAACACCTCCCCCTCGCAGCCCGCCGTCCTGTACTTCTCGGTCCCGGCGCTCTACGAGGCCATCGCGGGAGACGACAAGCTCATGTTCCGCTTCGCGGCGGCCGGCCACTCCATGGTCTGGGAACGCCGGGCCGAGGCCCTGCACGACTTCTCGAGGCAGTGGCTCGACACCGGCGGGGTGCACGGGCTGACGTCCGGCAGCTACCAGCGGGACGTGGACGGCGGCATCACACCTCTGTGATCACCCGTCCGCGGCAGACGCACGCGCCCCGGGGCCGCCCGACGGGCGGGCGGCCCATCGGACGGCCCGCCCGCTCAGACCAGCCGGTCCCGGGCGATCCGCTCCGCCACGTCCTCCAGGATCGGACCCGCCTCGGCGATGCACCGGGCCACGTCCGGCTCGACCGAGGTGAGCGGGTACGCCTGCCGGATCCCGGCCCGCTCCAGCGCCTCCGCGGACAGGGCGAGCCGGCCGCAGACCGCGACGACCTCCTTGCCCGCGGCCCGCGCCGCGGCGGCGACCCCCGCCGGCGCCTTCCCGTGCAGCGTCTGCTCGTCCAGCGACCCCTCACCGGTGATCACCAGCGAGGCCCGCTCCAGCGCGGGCGCGAAGCCCAGGACGTCCAGCATCACCTCGATGCCGGGCCGGAAACGCGCGCCGAGGAGCAGCGCGCCGTAGCCGATGCCGCCCGCCGCGCCCGCGCCCGGCGACGCCGCGTACCGCGCCGCGTCCGGTCCGGCCTCGGCCTCCAGCACCTTGGCGAAGTGGGCCAGCGCCGCGTCGAGGGTGTCCACGTCGTCCGGCGAGGCGCCCTTCTGCGGGCCGTACACCGCCGGCGCGCCCTTCGGCCCGGTCAGCGGGTTGTCCACGTCGCTGGCGAGGACCAGCTCGACGGAGGACAGCCGGGGGTCCAGGCCGGACAGGTCGGCCCGGGCCAGGTCGGCCAGCCCGCCGCCGCCCGGCGGAACCGGCTCACCGCTGTCGTTCAGGAAGCGCGCGCCCAGCGCCGACAGCATCCCCGCGCCGCCGTCGGTCGTGGCGCTGCCGCCGACGCCGAACACGATCGTCCGCGCGCCCGCGTCGAGCGCGGCCCGCAGCAGCTCGCCGGAGCCGTACGTGGACGCCGTCAGCGGCGCGAAGACGCCCGCGGGAAGGCGCTGCAGGCCGCTGGCCTCGGCCATCTCCACCACGGCGGTGTCGCCGCGCAGCGCGAACGCGGCGGTCACCTCCTGGCCCAGCGGGCCGGCGACCC
The DNA here is from genome assembly GCF_043202415.1 of Streptomyces sp. NPDC048192. NCBI lineage: Bacteria > Bacillati > Actinomycetota > Actinomycetes > Kitasatosporales > Streptomycetaceae > Streptomyces > Streptomyces sp. NPDC048192. Next base: position 120,710 of record NZ_JBIDAL010000016.1, read on the forward strand.
GTACCTCCCGCCGCTCGAAACCGGCCGCCACCGCGGCGTCCACGGTCCCGTCGCCGCCGTCGGCCACGGGCAGCGCCTCGACCCGGAGGTCCGGCACGACCCGGCGCAGCCCGGCCGTCACCCGCCCGGCGACCTGTACGGCCGTCAGCGAGCCCTTGAACTTGTCCGCGGCGATGAGCACCCGACGGGTCTCGTTCACTGCAGCGTCCGCCACCTTGCTTTCCCCTTGCTCTCCGGGCCCCGCGCACGTCAGGGCCAGTCGCGCCGCTGCGACCTTAACCGGAGGACGCCCTCGCCGTCATGCCCCGACCGAAGGCTGGGAAGCACCTGGGAGCCGTCTGGAAAAACGGGTACACCCCAGCCATGACCAGCACAGGACCGGACCTCGCCGACCGCGTCCACGGCGGCTGGCTCGGCCGTGTCGCGGGCAACATGCTCGGCAAGCCGGTCGAGCAGGGCGAGGTGTGGACCCGCGAGCGCATCGACCGCTATCTGCGCGGGGCCGGGGCGCTGCCGCTCACCGACTATCTGCCCGAGCCCGCCGACCCGGCCGAGACCGCCGTGCTGCGCCCGGAGTGGCGCGGCTGCGTGCGCGGCCGGATCCACGGCAGCGTGCGCGACGACGACGTCGACTACGCGATCCTCGGCCTGCACCTGCTGGAGACGCACGGCTTCGGCTTCAGCACCGAGCAGGTCGGCGATCTGTGGCTGCTCAGGCTGCCGTACCTGCAGACCTTCACGGCGGAACGGGCGGCGTACCGGAATCTCGCCAACGGGCTGAAGCCGCCGCTGACGGCGACGTACGACAACCCGTACCAGGAGTGGATCGGGGCCCTGATCCGCGCCGACGTCCACGGCTGGACCCGTCCGGGCGACCCGGCCGGAGCCGCCGCCCTGGCCCGCAGGGACGCCGTGCTGTCCCACACCGGCAACGGCGTGTACGGCGCCATGTGGGCCGCCGCGCTGATCGCCGCGGCCTTCACCGCGCCCTCCGTGCGCCACGCGCTCGACGCGGCCCTCGGTGTGATCCCGGCGAGCAGCAGGCTCGCCCGTACCGTACGGCGGGTGATCGGCCTGCACGGGACCCGGCTGCCCTGGGAGGAGACCCTGGCCACGCTGGCCGCCGAGACCGCCGGGCTCGGCTGGATCCACACCGTCCCGAACGCCGCCGTGCTGACCGCCGGGCTGCTGTACGGCGACGGCGACTTCACCCGGACCCTCGCGCTGACCGTGCGCGGCGGCCTGGACACCGACTCCAACGGGGCGACGGCGGGCTCGGTGGCCGGGGTCCTCACCGGGGCCGAGGCGATCCCGGCCCGGTGGAAGGACCCGCTGGAGGACACGGTCAGGAGCGCGGTGTTCGGCTTCGACGGCGTACGGATCAGTGCGCTGGCCGAACGCACCCTGCGCCTGGCGACGACCTGAGCGTGGCCGCGCCGCCGCTGGTTACCCTTCCCCCCATGGCCACCACTGCTGACTTCGCCACGTACATCGCGAGCCTGCCCCGGGTCCTCGCCGGCGCCGCGATGCTCTTCCGGGACGCCGAGGGGCGCGTGCTGCTGGTCGAGCCCAACTACCGCGAGGGCTGGGCACTGCCGGGCGGCACGATCGAGTCGGACGACGGGGAGACCCCGCGTCAGGGCGCGCGCCGGGAGACGCTGGAGGAGATCGGCCTCGACGTGGAACCGGGCCGGCTGCTGGCCGTGGACTGGGTGCACGGCGCGGGCCGCCCGCCTCTGGTGGCGTATCTGTACGACGGCGGTGTCCTCGACGAGGCCGCGCTGAAGGCGATCCGGCTGCAGGAGGAGGAACTCCTCTCCTGGCGCCTGGTCCCCCGCGAGGATCTCCCCGCCCACCTTCCCGACGCCCTCGGCCGCCGCGTCCTGACCGCCCTCGACGTGCTCGCGGACGGCTCCGGCACGGCGGAACTGGAGAACGGCCACCGGGTGGCGTGACCGGCCGCCCGCCGGGGCCCGGCGGGCGATATCCGCTCGCTCCGCCGGTACCGGCGTCCTACCCTCGGCCCCATGGACAGGCCTCTCGTAGCCATTCTCAGCGGCGCCGGCATCTCGACCGACTCGGGGATCCCCGACTACCGCGGCCCGAACGGACTGTGGCGGCGGGATCCGGAGGCGGAGAAACTCGTCACGTACGAGTACTACATGGCCGACCCGGAGATCCGGCGGCGGTCCTGGCAGATGCGGCGCGAGCAGCGCACGCTGAGGGCCGAGCCGAACGCCGCGCACCGGGCGGTCGCCGAGCTGGAAAGGTCCGGCGTCCCGGTGCGGGTGATCACCCAGAACGTGGACGGGCTGCACCAGTCGGCCGGCCTGCCCGCCCGCAAGGTCCTCGAACTGCACGGCAGCGCGCACGGTGTCGTGTGCACCCGGTGCCATGCGCGCGGAACCATGGAGGACGCCCTCGCCCGCGTGGAGGCCGGTGAGGACGATCCGCCGTGCCGGACGTGCGGAGGCATCCTCAAGTCCGCCACCGTGATGTTCGGCGAACCGCTGGACCCGGTCGTCCTCGCCCAGGCCGCGGCGATCTCCAAGGCCTGCACCCTCTTCATCGCCGTCGGCAGCAGCCTCCAGGTCCACCCCGCCGCCGGCCTGGTCGGCGTCGCCGCCGACCACGGCGCCCGCCTGGTCATCGTCAACGCCGAGCCCACACCGTACGACGACCGGGCCGACCAGCTCGTCCGAGACCCCATCGGCACCGCCCTGCCGGCACTGCTGCGCAGCCTGAGCGAGGGCGTCGGCGCCCGAGAGGCGTGACGCGGCCCGGATCGGCAACTCGGCTGTGGGCAACCGCAGTTCGCAGGCGGCAGTACGGAACCGGGCCGCCGGTACGGGTTGGTGAAAGGCACACTGGGGGAGCATGCCTACGGGTATCGTCCGGTCATCGGGCAGCCGTCGGAGGGAACGGTGGGGGATGCTTGCTGAGACGTTGACGGCCCTGGCAGCGGCCGGTGGTGCTGCCGTGGCGCAGGCGGCGGGCACGGACGCGTGGTCCGGGTTCCGGCAGGGAATGGCGCGGCTGATCGGGCAGGGCGACCCCGAGCGGGAACAGGACGCGACGCGGCAACTGGAGCGGACCGCGGCCCTTCTCGCGGCCGAGCAGGGCGACGACGAGGCCCGGATGCTGCGGCAGGTGGAGCAGAGCGGAGTCTGGCAGGGGCGGTTCGAGTCCCTGCTGGAATCGCTGGACGACGCTCGGCGCGGGCAGGCGGCGGCCGGTCTCCGGGCGCTCCTGCAGACGTACGCCGAGCCTGCGGGCGGGGCGTCCGCACCGGGCGGGGTGGCCGCGAACAGGGACGTCACCAACCGAGCCGAGGCGCGCGACGGTGTGGCCACCGGCCTGAACTACGGAGGCTTCATCTTCCAGGTCCCTCGACTGCCGGATCCGCCCCAGGGCTGAGCGGACCGGCACGGACAAGCCCAGCCTCCACCGCAGGCAACGGCGCCGGCACGGCCGGCGCCGGAGGCCTCGTCGATCGCTTGCACAGCTTTACCATCAACAACACGAACATCACCTTGCCCGGGAACTCCCCGGACAAGGAGAGGAAGGATGCCGAGCCGGGTTCCTCCGGGGATCGGCGGCGCGCGGAGGGGGCGCTGGCCCGGAGCGTGCTCAGGAGGATCTGGGAGGAAGGCAGTTCCTTTCCGCTCGTGTCGTCCAAGCGGAACACCGCACCGATCGTGTCGCTGGGATTCCTCCACGACGACACCCGTCTCGCGAGCTGCAGCGCGTCAGGGACGGTACGGCTCTGGGAGTCCGCCGGCCTGCGCCAGTCGGGCGGTTCCATCGACGCTGCCGGGCAGGCCATGGCGCTGTCACCGACGGAGAGGATCCTCGCCGTCGGCAGCACCCGCGGTTCCGGGGAGTGGAGCGTGGTGTTCTGGGATGTCGAGGTCTGGCAGCCGATCAGGGCGGTCCCGGTGCCCGGATCCGTGCAGGCGCTGGCCTACGCGCCGGACGGACGCACGGTGGCGGTGCGGTCGGCGGGAGGCGCGCGGGTGCACCTGGTGAGTCCTCTGACGGGAAAACGCCTCAGAACCCTGGGGCCCGAGCAGGACGGCGGCACCCCTTCCTCGGGAGGGCGTCAGCTGGTGGCCTTCTCGCCGGACGGGAGACTGGTGGCCACGACGAACCGAAGTGGCACCGGCGTCGTCTTCCTCGACTTCGTCACCGGCAAAGCGGTGGGTCCACCCCTGGTGGGCACCGCCCAGCACAGCAACGCCGTGACATCCTTCCTCTTCGGAGAGCGCCCCCTGAAATTCGAGGCACTGGCGTTCTCCCCCGACGGCCGGATCGCCGCCACCTGCGGCGGGGACAGAACCGTACGGCTGTGGGACGTCGAGCGGCGCGAACAGATCGCCGACCCCCTGACCGGTCACCGCCGGGGGGTCAACGCCGTGGCGTTCTCACCGAACGGGCGCCTCCTGGCCAGTGGCGGCAACGACAAGAGGGTGCTCCTCTGGGACGTCGCACAGCACAAGCAGGCGGGCCCCGCACTGACCGGCCACACCAAGCCGGTCGTCTCGGTGGCGTTCTCGTCCGACGACCGCGTGCTCGCCACGGGGAGCGTCGACAGGACCGTCCGCCTCTGGATCGCTCCCCCGGCGTCCCGCCGGTGAAGGGGGCGGGCGGCAACGGCCGTTGCCGCCCGGGAGGGCGGGGCTAGAACAGGGACGCCTTTCGTTCGAAGTCCAGTAGGCGGCGTTTGCGGTCCAGGCCGCCGCCGTAGCCCGTGAGGTCGCCGTTCGCGCCGACAACGCGGTGGCAGGGGATGATGATGCCGATCGGGTTGCGGCCGTTGGCGAGGCCGACCGCGCGGGACGCCTTGGGGTTGCCCAGGGCGTCGGCGAGTTCGCCGTAGCTGCGGGTCTCGCCGTAGGGGATGCGGCTCAGCTGGTCCCAGACGCGGCGCTGGAACGGCGTTCCGTGCAGGCGGAGTTGCAGGGTGAACTGTGTCAACTCGCCTGCGAAGTAGGCCGACAGCTGCTCCTCGGCCTCGGCGAAGGGCGTGTCGTCACGGCTGCTGAAGGTCTCCTCGGGCGGCCGGTGGCGCTGGTCGGTCATGTACAGGCCGCACAGGACGCCGTCGTCGTCCGCGACGAGGGTCAACGGGCCGTAGGGGCTGTCGATGACGGTGTGCCACTTCTTCGAGACATCCATGCTCTCGTCCGTGGTCGCGTCCGTCGCGTTCATCGCGTTCATCGCGTCCATGTTCACATTCATGATCGGGGTAGTCCTTTACACCGGAAGGAAGTTGATGGGGTGGCCGTCGGTCGCCCACAGGTACTGCACGGCGTAGGCCCGCCAGGGCCGCCATGCCTCGGCGCGGGCGGTGAGCGCGGCCGGGGTGGCGGGCAGGCCCAGCTCAGCCGCCGCCCGCCGGATGCCGAGGTCGGTGGGGAGGAAGGCGTCGGGGTCGCCGAGGGCGCGCATCGCGATCACGTCGGCGGTCCAGGGACCGAAGCCGGGCAGGGAGAGCAGCCGGGCCCGGGTCTCGGCCCAGTCGGACTCGACGCCCAACCGCAGGGTGCCTTCGGCCAGTTCGCGGACGAGCGTGGTGAAGGTGGTCCGCCGGCTGCGGGGCATCGCCAGGGTCTCCGGATCGACCGCGGCGAGCGCCTCCGGGGACGGGAACAGGTGGGTGAGGCCGCCCTCGGGGTCGTCGAGGGGCTTGCCGTGCGCCGTGACCAGGCGGGCGGCGTGGGTGCGGGCGGCGGCCGTGGACACCTGCTGACCGAGGACGGCGCGGACGGCGAACTCGGCCTCGTCGACCGTGCGCGGCACCCGGCGGCCGGGCGCCTTGTCCACCAGCGGCGCGAGCAGCGGGTCGGTGCGCAGACGGTCGTCCACCGCGACCGGATCGGCGTCCAGGTCGAGCATGCGGCGGCACCGGCTGATGGCCACCGGCAGGTCCCGCAGATCGCTGAGGGTGAGGCGGCAGGCGATGTGATCGGGGCGCGGCGTGAGGGAGGCGATCCCGTGGCCGTACGGCAGGCGCAGCGTGCGCCGGTAGGCGCCGTCCCGCCATTCCTCGACGCCGGGTACGGCCGTGGCGGCGAGGTGACCGAAGAGGTTGGACGGGTTGAGCGGGGCGCGGAAGGGCAGCCTCAGGCCGATCCCGGCCGGGGTGCCGGCCCCGGACCGGGGCGCGCGGGCGCGCAGTTCGCTCGGGGTCAGGGCGAAGACCTCGCGGACGGTGTCGTTGAAGGCGCGGACGGAGGCGAACCCGGCCGCGAAGGCGATCTCCGCCATCGGCAGGGCCGTGGTCTCGATGAGCAGCCTCGCCGTCTGGGCGCGCTGGGCGCGGGCGAGGGCGAGCGGGCCGGCGCCGAGTTCGGCGAGCAGCTGCCGCTCGACCTGGCGGGCGCTGTAGCCGAGCCGGGAGGCGAGTCCGGGCACGCCCTCGCGGTCCACGACCCCGTCGGCGATCAGCCGCATGGCGCGGGCGACCAGGTCGGCGCGGTGGTTCCACTCCGGGGAGCCGGGGCTGGTGTCCGGGCGGCAGCGCTTGCAGGCGCGGAACCCGGCCTGCTGGCAGGCGGCCGCGCTCGGGTAGAACGTCATGTTCTCCGGCTTGGGCGGGACGACGGGACAGCTGGGGCGGCAGTAGATCCGGGTGGTCAGGACGGCCGTGAAGAACCATCCGTCGAACCGGGCGTCCTTGGACTGCACGGCCCGTACGCAGTGCTCCCGGTCGAGGTGCGTCGCTGTCTGCATGTGTCCAGCATCGGCCCGGCGGCCCCTCCTGCGCTGGCGGAAATCCGACATCAGCGTCCGTGGGCCTGCCGCGCTTACGTCTCGGGCGGCTCCGTACCGCCGGGGGCGCAGCGCTGGGCCGGCGCGTGCAGGAAGCGGTCGGGGCCGGTCGTCACCATGCCGGGCAGCCGGCGCACCCCCGCGGGGCCGGGCACGCCGATGCGGGGGGGCGGCCGGCGCGCTCTGGCGGTGGGGCGTCGGGAAGGAGGCCGCCGCTCCGGCCGGACGCGGGTCCCGGCGTCGCCGCCGGAGGCTACGGGGTCGGGTTCAGGGGATCGTCGATCATGCCCGTCAGGCGGTCCGCCTCGGTGGTCGCGGCGAGGGCGGGGTCCAGCTGGCCGGCGGCGGTCGTCAGGGCGGTCAGGGCCGGGACCAGGCCTGCGCGCTCGGGTGCGGGCAGGCGTTCCACCAGGGCCCGGATCTCGGCGCGGCGGTGGCTCAGCACCCGCTCCACCAGTTCCTCGCCGGCTGGGGTGAGCCGGAGGACGACCTCGCGCCGGTTGTCCGGGTTGACCCGCCGGTCGGTGAGGCCCTGGGCCTCCAGGCGCTCGGCCATGCGCAGCGCGGTGGACGACGTGACGCCGAGCGTCGCGGCCATCGCGGCGAGCTTGATCGGGCCGCAGGTGTGCAGGGCGACCAGCGAGCGCAGCTGGGGCAGGGTGAGGGGCGCGTCCACGGAGGCGAGGGCGCGGGCGGAGAGGGCGACGATCAGCCGGGAGGCGGCCATCACGGCCACGGTGATCCGCTCGGCCTCCCGGTCCAGGGCTGCCTCCGACGCCTTGTCCCCGTCCGCCAGACGCTCCCCGTTCGCCATGGGTTCCCCGTTCGCCGTGGGCTGCTCGTCAGCCATGGGCTCCCCGCTCACCATGGCCTCCTCGTTCGCCATGGGTTCCTCGTTCCCCATCCCCTGCCTTGCCCTGCCTTCCCGTGCCGTTGCTCTGTCCTTCCGGCCCCTTCCGGCCTGTCCACGATTCGGACACATTCCCTCACCCAAGGTGACCATTGCAGAGTGCAATGATAAGCTGCCGTCCACCGGACCGAGCGGGCGCGACGGTTCCGGTACCGAAGGTGATGTCGATGAGTTCCGAGCCGATACGCGAAGCCTATTCCTTCGTGTGCCTGCGCTGCGGGCACGCCTGGGAGGGTGACTACGAGATCCGGCACGTGCGGGACGCCCGAGGGTGCCTGCGTGCCGAGTACCACGTGCGCGGCGGCCTCAGGGTGCCGTCCCCGCTCACGGCGAGCACCTGCCGGGTGTGCGGCGGACACCGGGTGCGCATCCTGCGTCCGGGACGCGTCGCCTCGGCCCGCGCCGTACCCCGGTAGGCAGGCCGCGCCGTACCCCCGGCAGGGCCGGCCGCACCGTCCGGCCCGCCTTCCCTCCGCCTGTCCCTGTCCTTGTCCCTGTCCCACGGGCAGCGTCGCCCGTGACCCAACCGCCGCCGGGGCCGGTCGCCCCCGCATGCCTCGGCCTGCGCACCCCGACCGCCCGGCGGCGCCCTGCCCCCTGCCGCCCTACGCGACCCGGAGCATCCATGCCCACGTCCGCCGGTTCCCCAGCCCCCGGCCACCATCGTCCCGCCCTCAAGATCCCGCACCTGGGCGACTTCCACGTGCCGCCGCGCGTCGTCCTGATCACGGCGCTGGCCGTTCCGGTCGGCGCCGTCGCCGCGGTCGTGGCCGCCGGGCTGCTGAAGCTGATCGCGCTGATCACCAACCTCGCCTTCCTCGGCCGTCTCGGCTCCGGCTCCGCCGTGCCCGCGGACACCCCGCACCGCTGGCTGCTCGCCGTCATGCCGGTGGCGGGCGGCCTGCTCATCGGCCTGATGGCCCGCTACGGCTCGGAGAAGATACGCGGCCACGGCATGCCCGAGGCCATCGAGTCGATCCTCGTCGGCGGCAGCCGGGTGCAGCCCCGCGTCGCCGTGCTGAAGCCCGCGTCGGCCGCGATATCCATCGGCACCGGCGGGCCGTTCGGCGCGGAGGGCCCGATCATCATGACCGGCGGCGCCGTCGGCTCCCTGCTGGCCCAGTTCCTCCGGGTCACCACCGACGAGCGCAAGGCCCTGCTGGTCGCGGGCTCCGCCGCCGGCATGGCCGCGACCTTCAACGCACCGCTCGCCTCCATCCTGCTCGCGGTCGAACTGCTGCTCTTCGAATGGCGGCCCCGCTCCTACCTCCCGGTGTCCGTCGCCGCCGTGACCGCCACCCTGGTGCGCGGCCCGCTGCTCGGCACCGCCCCCCTCTTCGGCGGAGCCCACGTGCCCGACCGCATCGGGCTGCCGGCGTACGGCCTGTGCGTGGTTGCGGGCGCCGCGGCCGGACTGCTCGCGCTGGGCGCCACCGCCCTCGTCTACTTCTCCGAGGACCTGTTCTCCCGGCTGCGCGTCCACTGGATGTGGTGGCCCGCGATCGGCGGCGCGATCATCGGGCTGGGCGGCCTCGTGGAGCCGCGCGCCCTCGGCGTCGGGTACGGCGTCATCGACGCGCTGCTGACCGGGCACGCCACCGTCGGGCTGATCGTCGGCATCCTCGTGGTGAAGACCCTGATCTGGGGCCTGTCGCTGGGCTCGGGCACCTCCGGCGGCGTACTCGCGCCGATGTTCATGGTCGGTGGCGCGCTGGGTGCGGCCGAAGCGCTGGTCTTCCCGCACGTCAGCCCGGGATTCTGGGCCCTTGTGTCGCTCGCCGGGGTGCTCGGCGGGGTGATGCGCTCCCCGCTCACCGGCATCGTCTTCTGCCTGGAACTCACCCATGAGATCAACGCCCTGATCCCGATGGTGATCACCGCGTCGGCCGCCTATCTGCTGTCGGTGGTGCTGCTCAAGCGCTCGGTGCTCACCGAGAAGCTGGCCCGGCGCGGCCTGCACCTCACCCGCGAGTACTCCGTCGACCCCCTGGAAGTCCATCTGGTACGGCAGTTGGAGACGCCCGCCGGAGTCACCTTCGCCGCCGGCCGGCCCGCCTGCGAGGTCACCGCCCTGCTGCGCGCCGCGCACGACGCGGGCGACCCCGAGGGGCTGCTCGCCCAGCGGCTGTACCCGGTGCTGGACGCGGACGGCGGCCTGGCCGGCGTGGTGACGCGCGGCGCGCTGATCCACGCCGACCCCGCCGACGTGACTCCGCTCGGGGAGCTGGCCCGCACCGCGGTCGTCGCGCACCCCGACGAGACCCTGCGGGCGCTGGCCAACCGGATGGCGCAGCACGAGGTCACCCGGCTGCTGGTGGTCACCCGCGACCCGCGGCCCCGCGTCGAGGGCATCATCAGCCTGCGCCATCTGCTGACGGCACGCCGGATCGACCTGCACGAGGAACACCACGCCGAGCGCGTCCTCACCCTGTGGGCCAGGCGCGCCCCGGCCCCCGCCACGAGCTGAGGGGCGGACATGGCCCACACAAACAGGGATGATCATCGCAAAGAGGTGGAAAAGCTCACGTCTAAGCACGATCAACAGCCCATGGTCTTCCGCGTGAAGAACACGGCCGGACCCCAAGCTGGATGAGCGGGGGACGGCTCGCCGCCCGGCGGCAGCGCCGTCCGCCGCACCGGCCGGGGCCCAACGGCAGGCCCTGCCGGGGCGCCCGGCGCACGACACGATCGTGTTGCTTCGCGCACGGCGTGAACCGCACCGGCTCGTGCTCGGGAGGCGTGGACCGACCCGAGCACGAGCCGCACGCTGTCCGCACGCGTCGCCGGCCGGTCATGGACCGGACCGGTCACACGCGCCGCGTCCGCGCTACGGGCGACCGGCGCCCGCGCGGTGCTGCTCACGCCGGCCCACCGTCTGCGCGAGTCGGCCTGACCGTCCGGGAAGGCGGACTGCGTCTACTGTCGGCCGACTTGGCGGGCGAACGCGTCGTAGGCCCGCTGGTCGAAGAGGACGAAGCGCACCTCTTCGACCGCCGTGTCCGCGCCGCGCGCCGTCTCCACGGCGATCCGGGCCGCGTCGTCCATCGGCCAGCGGTACACGCCGGTGGAGACGGCCGGGAACGCGACCGTGCGGGCGCCGAGTTCGTCGGCGACCTTCAGGGACTCGCGGTAGCAGGAGGCGAGCAGGCCGGAGCGGTCCTCGCTGCTGCTGAAGACCGGGCCCACCGTGTGGATGACCCAGCGGGCGTCGAGTTGGCCCGCCGTCGTGGCCACCGCCTGTCCGGTGGGCAGGCCCTTGCCGTACCGGGAGGCGCGCAGGGCGCGGCACTCCTCGAGGATGGCGGGGCCGCCGCGCCGGTGGATCGCGCCGTCGACGCCACCGCCGCCGAGCAGGGAGGAGTTGGCCGCGTTGACGATCGCGTCGGCGCTCTCCCGCGTGATGTCTCCCTGGACGAGGGTGATGGCGGTCATGTCTGCCTCAGTCTCCGCCAGACGGCCTTGGCCGCGTTGTGCCCCGACATGCCGTGCACGCCGGGGCCCGGCGGGGTGGCCGAGGAGCAGATGAAGACGGCTGGATGCGGGGTGCGGTACGGGAACAGGGACAGTCTGGGACGCAGCAGCAGCTGGAGTCCGGACGCCGCGCCGCAGGCGATGTCCCCGCCGACGTAGTTGGCGTTGCGGGCGGCCAGTTCGGCGGGGCCGGCGACGGCGCGGGCGAGGACGCGGTCGCGGAAGCCGGGGGCGAAGCGCTCCAGCTGGCGTTCCATGGCGTCGGTCAGGTCGCCTGACCAGCCGTTCGGGACGTGGCCGTACGCCCAGAAGACCTGCTTGCCCTCGGGGGCGCGGGTGGGGTCGACGATGCTGGGCTGCACGGTGATCAGGAACGGTCTGTCGGGAGCGCGGCCCTCGCGGGAGGCGGCGCGCAGGGCGGTGGCGATCTCGGCCTTGCTCGCGCCGATCTGCACGGTGGTGGCGACGCGGGCCTCGGGCGCGGTCCAGGGCACGGGGCCGTCCAGCGCGTAGTCGATCTTGAAGGCGCTGGGGCCGTAGCGGTAGTGCGCGTAGGTGTCGCCGAACCCGGCGATGCGGGCGAGCGCGGTGGGCGAGGTGTCGAAGACGTACGCCCGCGCGGGCGGCAGGTCGTCCAGGCGCTTGACCTCGTAGTCGGTGTGCACGGCGCCGCCGAGGTCCTTCAGGTACGCGGCGAGGGCGTCGGAGATCGCCTGGGAGCCGCCGAGGGGCACCGGCCAGCCGCGGGCGTGCGCGGACAGGGCGAAGACCAGGCCGATGGCGCCGGTGGCCAGGCCGCCGAGCGGCGCCATGACATGGGCGACCAGACCGGCGAACAGGGCCTTGGCGCGTTCGTCCCGGAAGCGGCGCAGCAGCCAGGTGGACGGCGGCAGCCCGGCCAGGCCGAACCGGGCCAGGGTGACGGGGTCACGCGGCAGCGCGGTCAGCGGCAGGGACATGAAGTCCCGTACGAGGGTGTCCCAGTGGGCGAGGAACGGCTCGACCAGCCTGCGGTACGGGCCCGCGTCGCGCGGGCCGAAGGAGGCGGCCGTCTGCGCCACCGACCGGGCCAGCACGGCCGCGGTGCCGTCGGGGAAAGGGTGCGCCATCGGCAGCTCGGAGTGCAGCCACCGCAGGCCGTAGCGGTCGAGGGGGAGGGCGCGGAACGCCGGTGAGTTGATGCCGAGGGGGTGGGCGGCCGAGCACGTGTCGTGCCGGAAGCCGGGCAGGGTCAGCTCCTCGGTGCGGGCGCCGCCGCCGGCGGTGGGCTTCGCCTCGAACACCGCCACGGAGAAGCCGCGGCGGGCCAGCTCCACGGCAGCGGTCAGTCCGTTCGGCCCCGCACCCACCACGACCGCATCGAGCATCGACGGCACCTTCGGACCCCTTCGTCAGCCGATGGCCACTCGGGCCAAGGATATGCCGCAGGACCGACACTCCCCCGGGCCGGGTCGCCGGGGAACCGGCGGCCGGGGGCGGCGGCGCAGGCCGGACCCCGCCGGACTCGGCCGTCAGGCCGCCGCACCCAGCAGGCCGGCCACGCGGCGGGCCGTCGCGGTGTCCCGGGCCGCGGTGAACGGCAGGGTGTTACCGCCGGTCACGCGGAACGGCTCGCCGGTGCCGGTGAGGTGCGTGCCGCCTGCCTCCTCGACGAGGAGCAGGCCGGCCGCGTGATCCCAGGCCGCCTCCCAGGAGAACGCGACCGCGTCCAGCTCGCCCCGGGCGACGGCCAGATACTCCAGGCCCGCCGAGCCGCAGGGCCGCGGGGCGAGGCCGTCGGTCCACAGGGCGCTCAGCGCGCGCTTCTCCTCGTCGGTGGTGTAGTCCGGGTGGGACGTGGCGACGGCGAGGTCCCGGCCGGGCTCGGGCGAGCCCGCGACCAGCCGCTCGCCGTCGAGGAAGGCGCCCCGGCCGCGGATCGCGGTGGCGCACTGGCCGCGCGCCGCCGCATACGTCCAGGAGGCGAGCACGACGCCCCGGTGGGCGAGCGCGACCAGGGTGCAGAACCCGTCGTCGCCGTGCACGAACTGCCGGGTCCCGTCGACCGGGTCCACGATCCACACGGGCGCCTCGCCCTGGAGCGCCAGGTAGGTCGCCGGGTCGGCGTGCACCGCCTCCTCGCCGACCACGACCGAGCCGGGCAGCAGGGTGCCGAGGTCCTCGGTGAGCCGCAGCTCGGCGAGCCGGTCGGCGTCCGTCACCAGGTCGTGCGGGCCGTTCTTCTGGTCCACCTCGTGCGCGGCGAGGCGGCGGAAGCGGGGCAGGATCTCGGCCGCGGCGGCCCGGCGGACCGCGTCCTCCACGTGGGCCGAGCAGCGGGTGAGAAACTCGTCGATGGTTTCCGTCGTTGCGTCGATCATGCCCCTATGAGAGCACGCCCCGCTGACAATCCCCGCCCGCCCGGTGCACACCGGGTGGAATCGGCATGAAGAACGGGTGCCGAAGATCGGTCAGCGGCCAACCGCGTAGCCCTGCATGCCGCGCGGGTTCGCCGCGGCCGACAGCACACCGGTCCGCGGATCCCGCGCCACCGCGCACAGCCGCCCCTCGGACCAGGCGGGGCCCACGGTGACGTCGTGCCCGCGCCGCCGCAGCTCCTCGATGACCCCGGGGTCCGTGCGGGACTCCACGGTGACGCTGCCGGGGCGGCGGCCGCGGGGGTGGAAGGAGCTGGGGAAGCTGTCGTTGTGCCAGTTCGGGACGTCGATCGCGCCCTGCAGGTCCAGGCCCCCGCGGACCGGGGCGCGCAGGGCGGCGGCGAGGAAGAAGTGCAGCTGCCACTGGTCCTGCTGGTCGCCGCCGGGCGTGCCGAACGCCAGGACCGGCACGCCGCCGCGCAGCGCGAGGGACGGGGTGAGGGTGGTGCGCGGGCGGCGGCCCGGGGTGAGCGAGTTCGGCAGGCCCTCCTCCAGCCAGGTCATCTGCAGCCGGGTGCCCAGCGGGAAGCCCAGCTCGGGCACGACCGGGTTGGACTGCAGCCAGCCGCCGCTGGGCGTGGCCGCGATCATGTTGCCCCAGCGGTCGGCGACGTCCAGATGGCAGGTGTCGCCGCGGGTCGTGCCGTCGCCGGCCACATGCGGCTCCCCCAGGAGCGGGGCGACGGTCGGTTCACCCGCTCCCATCGGGTCGAAGCCGCGGTCGTCGCCGCTCTCCACGCGCGCGTACGCCTGCGCGGGCAGCCGCGGGGCGCGTCCGCCGGGACTGCCGGGCCGCAGCTCCCAGGAGGCCTTGGCGCCGATCAGGGCCCGCCGCCCGGCGTTGTAGTCGTCCGAGAGCAGCTCGGCGAGGGGCACCTCGGCGGCGTCGCCGTACCAGGCCTCGCGGTCGGCCATGGCGAGCTTGCAGCCCTCGACGAGCAGGTGGACGTAGTCGGCGGAGCCGTGGGCGGGCAGTTCGGGCGGGAGCAGGGCGAGCTGCTGGAGGAGGACGGGGCCCTGGCTCCAGGGGCCGGCCTTGCACACGGTCCAGCCGTTCCAGTCGTACGTCACCGGCGTCTCGTAGCCCGCCGACCAGCCGGCGAGGTCGGCCTCGGTGAGCGTGCCGGTGTGCCGTTCACCGCTGGTGTCCTTCGTGGGCCGCCGGGACTGCCGTACCAGGGCCTCGGCGATGAATCCGCAGCGCCACACCTCGCGCGCGGCGTCGATGCGCGCCTCCCGGCCGGCGGCGCCTGCGGTCTCGGCCAGCAGCCGCTTCCAGGTGGCGGCGAGCGCGGGGTTGCGGAAGAGCCGGCCGGGCCGGGGCGCCCGGCCGCCGGGCAGATAGACCTCCGCCGACGAGGTCCACTCGGTCTCGAACAGCTCCCGTACGGTCTCCACGGTCGCCCCGAGCCTCTCCACGGGCGCGTGCCCGTGCTCGGCGTATCCGATGGCGTACTTCAGGACGTCGTCCAGGGACTTGGTGCCGTGGTCGCGCAGGAGCAGCAGCCAGGCGTCGAAGGCGCCGGGCACGGCGGCCGCGAGCGGTCCGGTGCCGGGTACGAGGTCCAGTCCGAGGCCGCGGTAGTGGGCGACCGTGGCGCCGGCCGGGGCCACGCCCTGTCCGCACAGCACCTGCACCGCGCCGCCCGCCGGGGCGAGCAGGATCGGCACCTCGCCGGCCGGCCCGTTCAGGTGGGGCTCCACCACGTGCAGCACGAAGGCGCCGGCCACGGCGGCGTCGAAGGCGTTGCCGCCGTCCTCCAGGACCGCCATCGCCGACTGGGAGGCCAGCCAGTGGGTGGAGGACACCATGCCGAACGTGCCCTGAAGGGTGGGACGGGTCGTGAACACAGGGACTCTCACCTCGCTGTCAGCGTGCTTCCACCCGGCCGCCGGGCGCGCGGACCGGTCTCTGGAAGGCTATCGAGCGCTGTCTTCCCGCGGAGGCGTTCGGTGCGCGCGTGCACCCCGGGTGGTCAGGCGGCGACGTGCGGCTGTGCCGGGCCGAGGTAGTGCACGGCGGTCTGGCCGGCGTGCGGGGCGAGGAGGGCCAGGAGTTCGTCGGCCGCGACCTTGAGGAGGTCGCCGTCGCGGTCGGCGTGGAGGGTCTCGAGGACGAAGGCGACGCGCGAGGAGTCCTCGGTGACGCGGGTGCGATGGGCGTCGCGGTGGTTCCAGTGACGGGTGAGAACGTCGGTGGCGTCCGTGTAGACGATCTCGCCGGGCCGGGGGTTCTCGACGGTGTCCGGTTCGCCGAGCGGGGTGAACGTCTCCGTGCCGTCGGCGTACCGGATGTCGACGTCGCCGGTGACCTGGTCCAGGTCGAAGGCGCCGGCGGGCAGGCCGTGGCGGACGGAGACGGCGTTGTAGGAGTCGACGGCCGGGTTGATACGGGGCAGCGTGCCCTTCTTGGCGAGGCGGCGGCCGAGCGCGTCGACGCTGGAGCGGATACGGCGGGGGTTGGTGCCGAAGGACCGGTACGCGGTGTGCCAGGCCTCGATCCGCGGGTCGGTCTCGTCCGCCGGCTGCCAGGTGCCGTCGGCGAGCTGCTGCTCGAGCTCCTGAAGCGCGGCGGCGGTGCGCGGCCAGGGCTCGCGGCCGCGCAGGCCGGTGGCGGTGACGACGGCGATGAGAGTGCCGGGGAAGGCGTCGGCGACGGCGGGTGCGATACGGAAGGAGGGCATGGTTCGGGTTCCGTTCCGGCGAGGGGGCGGGTCAGGGCTTCCAGGGGCCTGTGCGGTCCAGTCGGCGCAGCTGTTGGCGTGCGGTGGGCACGTCGAGGCCCTGTCCGCGTGCGGCGAGGTTCACGGCGACCGAGGCGCGGTGCTCGACGGGCTTGTGGTCGTCGTACTTTAACTTGGCTCGCACGTCGGTCACTTCGAGGCGCAGGCCGCGGATGCCGGACAGCATGCGGCCGTAGGGCGGCCGGCCGGCGGCGACGGGGGCGTGGTCTCCGTCGGGCTGGAAGTGCGCCATCTGGCGGCGCAGCAGCTCCGCCTTGGCCTCGGGGCCGTCGACGATGTGGGCCCGGCAGGTGAACTGCACGGCCGCGTAGTAGCTGGTGGGCACGCCGTCGGTGGGCGGGACGCCGGGGCCGGCGCGCCAGGGGCCGGGGATGAAGGCGTAGTCGCCGAAGACGGTGAAGGTGACGTTCGGGTCGCGCTCGACGGCGTGCCACACCGGGTTGGGGCGGGCGAGGTGGATCAGGAGCTGGTCGCCGTCGCCGGTGAAGTGGGTGGGGACCGTCATCGGGGAGTGACCGGGCAGGCCGTTGACGCTGAGGATGCCGAAGTCGCGCCCTTCGGCGAGCCACGTCTGCCATTCGGCGTCGTCCAGGGCGGCGTCCCAGGGGTGGATGAGCATGTGTGTCTCCGTGCGGGCAGGGGTGGTTCAGGTCAGAGCGAGGAGACCGACGGCGACGGCGGCGGTGCCGAGGCCGACGAGCTGGCCGCGGTGGATGCGCTCGGCGAGCACACCGCGGGCCAGCAGGACCGTGCCCGCCGGGTAGAGCGCGGTGATCACGGCAACGACGGTGAGGTCGCCGCTGCGGGCGGCGAGCAGGAACAGCAGGTTCGCCACGGCGTCCAGCCCGCCCGCGGCCGCCGACACCGCGTACGCCGGCCGCTCCGGGCCCAGTCTGCGACCCATGGCTCCGGCGGCGGCGAGGGTGACGGCGGAGGACACGGCCCGGCCGGTGATCAGCGGGGCCACGCCGCTGCCGGACGGCGCCTGGTGCAGGAAGACGAGTTGCAGGGCGATGACGGCGCCCGCGCCGAGGGCGAGCAGCAGCGCCGTCCGGGAGGGGCGGCCCGTGCCTTCGCCGGACCCGGCGCTGACCAGGACGACCGCCAGCAGCGCGAGGGGCAGACCGGTCAGTCCGGCGGCGCCCAGGCGCTCGCCCTGGAGCAGTCCGACGGCGACCGGCAGCGCGGCGGACACCAGGGCGGTCACCGGCGACAGCACGTTCATCGGGCCGATGGCGAGGGTGCGGTAGAGCAGGGCGAAGGCGGCGGCCGAGGCGACTCCGGAGGCGGCGCCCCAGCCGAGGGCCGAGGGGGTGAAGGCGGCGCCGAGCACGGGCCACACCAGCAGGTCGACCACGAGGCTGGCCGGGGCCGCGACCAGGACGGTCCGCAGCACATGGGCCTTGCGGGCGCCGAGACCGCCGAGGAAGTCGGCGCAGCCGTAGGCGAGTGAGCTGCCCAGGGCCAGCAGCAGAGCGATCACAGCACATCCCTTACCATTCAATGGAACGGCTCCACGGTACAACGGAACGACCGAGGGGCGTCAACCAAACGACCGCGCGGTACATCAAGCCGGTCTGTGCAACGGTCTGCGCAAGGGGACGGTGATCAGGTGGCCGAGACAGCCACGGCACTGCGGACGGTCGCGCACAACGTCCGGGCGGCTCGCGTGCGCGCGGGCCTGTCCCTGGAAGAGCTCGGCCGGCGCGCCCAGGTCAGCAAGGGCGCCCTGGTGGCGCTGGAGAAGGCACAGGGCAACCCCAACCTGGCCACCCTGGTCCGGCTCGCCGACACCCTCGGCATCTCCGTGTCCGCGCTGATGCAGGGACCGCACGAGGAGCGGGTCCGGATCGTCGCCGCCGACGCCGTGGCCCCGCTGTGGACCGGCGAGCGCGGCAGCGAGGCCCGCCTGATGCTGACGACCTCGGGGCCGTCGCCGGTGGAGGTCTGGCGCTGGCGCCTGGAGCCGGGCGAGGAGTATCCGAGCCATCCCCACCAGGCCGGGGTCGTGGAGACGATCAGCGTCGTCTCCGGCCGGATGACCCTGGTCGTCGACGGCACCGAGCACCCGCTGGACGCGGGCCACACCGCCACGTTCGAGGGGGACACCGCGCACACCTACCGCGGCTCCGGCACCGGGCCGTGCGAACTGATCATGACGGTGCACCTGCCTCCCGGCCCCACGACGGCGGTGTGAGCCCGGTCGGACGCCCCGGTTCAGCAACGGGTCAAGGGTTGCTCTGCCGTCCGCCAAGCGGGTGTATGGGTTCGGTGTACGCCCGGCGGCAGGTCCCGACATGGCTGGATTTGCCCTCTGGCCCGGTGGCTACCGTGGTCGGGCCCGATCGGCCACGAACGCACGGGGAAGAAGGTGACGGCGATGGGGGCGCCGACTCGATCACGCCTGCTCGATTTCGCTGAGCCGGATCCGCCCGGGACCAGCCTCCCGCAGCAGACTCCGCAGCCGCCCCGCTCGGCGCTGCGCGACTTCGCGGAGGCCGCGCCGCCGCGAGCCGACACGGACGGCCGGCCCGCGCCGAAGCCCGGAATCCCCGCCTACCACACCCCGGTGTGCGTGCCCGCGCATCCGCGGTCCGTCGCCGGCACCGGCTCGCACGGCCGCCCCGCGCGCGTGCCCTTCATCGTCCTCGAACTCTTCCGGCACCCGGCACACGGCACCGTGGCGTTCGCGTTCACCTCGCCGGCCCGGCTCGCGGCGGCGCTCGGCGAGGCCCAGCCGTGGGTCGCCGCCTCCCTGGGCGCTCTCGCGGAGGGCGTGCGCGACCAGGGCGTCACCGTCCTGCTGGACCCGCAGGTGGCCCCCGGGGAACCCAACTGGCGGCCCGAGGACCTGGCCGCGTACGCACGGGAGGTGCGCCGGTGAGCGACTTCAAGGCGGTGTACGACGACCTCGCCGCCATGGCCAAGACGTTCCACACCCAGGCCGACGACTACCGCAAGCTGCACCCCGACGTGGCTCCCCCCGTGGTCAGCGGCGGCGACCCGGGCCTGGACTCGGCCATCAGGGAGATCGCGGACCTCATCATCGGCCTGCACACCGGCATGGCGGACCGGCTGGACGACCACGGGGACAAGGTCGCGTACGCGCGGGACTCCTTCCACCGCCACGACGTGGACGTCCACGGCGTCTTCGAAGACCTGATGGGATGAGAGCCGATGGGTGACAGCTGGGTCGGCGGCGACATCGGCGGACTGCGCACGATGGCCGAGACGTACAAGAACGCCAAGGACAAGCTCGACGGCGTGGTCAAGCCGCTCAGCACGGCGGTCGACAAGCTGGTCGGCGACGCGGGCTGGAAGGGCGAGGCGGCCGAGAGCTTCCGCGCCAAGTGGAGCGAGGACGCGCTGACGGCCGGCGGCTTCGCCGAACTGGTGCACTCGGCGGGCGAGATCCTCGAGACCCTCGCGAACGCGCTGTCCACGTGCGAGAAGTCCCTGCAGAACGCGCAGCACATCGCGGCCGGCAAGGGGGTCTCCACGGACGCCAAGGGGGCGCCGCTGCCGATGATGACGGCGAATCCCCCGAGCGCGGAGGACCAGAAGGCCATCTCCGCGATGAACGACTACGCCAAGGCGCGCGACGAGATCCTGCACACCGCGCAGCACGCGCGGCTGGTGGCGGCGAAGGATCTGCAGAGCCTGTGCGACCAGGTGACGAAGGGCGACGCGACGTCCCCCGGGGACAAGGTGACCCTCGCCGACTACCTGCGCGGCCTGTACGCGTACGACGCCGAGGACGCCCGGGCGGGCGGCATCGAGGCCCGCAAGCACCTCGACGCGGCCAAGGCCGAGGCGCAGGCCGCCAAGAAGGAGCTGCGGGCGGAGCGCAAGGCCTACCAGAAGGCGGGCAAGGCGCTGCCCAAGGACCTGCCCGCCAAGAGCGCCTACCGTGACGCGGTCACCAAGGTGGACGCGCTGGAGCAGGATCTCGTGCGGGCCGACCACGGCAGCACCGCGCTGCCGTACGACCGCGCGCTCAACGTGAAACTGGCCGACGCGGCCGAGGCGTTGCGCGTGGGCGAAGGCCTGGAGAAGGTCCCGGACTTCCTGAAGGAGATTCCGGTGCTGGACGTCGCCGCCGCCGGTGCCTGCGGGCTGCTGGAGGCGTCCGACGACCATGACAAGGGCTGGTCCTGGCAGCACTCCATCGCGGTGGACGGCGGCGCGAACCTCGCGGGCCTGGCGGCCGGCACCGCCGTCACGGCGGGTCTCGTCGCGCTCGCGCCCGTCGATGTGCCGGTCGCCGTGGTGGCCGGGGTCGGCGGTGGCATCGTGATCGGTGCGACCGGCATCATCGACCACTCCTTCCACGAGCACTGGAGCGAGGACATCCACGACCACGGAGTGGTCGGCGGCATCCTGCACGGCTCGGGTCACGTCCTGTCCGAGACCGGGGACGACTTCGTACGGCTGAAAGACGACGTGTGGCATGGCATCAAGAGCATCTTCTGAGGGCGCGGCCTCGCCGGCCCCCGTCCGGGTCCCCGCGGTGCAGGGGCTCGGCACCACGTGGTACGAGCGCGGCCCGCGCTACTGGCTGCGCCGGTGCCTGACCGCCCTGGCGTGGCTCGCGGCGCTGGCCTTCTGCTGCTACATCGCGCTCGCCCTGTACGGCAGCTTCCGCACCGAACTGCCGTCGGGCGTCCGTACGGTGTGGGACTGGGCGCAGGCCGTCGCGTCCGCCGGGGCGCTGGTGTGGGGATGGCTGGTGCAGCGCCGGGACCATCGCAGAAAGCTCCTCGACCCGCCCGCCCCCGACGAGTTCCGCGCCGCCAAACGGGACCAGAGCCGCCGTACGCCCGGCCTCGTCGTCGCCGGCCGCGTGCTGTGGGTGGTCGCGGCGCCCGTCGTCCCGGCGCTGGCCGCGTGGGTCGTGGGCTGGAGCGTGGCCATGCTCACCGTCCGCGAGTACCCCAGCGAGGTCGGCGCCCGCCGTTGGCTCGAGGAGCAAAACGGGCGGAACCGTACGTCGTGACCGTGCCGCCGTAACCGCCCGGGCACGCTGCGAGTTTCCGCTTCCGCCCCACAGGGAGTCGTGTGACACTGGCGTCCCACGTCCACCTGCGGGCCCCCTTCCGCACCCCCTCCCCCACGAGAAGTGCGCCGTGCGAACCTTTCCCCTGCCGCTCGCCCTCACCGCGCGGATCTCGCCGGTCGCGGTCCTCGCCTGTGCCGGCTGGGCGCTGACGTCCGGCCCGGCCGCGCCGCACACCTCCGCCGGGCACCGGACGGTGCAGACGTCGTCGGCCCAGTCCTCCTCCTCGTCCGCCGATCCGTCGTCCACGGCCGCGGCCGCGGCGAAGGCGTACAGCACCGCGCCGTCGCCCTGCACCAGCGTGCCCGCGTCGACCGTGAAGTCCCTCGTGCCCGGGGCGAAGACGGACGGCAAGGAGATCCCGTCCACGGACGCCAAGCTGCGCCGCACCTGCTCCTGGAACGCGCTGCAGGGCTACAGCTACCGCTGGCTCGACGTGTCGTTCGAGATCAGCGCCTCGGAGCAGCAGGCGACGCAGGAGTACCAGCAGCGGGTGAAGGAGAAGAGCGGCGGCGGGGACGTGCCGGGGCTCGGAAACAGCGCGTACTCCGTCGTCAACCTCACCACCGAGGACAAGCAGCAGACCCGCGAGGGCGTCGTCGTGGTGCGGGTGTCCAACGCCCTCGTCGTCGTCACGTACAACGGAAGCGACTTCGACACCAAGAAGGCGCCCGGCACGGACGAGATCAACAAGGGTGCCATCCAGGCGGCCCGCGCCGCGGTGGGCGCGCTCGGGGGCGGGCAGTCGCAGTCCGGCTGACCGCCCGCCCCGAGGCCCTCAGACCTCGGCCCGGCGGGCGCCTGTCAGCGCGGTGAGCGCCAGGTACAGCACCAGGGAGGTGCCGAGGCCCACCGCCCAGCCGTAGTCGGCGAGGGAGGCGAGCGCGGGGATGGGGCGGCCGTCGATCAGGGGCTTGAAGCTGGCGCCGCCGATCGCGAGGACGCCGCCCGCCAGGAAGGCCACGACCGCCCGCCAGTTCCAGCCGGCCGCGTACCAGTAGCGGCCGCCGGTGCGGTACAGGTCGGCGAGGTGCAGCCGGGTGCGGCGCAGCAGCCAGTAGTCGGCGACGAGGATGCCCGCGACCGTGCCGAGCAGCCCGCCGACCAGGCCCAGCCAGGTGAAGATGTAGCCCTGCGGGTCGGAGTACAGCTTCCACGGGAAGATCAGCACCGCGAGGACGGCGGTGATCAGGGCGCCCGCGCGGAAACTGACCTTTCTGGGCGCCACGTTGGAGAAGTCGAACGCCGGGGAGACCAGGTTGGCGGCGATGTTCACGGACAGCGTGGCGACGAGGACGGTGACGAGCGCGTAGAGCAGGCCCACCACGTTGTCCGTCTTCGCGGCGAGCTGCACCGGGTCCCAGACCGGCTTGCCGTAGACGGCCTGGGAGCCGGAGGTGACGAGGACGGACAGGAAGGCGAACAGGGTCATCGTGGTGGGCAGGCCGAGGGCCTGGCCCCAGGTCTGCGCCTTCTGGCTCCGGCCGTAGCGGGTGAAGTCGGGGATGTTCAGCGACAGCGTGGACCAGAAGCCGATCATGCCCATCAGGGACGGCCAGAACAGTTTCCAGAATGCGCCGCCCCAGCCGAGCTTCGAGGGCTGGTCGAACAGCGGGCCGACGCCGCCCGCCTTGCTGCTCATCCACCACAGCATCACGAACGCGCCGACGAGCACGAACGGCGCGGCCCAGTTCTCGAAGCGGCGGATGGTGTCCATGCCCCGGTAGATGATCGCGACCTGGATCGCCCAGAAGATCGCGAACGACAGCCACATGGTCCAGGCGTAGCCGCCGATGTGCGCCGCGTTCGACCAGCTGTCGCCGATCAGTTTCCCGGCGAGGAAGTAGATGGCCTCGCCGCCGATCCAGGTCTGGATGCCGAACCAGCCGCACGCCACCAACGCCCGTACGACGGCGGGCAGGTTGGCGCCGCGCACCCCGAAGGAGGCGCGGGCGAAGACGGGGAAGGGGATGCCGTACTTGGGGCCGGCGTGCCCGGTCAGCAGCATCGGCACCAGCACGATCAGGTTGGCCAGGGCGATGGTGAACACGGCCTGTTTCCAGTCCATGCCGACGGCGATCAGGCCGGAGGCCAGCGTCCAGGAGGCCGTGTTGTGGGCCATGCCGACCCACAGGGCGGAGAAGTTGTACGTGGTCCAGGTGCGCCGTTCCACCGGGACGGGGAGGAGGTCCTCGTTGGCGTACGGACCGCTGGGCGGCGGGGTGCCGGGTGCGAGTTCCACGCGCCCGCCGGGCCGGGTGACTTGGCCGGACGGGGGTATGGCCGTGGGAGCGGTGTCGGTCATGGGCTGGCCAATCGGGTGAGAGGGACCGGGAGTTGCCGTGCGGGCACCAGCCCCCTCCCCGCCGGCGGCGGGGAGGGGAGACCAAGAGGGGGCGTGGGGGGCTCGTACGTCGGGCGGGGGCTCAGGCGTTGACGGCCGGGATCACCGTCGCGCCATAGGCGTCGATGGTGGCCTCCTGCGCGTCGTGCATGTCGTACACCGCGAACTGGTCGACGCCCAGCGCGCGGAGCGCGGTCAGCTTCTCGATGTGCTTCTCGGCCGGTCCGATGACGCAGAACCGGTCGACGATCTCGTCGGGCACGAACCGGGTGTCGGGGTTGCCGCTGCGCCCGTGGTGGGCGTAGTCGTAGCCCTGGCGCGCCTTGATGTAGTCGGTGAGGGCGTCGGGGACCTGCGCGGAGTGCTCGCCGTACCGGGCGACGAGGTCGGCGACGTGGTTGCCGACCATGCCGCCGAACCAGCGGCACTGCTCGCGGGCGTGGGCGAGGGCCTCGGGCGAGTCGTCGTCGGTGACGTACGCCGGGGCCGCCACGCAGATCGTCACCTCCGCGGGGTCGCGGCCGGCGGCGGCCGCCGCGTCCTTGACGGCCTTCACCATGTACTCGGTCAGATACAGGTCGGACAGCTGGAGGATGAACCCGTCGGCCTCCTCGCCGGTCATCTTCAGGGCCTTGGGGCCGTACGCGGCCATCCAGACGGGCAGGCGGGCACCCGGCCTGACCCACGGGATCTTCACGACCGCGCCGCCGCCGAGGTCGGCGGACTCGCCGGCGGCGAGCGCCCGGATGACCTTCATCGCCTCGCTGATGCGGGCGAGGGTGTTGGGTTTGCGGCCCGCGACCCGCATCGCGGAGTCGCCGCGCCCGATGCCGCAGACGGTGCGGTCGCCGAACATGTCGTTGAGGGTGGCGAAGGTGGAGGCGGTGACCTCCCAGGTGCGGGTGCCCGGGTTGGTCACCATCGGGCCGACCTTCAGCTTCGTCGTGTTCGCGAGGATCTGGCTGTAGATCACGAACGGCTCCTGCCAGAGCACGGCGGAGTCGAACGTCCAGCCGTACGTGAACCCGTTGCGCTCGGCCCGTTGCATCAGGCTGATGACGCGGGAGGCCGGCGGGTCGGTCTGCAGGACGAGTCCGAAGTCCATGGGCGCTGCTCCTAGGCGAGGTACTGACAGGTGGAGCGCGGGGTGAAGACGCCGTGGCCGGCGTGCCCGGTGTACTCCCGCTCGGTGATGACGGGCACGCCCCGCGACAGCACGGTCTCGACCCGGCCGGTGGTGCGCCTGCCCTCGTAGGCCGAGTAGTCGACGTTCATGTGGTGGGTCTTCGCCGACATGACCTGCTCGGCGTGCGGGTCGTAGATCACGATGTCGGCGTCGGCGCCCGGCGCGATGGTGCCCTTCTTGGGGTACATGCCGAACATCCGGGCCGGGGTGGCGCAGGCGATCTCGATCCAGCGGCGGCGGGAGATGTGCCCGTCGACGACGGCCTGATGGAGCAGGTCCATGCGGTTCTCCACGCCGGGCAGGCCGTTGGGGATCTTGGAGAAGTCGCCGCGGCCCAGCTCCTTCTGGCCCGTGAAGCAGAAGGGGCAGTGATCGGTGGAGACGACCTGGAGGTCGTTGGTGCGCAGGCCCTGCCACAGCCTGGCCTGGTGTTCGCGCGGCCTGAGGGGCGTGCTGCACACGTACTTCGCGCCCTCGAAGTCCGGCTCGGCGAGGTTGTCGGTGGACAGGAACAGGTACTGCGGGCAGGTCTCGCCGAAGACGTTCAGCCCCTCGTCGCGGGCCCGCGCCAGCTCGGCCACCGCTTCCATCGCCGAGACGTGGACGACGTACAGGGGGGCGCCGGCGACCTGGGCGAGCCGGATGGCGCGGTGGGTGGCCTCGGCCTCCAGCAGGGCCTTGCGGACCTCGCCGTGGTAGCGCGGGTCGGTCTCGCCCCGGGCGAGGGCCTGTTCGACCAGGACGTCGATGGCGATGCCGTTCTCGGCGTGCATCATGATCAGTCCGCCGTTCTCGGCGGCCCGCTGCATGGCGCGCAGGATCTGCCCGTCGTCGCTGTAGAAGACGCCGGGGTAGGCCATGAACTGCTTGAAGGAGGTGACGCCCTCCTCCACCAGCAGGTCCATCTCCTTCAGCGTCTCCTGGTTCACATCGGAGACGATCATGTGGAACCCGTAGTCGACGGCGCAGTTGCCCTCGGCCTTGGCGTGCCAGGCGTCCAGGCCCTCGCGCAGGGTGCCGCCGACGCTCTGGATGGCGAAGTCCACGATCGTGGTCGTGCCGCCCCAGGCGGCGGCGCGGGTGCCGGTCTCGAAGGTGTCGGCGGCGGTGGTGCCGCCGAACGGCATCTCCATGTGCGTGTGGCCGTCGACCCCGCCCGGGATCACGTACTTCCCGGTGGCGTCGATGGCCCTCTCGGCGGTGAACGCCTCGGCGGCCGGGGTGCCGGAGGCGGCGAGGGCGGCGACGCGGCCGTCCTCGATCAGGACGTCGGCGTGGATCTCGTCCGAGGCGGTGATGACGAGACCGCCGCGGATGACGGTACGGCTGCTCATGCTGCTCCCTTGCGTCGCTCGGTTCCGGTCAGGGCGCGGTCAGCGGTCCGTACGCCCCCGGCGCCCGGTCGCGGTAGAACTGCCAGCGGTCGCGGACCTCGCGGAGTTTGGCCAGGTCCAGGTCGCGTACGACGAGTTCGGTCTCCTTGTCGCTCGCGACCTCGCCGACGAACTGGGCCTCGGGGTCCACGAAGTAGGTCGTGCCGTAGAAGTCGTTGTCGCCGAGGTCCTCCACGCCGACCCGGTTGATCGCGCCGACGAAGTACTCGTTGGCGACGGCCGCCGCGGGCTGTTCCAGCTGCCACAGGTAGCGGGACAGGCCGCGCGAGGTGGCCGAGGGGTTGAAGACGATCTCGGCTCCGGCGAGGCCAAGGGCCCGCCAGCCCTCCGGGAAGTGCCGGTCGTAGCAGATGTACACGCCGATCCGGCCGGCGGCGGTGTCGAAGACGGGCCAGCCGCTGTTGCCGGGGCGGAAGTAGAACTTCTCCCAGAATCCCTGCACTTGGGGGATGTGGGTCTTCCGGTACTTGCCGAGGTAGGAGCCGTCCGCGTCGATCACGGCGGCGGTGTTGTACAGGACGCCCGGCTGCTCCTCCTCGTACATGGGCAGGATCAGGACGATGCCCAGCTCGCGGGCGAGGGACGCAAAGCGCTGGACGGTCGGGCCCTCGGGGATCCGTTCGGCGTACTCGTAGAAGGCCTTGTCCTGGACCTGGCAGAAGTAGGGGCCGTAGAACAGCTCTTGGAAGCAGAGGACCTGGGCGCCCTGCGCGGCCGCGTCGCGGGCCGCCTGCTCGTGGACCTGGATCATGGATTCCTTGTCGCCCGTCCACGCGGTCTGGAACAGGGCGGCTCGGATCACTCGGCTCATCGGGACCTCCGGTAGCTCGGTGTGCTGGGGCGGGCGTCGGAGGTCGCGTCGTCCGCCCGCAGGGCGGGCCGGGCGGCGTCCGGTGCGTGCTCTCGGCGTGCCGGGCGCGAGCCCACGTACTGGGTCTACTTGGGCTTGCGCCCGGTGCGGCGAGAGTGCGTGCAGGGCGTCGCCCGGCAGACGGGACCTCCGATGCCCGCCCCAGGAGCGTAGAAAGCCCGCGCGGGCCGGTTGAGTGGCAGCGTGTCACGTCTGGGGGCCGTCGGCGTGTCACCGTGTCACGTGTGCGCAGTCCCATGTTTCACCGCCGTTTTCCCAGGTCGTCGCATGTTTCACCGCAGTTGCGCGTCGTGCGCGAGGAGCGCGATGTGCACGGAGGCCGCCTGTTCGAAGTCGTCCAGGTCGACGCCGAGCCGGGCCTGTATGGCCTCGAGGCGGCGGTAGAGGGCGGGCCGGGAGACGTGGTGGAGCTGGGCGGTGCGGGACTTGTTGCGGCCGGTGGCGAGGTAGGTGCGCAGGACGTTCAGCAGTTCCGGCTCGGCCTCGCCGAGCAGCCCGTCCAGTTCCCGTTCGGCGAAGGACTGCACGTGCGGGTCGTCGCGCAGCAGCCGGACCAGTCCGCGCAGATGCACGTCCTTCAGGCGGACCACGGCCGGCAGGTCGAGGGCGGCCGGGGAGTCGGCGACGGCGTCGGCGACGTGCCGGGCCTCGCGCAGCCCGGCGGGCACGTCGTCCCAGGCGGTGCGGGCGGCGCTGGCCGCGACCACGGCCCGTGACCCGGCGCGCAGCCGGGCCGCGAAGTGGGCGGTGAGGGTATCGGCGTCCTGGTCGCGCGGGAGGCTGAGCAGGACGGCGGCGCGGCCGTCGGCGAGTTCGGCGACCAGCCCGGCAAGCCCCAGCAGCCGCAGCACACGGTCGAGTTCGCCGGGGGCGCGGCCGAGGACGACCAGCGGGACGAAGGTGCGCCGGTTCACCGGCAGCCCGGCCGCCCGCGCCCGGGGCAGCAGCTGCCGGGCCGGTACGGCGCCGGAGACCAGGTCGGTGAGCAGGCTCTGCGCGGACTCCTCCTCCCAGGAGGGCGCGCAGCCGCCGCCGAGCATGCGGTGCAGCACCAGGGCCTCGGCGGCCCGGTCGGCGAGCAGCCGGCCGGTGGCCGCCTCGCCCCGGTAGCCGCACAGCAGCAGCCGGCCCCAGCGCTCCCCGCGCCCGCCCAGCTCGGCCCGGATCCAGCCGTCGTCGGCGCAGGCGGCGGCCTGCCGGGCGACCCGCTCCCAGTCGCGCAGCACGTCGTCCACGGCGGACCGCTCCCCCGCCGTGGCGAGGACGCGGTGGGCGAGGTTGGTGAGGACGACCGGGCAGCCGCCGTGCCGGGCGACCTCGTCGAGCAGCCGTTGCAGGGGGGCGCCGGCGGTGATCAGGGCGGTGAGTTCGGTGCGTACGGTCTCCGAGAGGCTGACGGCGGCGAACTTCCGCCGCACCAGCCGGCACTGGACCTCCTCGGTCAGCTCGGCGAACGGGAAGGGCCGGTGCAGGACGACCATGGGCAGCCCGCACCGCTCGGCGGCCCGGCGCATCACCTCGGGCGGCGCCGGGAAGGCCCTGCCGAGGCCGAGCACGACGGCGGCGGCCTCGGCGCGGTGCAGCGACTGGATGTACTCGGCCTGCTTGGCCTCGTCGCCGGCCAGCAGCACACCGGTGGTGAGCACCATCTCGCCGCCGCTGAGCATCACGCCGACGTCGGCGGCCTCGGCGACGTGCACCCAGCGCACCGGCCGGTCGAGCTGCCCGGCGCCGGCCACCACCTCGGGTTCCCCGGCGAGGACCCGTTCCAGGGTGAGCACCTGGCGGACGGAGAGGGCGGGTTCCCAGCCGTGCCGGGACTCCAGGGTGGTGGTCATGGCCGTACCGCCGTTCTCTAGTACGTACTCCTGAGCGCCCGTTCCAGGATCGCCGCGCCCTCCTCCGCCTCCGCGACCGTGAGCGACAGCGGCGGGGCGATGCGCAGGGCGCTGGTGTCGTGGCCGCCGCCCTTGCCGATGAGCAGGCCGCCCTCGCGGGCCGCCTCCAGGACGGCGGCGGCCGCCTGCGGGTCGGCCTGGCCGGTGCCGGGCTTGACCAGCTCGATGCCGATCATCAGGCCACGGCCGCGCACTTCCTTCACGCCCGGCAGCTGGGCGGCGACGGCGCGCAGCCGCTCGATGAGCAGGCCGCCGACCCGGCGGGCGTTGCCCTGGAGATCGTGTTCCAGGAGGTACGTGAGGTTGGCGAGGCCGGCGGCCATGGTGAGCTGGGTGCCGCCGAAGGTCGAAATGCTGTTGGCGTCCAGGCAGTTCATGATCTCGGCGCGGGCGATCACACCGCCGATCGAGGTGCCGTTGCCGATGCCCTTGGCGAAGGTGACGATGTCCGGCGGGCCGCTGCGGGCGTGCGCCTGCCAGCCCCAGAAGTGGTCGCCGGTGCGGCCCCAGCCGGTCTGCACCTCGTCGGCGATCCACAGGATGCCGTGCTCCTTCAGGACTTCCCTGAAGGCGGCGTAGAGCCCATCGGGCGGCGAGGTGAAGCCGCCGACGCCCTGGATCGGCTCCGCGATCAGCGCGGCGGGCGGCCGGGTGTGCCCGAGGACGTCCTTCAGGTCGGCGACACAGGCGTCGATGAAGTCGCGGTCGTCCAGGCCGGCGAACGGGCCCCGGGTGCGCACGCCGCCGTGCACGTACAGGGTCTGCAGCGGGGACAGGGACGTCGGCGACCAGCCGCGGTTGCCGGTGATGCCGACCGTGCTGAAGGAGCGCCCGTGGTAGCTGTTGCGCATCGCCAGGATCGTGTTGCTGCGCCGGTAGGAGGTGGCGAGCAGCAGGGCGGTGTCGTTGGCCTCGGTGCCGGAGGTGGTGAAGAAGACGCGGGCGTCGGGGATGCCGCTCACCTGGGCGATGCGCTCGGCGAGGTCGACCATGGGGCGGTTGAGGTAGAGGGTGGAGGAGTGGATGATCCGCCCGGCCTGCTCGCTGAGCGCCTTGGTCACCTCGGGCAGGGCGTGCGCGGTCATCGTCGTCAGGATGCCGCCGAAGAAGTCCAGGTACTTGTTGCCGGCGGAGTCCCAGACATGGCGGCCCTCGCCGTGGGTGATCTCGATCGGGTCGTCGTAGTAGAGGGCGAGCCAGTCGGGCATGACCTGGCGGTGGCGGGAGTAGAGGTCGTTCACGGCTGTACCAGTCCTTCGTAGGCGTCGGGGCGGCGGTCTCGGTAGAAGGCCCACTGCTGCCGCACTTCCTCGATCAGGTCGAGATCGAGGTCGCGGACGAGGAGTTCCTCGGACGTGTCGCTCGCGACCTCGCCGACGAACTGCCCGCGGGGGTCGACGAAGTAACTGGTCCCGTAGAAGTCGTTGTCGCCGTACTCCTCCCGCCCGACCCGGTTGATGGCGGCGACGAAGTACTCGTTGGCGACGGCGGCGGCGGGCTGCTCCAGCTGCCACAGATGGGCGGAGAGGCCTCGGTGGGTGGCCGACGGGTTGTAGACCAACTGGGCGCCGTTGAGACCCAGTTGCCGCCAGCCCTCCGGGAAGTGCCGGTCGTAGCAGATGTAGACGCCGACCCTGCCCACGGCGGTGTCGAACACGGGCCACCCGAGATTGCCGGGCTTGAAGTAGTACTTCTCCCAGAACCCCTTGACCTGCGGGATGTGGTGCTTGCGGTACTTGCCGAGGTAGGTGCCGTCGGCGTCGATCACGGCGGCGGTGTTGTAGTAGAAGCCGGACTGCTCGACCTCGAAGACGGGGACCACGACGACCATCCCGGTCTCCCGCGCGAGGTCCTGCATCCGCCGCACCGTCGGCCCGTCCGGAACCCGTTCGGCCCAGCGGTGGTGCTCGGGCTCCTGGACCTGGCAGAAGTAGGGCGCGTTGAAGACCTCCTGGAACCCGATGATCCGGGCGCCCCGGCGGGCCGCCTCGCGGGCGTGCTCCTCGTGCTTCGCCACCATGGACTCGGTGTCGCCGGTCCAGGTGGCCTGGACCAGTGCGGCGCGTACGACGTCGGCCATGAGCTGCTCCTTCGACGGGCCGTCAGAGCCTCTACGCCCGTAGAGCAGGCCGTAGAGGGACGAAAGTAAGCCTCCGGGAGGCCCTTGCCAAGACCATCGTCGCCATCCCGCGGAGTCGATCAGGTGAGGCGCCCCTGCGGGTGAGCACCGGGCCGCTCCAGGGGGTGAACCGGAGCATACCGGGACGATACTCCCGGATGGCCGCTCACGTGGCGTGTCCGGCGACCCGCAGCGCGTGCACCAGGTCCCAGTGCCGCTCGGCGGAGACGGCCCGCGCGGCGCCGAGCAGCGGCGGCACGAGCCGGCGGGGGTCGGGGGCGACGCCGCGGGCCGCCTCCTGCGCCGTACGGCCCCGCACCAGGGCGTCGAGCAGCGCCGCCGCCTCCCTGCCCCGGCCCTCCTCCTCGAGCCGCAGCACGGCCGCGCCGACCTCCTCCGCCGGGCGGGCGACGCCCTGCCGCAGCATCTGCCGGGCGTCTTCCTCCCGTCCGGCGGCGACCAGCGCGTCGGCGGCGGCGACCAGCCGCTCGGGGGGCAGCGAGGCGGTCTCCCAGAGCAGCGTGGCCCAGTCCGCGCCGAGCCCGGCCCGGTGCAGGGCGTCCGCGAGCGCCGGGAACCGCACGGCGGGCCACTGCGCGACCTCCACCAGCAGCACATGCGCCTCCCCGCCGCGCCCTTCGCCCCGCAGCCGGGCGAGCCGCTCCACGACCCCCGCCACGGCTGCGTCCCCCTCGGCGTCCTCCACCTCACCCGGCGCCGCCACGACGGGCTCGCCCCCGTCCCCGGCCCCGGCGAACCGCGCCCCACGCGGTGCCCGGCCCCCGGTACGGCTCTCGTCCCCGGCCGGCAACGGCACCACGGGTACGACGACGGCACCCTCCTCGTCACCCATCCCGGCGAACCGGCCACTCCCCCGACGCCGTTTCCGCACCTTGCCGGACTCCGGGGTGCGGGCGGCCTGCAGCGGGGCGGGGGCGGAGGGCGCGGGCGGCACGGACGGGGTGGGGGCCTGCGGCGTGGAGGGCGCGGGGGTGTCGGGCTGTGGGGCGGAGGGTGGAGTGGTGGCGGGGTGGGCGAACGGCGGCGCGGTGGACACGGCACCGGTGGGGCGAGCGGGCGGCACGCGGGTGGGAGCGGGGGCGTGGGCGGGCGTGGCGGTCGGCGGGACAGGAGCTGCGGCACCGGCGGGGCGAGCGGGCGGCACGCGAGTCGGAGCGGAGGCGTGGCCGGCGGCAACCGGCGAGACAGGAGCTGCGGCACCGGCGGGGCCAGCGGGCGGCACGCGAGCGGAAACGGGCCCGTGGACCGGCGCGGCAACCGGCGGGGTGAGAGATGCGGCATCGAGGTCGTGGCCCGGCGTGGTGGCCCGGGCGGTCGGCGCCTGTTCCCCACCCTCGGGAGCGCTTGCCGCTTCCGACCACTCCCGCTCCCCCGAGCGCCGGAAATGCGGCGGCACCGCCTCCCCGGCGGCCTGCGCACCCCCAGCCGAGACGCCGGCCCCGGGCGCCCCCACCGCCTGCGCACCCCCGTTCCACACCCCGGCCGGGACGCCGGTCCCCTCCGCCTGCGCACCCCCGCTCCGCACCCCGGCCGAAACGCCGACCCCGCGGGCTCCCTCCGCCTGCGAGCCCCCGTTCCGCACCGCGGCCGAGACGCCGGCCCCGCGCGCCCCCACCCCCTGCGCACCCCCATTCCGCATCGCGGCCGAGACACCAGTCCCCTCCGCCTGCGCACCCCCGTTCCACACCACGGCCGGGACGCCGGTCCCCACCCCCTGCGCACCCTCGTTCCACACCGCGCCCGGAACGCCGGCCCCGCGGGCTCCCTCCGCCTGCGAGCCCCCGTTGCACGCCGGAGCGGAGTCGGGACCCCTCCGCTCCCCCCGAGGCCCCGCCGTCTCCCGGTGGTCCAACTCCGTCAAGCGTGAACGGAGTTCCTCGCAGCGGGCGGTCGCGCGGGTGTGGTCGTCGGCGGCCCAGGACAGGGCGTGGCGGAGGGAGTCGGCCTCCGCCGCGCCGGCCGGTGCGGACAGCCGGCGGGTCAGTTCGGCCCGGCGTTCGGCGGCGCGGTGCTGTTCGCGGAGCATGGCGTCGAGGCGGGCGAGCAGGGTTTCGCGCGCGCCGGGGCGGGCGTCGTGCGCGGTGAGCGCGGCCCGGTACAGGGCGCGGGCCCGTTCCCGCTCGGCGGCAGCGGCGGCGGGGCCGTATGCCGCGGCGAAGTCCTCCAGCAGCGACCCGACCACGTCCCACGGCGGCACCTCGCGGCCGTCCAGACAGGCCCGCATGCCGTCGGGGTCGCGCCGCCAGAAGACCCCGCTCCAGCCTCCGCCCTGGTCCAGCCGTGCCAGCAGGCCGTCCAGGTAGCCCGCGAACTCCCCCGCTCCGCCTGGGAGTCGTTCCACCGCCATCGCTCTGCTCCCGCCCGGCCGCCGGTACTCCGCCGGTAGGCAACACCAGGTGTGTTACGGCGCTGCTACACAGGGTTTTCCGGCAGTGCGCGAGCGGATCATCATCCGGCCCGGCGCGCTGTGCGGCCCGGCCGATCAGGCGGTCAGGCGGGTACGAGCAGGCACCGTGCGATCAGGTCGTCCATCGACAGCCCGAGGACGCCGGCCAGCGCGGCGACGGTGAAGAACGCCGGCGTCGGCGCCCGGCCCGTCTCGATCTTGCGGAGCGTCTCGGCGGAGACGCCCGCCCGCGCGGCGACCTCGGTCATGCTCCGGTCCCCGCGCGCCTCGCGCAGCAACCTCCCGAGCCGCTCGCCGCGTTCACGCTCTTCCGGGGTCAGGGGGGTGCGCACCATGCCCCCATTCTAATACCGGCGCGCCCGCCCGCACCCTATTCAAATACCGGTATAGTAATTGGCATGGTGGAACTGAAGACGGACACGTCGATCGACGCGATGCACGCCGCCGGCCAGGTGGTCGGACGGGCCCTGACGGCCGTACGGGACGCCGCGGCCGTAGGGGTGAGTCTGCTGGAGCTGGACGAGGTGGCACGGGCGGTGCTGCGTGAGGCCGGAGCGTCCTCGCCGTTCCTCGGCTACCGCCCGTCCTTCGCGCCGACCCCCTTCCCCGCGGTGATCTGCGCCTCCGTGAACGACGCGATCGTGCACGGCATCCCCGGCCGCTACCGGCTGCGCGACGGCGACCTGGTCTCGATCGACTGCGGCGCGGTCCTGGACGGCTGGGCCGGGGACTCGGCGATCAGCTTCACCGTGGGCCGCCCGCGCCCGGCGGACCTGCGTCTGATCGACACCGCCGAGCGGGCGCTGGCGGCGGGCATCGCGGCGGCCGTCCCGGGCAACCGCATCGGCGACATCGCCCACGCCGTCGGCCGGGCCTGCCGCGAGGCGGGGTACGGCATCCCGCACGGCTTCGGCGGCCACGGCATCGGCCGCCGTATGCACGAGGACCCCGACGTCCCCAACGAGGGCCGCCCGGGGCGGGGGCTCCCGCTGCGCCCAGGCATGGTCCTCGCCATCGAGCCCATGCTCGTCGCGAGCGGAAAGGACGCCTACTACGAGGCGTCCGACGGCTGGACCCTGCGCACCTCCGACGGCTCCCGCGCGGCCCACGTGGAGCACACGGTGGCCGTCACGGAGTCCGGTCCCCGGATCCTGACCGCCCGCGTGACACCCTGACGCACTGAGCGCGCGCGGCCGTGCCGAGGTGCGGCGCCGCCGCGCGGGCCGGAGCGAACCGCGGCCGGCCCGCAGCCGCCGGCGAGCGGAAAGCCCCTCCCGCGCAGGCGGACATGCCACCCCCCTCGGTTCATGTCATCGTGGGCATGAACAGCCCCCATCCGGTTACCCGGCGGAGCCAGTCGTCAGCGAAGGAAGCGCATCGCCATGACCAACGGCTACCCTCCTGACCCCTTCGGCGAGTTCCTGGCCCGTTTTTTCGGTGGTCCCCCCAGCGGAGCCAAGCGCCACATCGACATCGGCCGCCTGCTCAGCCAGCCGGCCCGTGAGCTGGTCAGAGGGGCCGCCGTGTACGCCGTCGAGCACGGCAGCCGGGATCTGGACACCCAGCACCTGCTGCGTGCCGCGCTGGAGTCGGAGCCCACCCGGAGCCTGCTGAGCCGCGCGGGCGCGGACCCGGACTCCCTGGCCTCGGAGATCGACGACCGGGCGGGCCCGGTCGCGCACCCGCCGGGCGAGGCGCCGCCGCCGACCTCGCTGTCGCTCACCCCGGCCGTCAAGCGCGCCCTGCTGGACGCGCACGATCTGGCGCGGGCGAGCGGCGCGGGCTACATCGGCCCCGAGCACGTGCTGAGCGCGCTGGCCGCCAACCCGGACTCGGCCGCCGGGCACATCCTGAACGCGGCCCGGTTCTCGGCCGGCTCCCTGCCGCCGGAGGCCCCGGAGAGCACCCAGACGCGCCCGGAGCGGCCGCGCGCCACCGGCACGCCCACGCTGGACAAGTACGGCCGCGACCTGACCGACCTGGCCCGGCAGGGCCGGATCGACCCGGTGATCGGCCGGGACACCGAGATCGAGCAGACCATCGAGGTGCTCTCCCGCCGGGGCAAGAACAACCCGGTCCTCATCGGCGACGCCGGGGTCGGCAAGACGGCCATCGTCGAGGGGCTGGCCCAGCGCATCGCCGACGGGGACGTGCCGGACATCCTGTCGGGCCGCAGGGTCGTCGCGCTGGACCTCACCGGGGTCGTGGCCGGCACCCGCTACCGGGGCGACTTCGAGGAGCGCCTGAACAACATCGTGGAGGAGATCCGCGCCCACTCCGACCGGCTGATCGTGTTCATCGACGAACTGCACACCGTCGTGGGCGCGGGCTCCGGCGCCGAGGGCGGCGCGATGGACGCCGGGAACATCCTCAAGCCCGCCCTGGCCCGGGGCGAGCTGCACATCGTGGGCGCGACCACGCTGGAGGAGTACCGCCGGATCGAGAAGGACGCGGCGCTGGCCCGCCGGTTCCAGCCGGTGCTGGTGCCCGAGCCGACGGCCGAGGACACCATCGAGATCCTGCGGGGGCTGCGCGACCGGTACGAGGCCCACCACCAGGTCCGTTACACCGACGAGGCGCTGGTCGCCGCCGTGGAGCTGTCCGACCGCTATCTCACCGACCGGCGGCTGCCGGACAAGGCCATCGACCTGATCGACCAGGCGGGCGCCCGGGTGCGGCTCGGCGCGCGGACCAAGGGCACGGACGTGCGCGCCATGGAGCGCGAGGTCGAGCAGCTCGTGCTGGACAAGGACCAGGCGGTCGCCGGGGAGGACTACGACAAGGCCAAGGAGCTGCGCGACCGGATCGGCGAGCTGAAGCAGCGGATCGCCGAGGCGAGCGGCGACGACAAGGCCGACGAGGGCCTGGACCTGGAGGTGACGGCGGAGGCCATCGCCGAGGTGGTGTCCCGGCAGACCGGCATCCCGGTCAGCAGGCTCACCCAGGAGGAGAAGGAACGGCTGCTGGGCCTGGAGGAGCATCTGCACCAGCGGGTGGTCGGCCAGGAGGAGGCCGTCGCCGTGGTCTCGGAGGCCGTGCTGCGCTCCCGCGCGGGGCTCGCGAGCCCGAACCGGCCGATCGGCAGCTTCCTGTTCCTCGGCCCGACCGGCGTCGGCAAGACCGAGCTGGCCCGGGCGCTCGCCGAGGCGCTGTTCGGCAGCGAGGACCGCATGGTCCGGCTCGACATGAGCGAGTACCAGGAGCGGCACACCGTCTCCCGGCTGGTCGGCGCCCCGCCCGGGTACGTCGGCCACGAGGAGGCCGGGCAGCTCACCGAGGTGGTGCGCCGGCACCCGTACTCGCTGCTCCTGCTGGACGAGGTGGAGAAGGCCCACCCGGACGTCTTCAACATCCTGCTGCAGGTGCTGGACGACGGCCGGCTGACCGACTCCCAGGGCCGGACGGTGGACTTCACCAACACGGTCATCGTGATGACGAGCAACCTGGGCTCGGAGGCGATCACCCGGCGCGGCGCCGGAATCGGATTCGGGCCGGGCGGCGCCGACGCGGACGAGGAGGCGCGCCGCGAGCAGATCCTGCGGCCGCTGCGCGAGCACTTCCGGCCGGAGTTCCTCAACCGCATCGACGAGATCGTGGTGTTCCGGCAGCTCACCGGCGCGCAACTGCGGCAGATCACCGACCTGTTGCTGGAGAGCACCCGGCGGCTGCTGGACGGGCAGGGCGTCTCGGTGGACTTCACGGACGCCGCCGTCGACTGGATCGCCGAGCGCGGCTACCAGCCGGAGTACGGCGCCCGGCCGCTGCGCCGCACCATCCAGCGGGAGGTGGACAACCAGCTGTCCCGGCTGCTGCTGAACGGCACGATCTCCGAGGGCAGCCGGGTGACGGTGGACGTCCGCGACGGCCGGCTGGACTTCCGCGCCCAGGAGACCCGGCCGCCCGCGACGGAGTTGCCCGCACCCCAGTCGTGACGCCCGCCGCCGCTTCCGGCCCCGGGGCTTCCACTCCGGGGCCGTCCCCGCTCGTCTACGGCGCCGGGTCCACCACCATCGCGGAGCCGCCGCCGCGCCGTACCTTCTCGGCGGCCGCCAGCCACTTGCCGTCCGGCAGCCGCTGCACGCCGGTCGCCGCGCCGATCTCGGGGTTGAGGGAGAAGGAGTGGCCGATGCCCTCGAGCTGCTTCCTCAGGTCGCTGTCGTAGAGCGCGGGTTCGAGTTCGGTCTTGCCCGCGTTGCGCTGGCTGGCCCTCGGCGCGGCGATGGCGTCGACCAGCGGAAGGTGCCGGTCGAGGAACTCGGTGAGGGTCTGCAGCACGGTCGTGATGATGGTGGCTCCGCCGGGTGAACCGAGCGCCACCACGGGCCGGTTGTTGCGGTCCAGCACGACCGTCGGCGAGATCGACGAGCGCGGCCGCTTGCCCGGGCCCGGCAGGTTCGGGTCGTGCACGGCCGGGTTGGCGGGGGCGAAGGAGAAGTCGGTCAGCTCGTTGTTGAGCAGGAAGCCCCGGCCGGGCACGGTCATGGCGCTGCCGCCGGTCTGCTCGATGGTGAGCGTGTAGGAGACGACGTTGCCCCACTTGTCGGCCACGGTGAGGTGCGTGGTGTTCTCGCCCTCGTACGTCGTCGGGGCGGCCGTACCGCCCTGGCCGCAGGCCGCGGGGTGGCGGGGGTCGCCGGGGGCGAGGGGGCTGGTGAGGACCGCGTCGTCCTTGATCAGGCAGGCCCGCGAGTCGGCGTACCGCTGGGACAGCAGCTCCTTGGTCGGCACGTCCTCGAAGGCGGGGTCGCCCACCCAGCGCCCGCGGTCGGCGAAGGCGATCCGGCTCGCCTCGATGAAGTGGTGCAGGTACTGCACCTCGCTCGCCTTCGACAGGTCGGTGTTCTCCAGGATGTTGAGGGCCTCGCCGACCGTGGTGCCGCCCGAGGAGGAGGGGGCGATGGAGTACACGTTCAGGCCGCGGTACGAGGTCCTGGTGGGCGCCTGGAGCTTGGCCCGGTAGACGGCCAGGTCCTTCTCCTCCAGCTTGCCGGGGCGGGCGTTCCAGCCGGAGGCGGGGTCGACGGGCGGGTGTTCGACGGTCTTGACGATGTCGTCGCCGATGTCCCCGCGGTAGATCGCGTCGACGCCCTTGCGGCCCAGTTCCTCGTAGGTGCGGGCCAGTTCGGGGTTCTTCAGCCTGGATCCGACGACCGGCAGCTGCCCGTTCGGCAGGAACAGCTTCGCGGTGTCCGGGAAGTAGCGGAACCGGGTCTCGTTGGACGCGGTCTGCGAGCGGAAGGTGTCGTCGACGGTGAAGCCGTCGCGGGCGATCCGCTCGGCCGGCTTCAGGACCGTGCCGAGCCGCTTGCTGCCCCACTCGTCCAGCGCCTTCTGCCAGGTCGCGGGCGTGCCCGGGGTGCCGACGCTCAGGCCGCTGCTGACGGCGTCGGCGAAGGCGAGCGGCTTGCCGTTCTCCAGGAACAGGTCGGAGCCGGCGCTCAGCGGCGCCGTCTCCCGGCCGTCGATGGTGTGCACCGTGCGGGACCTTGCGTCGTAGTAGACGAAGTAGCCGCCTCCGCCGATGCCGGCCGAGTAGGGCTCGGTGACGCCGAGCGCGGCGGCGGTGGCGACGGCCGCGTCGACCGCGTTGCCGCCGTGCCTGAGGACCTCGATGCCGGCGGCGGATGCGTCGGCGTCGACGCTGGCGACCGCGCCGCCGTAGCCCACCGCCACGGGGACCTTGGCGGGTGTGCCGCTCGTCGTCGCGGCGGGTGGCGCCGCCGCCCCCACCGACACCACGGCGGCCGAGACCGCCAGAACCGCCAGTTTCCGCGTGCCAGGACGACCCATCCGTACCTCCCGTAGGGACAAGTCCGCGCAGCGTAACCAGATTGCCGTAGTACCGACAGTACGCCTCGGCCACCCGCCACACGAACGTCACAGATCGAACAGGGGTACGCACCGGTTCTCCCCGGACCGCTACCATCCCCGGCCATGAACGACGACGTGCGCAACATCGTCCTCGGCCTGGTGGCCACGGGCATCTCCGCCTCGCTGGGCTGGCTGGCCCGCACGTATCTGTGGCGCCGCAGACTGCGGCGCAAGCAGGCGTTCTTCGGGCTGCCGGACCACTCGGAGTCGCTGCTCGTGGTCAACCGCGCGTCCGGCGGGCCGGAGCTGACGGTGAAGCGTCACGACGTGTTCGCCCTGCTGGAGCTGTCCGCCCTCATCAAGGACTGCCACGCGCGCGCCCAGGTGGTGGCGCACGACGCGACCCAGCAGGGCTTCGGCGAGCGCACGGAGTTCTGCGTCGGCGGCCCCTACTCGAACCGCCGGATGGCGGCCCACCTCTCCTCGCTGCTGCCCGGCGTGTGGGTCAACACGGAGACCGAACCCGTGGCGGACCGGGGCCTGTTCCGGATCGGCGGGGAGGAGTACCGCATGGAGCGCGGCCGCAGCGAGTACGTCGTGCTGGCCCGGCTCACCGCGGACGGACCGGAGGACTCACGCCCGGTGTTCCTGTTCTGCGGGCAGCGGGCCGTCGGCAACCAGGCCGCCACCCGCTATCTCGCCCGCCACCACGAACGCCTGCACCGCAAGTACGGCGCCGGCTCCTTCGTGCTGCTGCTGAAGGTGGTCAACTCCCAGGCGTACGGCCCGGACGTGGTCGAGCTGGTCGCGGACGTGACACGGCCGGCGCGCACGCCCCTGCCCGAGCCGGCCGCCGCCGACACGGCCACCTAGCGCCCTTCAAGAACCTTTACCCGCACGTAACTTACCGACGGGTTACTTACGGTAAGCGGTCGCGGTTACCGTCGGGTCACTTTGGACGGGAACAGTTGAAGGAGTGGCCCATGGGACATCACCGCGCCTCCGTGCGCACCGCCGCCGTCGGAGCCGTCTCGGCGGCACTGCTCGCCACGGCCACCGGCCTGGCCCCCGTCGCCCAGGCCGGCACGCCGGGCGTCCGGTTCGTCGACATCACCGGCGACGGCGGCACCGTGCTGAAGGCGAACGTCGTCACGCCCGCCGGCGCCGACGGCGCGCACGCCTATCCGCTCATCGTGCTGCCCACGAGCTGGTCCCTGCCGCAGGTGGAGTACCTCGCGCAGGCGCAGAAGCTCGCCGACGCCGGCTATGTGGTGCTCACCTACAACGTGCGCGGGTTCTGGCAGTCCGGCGGCCGGATAGAAGTGGCCGGTCCGCCGGACGTGGCGGACGCCTCCAAGGTCATCGACTGGGCCCTCGCCAACACCCCGGCCGACCCGCGGCACATCGGCATGGCGGGGGTGTCGTACGGCGCCGGGATCAGCCTGCTCGCCGCCGCGCACGACAAGCGCATCAAGGCGGTGGCGGCGCTCAGCGGCTGGGCCGACCTGATCGACTCCATCTACTCGGGCCGCACCCAGCATGTGGAGGCGGCGGCGCTGCTGGACGGCACGGCCACCGTCACCGGCCGGGAGAGCCCCGAAGTGCGGGACGTCTTCGACCACTTCTACGCCTCCGACCTCTCCCGGGAGCAGGAGATGATCGCCTGGGGGGAGAAACGTTCCCCTGCGACCTATGCGGACCAGCTGAACAAGAACGGCACGGCCCTGATGCTCGCCAACGCGTGGGGCGACACGATCTTTCCGGTGAACCAGTACGCCGCCTTCTACGAGAAGCTGAAGGTGCCCAAGCGCCTGGAACTGCGTCCCGGCGACCACGCGACCCCGGAGCTGACCGGCCTGTTCGGGCTGCCCAACGACGTCTGGACGGACACCGAGCGCTGGCTCGACCACTACCTCAAGGGCGCCCCCAACGGCATCGACCACGAGCAGCCGGTCCAGCTGAAGTCCCGCAGCGCCGGGGGCTACGAGGGCTACCCGGACTGGAAGTCGATCGCCGCGACCCGCCGGAAGCTCGCGCTCGCCGGCTCCGCCACCGTCCACACGAACGTCGACTCCGGCGCCGACGGCGGGGTGGTCTTCCTCTCCAGCATCCTCGACCAGGTCGCCCGTCTGCCGCCCATGGCCGCGATCCCGCTGCTGCCGCGCCGCTGGGCGGCCGTCTGGCAGTCGGAGCGGTACGGCGGCACCCAGAAAGTGCGCGGCACGGCCACCCTGCACACCACGCTCACCCCGACCGCGGAGAGCGGCACGTTCATCGCCTATCTGTACGACGTGGGGCCGCTCGGCCTCGGCAAGCTGGTCACGCACGCGCCGTACACCTGGCACGGGCGGACACCCGGCGAGCCGTTCGGCGTGGACCTGGACCTGTTCTCCACGGCGTACGACGTGCCCGCCGGGCACCGCCTGGCGCTGGTGGTGGACACGGTCGACCCGCTCTACATCGAGCACAACCCGTCCGGCGCGCAGCTGACCTTCTCCTCGCCCTCGGACGACCCGTCGTACGTGTCCGTCCCGCTCGGCGAGCAGTGATCTCCGGCTGCCGCCGGACGAGCCTGGCCCGTGAACTGCCGCCCCCCGAGAGCAGCGTGCACGTCCCGGTGTGGCTCGGCGGGGTTCCCCCTTCACCACAGGGATGAACGGCACATCGTAGTCGAGGTCCGCCGGGTTGGTCCCCGCCGCCCTCGTACGGCCGGAGGGTGAGGGGGCGTCAGCTCACGGGCGCGGCATCAGTTCTCCGCGATCTCGGCGTACAGCTGGGAGAGTTCGGGGACGCCGCTCTCGGCCCAGGCCTGCCCGGCGGCCACGGCCTCCACCTCGCGTCCCGAGGCCAGCCGTACCACGGGCTCGCCCCCGGGGCGGATCAGCCAGGCGGCTCCGGGCACGGTGCGCACCACGACCGTGCCCAGATACAGTCCCGCGTCATGGCCCAGCCAGGGCAGGACCTCCGGGTCGTCGCGCCAGCGCGGGACCAGCTGGTCCAGGGCCTCCAGGGAGCCCGGGGTGTCGTCGAGGCGGACGCCCGCCCGGGCCGCCTGGGAGCGGAGCAGCTCGCACTCGGACAGCAGGGCGGCGATCCCCTCGGGATCCGCGGGGGGCGCCGCCTCTCCGTGCTTCTTGTGCCGGTGGCCCAGGAACGGAAGGTTCATGGACTCAAGCGTGGCATCAGACGTCGAGGTCGACCACCACCGGTGCGTGATCGGAGGCGCCCTTGCCCTTGCGCTCCTCGCGGTCGACGTAGGCGTCCTTGACGGCCTCCGCGAAGGGCGCGTTGCCGTACACCAGGTCGATGCGCATGCCGCGGTTCTTGGGGAAGCAGAGCTGGCGGTAGTCCCAGTAGGTGAACGGGTGCTCGTACTTCAGCGGGCGCGGCACCACGTCGCTCAGGCCCGCCTCGCGCAGGGAGGCGAGGGCGGCGCGCTCGGCCGGGGTGACATGGGTGGAGCCCTCGAAGGCGGCCGGGTCGTAGACGTCGTCGTCGGTCGGCGCCACGTTGTAGTCGCCCAGCACGGCGAACGGGCGGCTGCCCTGCGCGTCGCCGTACACGGCCGCCTTCAGGGCCTCGAACCACTGGAGCTTGTAGGCGTAGTGCGGGTGCTCCACCTCGCGGCCGTTCGGCACGTACACCGACCAGACGCGGACCGGGCCGCAGGTCGCCGAGATGGCGCGCGGCTCGACCGCGCCGTCGAAGCCGGGGTCGCCGGGCAGGCCCTTGACGACGTCCTCGATGCCCACCCGGGAGAGCACCGCCACGCCGTTCCACCGGCCGGTGGCGTGGACCGCCGCCTCGTAGCCCAGCTCGCGGAGCTGGCCGTAGGGGAACTGCTCCTCGGCGACCTTGGCCTCCTGCAGGCACAGCACGTCGGTGCCGCTGCTCTCCAGCCAGGCCAGCAGCCTCGGAAGGCGGGCGGTGATCGAGTTCACGTTCCAGGTGGCGATGCGCATGCCTGACAACCTACCCGGAGCCACTGACAACGGGCTCAGACCTGTGTGGATGCCCCGGGCGTCAGCCGCTGGTGGTCGGTGCCGCCCAGGGCGCCGATCTGGCGGTCGTAGATCGGGCGGGCCAGGTCGGTGAGCAGGGCGTCGTGGACGTCGTAGGCGCGCTGCGGCCTGACCTCGCGGACGTAGTCGATGACCTCGGAGATCTTGTTCCAGGGGGCCATCACCGGCAGCATCAGCGTCTGCACCGGATGGTCGGGGACGGTGAGGGCGTCGCCGGGGTGGAAGACCCTGCCGCCGTCGATGAGGTAGCCGACGTTGGTGATCCGCGGGATGTCGGGGTGGATCACCGCGTGGAGTTCGCCGTGGACCTGCACGTCGAAGCCGGCCGCGGTGAAGGTGTCGCCGTGGCCGACGGTGTGCACCCGGCCCGGGAAGGCGGCCGTGATCCGCTCCGCGACGGACTTCAGCGTCCAGACCCGGGCCGCGGGGTTGTTCTCCATGGCGGCCCGGAGCCGGAACTCGTCGA
This sequence comes from Streptomyces sp. NPDC048192, assembly GCF_043202415.1. Lineage (NCBI taxonomy): Bacteria > Bacillati > Actinomycetota > Actinomycetes > Kitasatosporales > Streptomycetaceae > Streptomyces > Streptomyces sp. NPDC048192. The sequence continues at coordinate 164,621 of NZ_JBIDAL010000016.1, forward strand.
AGTGGTCCGGGTGCTCGTGCGTGATCAGGATGGCGTCGGCGCCGAGCGCGGCGTCCTCCTCGCTGAACCCGCCCGGGTCGATGACGAGGGTCTGCCCGTCCTTGTCGAGGCGGACACAGGCGTGCGACTTCTTCGTGAGCTTCATGTCTCCCCATCCTGCCCTGCGCGAGGTGACGGGACTCGACCGGCGGGGCTCACGGGGCGGGGTTCACTCGGCGGGCGTGGTCTCCTCCCGGATGACCTGCCGGGCCACCCGGAACGCGCGGTTCGCGGCCGGCATCCCGCAGTACACGGCCGTCTGCAGGAGCACTTCCTTGATCTCGTCCGGGGTGAGCCCGTTGCGCAGGGCGGCCCGGGTGTGGACGGCCAGCTCCTCCAGGTGACCGCCCACGACCAGCGCGGTCAGCGTGACGCAGCTGCGGGTACGGCGGTCCAGGCCCGGCCGGCCCCAGACCTCGCCCCAGGTGCTGCGGGTGAGGAACTCCTGGAACTCGCCGGAGAAGTCGTCGGCCTCGGCCAGCGCCCGGTCCACGTGGGCGTCGCCGAGCACCTCCCGGCGGATCTTCAGCCCGGTCTCGTACCGGTCGGGCGGCGCGGCCGGCTGCTCCGGTACGGCGGCCGGGGCTATCTCGGCGACCGGCACGGGCTGCGGCGGCAGGGCCGGCGCCGGCACGACGGCCGCCGGCGGCAGAACGGTCTGCCCGGTGTCGTAGGGCTGCTGCCAGGCGGTGGAGAAGTGGTGCACCAGCAGGTCGGTGACGGCCGCCGGCTGCTCGACCGGGACCAGGTGGGAGGCGCCGGGCACCACCGCGAGCCGGGCGTCCGGGATGCCGGCGACCAGACCGCGGGCCTCGGCGGGCCCGGTGACCTGGTCGTCGGAGCCGACGAGCACCAGCGTCGGCACGCCGACCCGGCTCAGCTCGCCGCGGACGTCGAAGGAGGCGAGCGCCTCGCAGGCGGCGATGTAGCAGCCCGGGTCGGTGGTGCGGACCATCTGCACCGCCCACTCGGTGATCGCGGGCTGGGCGGCGGCGAAGGCGCCGGTGAACCAGCGGTCCGGCGAGGTCCGGGCGATCGGGTCGAGCCCGTTGGTGCGGACGATCACCCCGCGCTGGCGGAACTCGTCCGCGGTCCCGAACCGGGGCGAGGCCGCGACCAGCGCCAGGGAGGCGAGCCGCTCGGGGTGGCGCAGGGCCAGCTCGATGCCGACCGCGCCGCCCAGCGCGCAGCCCGCGTAGCCGAAGCGCTGCACGCCGAGCGCGTCCAGGGTGGCCAGCAGGCGGGCGGCCAGCTCGGCGACGGAACCGGCCGGCCGGGCCGGAGCGCCGCCATGCCCCGGCAGGTCGAACCGCAGGACCCGCCACTGCCTGGTCAGCTCCGGCACCTGGCGGTCCCACATGTGCCATGTGGTACCCAGTGAGGGACCCAAGATCAGGACCGGAGCGTCTTCTGGCCCGTCAAAGCGGTATTGCAGGGTGTTCGGGGGTGTCTCACTCACGCCCCAGACCCTCTCACGTCTCACGGACGCCCCTATAACGCGGGGGCGATGGAAACCGGTCTGACCAGGTTGAAGACCTCGCGGGCGGCGTATCGCTTGAGGCACCGGATGATCTCGCGTCGGGTCTTGCCTTCCTGGGTGCGGCGTTCGTAGTACGCCTGGGTGCGCGGGTCGTGGCGCAGGCGGGTGAAGACGATGCGGTGCAGGGCCGCGTTCGCCTGACGGTCGCCGCCGTAGTTGAGCCGGCGCGTGCTCCGCCGGCCCGAGGAGTACTCGATGGGACTGACTCCGCAAAGGGCAGCAAAGGACGCCTCGGTGTTCAGTCGCTCGGGGTTGTCTCCCATGGTGATCAGGAGAGTGACGGCGCTGTCCGGGCCGATGCCCACCGGTACGAGCAGCTGGGGGGCGTGGCGTTCGACGAGCCGGGTCAGGCGTTGGTTCAGCTCGCCGATATGAGCGGTGAGCTGCTCGATGCGCTCGGCGAGCATGCGCAACGTCAGGTGGGTGGCCTGGGCCACCGGGTCCTCGTCTACCCCACCGTCGGGTAGGCCGAGGCGCGCGCAGGTGCGGAACAGCTCGGCGTTGCCGAGGCTCGACAGCCGTTCCCGCAGGGCGGGATCGGCTATGACCAGGACGGCCTTGAGCTGGTTGATCGCCTGGGTGCGGGCCTTGACCGCGGAGTCCTTGGCGAGCTTGAACAACCGGGCACTATGCACCGGACCGTCGCCGGACTTGGCCCGGGCTCGGGCCCGGCCACTGAGCACGGCCCGCGCGGCGGCCTGTGCGTCGAGGGGGTCCGACTTCCCCAGCAGCCGGCGGGCCGAGCGGTCGGGCCGGTTCACCTCATATACCTCGACCTGCTGCGCCAGCAGGTAGCGGGACAGGCCCGCTCCGAAGGTGCCGGTGCCCTCCACCCCCGCTCGACGCACCGTCCCCCGCTTACGGGCCCACACCAGCAGCTGCCGGTAGCCGGCCGCCGTCGCCGGAAAGGACTCGGTCCCCAAGATCTTCCCGAGCGGGGAGACCACGGCGGCGACATGCACCTCGCCGTGCGTGTCCACGCCCAGGACGACCTCACGCCGAACCGGAGGATCCGTGCTCGAAGAGGTGCTGCGCTGTCGGCTCGGCATGATAATTCGCCTCCCAGGTGGTGACGTACTGCTGGATGGATGGCACCGGGCTGCTCGGGCGGTCTGAACCGTGATGGCGCCTGATCATCGGCAAGGCCCCTATGGGGACACGCCCTGTGGCTCGGCGGCAGGCAGCATCCCGCAACGGCAGTCGACAGGTCCGTGACTGGACACGTCGGTCATAGATCTCATGAGTCAGACCCCCGTCTAGGGACGGCTCGCGCAACCGTCCCATCGACCCCGGCGCCTCGGCCCCTCCCGACCACAGTCGGATGGCTTCGCCCGAACCAGTGCCCAACGCGGCCGGAGCAGACTGAGAACGAGTTGACTCCCCGCCCATTCGTGACCGGCAATGATGGACCGCCCGGTCCTTGCCGGATTCGGCATGGTTACTGACCTTGCTGGTGTGTTGATCTTCCCCAGCGATCTTGCGCTGCGGGGTATGGGCTGCAGCGGATACGACCAAGAGGCTCGCCCCCTTGCAGGCCAACGGCACCTCTCTGCTATCGGGGCATCGGATTGCCCACTGGCCCTGACCACCCAGGACCAGTGAGGACTACCCATTTTGTGCGTGGGAGCAGGTGCGTACCACACCGTTCTGCACCGCGCAGCCGATCAACAACCGGACCGCAGGTCCTGTCGCAGCTCCACCAGCATGAGCGCGACCGAAACGCTCGTCGGATCGTGGTCGAGCGGCCTCGGCAGCATCGCGCGGGCCTTGGCGAGACGCCGGTCGATGGTGTTGCGGTGGGCGAACAACCGGTCGGCGGTGTTCGAAACGTTGTATCCCGCGGCGACGTAGGTGCGAACCGTGCGCTGCAGGACCCGGTCGGATGTCGCCAGATCGCCGAGAGTGCCGGCTACGAACCGCTCGGCCTGACCCAGATCGGCCGTGAGCAGGTCGACGAGGTGCACGTCCTCGTAGCGGACGACCTGCCACGGCGATCCGACCCGGGCCAGAAGGCGCTGTGCGGCGGCAGCATCCAGATGACTCTGCCGGAAACCCGGGAGACCGGCTCCGGGCCGGCCGAACGCCACGCGTACGCCGGGGGCCTTGTCCAAGACGTGCAGAACCGCGGCCGTCGACGGAGCCGTGTGCGCAGGGGCCCAGAGCCAGAGCGCGGATGTGCTCGGCGGCAAGGTCAGACGGCGGGTCGCACCGCACATCCGCATGACGTACTCGGCGGCCCGTTCGAGCTTAGGCACATCGGCGGGGGAATCGACCCACAAGATCGCCGCGACGTGATGCCCGGCCAGCGGATAACCGAGCTGCTCCTCCGCGCGGCGGCGGCTGATGCGCGCGCCCTGCAGCAGCAGTTGCACCGTCGTGTGCCGTTGCGCCTGGGCGCCGAGGCCCATCTCCCCGCGAACTTCGTCGACATAGGTTCCGACTGCGGCGATGGAGTCGTCGATGTAGGTCGTCAGCGAGTTGGCGGACACCTCGATCAGCTCGCGCAGCTCGTCGCGGTCCGCGGTGGCGGCGAAGCACTGCTCCACCCACAACCCCCACCCGACCCGCTGCGCGGCACGCCAGGACCCAAGCTCATTCACGTCCATCCCGCGCAGCACAAGGTCCCGGGCGAAGATCAGCATCTCGCTGCTCTTGGGCGGAGGTACCCGGCGCCCCGGTTCCCGCAGGTTGGACACCAGCCAGTGGGTCATGTTGGCCTTGTTGAGGCGCCGGTCCGCTTCCGACAGCACGGGATCGTCGACGTACTCGCGCTGCCGTGTCTCTCGTTGCGAGGCCCGCCACAGCTGGTCGGCGACCTCGTCCGGCACCGGCAGCTGGCTTTCGGCGATGTGTCGGATCAGCTCACACACCCGTTCGGACGGGTTCGGCCACAACATCTTTATGCACCGCCATCGTAGGCGCGGAACGGGACTCTGGGGCACATTGCCTCGCGCCATGCGGCTGCCGCGCAAGGTGCAGAGTGCACCGAGCCCGCCTCGATCCCGCACTGACGCGCCCTGGAAAGACGCGGTCCCAGCGGCCACTGTCGACGCGGAACAGGACGAGTTCGGTCCCCCGCCGGCCGATGTGCGACCGAGGAGCGCGATGACCAGCACCGGCGACCAAACACCGCATATCACCTCCGTGCAACCAGGACCCGCCGAATCCCACCGCCTCCGCGGGCGCATCGGCGTCGTGTAGCTGCTGTTTCAGTCGGATTCATCAAGATGTCGCGACACCTCGAGAATCCAGGCGGTTTGTGCGTGTTCATCGCAAAAGGGCAGCGTCTAGCTCGACCACCTCCAGCCGGACGAGACGGCCGTCTGGCGCCGGCTCGTGGCGCCCACACTCGCCACCTTCGGAGTCGTGGTGACTCTGGTGATGGCAACGACGAACATCGGCGTGCACTTCACCGGCGGTAACGCCGTCGTCGGCATGTTCGTGGCGTTGTACGGGGCGTTGGTGTACGCCCGCATCGGCCGGCAGTGACAAGCGACTTGGCAAGTCATCGAAAGGAATGGATTCATGGGCGGCGCGAAGAAGTACGACGTGGTGGTCATCGGCTGTGGGCTGATGGGAGCCGCACTCTCGAGAACCCTCGCAGGGCGGGGTCATTCGGTGGCCGCGTGGAACCGCTCGCCGGAGCGGGCTCTCGCGCTTGCCGACTCGGGGGTCTCTCCCGCGGTTTCCCTCGACGAAGCGGTGCAAGCATCGAGGATCGCCATCGCCTGCACCAACAGCTACGAGAGCACGCGAGCGGCTCTCCAGCCAGTCACCAGCTGGGACACCACCACGTTGGTCAATCTGGTCAGCGGATCGCCCGACGAAGCCGAGGAGATGGCGCGATGGGCCGGCGAGCGAGGCGCTGCCTACCTCGACGGGTTCATCGCCTGCTACCCCAGCGACATCGGCTCTCCCCGCGGCATGGTCGTCGTGTCCGGGCCGGCCGCACTCTGGGAGGAGCACAAGGACATCCTCGTGAACCTCGGCGGCGCGTCACAGCACGTTTCCGACGAGGTGCGCGGCGCCGGGGTCCTGGGGGCGGGCATGCTCGGCGCGTTCTTCATCGCTGCGCTGAGCGCCTACGTCGAGGCAGCGACCTATGCGATCGATCAGGGATTGCCCCCGAGGGCGTTGGCTTCGACTGCAGCGCAGGCAATCGCCCTTCTCGAGGCAGTGACGCCGGAGACGGCGACTGCGATCGCGCGCGACGCCCACGAGACCGATCAGGCGACAGTGAGGACCTTCGGCGAGGCCGCCCGGGCCACGCTGACCGCCCTGCGTGCCGCGGGACACCCTGGCCGGCTGATCGGGGCGGCCGTCGAGAATCTCGACCTCGCCGAGCGGGCCGGGCTCGCCGAACTCGCGTTTTCCGCGCAATGCCAGGTCTTGACCAGGCCAGACGCGCAGTGACGTGTCGACAGGCACGCGTCCGGACACAACCAGTAGCAGTTCAGCTACGCACAGCAGCGGCGATGTGGTGCACGGTGCACCGCGGCCACCCGCAAGTTGCGCCAGCCCTGTCCTAGCCGCGTTGAGGCCCTACCGCGCACCTTGAGACCCCCCTCACACGTCGGCGCGACCGGGCTCAGCCGGTGGCGACGGCGCCCCATCCCGAACGAGAGTGAATCACGATGGCAAGAACGAACGACACAGCGCTCAGCGCAGGAACAGGCGTTGCAGCCCAGGCTACGGGCAGGCGAGGCCCGCTGATCGGCGTCTCCGCGCTGCTGTGCACGGTGACCATCGCGGTCAACTTCATGCTGGGGCCTCTGCTGCCCCTGATGCAGAGCCACTTCGCCGTCGGCGTCTCGGCGGCGACCTGGGTCCTCACTGCGATGTTGCTGGGCAGCGGCGCCGGCTTCGTGCTCATACCTCGCCTGCAGGACGTCGTCGACGACCGCACGATGCTCCTGTGGTCCGGCGTCCTACTCACGGCGGGCGCGCTGATCCCCGCCATCGGCGACTCGTACCCGGCGCTGATCGTCGGGTCGGCCATGCTCGGCTTCGGCAGCGCGGCGCAGATGCTCCCGGTCGGCTTCCTGCGCCGCCATCTCTCCGGGTCCTCGGTAGCCACCGCGGTCAGCGTCCTGATCATGGCCACCGGAACCGGAGTCGTGGCCGGCATGGTGGGCGGCGGCATGTCGGTGAAGTATCTGTCGCTGTCGACCTTCTTCTACATACTGGCAGCGGCGTTCGCGGTGACCACGGCGGCACTTGTGGTGGTGGTTCCGCGCTCGCGCCCCGCCTCCTCGGCGCGGATCGGCGTGTGGGGAACGGTGTGGATGATCGCCTGGTTGACGCTGGTGCTGCTCGCGATGGCTCAGGTCAGTATCTGGGGCAACGTGTGCTACCTGCTCCTTGGCATCGGAGTCGTCGCCGGAGTCGCCTGGGTTCTGGCGCAGCGCCGGTCGACCGCCCCGGTCTTCGACCTCGCGATGCTGAAGCGGCCGTACGCCACGACGGCCTGCGTGGCCTCCTTCCTGTTCGGCGCCGTCGACGCGGCCTTCGTGCTGCTGGTCACCTACTACACCCAGACCCCGGCCGCGGTCGGATACGGCCTGGGCACCGACGCGCTCGGGACGAGCCTGCTCATGCTGCCGTTCGCGCTGACCATGTTCATCAGCGGCAAGGCGGCGGAACGCATGGTGCAGCAGGGACGCCCCGGCGTCATCCTGGCCGCGGGCGCGGCGCTGTGCGGCCTCGGACTCGTGTGGCTCGCGTTCGCCCACGACCACACGTGGCAGTACCTCGTCGGCTCGGCCGTCGTCGGCCTCGGGACCCGCGCCGGCTACAGCGGCTCGTTCGCAATTCCGCAGCTGGTGGTGTCCGAGGACCAGGCCGGGATGGCCGCCGGCATCCCGGCGACGGTGATGATGATCGGCGCCGCTTTCGGCGCCGCCGTCAACACGATCGTCCTGTCCCTCGCCTACATCCCCCAGGTCCCCGGAGTGCCGCAGCCCCACCTCTACACCGTGGGATACCTCGTCTCCGCCGTCTACATGGTCGGCATTCTCGCCGCGACATCCGTGTCCTCCGCCCGCCACCCGGGCGCGTTCAAAGCCCTGATGGCGCAGGCGGCGTAAGCCGCCCCGCCGACGCACGGAACATCGTGCTCGATCTCGCTTCGCTCGTCGAAGACAGCACCGCCGCTACCCGGACCGGGACGCACTGGTGCTGGGCGGAACCAGGCTCACCTAAGCCGAGGTGAACGCCAAGACGAACCAAGTCGCCGGACTGCTGGCCGACCGCGGCGTCGAGCCCGGCGACAAGGGCGCGCACGGGACAAGAGCGGCTCCAGGTGCAGGTCCTCGAAGGCCACGATCCCTCGAAACGTCCCCAATGGTCACCTTCAGCGAGCCCGACCGGGAACCGCGACGACATGACCGTGCGCGTATCCGTTTCTACGCCGGAGTGTTCGGTCCCCGCCATCGCATGGATCTCCAGGACACATACGACGTCGAGGCTGGTCTCGCTCAGCGGCTCGGAGGTACGTCCGAGCCGCCCCACGCAACGAGACATCCGCGAGCTCGAGTGGCTCGCTCCCAGTCCGCCTCGGCCGCGCGCCTCCCGACGACCGTCCGTCGCACCTTCCCTCGACAGAGAGGAAACGCACTGGTCTGACACCACAGGAACCAAGACGTACGACGTGGCCGTGCTCGGCTGCGGACTGATGGGCGCCGCGCTGGCCCGCAACTTCGCCGCGAAGAGCAGCAAGACGGCCGCGTGGAACCGCTCCCCGGCCAAGGCCGAGGCCCTCGCGCCCGACGGAGTGAGCCCGATCCAGGACATCGACGAGACCGTGCGGTCCTCGAAGCTGGTGGTCGCCTGCACCTCGACGTACGACACGACGCGTGAGGCGCTCGCGGGCGTCACCGACTGGACCGGCATCACGCTGGTCAACATCGGCACCGGCAGCCCGACAGAGGCCGAGGTGCTGCAGGCCTAGGCCGGCGAGCGCGGCGTTCCGTACCTCGACGGCGCGATTCTCTGCTACCCGCAGCAGATCGGCACCGAGGAGGGCCTGGTCCTCTACTCGGGCTCATCAAAGGCGTGGGTCGAGCACGAGCAGACCCTGATGGCGACGGGCCCTTACTCGGCACGGGTGTCAGGCGACGTCAAGGCCGCCAGCGTGCTCGATGCCACCATCATCGGCGCGTTCTTCTCGCCGGCGCTGAACGCCTACGTCGAGGCGGCGACCTACGCCCTGGACCAGGGCGTCGCCCCGGAGACCCTCAACGCGTTGAGCGAGATGGCCTGCCAGACCTTCGCCGCCATGGCGAAGGAGTCGGTCACCGCGATCGCGAGCGACCAGCACGAGACCGACACCGCCCATCTGAACGCATACGCCGTGGGCTGCCGCGCCGCGCTCGACGTCATACGGGCCGCGGGCTTCAAGGTCCGGCTGCTCGAGGCCGCCGGGGAGAACCTGAACGAGGCCGAGAGGGCCGGCCTCGGAGAACTCGGCTTCTTCGCCCTCACGAAGGTGGCGCGCACCGGCGGCTGAGCCTCTACGCCGGGGGCTACGCGGCCCATGGGAAATCCACTGATCCTCAGCGCCACCGACGACCTTGGCGGCCCGCCCGCCCGAGACCGGCGCCGCATACGCCCCCGACGAGCTGCGGTTCGCCACGAGGCGCGAGACGTCCGCGCCGCCTGGAACGCCGGTTCTCTCGCGCCGAGTCCGTGGTCCGCGACTGGAGCGACGAGGCCCGGCCTGGTCGAGGCCTCGGGTGGATGACTCGTCTGAGGCGCGACCCGCACCCCCTCATCAATAGAGTCCTCATGCGTCAGTGCAACGGTCGAATCGCCGTGATCACCGGAGCGGGATCAGGCATCGGGCGCGCGCTAGCAGTCGGCCTTGCCAAGCGTGGTGCGCGCCTGACCATCTGCGACGTGGACGAGCGCGGCCTGGCCGAGACCGCCGACCTCGCCGCGGCCCACGGGGTGCCGGTGCATACCGCACGCGTCGACGTTTCCGACCGAACGGCGATGGACGCCTACAGCAAGGAGGTCGTGGCCCACTACAAGACCGTGCATCTGCTCGTCAACAACGCAGGCATTGCTCCCGCCGTCGACGGCTTCGACGTCAGCTTGGCCGTCTACGATGCTGTTCTCGGCGTCAACCTGTGAGGCGTGATCAACGGGACGAAGGCCTTCCTCCTGCACCTCATCGAGTCCGGCGACGGCCACCTGGTGAACATCTCGAGTATCGACGGATTCCTCGCCCAACCGGCGAACAGCGCCTACGCCACAAGCAAGTTCGCCGTGCGCGGGTTCACCGAATCGGTACGCGCGGGCCTGCTCGCCGCTGGTCTCCCCGTCCGTGTCACGGTGGTCCATCCAGGAGGGGTGTCGACCGGCATCGCTACCAGCGCTCTTGAACGAGCTCGTTCGAGTGGCGTCGGCCTCACCGAGCGCCACGTCCAGCGCCTCAATACCTTCAACGAGAAGTTGCTTCGTATGCCGCCCGACCAGGCAGCCAAGATCATCCTGAATGGCGTTGCCTCCGGCAGACCACGCATCTTGGTGGGAATGGACGCCCGGATGCTCGATTACCTAGCCCGCATTGCTCCCAAATCGGTGCCCAGGCTCACGGCCTGGATGGAGCACAAGCTGTTCCCCGTCGATGCCGCAGCGGGCCGAGCGCGAACCGAGGCCCCCGCTGCGAGCGGATCAGCCTAAGGCCCCGTTGCGGGACGACCAGCCGTTGTGCTCGCGACACGGCCACTCGAAGCCGAGCGAGGCACGCAACTCGTCCCTGCCGCACGGTGCCTCGGCAGCGCCGTGCGCGACATCGCGAGAGAAACCCATCCAAGCAGCGGACGCCTTCGCCCCGAGATCGGAGAACACATGATGGGTCGACGAGGCAGGATCGCCTGCCTCGCGCTCAGCCTGGCCGCACTGGGCGTGGCCGGACCATCCGTTGCCGTCGCGACGGGCATGGAGAGCCATGCCACCGCAGCAGAGGCGCGCCCGAGCTGCAGGGGACCGCTCGATGTGCTCCTGACGAACGACGACGGTTGGTCGGCACCCGGAATCCAGGCCGTCTACACAGCGCTCAAGGCCGCCGGCAACCGGGTGACGATGGTCGCCCCGCTGAAGAACCAATCCGGCATGAGCTCCCGGATCGCGTACGGCGAGGTGCTCGAGGTGACCCACCCGGTGGCAACCGATGACGACATCCTCGCCGTCGACGGTTCCCCCACCGACGCTGTGGCGTTCGCGCTCTACACGCTCCCCGCCGACCGGTACCCGGATGTCGTCGTGTCGGGTACCAACTACGGACAGAACACCTCGCGCGTCACCAACCATTCCGACTGTCGGTGCGGCAACCACCGCCATGGACCGCGGGGTCTCGTCGATCGCTGTCAGCTCCGAGGCCCCTTGGGACTATGACTGGAACGACACGAATCCGCTGGACTTCGAGGGCACGGCGGCCTTCGTGGTCACGCTCCTGCGCACCCTGCAGGAGTCATCCGCGGACTGCCAGAGGCTCCTGCCCAAGGGCCTCGGCCTCAATGTCAATTACCCGTTCGACGAGTTCGAGGGAGTGAAGGCAGCGAAGCTGGACACCATGGACCCCTTCCCGACCACCTACACGCTTCGGGACTACGGCAACTACGAGATCTCCGCCAAGAACGCCGGCTCGGACAGGAGCGATGTCGACTACAAGCTACTGAAGGACGGCTACGCGACGATCACCCCGCTCGACGGCGATCTCTCGGCGACGCGTATCGGCCAGGACCTCTCCTTCGTCACGACGCTGGTGAAGGCTATGAACTGACAGGTGGAGGTTCCCGCCTGTCTGCGGCGCGAGCGCTCGTCCCACGAGTGTGTTCGGGGGCGAGCGCCTTCGGTCGCCCCCTCCCGTAACAACCCAAACGAGGGACCGACTTGGACTGGGGTCTCGTCAACGACGAGACCGAATTCGACTTGCGACGGAAGGACAATCGCGATGCACACGGCCACACAGCTGAAGCCTTCGAGCTTCCAGTACCTCATCGGCGGTGAGGACACGGACCTGGCAGGGCTCTTCCCCAGCTGGACACCGGACGACCGGTTCGGCATCCTCATCGACCGTCCGCTGGGCGCGCTCGGTGCCAGCCTGCTGATCCAGGCCGCCATCGCGGCGTTCTACGACGTGCGACCGGAAAGGCGGGGCAAGGCACCCGCGTACCCCGAGATCTACGCATTCCACGTCGGGGGTCCCCTCGGCGACCACAGCGCCTTCGACTTCTGGCCGCCCCGCAAGGAGGTGGTCATCCCGACACGGAACCCGGTCGACATCCTGACCGCGGTGAACACGCACGCCGTCACCCGGCTGGCCGTGCCCGACGTCTCGGTCGGCGACGTCGCCAGGCTCGAGGAAGGCCCCAGCACCTGGGCGGAGCAGCAGAGCGCCCATGACCGGATCGCCTCCTGCTTCGCGTACGACCCCAGCGGTTGCGTGACGGCCGCTGATGTCGTACTCCGCTCGCTCGACCCACGGGCCGAAGAGAACGCCGATTTCACGCTCAACCCTCTGGCCGGCGCGCAGCAGGTGCTGGCACTTGGCGTCGACGAGCTGGCTGGAATCAGGGTCGGCTTCGACCGCCCCGAGGACACCCACCGCTGGGTCGAGCGGGTCAAAACGCGCGCGGGCGAGGTGCCAGAGCAGAAGAGGGTCGAGCTTGCCCGCGCGCGTGCCCAGGCCGCACGCGCCGACGGCGCCGTACGCAGGGAGAGCTTCCGACGGCTGTCGGTGGACGAAGCGCTGGCGCGCATCGCGGGACTGGCCTGACCCGGCTCCACCAATACCCACGCGGGCATCGTGTTCTCGCTCACGCGCCGTGCGCGAGTGCGCGCAGCCCGGCGGCGGCCAGAGGGCCGGGCGCCTCGCCGACGGCGTCGAAACCGGCGCCTCGGGTCAGCCCCTGGAGGTGGCGGGCATGAATGCCCTCCGCGATGACCGCGATCTTGAAGTAGCCGAGTGCCAGGTAGAAGTCCAGGCGGTCCAGGTCGCGCCCGCTCGCCTTCGCGTAACGGCCCGCGAGTTCGGCCCTCGTCGGCAGGCGCTCACTGGTCGAGGCCGCGGCACCGGCCAGCACAGGGGCGAAAGCGGGATCGGTGTACACAAGGTGCAGACCGAGGTCGGCGAGCGGATCGCCGAGTGTGGCCATCTCCCAGTCCACCAGGGCGCGCACGTGCGACGGGTCGTGCGGGGCGAGGATGGCGTTGTCGATGCGGAAGTCGCCGTGGACGATGGACGCTCCGGCCTCGGGTGGGCAGGCGGCGGCGAGCCGTGCGTGCAAGGTGTCGATGTCGGCGAGGTCGCGGGTGCGGACCCGGGTCCACTGGTCGTACCAGCGCTCGATCTGCCGGGAGAGATAACCCTCGGGACGGCCGAAGCCCGTGAGCCCGACGGCAACGGGATCGACGGCGTGCAGGCCGGCGAGGACGTCCACCAGGGCGTAGGCACAGTCGGTGATCTGCTGGTCCGTCAGGGTGTGAAGCTGCTCGGGAGTGCGGATGACCCTGCCCCCCACGTACTCGACCAGAGAGAACGGCACACCCATGACAGACGCGTCGCCGCAGGCGACCGCACGGGGCACCGGAACACCGCTGCCGGCGAGCGCGGAAATGACCTTGTACTCGCGCCCCATGTCGTGTGCGGAGGGAGTGAGGCCGCCCAGGGGCGGGCGGCGCAGGACCCAGATGGCCTGGCCGTCCGTGACCCGATAGGTGAGGTTGGATCGACCGCCCTGGATCAAGGAAGCCGAGAGTTCGCCGCGAAAGCCGGGGACATGGTCGTGGAAGAACGGGATCAGGGCGGCCAGGTCGAGGCCGTCCACACTGCTCCGGGCGGCGGCGCTCATGACGCACCGCCCTTGCCGCCCCGGCTGCCGGCGCCGCTGTCGTACCGCCGTACGACCCGGCGGGCGATCGCCCATCGGTGCGTCTCGGAGGGGCCGTCGTAGATGCGGAACGGCCGCACCTCCCGCAGGAAGCGTCCGAGCAGCGCGTCCCCGGACACCCCGAGCGAACCGCAGATCTGCAGCGATCGGTCGACCACGCGCCAGATGGCCTCGGCGCTGAATGTCTTTGCGATCGAGGTCGACTGGGCGGCCGAGCGGCCCTGATCGAGTTCCCAGCACGCCTGCAGGATCAGACCGCGTGCGGCAGCGATGTCGATCTCGTTGTCGGCGATCATCTGCTGGACCATGCCGAGTTCGGCCAGCCGCGAACCGAACAGCTCCCGCTCCGCGGCACGAGCCACCGCGATGTCCTGGGCGTGGCGGGCGATTCCCAGCCACCGCATGCAGTGGGTCATCCGAGCGGGGCCCAGCCGGACCTGCGCGTACCGGAAGCCCTCGTCCACCTCTCCCAGGACAGCGTCGTCGGACACGAAGCAGCCGTCGAAGAGCAGCTCGATGTGACCGCCGAAGAGGCTCTCGTCGAGAGTCTCGATGTGCCGGACGGTCTTCATCCCCGGGTTGTCGCAGCCGACGAGAAACATGGTCGCGCCGCCGCGGTCGCCTGGTTCGCCGGACGTCCGTGCCATGACGATCGCGAAACCGGCGCCATCGGCACCGGTGATGAACCACTTGCGGCCGTCGATGCGCCAGCCGCCGGGTACCCTCTCGGCGCGTGTCGTCAGCGCGTTCGGGTCCGATCCGGCGCCGGGTGCCGGTTCGGTCATCGCGAAGCACGACCGGATCTCCCCGGCGGCGAGCGGCCGCAGATAGCGCTCGCGCTGCTCGGGGGTCGCGACGGCCTCCAGCAGATGCATGTTGCCCTCGTCGGGGGCTGCGATGTTCAGCGCCAGCGGGCCGAGAAGCGAGTATCCCGCTTCTTCGAACACCGCGGCTCTGCCGCGCATGTCCAGTCCGTGACCGCCGAGTCCAGCCGCGACATGGGGCGCGAAGACACCCGCCGCCTTCGCCCCGCGCTGCAGCTCCACCCGCAGGCCCTCCGTGCGGGCGACGCCCTTGTGTTGTTCCTCCAGGGGCAGCACGGTCTCTCGGATGAAGCGGGCGGTGCGCTGGGCGAGGTCCGCCACGCCGGGGTCGGGCGTGAGATCGACAGTCATGATCACCTCAGTGGCTTACGAATGTTGTGTCGAGTAAGTGGTGCCGGGAGACCATCCCGGGGGCGGCGCGGCCTGACGTAGCGCCGTGCCGTCCCCGGGTGGCTGATGGCCTTACCGGTCTCAGCGCATCCTGATGCGCGGATCAGAGGCCGTTCGGGTACTCGCGGTACCAGTCGGCGGGAGTGAGCGCGTAGAACCCGGTCGTCCCGGCTTCACCCTCGTAGATGACCTCGACACCCCTCGGGATGGTCACGACATCGCCGGGGCCGGCTTCGAGTACCTCGTCACCGAACGTGAGCCTCAGGGTTCCAGTGAGGACGCACATGACCTCCTCGTACGGCAGCTTCCAGGGCGCGGTCGCCCCACCCTTGTCGAAGCGGGCGATCCCGCCCCCGAGCTGGGACAGACCCGTCTTCTGCGTGCGCATCTCGACGGTCATGGGACCGTTCTCGATGACGTACTTCTCGACCCTCGGCGCGAGCTGGGGCTTCAGTTCCTCACTCATCTCGTTCTCCTTACTGTGCGATCGGGTGGCCTACTGGGCGGTCCAGCCGCCGTCGACGTACATCGACTGTCCGGTCATGAAGTCCGAGGCCCGGGACGCGAGGAACACGGCCGCGCCCACGAAGTCGGTGGTCTGCCCCCAGCGCCCCATCGGGGTGCGCTGGATGATCCAGCGGCTGGACGCCTCGTCGTTCACGGAGTGTGCGGTCATGTCCGTGACCAGGAAGCCTGGGCACAGGGCGTTCACCTGGACGCCCTTACGCGCCCACTCCAGGGCGAGAGCCTTCGTCAGGCCAACGACCGCGTGCTTGGACATGATGTACGCGGTGTTGTCCCGGAGGCCGACGCTGGCGAGGATCGAGGCGATGTTGATCACCTTGCCGTAGCCGCCGGAGTTCTGCAGGTGCGGCGCCGCGGCCTGACAGAGAAGGAACACCGACCGGTTGTTGAGGTCGATGACACGCTGCCAGGTCTCGCGGGACGTGTCCTCGATCGGGGAGTCGTGGTCGTCGGCAGCGTTGTTGACGAGGACGTCGATCCCGCCGAGGTCCTGCGCGACCGAAGCGACGGTCGCGGTGATGGACTCGGGGTCGGACAGATCCGTGGAATAGACGAAGGCGTTGCCGCCTGCGGCTTCGACCAGCGCCTTCGTCTCCTTCAACTTGTTCTCGCTCCGCGCGACACACGCGACCGTGGCGCCGAACGAAGCGCAGCCGACGGCGAGTTGCCGTCCGAGACCCTTGGAGGCTCCGGTCACGAGGATCCGTCGGCCGGTGAGGTCGAACATTCCGGGGCCGATCTCGTCGGGCTCCAGGGCGTTGCTGACTGGCATTGATCTCGCTCTTTCTCGTGGGGGAGTTGTGGTCAGGTGCGTGCGAAGGACTGCGCGCCGGATTCGGCGTCGGCACCCAGCTCGGCTTCGATCGCCGCCCCGATCTCCAGATCGATCGTGGCCTCGAAGCTCGCCTGCAAGCCTCGGTTGACCAGGTTCTTGGCGGCGCCGACCGCCCACCTGGACTGTTCGCCGAGCACCTGGATCGCACTGTTCACAGCGATCTCCAGGCCGGTTCCGGGAACTGCCTCCGTCACCAGCCCCCATGACGCGGCCTCTGTTCCGCTCAGGGGCCGTCCCATCAGCAGGAGGGACTTCGCGCGCACCGGTCCGACGGTCTTGGGCAGCAGGTTGGTGAAACCGTTGGTGACGACGCGCCCGACCGACGCCTCGGTGAACTGGAAGACACACTCCTCGGCGACGATCACGATGTCACCGCTGAGCGCGATCTCGGCCCCGCCGCCGATCGCGTAGCCGTGCACCTGCGTGATGATCGGTACGCTGCACTCACGCATCGCGTGTGCCACGCGCTGCATGCGCTGGGCCACGGCTCGGGCGCTGACGGTGTTGAGGCGCCCTTGAGCGGCGGCGTGCTTGAGGTCGTGCCCGCTGCAGAAGGCACGTCCGGCGCCACGGATGATGACGGCGACGGTGTACTGCTCGACCGTCCGAAGCTGCTCGACGAGCCCGTCGAGCATGTCGTCGCTGAGTGCGTTGAGCCGTTCCGGCCGGTTCAGCGTGAGGGTCAGCACGCCGTCGGCGCTCTCCGCTATCAGGTCACGTGCAGTCATGAGGTGGCTCCTGTCTTGAGGTGATCGACGAGGCGGGTCCCCCAGATCGAGTCGATGAGGCGGGCGGCGTTCCCGCGCGTGTACTTGTCGTACGACTCCTCGCTCAGCTGGAGGTAGTCGAGCTCCGGGATGAGCCGTTCGTGGCGCATCATGGGCCAGTCGCTGGCCAGGAGGACCTGGTCGGAGACCATGGTGTTCATCCAGTGAGCGACCGGCTCCCAGCCGCCCTTCGGTCCCACCATCCGCTTGGGGGCCACTGCTCCGAAGTCGGCGTAGACATTGCGGTGCTTCCAGAGCACCGCCAGCGTCTCCGTGACCCACGGCCAGCCACCGTGGCTCGCGACGATCACGAGCCCCGGGTAGGCGCACGCGATCTCGCACAGGGCCGAGGGGTGACCGAACGAAATGGGCCCGGTCTCACTGAAGTTGATGCCGCTGTGCACGGTGACGGGGTGCCCGTTCTCCTGGCAGTACTTCAGCAGCGGCGCCGCGATCGGGTCGTTCGCGGCGACCTTGAGGAAGCCAGGCTGGAAGTTCCAGCCACGGAGACCGAGATCGTCGTGAGCGTGCTTCAGGATGTCGAGCGCGTTGGGAAGCCGGGGATCGGTGGTCGCGATGCCGGCCACCAGACGATCGGGGTACGCCGTGACGGCGCGGTGGACCTGTTCGTTGACGGCGACGGGGTCGCCTGCCTCCCACTCCGCCTGCATGACGCCGATGACGTCGTGCTTCTCCATTTCGGCGATCAGGTGGGTCAGGGACCGACCGCCCGTGAACTCTTTTCCGTAGACCCGGGTGTAACCCTCGCTGTCCGTGCCCTCGAAGTCGACGCTCGTCGCCTCGTCCGCGGGCCGGATTCGAAAGTCGATATAGCGTGCGTTCATGTCGTTTGAGCTCCTGATCTTGCATCCGTTTCGAAATAGGTGTTGAGGATTTCCCTCGGATCCATGTCACGCGCCTCACCGGAAATCCCGATACGGCCGTTGACGAGGACGTAGGCCCGTTTCGCCAGCGCCAGTGCGACGGCCGCGTCCTGTTCGACCAGGACGACGGTGAGACCGTCGGCGGCGATGCGGGCGATCATGTCTGCGACGATGCCCGCGATCCGCGGCGAGAGGCCGAGGGTCGGCTCGTCGAGCAGAAGGAGGTCGGGCTCACGCATCAGAGCGCGGCCGATCGCCACCATCTGCTGCTCGCCCCCGCTGAGGGTCCCGGCCGCTTGCCGGCGCCGTTCCGCGACCCGCGGAAACATGTCGAATATCTCGGCCATCTTGTCCTTGTTCGGCCGAGGATCACGCAGGCCATAGGCGCCGAGGAGCAAGTTCTCCTCGACAGTCATCTGCCCGAAGAGCTTCCGGCCCTCGGGGCTCATCGCCACCCCGGGCCGGATGATGCCGGTCCGGCCCTTGACCTCCGCTCCGATGGAGTCGACGATCCGCCCCGCGGTCGGCTTGAGAATGCCCGCGATGACATTGAGTGCGGTCGTCTTCCCCGCGCCGTTCGCGCCGAGGACGGCTGTTGTCGCACCGGCGGCGATGTCGAGGTCGATGCCATCGAGGGCGGGACCCTGTCCGTAGGAGACCGTGACGCCGCGCAGGCTGATCGCGTTACTCGCCATGACCGGCCGCCTCCTTTCCCTGTCCGACGTACGCCTCGACGACGGCTGGGTTCGCCGCCACCTCGGCCGGGTCGCCTATGGCGATGACACGCCCGAAGTCGAGCGCCAGGAATCGGTCGCAGATCTCGAGCATCACGTTGATCCGGTGCTCGATCAGAATGACCGTGATGGGGAGCCGGGCCCGGACGGCCTCCAACGCCGCGATCATGTCCCCGACTTCGGCATCGGACAGACCCGCCAGCGGTTCGTCGAGGCACAGGACTTTCGGGTTGGTTGCCAGAGCGATGGCGACACCCAGGCGTCGGCGCGCTCCGTAAGGGAGCGATCCGGCCGGCGTGTTGTCCCACTGGCCGAGGCCGACGATGTGGGTGAGCGCACGGGCCCGGGTGAGGTCCGCCGTCGACGCCGCGATCGGCCGGAACGCGGTCGACAGCGCCGACTTCCTCTCGTTCCCGATTCCGACGACGACGTTCTCGATCACCGAGAGCGAGTCGAACGCGGCAGCACCCTGGAAGGTGCGGGTGAGCCCTTCGGCGACGCGCTTGTGCGGCGGCACCCCGGTGAGAGAGCGCCCGGAGAGGACGACCTCTCCCGACGTCGGCGGCCGGAAACCGCTCAGCACGTTGAACAAGGTGGTCTTTCCGGCGCCGTTCGGCCCGATGATGCCGAGGATCTCGCCCGCCTGCACGGTGAATTCCACGTCCGTGAGCGCCTTGACCCCGCCGAAGTCCTGGCTGACACCGGTGACCGTCAGAACAGGCCCGCTTGTCGCCGGCCGTGAGATGAGCGGGGGCAGATCAGCAGGCGCCGGCAGCTCATCGCTCACGTCGTTTCGCCGGGCGGCGGATCCGGCACCGAACCGCTCGATGACGGCGGTCACCACACCCCGCGGCAGCACCATGAGGATGCACAGCGTCACCGCGGCCACGACGATGCCGACGTAGGCATCGGACCAGCGCACGGCGACGGGAAGTGCGCCCAGGATCAGCGTTCCCACGACCGCGCCGGCCACGTACCGGCGCCCGCCGAGGATGACGTAGGTGAGCACGTAGATCGAGAGCCACATGCTGAAGGTGGCGGGGGCGATGAACGCCATGTAGGAGGCGAACAGCCCGCCTGCGACGCCCGCGACGAACGCTCCGAGCACGAACGCCGAGAGCTTGCGCCGGAACGTGGCGACACCGGCCGCCGCCGCGAGGTCCGCCGCATCACCGATGGCCCGCAGCTCCAACCCCCAACGGGAGCGGTCGAGAGCGGTGAACACCACGACGACCAAGAGGCCGAACGTGAGAGAGACGAAGTAGAAGTCGTCGACGGTGCTCACACCCTCCGGCTGAGGAATGCCGACGATCCCGCTGAATCCCCCCGTCAGTCCCTTGAGGTACTGGAGCAACGAGGTGATGACGATGAGGAAGCCGAAGGTCATCAGGAAGAAGTAGGAGCCGGTGGTCCTGAGACTCGGAATCCCGATGATCAAGGAACCGAGAGCGGCCACGAGTCCGGCTGCCGGCAGGGCCAGCCACACGTTCCAGCCGTGCTCGGTGGAGAGGATGGCGACGGTGTACGCACCGAGCGCATAGAAGCTTCCGTGGCAGAACGACGCCTCACCAGCGACGAGCAGGGGGCGGAGGGTCACGGCGAGCACGATCGACAGCGACGTGATCACGCCGACGTGGAGGTAGTAGCCGGACTGGGTGAGCCCGAAGAGCACCGCTGCGACGCTGAACACCGCCATGACCACCGTCGAGGGCCGCGCCCACGCGGATCTGGAACCGTAAAGGGAGGAGGGGGCGTTACTCATGGCCGAACAACCCCTTGGGCCGGAGGGTCAGGACGACGAGGACGAGCGCGAAGCTCATCCAGACGGACGCCTGCGGAGTCCAGTAGGTGGAGACGCCGCTCTGGACGATGCCGATGACCAGCGAGGCGACCAGCGCACCGCCGACACTGCCCATGCCGCCAAGGATGATCGCGACGAAGCCGAGCAGCAGGGGCGCCTCCCCCATGCTGGGGAGAAGGACCTGTTCAGGTGCGACGAGGGCGCCCGCCGCTCCGGCGAGTGCACCACCCAGGCCGAAGGTGAGCGTGCTGATCCGGTTGGGCTCGATGCCGTGGAGTCGCGCGGCGGACGGGTACTGCTGCACGGCACGCATCGCTCGTCCGAACGAGGTCCGGTAGACGAGGAAGCCGAGCGCGAGGACGAGGACGACGGCCGCACCGATGACGAAGAGCCGCTGGCCCTGCATCGTCAGGCCGGCGAACGTGACGGTCACGTCGTCCAACGGTCCGCGGACGCCGCGGGACGCGCCTCCAAAGACCAGGAAGGCGAGGTTCTGGAGGAGAAGCGTCAGGGCGATCGCCGCGATCGCTCCTTCGAGACTCAGGCCATGGAACCTTTTGAACACCAGCAGGTCGAGTCCGATGGCCACCGCCGCGATGACGAGTGCGGCAAGAACGATGGCGACGAGGTAAGGAACAGACAGCCTTCCCGTGAACAGGTAGGTCGCGTAGGCGCCGAGCATGAACAGCACCCCGTGGGCGAAGTTCACGACGCGAAGGATTCCGAAGACCAGCGTCAGACCGACGGCGACAAGCGCGATCGCCGCGCCGGCCGAGACGCCGTTGAAGAGAACCTGTGCCACTTCCATACCTCGTCCGCCTTTCCCTCAGGAGCCCGAAGTGACCAGCTCGGCCTTGCCGGACCTGACCTCGGAAACGGCGTACGGCAGCTTCATGACGCGGTCGATGCCGTACTTGTCGGCGCCGCCGTAGGAGACTTCGCCGAGGATGCCGTGGACCTTCTGCTTCGGGAGCGCGTCCGCGACCTTGGCGGGGTCCAGGGTCTGGGCGTCGTTGACGGCTGCGGCGAGCAGCAGCAGGTTGTCGTAGACGACGGCTGTCCACCCGTCGATCTGCCCCGTCTTCTTCCGCACCGAGGCAGCCCACGCCTTGCCTTCGGGCGTCAGGGCGACCTGGGCCTCCAGCGCCGGCGCGGACAGGGAGCCCTCGATGTCGCGCGCGCTGACCGTCTTGAGCAGGGTGTCAAGGATGAGGGTGTCGGAGAAGACGAAGATGCCCTTGTACCCCAGTTGGCGTGCCTGCTTGATCGCGACTGCCTGCTGGCTCGGCGGCAGCGGGCCGAAGTCGATGATGTCGGTGGTCTTGGCGATCTTCGACATCACGGGAGCGAAGTCGGTGACATCGCGGCCGACGAGTTCGGTGTGCGCCGTGAAGCCCAGGTCTTCGCCGATCTTGGCGGCGTCAGGACTCAGGCTCTGGCCCAGGTCGTCGTCGGGGTACAGGAGGACGAGACGGCCCGCGAGCCCGCCCTCGGACCGGCGGTGCTCGAGAATGGCCTTCAGAGCCTCGCGCGTGTCGTAAAGGGGGCGGAACGTCTTCGACTGGTCCTTGCCGATGAAGTCGTCGCCTGCCGCCGTTGCGAAGAGGAGCGCGTTCTCCTTGTTCACCAGAGGCTGGACGGCGGGCACGATGCCGCCGCCGAGAACCTCCAGATAACGCACGCCGTCCAGGTCGAGTGCCTGACGGGTGACGGTAACGGCCTTCGTCGGGTCGTACGCCGAGTCGTACTCCTTGATCCTGAACGTGACCGGCTTGCCGTCGATCTTGGCGATCTGGTTCTTGTTCGCGTACGCGACGGCGGTCTGGAGAGAGGCCCGCTCGGCCTCGCCGTAGGAGGCGGCCGATCCCGAGAACGAGCTGACGAGACCTATCGTGAGTTCGTGGCTGCCGTCACGTCCGTTTCCGTTTCCGCTGCCGCTTCCGCAGGCGGTCAGCGCCAGCGCCGCGGCCAGACCGACGGCTGCCGCCTTCCACCTTTTCCCGGTGTTCCGCATCGCTTGGTGTTCCCTTCTTCTCGTACCGGCTGCGGCCTTAGCCGGGTTCTAGGAGCTGATCTGCTTGCGCAGTTCGAACTTCTGGATCTTTCCGGTGGGTGTGACGGGGAACTCGGTGACGAAGTGCACGTGGTCGGGCACCAGGAACTTTGGCGCGCGCTCGGCCACGTGCGCTCTGATCTCGTCCGCCGTGACCCGGTGTCCGGGAGCGGTCTGGACGAATGCCGCGATCTCCTGCTCGGAGAAATCGGAGGCGACACCGACCACGGCGCACTCCAGAACCGCGGGATGGGAACGGATTTCGCGCTCCACCTCGAAGGACGAGATGTTCTCACCACGCTTGCGCAGCGCGTCCTTGGTCCGGTCGACGAAATGGAGGTTCCCCCAGGCGTCCTGTCTGAGGACGTCCCCGGTGTGCAGCCAGCCGTCCCGCAGAGCGGCCTGTGTGGCTTCCGCGTTGCCGTGGTAGCGGCGCAGGAGCATGCCGTCCTCGTCGGTGGCTAGGAGCAGTTCGCCGGGTGCGCCCGGCCGGACGTCGTGCCCCTGGTCGTCGATGAGCCGGATCCGGTATCCGGGACGGAGTCTGCCGAGGCCGGTCCGCAGGCTCGCGTCCCAGGACGAAGCGATGGGGACGTTCGCCTCGGTCGACCCGAAGCAGGTGGTGACGCGCACGTCGAAGCGCGAGCGGAACTCGTCGACACCCTCGATCAGCGGCACCATCAGAACACGGTCGAGCGGGTTCGCCGCGTCGTCGGGCCGCGCGGGCTGGTTGAGCAAGAACTGGGCCATGGCACCGAGCAGGAACGTCGCGGTGACACTGTGCGCCCGGACATCGCTCCAGAAGGAGTTGATGCTGAAGCGCCTGACCAGAACGGTGCAGGCGCCCCGCTGCAAGGCGCTGTAGACGACCCCCCACCGGCCTGCGATGTGGAAGAGCGGCAGCGGAGCGTAGTAGACGTCCCCGGGGGTGAGGTCCAGCAGGTCGGCCACCGCCGACGCGTACTCGTAGGCGTGCCGTTCGGCGATGACCGCGCCCTTGGACAGCCCCGTTGTCCCGGACGTGTACATCACCGCCGTGTCGGCCAGTTCGTCCCGGCGGACCACTTCACCACGGCCGGCGGTGGGCGGCAGCGGGCGCACCGTGGCGCCCGCCGAGGCGTCATGATCGACCACCAGGATCGATGCCAGGACCTCGCTGCCGGCCGCGGCGAGCCGGTCCGTGTACTGGGACTCGGTGATGACGGTACGAGCGCCGGAGTCGCGCACGATGTGGGCGAGTGTCTCGCCGATGTAGGCCGTGTTCACGGGGACTTCCACGAAGCCGCCCAGAGCGAGCGCGAGCCAGGTGATGACCGACTGCTCGGAGTTGCCGAGCATCACCAGGACCGGTTCGCCTGCCGGGAGCCCCTCCTCCTGCAGCACACCCAGGCGGCTGAGCGCGGCGTTCCTGAGTTCCCAGAAGGTGAGGGTCGTGCCGTCAAAGACGAGTGCTGGCTCATCCGGCCAGGCCGCCACCGCGTGGTCAAGGGCGGCGTGGATTGTCCTGTGCGTTGCGCTTTTCAAGGGGTGCCTCACTTACCTGTGCCGGCAATGACCGGATGGATCGCGCTCTGCCCGCGTGAACGGCGGAAGCTAGAGCTCGACTGCGAGATCAAATGCCGCATGCACAGCTCCTTCGATGCGATGCGGGTGGAGAACGTCGCCGACCGCACGCACTTCGAGCGACTCGGGCAGGTCCTCGAAGAGTTCGGCGCGTGGTTCGGTCCAGGTGTGCACGACGTAGTCGGCGGCGATCGTGATGTCCTGGCGTGCCCGCTCGGTCGGCCGGCCATGTGCGTCCACATCGCGGTACGTCATGGTGGCGAGTCCGCCGACTCCACCGTGGAGGACGCCCTTGGCGACGTCGTAGGCGTGGACCTGCGTGGAGCAACGGATGGTGACCCCGGCGGCTTCGAGGCGCGTCAGGAAGTCGTGGCGGACCTCCGGTTCGACCAGTTCCCCGGGCCCGGGGCGTGCGGTCAGCAGTTGGACATCGCACCCCCGGGCCGCGGCCGAAAGTGCAGCGGACATGCCCGAGGTGCGATCGGACTCGTCGACCACCACGACCGTGCCCGAGAGCTTCGGCCGGCCCGAGACCACATCCGCAGCGGCGAGGAGCCGCGGATGGTCCCGTGGTGCCCACTGCGGCAACGTCTCGGACGCACCCGTGGCCAGGACCACGACGTCGGGCTCCAGGGCGACGACGTCCGAGGCCTCGGCGGTCCTGCGCAACCGCACGTCGACCCCGAGCCGGCGCACCTCGTTGCCCAGCCAGTCCACCGCGTCGACCAGTCCGTCACGTCCGTCGGTCTTCGCGGCGACTCGTACGACCCCGCCCAGCTCCGGACGCTCGTCGAAGAGGGTCACCCGATGCCCCCGCAAGGCGCTGACGCGTGCGGTCTCGAGCCCGGCCGGGCCACCGCCGACCACGACCACACGGCGGCTCGTCGGCGCCGGAGTGGTCTCCAGGTCGCGCACCAGGCGCTCCCGCCCCGTCACCGGGTTGTAGACGCACTTCACGTTGCGGTGCCGCTCCAGCTCGCCGAGACACATCTGTACGCACCCGATGCATGGCCGGATCTCGTCGGTCCGACCCTCCCGCACCTTGGTGACCAGGTGGGGGTCGGCGATGTGCGCGCGCGTCATCCCGACGAAGTCCGCGTCGCCGTCCTCGATGGCCTGCGCCGCCATCGACGGATCGGTGATCCTGCCGACCGCGCACACCGGCACCTCCACCCGCTCCCGCACCTTCCGCGCGTAGTGCAGATAACAGCCGCGCGGGGCAGCCATGGTGGGAACCACCGAGCCGTCGAAGTTGGCCGAGACGTTGATCGCGTCGACCAGTCCCGTCCCTGCGATGCGCTGGTCGATGTCCAGCCAGGCTTCCTGGTCAAGTGAACCGGGCACCTCGTCGGCGCCGTTGACGCGGACCACGAGGATCGCGTCCCCGATGGCCGCGCGCACCGTCTCCAGGATCTCCCTGCAGAACCGGAATCTGCGGTCGTCGTCACCGCCGTACTCGTCCTCGCGCCGGTTGGTCAGCGGGGAGAGGAACTGGTTGATCAGCAGGCCGTGCCCGGCCGAGATCTCGACGCCGTCCATGCCGGCACGCACAGATCTCCTGGCCGCCGCCCCGAACGCCTCGACGATCGTGCGCACTTCGGCACGGCTCATGGCGTGCGGCATGCTCCCCCACGAGTGGTGGGAGACCTGCGAGGGTGACCAGGCCGGCCCGGTGGCGCCGTCCGTGCGCGTCCCCATGTGCCCCAGCTGCGTCAGGATGAGGCCGCCGTGCTCGTGGACGGCGGCGCTGAGCCGCTCGTAGCGCGGCACGATCCGGTCGTCGAAGTTGTGGTAGATCCCGTAGGGCGTGGGCGAGCTGGGGTGGACCGCGGCCAGTCCCATGGTGACCATGGCGGCCCCGCCCCGGGCACGCTCGGCGTGATAGGCGACGTCATCGTCGTTCGGAAGGGATGCGGCGTCGATGTTGTGCGTCGCGTGCGCGGTCACCACGACCCGGTTGCGCAACGTTCGCTTGCCGAGTGTCAGGGGTCGTAGCAGCGCGGCGAGGCTGCCCCCCTCGCGGGTTTCGCGGATGCTCACTTGATCTCCATGGTTGAGGGGACCTGTCACCGGACCGGCGAAGGTGCGCGCTGCGCGCGGTGGTGTGTCTCACACGTCGCGCCGCACCTCGCCGGCCTCGGAACCCTCGGAACGGTGAAGTAGCGCGGGTCAGTAGGTGATGACGGTCCGGCCGCCCTCGCCTTTGCCCATCGCGGCGAAGGACTCGTTGATCTCATGGATCGACACGGTGCGGCCGACCAGCTGGTCCAGGTCGAGCTTGCCCTGCATGTACAGGTCCACCAGGCGCGGGAAGTCCAGTGCGGGGTGGCAGCTTCCGTAGTTGCTGCCGATCAGCGACTTCTCGCGGTCCGACATGACCATGGGGTCGATCTCGATCGTCACGCCCTCGGCCGCCTGCCCCACCACCACGGCGGTGCCGCCCGGCCGGATGAGCTCGTAGGCGGCCTCGATGGTCGGCTTCAGGCCGATGGCCTCGAAGGCCCAGTCGACGCCGGCCTCACCGACGAGTTGGCGGACCGCCTCGGCGAGGTCGGTCTGCCGGGGGTTGATCACTGCCGTGGCGCCCAGCGACCGGGCGCGCTCCAGCGAACCCTCGTTGACATCCACGGCGATGATCTGACCGGCCGAGACCAGGGTGGCGCCCATGATGACCGAGAGGCCGACGCCGCCGCAGCCGATGACGAGCACCGTGTCGCGCGGCTGGACGCCCGCGGTGTTGATGACGGCGCCGACGCCGGTGGCCACGGCGCAGCCGACCAGCGCCGCCTTGTCCAGCGGTGCGTCCTTGCGGACAGGGATGGCACTGGACTCCCGGACGACCACGTGGTCGGCGAACGCCCCCGTCGCGAGGTAGCTGGGCACGGGCTCGCCATTGCGGGACAGACGCGAGGTGCCGTCGAACATGACGTTCTGGTAGGCGGTCTCCACGACCTTCGGACACAGCGCCGGCCGACCGGAGTTGCAGTATGTGCAGACACCGCAGTACGGCACCCACGACAGCACGACATGGTCACCGACGACCACGTTGGTCACGCCCGGGCCCACCTTCTCGACGACCCCGGCGCCTTCGTGGCCGAGCACCACCGGTCCCTCGGACGACCACTCACCCTTGACCACGTGGTAATCGCTGTGACAGAGGCCGCTGGCGGCCAGCTTGACGAGTACCTCGCCCTCCTTCGGGTCGTCGAGGTCGAGTTCCTCGACCATCATCGGCTTTCCGACGGATTCGAACACTGCGGCGGTGACCTTCATGGCACGTCCTTTCATGAGAATCAGGTGAGTGGTGGTCGGCCGGTGAACGGCCGGAACCGGGTCAGTCGCGGGCAGCGCCCATGGCCAACGCCACGTGCTTGGTGCGGGTGTAGTCGTCGAGGGCGTAGGTGGCGTTGTCCCGGCCGTATCCGGAGTGGCCGAAACCCACCCAGGGCATCTCGGTGGCCACCGCGAGGTGGGAGTTCGCCCAGACAGTGCCGAAGCCGAGCTGCTCGACAGCGCGGAGCATGCGGCCCGGGTCGGCGGTCCACACGGAAGCGGCGAGCCCGTACACGACGTCGTTGGCCTTCGCGATCGCCTCGGACTCGGTGGCGAACGTCTCCACGGAGATGACCGGGCCGAACACCTCTTCCCGGGCCATCTCGGAGCCTGCGGCAACGTCGGTGATGACGGTCGGCGGGTAGAAGAACCCGGCGCGGTCCGGGACTTGGCCACCGGTGAGAACCTTGGCGCCGTCGCGCCGGGCCCGGTCGACCATGGCGGCGATACGGTCGCGCTGCGCGGCGCTGATCACCGGTCCGAGCTCGACGGCATCCCCTTCGGCGGGGTCACCCATGGTCAGGGCCTCCGCCGCGCGGACGAGCTTCTCGACGAACTCGTCGTGGACGTCCTCGTGACAGATGACCCGAGTGGCCGCGCCGCACTCCTGGCCGGCGTTGACGTAGCCCGCCACGGCCAGGGTCTCCACCGCGGCGTCGAGGTCGGCGTCGTTGAAGACGACGACCGGGGCCTTGCCGCCCAGCTCCAGGTGTACGCGCTTGACCGTGGCAGCCGCGGCCTCCGCGACGCTCTGGCCGGAGCGGACGCTTCCGGTGAGCGCCAGCATGTCGATGCCGGGGTGGTGGCTCATGGCATCGCCGACGATCGATCCGGTGCCCAGGACGACGTTGAGCACGCCGTGAGGGAGGATGTCGGCGGCCAGCTCCATCAGGACGAGGGTGGTCAGAGGCGTCAGCTGGGAAGGCTTCAGCACCATCGTGTTGCCTGCCGCCAGGACGGGGGCGATCTTCCAGGCGGCCATCATCAGCGGGTAGTTCCACGGGGTGATGGCACCGACGACGCCGACCGGTTCACGCCGGATGTACGAGAGGTGCCCCTCGGCGTACTGGCCGGCCGCCGGGGCCTGCGCCGTGCGGGCCGCGCCCGCCATGAAGCGCAGTGAGTCCGAGACGACCGGGATCTCGTCGCTCGCGGCGGCCAGCGGCTTGCCGCCGTTGATCGCTTCGATCCCGGCGAGCAGATCGATGTTGGCATCGACCACGTCGGCCAGCGCGTGGAGAACCTCCGCGCGGTCCGCGGGCGTACGGCCGGCCCAGCCGGGCAGAGCCCGTCGCGCCGCGGCCACCGCCGCATCGACGTGGGCGGGAGTGCCGCTGGGGATGGTGCCCAGCGAGGCCTCACTGGCCGGGTTGATCAGTGCGATGGTGCCGGCGTCGGGCGCGGCGAGGGTGAACGAGCCGTCGATGAAGTGGGCCCTCGGCACCCTTGCGATACGGTCAGCGGCCTCGGTCAGAGTGTCCTTGGTGATCACGATGTCCGGCTCCTAGCTGTCGACGGATGCAGGTTCGGTACGGGCGGTCGGTACGGAGTCCCGGGCGGCCCGGGCTCGTTCGGCGGCTTCGAGCGCGTCGCCGGAAGGGGCGGTCGAGCGTCGCCAGGGGCGCGCCACGGCCATGTAGAGCGCACCGCTGACCAGGACCACGCCGAGGCCGATCAGCACACTCCAGCGGTCGACGAAGGCCAGCGACGCGTCACCGGGCCGGATCAGGACGAGCATCGCGGAGACGCCGTAGACAAGGGCGGCGACATTGACGGCGATTCCTGCGCGGCCGAGGCTCCAGCTGCCGCCGGGCCGCCAGCCCTTGAGCCTCATCCGCAGAGCGGCGAACACGACCATCTGGAAGCACATGTAGATACCGCAGACCGCGAAGGAGGTGACGCGCGGCAGGCTGTCGGGTTCCACGAGCACCCAGACACAGAGCAACGTCGGAGCCGCGCAGCCGACCAGCATGGCGGCACGCGGGGCACCCTGTGCGGACAACGTAGACAGCTTCCTGCTGCCGGGCAGCATGTCGTCCCGGGCGAAGGCGAAGATCAGCCGGCTGAGTGCGGCCTCCAGCGACAGCGTGCACGAGATGAACGCGGTCAGCGCCACCACCAGGAAGATCTTGGTGCCGACCGGTCCGACCGTGGCTTCCAGGATCGCCGAGACGGGGTCGGGGACCTTGCCGCGGACGATGTCCGGCAGGTTCGGGGCCGCCAGGATGAAGCCGATGAACGCCAGACCCGCCGAGAACAGCCCTGTCACGACGGTCAGGATCATCGCCTTCGGGATGGCGCGGCCCGGGTTCTTGACCTCTTCAGCGACGTCCCCGCAGGCCTCGAACCCGTAGAAGAGGTACAGACCGGTGAGCGCGGCCAGCAGGAAGGTCTGGTAGTACGGCGCGTCACCGCCGGCGCCCATCGTGTCGAAGAAGACGCTGGGGGAGTTGTGGCGCTGGAAGATCAGCAGGTAGAGGCCGCAGAAGATCACGCCCACGATCTCCGCGTAGAAGCCGATGCGGACGACCGTGCCGAGGGTCCGGGTGCCGCTGAGGTTGAACACCATCGCCAGCAGCAGCAGACCGACGGCGATCAGGAAGGTCTGGACGGTGGTCGGCGTGAAGCCGAAGAGGCGGCCGACGAAGGGGGCGGCGAAATACGACAGCGACGTGATGGTGACGATCAGCGCGCACAGGTAGATCCAGGCGGCCAGCCAGGCGTAGCGCGGCCCCCACAGCCGACGCGCCCACGGGTAGATGCCTCCGGTGATCGGATACTGGGAGACGACCTCACCGAACACGAGGGCCACGAGCATCTGGCCGGCGGCGGCGATGACCAGCCACCAGATCGACGGCGGCCCGGCCGTGGTCAGCCCCAGCGGCATCAAGGCGGCCACGGCGCCCAGGGGTGACAAGTAGGTGAAGCCCAGGGACAGCGTCTCCACAACACCCATCGAGCGTGTGAACTGCGCCGAATCGCCCCCGCCTTCGGGTGGATGGGGCGAGTCCTTGGATGGAATCATCATGAGTCTCCTCAGAACGTTCGGGGCCGGCTCAGCCGTGCGCCCCGCGGTCACCGCCTGCGTAGTGACGGGCGCTTGCCCGTCGGACATGTGCGGGCAGGAGGGTCAGTGCCTGGTCACGGCAGGCGCGCGCTCGCGTTCCACTCGTGGTCCGCCGACAGGCTCGACGGAAGCCCGAGCAGCGCCTGCGCTGCCTGCCGTCCGATGGCCGGCGCCAGCTGAATCCCGGAGGCGCCCGCGCCGACAGCGTTGATGACGTTCTCGGCCGCCGGGTGACGCCCGACCACGGGCAGTCCGTCCGGGGTCATCGCGCAGACGCCGGACCAGGTTCTGCCGACCGTCGCCTCGTCGGCACCCTTCACACGCTGCGAGAGGAGTTCGACGACCAGCATCATGTCGTCCTCGTCGAGCGGCTTGAGGCGCAGACTGGGCGTCGCTTCCTTGAGGTTGCCGTCCTCGCTGTGCAGACCGGCGATGAGCTGGGTGGCGCCCTCCTGACGGAAGTACACCCCCGGCACGCCCGATCCCGGGATGTAGTCCATGACGAAGGGCAGCGAACGGGTGGGCGGTTCCTTCAAGTTGGCCACGACGACGCCGTAGAGCTGGTTCGCCACCGCTACCGGGGCATCGAGCAAAGCGGCGACCTCCGGTGCCCACGGCCCCGCCGCGTTCACGACCCAGTCCGCGTCCAGAAGATGGGTGGTCGTCACCAGGGTCCAGCCGCCCGAGTCGGCCCGGTCAGCTGCGACAAGAGGCGACGACGAGAGCACGCGCACTCCTGCGGCTCGTAGCTGCGCGGTCATCGTCGCGCAGAACTCGTATCCGTCGATGTATCCGTCGGAGCGGCCGATGAGACCGCCGACAAGGTCATCGCCCGTCACCAGGTCCGGCCATGAGGAAGCGATCTGGTCCCGGTCCAGAATCTCGGCGTCGACGATCCCGAACTCCTGCTGGAGCGCGCGCGACGCACGGAAGCCGGCCATGTCACCTTCGGTCCGCGCCAGCCGGAGATATCCCGAGCGCGTGAAAGAAAGACCTGTCTCCTCGCTGAAGGCATCGAAGAACCGACGGCCGTACGCCCTGACCTCGATGGCGTCGGCGGTCGAGAACTGAGTCTCTACCATTCCGACGGATAGACCCGAGGTGCCCTCGCCCGGATGGGCCATGTCCAGCACCGTGATCTCGAGCGGCGACGAGGCGAGTTCCACGAGGTGCCATGCGGTGCTCAGGCCCAGGACCCCTGCACCGACGATGACGACTTTCTGGGAGATCGGCATTACGCGCCCTCGCGAACTGCCATAAGTGCATGACGGTAAATCAACGTATGTTCCTTGCCGTTCGCCCCGCGAGGGCTCTCGCTGATACAGAATTCACGCAGGTGGCCCTGGCTCGACCCCACGCCCGTCGCATCAGGGCGCGGTGCTCAGACGCGGTACGTGCCCGACGTCGAGGCCAGCCCGTCCGGGGACACCGCCTCCGCGATCGCCGCGGCGATGCGCTCGGTGGCCGCACGGCTGGTCCGGCTGAGGGCCGTGAACTGGATGTAGCCGTGCACGAGCCCGCCTTCGCGGAGAACTCGGGCCGGTACCCCGTTCTTGAGGAGCCCGGCGGCGTATTCGAGCGCCTCGTCCCGGAGCCCATCGAATCCGGCGACCGACACCACGGCAGGGGGCAAGCCGTCCAGGTTCCCGAGCAGCGGGTTGACCCGAGGGTCCGTCATATCGGTCCCGGCCGGCAGATAGTGGTTGCTGAACCACTTGATCTGCTTGGCGGTCAGGGCCGGGCAGTCGGCGAACTCGCGGTGTGAGGGACGCTGGACCGTCAGGGCGGAATCCACGACCGGGTACATCAGAACCTGCAGGAAAGGCTGGACCTCGCGGCCGCGCAGTTGCTGGCACAGCACAGCGGCGATGTTGGCCCCGGCGCTGTCGCCGGCGACGACGATGCGGTGCGGATCGAGACCCCACTGCGCGGCGTGCTCGACCGCGTAGTCCCACGCGGTCAACGCGTCGTCATGCGGGGCGGGGAACGGATGCTCCGGAGCGAGCCGGTACTCGACGGAGAGCACGTCGACGCCGGCCTTGAGAGCCAGGAGCTTCGCCGGAGAGTCGTAGTCGGCTCGGCTGTGGACAACGAACCCGCCCCCGTGGAAGAACAGGAGGAGACCACGCGACGCGGATCCCGCCCGGTATCGGGTGGCCTGCAGTCCGCCGGGCAGCCGGAGTTCTTCCTGGATCGCGAAGGGCGGCATCCGGTCGGCGAACGTCCGGCACTCCGCTGCGATCACCTCACGAGCGCGCACCGGGTCGAGATCGCTGTAGTCGTCGGCCTTTTCGGTCATCTGCATCAGGAGGGCGATCTCGGGCGCCATCTCCTCGCCGTCGGTGTTGACGGGCACGTTCGCCAACCGGCGAAGGATCGGCTGGGGAAGACGACAGGCGAGGATGCCCATCGCCCGCTGCATCCGCTCCGCCAGGGTGAGCTTGGCAGGCGAGGTCATCGTGTCCCTCCCCGCCGATGGGAAGCGGTGGTCTGCAGCTTCCCGTCCTCGGACCGCACCGGCGCCGAGGTCCTGGTGCTGAAGCGCAGATGCCTGTCGAACAGGGCGCCCTTGAGGAGCTTGGCATCCTGGCTGTACGAGGTCAGCATCCGCCAGGGCAGTCCGGGGCCCTGGCGCGGGAGCTTGTCCATCGCCCTCGTGACATAGCCGGCGGTGAGGTCGAGCAGCGGCCGCGTGGGCATGCCCGGATCCGGAACCGGGACGGCGATCTCGTGCCCGTGGGCGTCCATGTACTTAATCAGGTCGCAGATGTAGCGACTGGTGAGGCCCACCTTCAGGGTCCACGACGACGACTTCGTGTATCCGAGCGCCACGACCCAGTTGGGAACACCGGAGAGCAGCATCCCGCGGTACGTCACGGTGTCCGAGAGGACGACGGGCTTTCCGTCCACGCTCTGTTGGACTCCCCCGAAGAACCGCATATTGAGACCCGTCGCCGTCACGATGACGTCGGCCTTCAGCTCGCGTCCCGAGGACAGCAGAATTCCTTCCTTCGTGAAGCGGGCGACCCGGTCCGTGACCACGGATGCCTTCCCGTCGCTGATCGCCCTGAAGAAATCGCCGTCCGGGGTGGCGCACAGCCGTTGGTCCCACGGCTCGTACGGCGGATTGAAGTGGGTGTCGACGTCGAAGCCTTCCGGGAGAGCCTTCTTGGTGTAGTGACGGATCAAGGCACGCCCGGCTCGCGGAAACTTCTGCACAAACCAGACGAAGCTCTGGTCGCGCCAGATGTTCTTGCGCCTCGTCAGCGCGTATCCGCGCTCGGGGCCGAAGAGTTTCGTCAGCTGCAGCGCCAGCGAGTCGACGCGCGGCAACTCCATGATGTAACTCGGCGTCCGCTGGAGCATTGTGACGTGTGCCGCCGCGCCGGGGCCCGCAGTCATGGCTGGCAAGAGGGTGATGGCCGTGGCGCCACTGCCGATGACAACCACCTTCTTACCGGAGTAGTCGTAGTTCTCCGGCCAGTGCTGCGGATGAATGATGTCACCGGTGAACTCGTCGCGGCCCTCGAAGTGGGGCGTGTACCCCTCGTCGTAGCGGTAGTAGCCGGTGGCGCCGTACACCCAGCGGGTCTTCATGGCCAGCTCGGTGACCGCTCCGCGCCCGTCAGTGGTCCGCACCCTCAAGGTCCACAGAGCCTCCTCGCTCGACCAGTCCGCCGACACCACCTCGTGCCGGAGCCGGATGAGCCTTTCCAGGCCGTACTCCTCGACGGTCTCCCGCAGGTAGTCACGAATCAGGTGGCCGTCGGCAATGGCGGACTCGTGGCGCCACGGCTTGAACTCGTATCCATAAGTGTGCAGATCGGAATCCGACCGGATGCCGGGGTACCGGAAGAGGTCCCACGTGCCTCCGATGTTGTCGCGCCCTTCGAGCACCGCGATCTTCTTGCTCGGGAACTCCTTCGTCAGGTAGCAGGCGGCTCCGATTCCGGAAACACCCGCCCCGATGACGACGACGTCAAAACACTCTGCCGAAACGGTAGAGGTATCCATGCCACCACTCCCTTACATCTGTGGTTCAGCGGCTGGACACATGGTGCCTAGGATTGGTGTGGCGCTATACACACAGGACGCGCAAGTTCCGACGGATCATGGTGCACATTGCACACTTCCGGTGCCCGAGCGTCGAACGGCGGCGAACTCTGAGTCGGCGATGCCGAGCAGCGCAGCGGCCCCGCGGGCCGGTGCGTACGGGGCCTGTGAGGTCGGGGGCAGGGCCCTCGGGTCAGTCGCTCCGCTGCTGGTCCTGCCGGAGCTCAACGAGCATCAGGGCTGCGTCGACGCCGGTGGGATCCTGATCGAGAGGCCGCGGCAGCATGGCCCTTGCGCGGGCCAGCCGGCGGTCGACTGTGTTCCGGTGGGCAAACATCCGGTCCGCCGTGCTAGAGATATTGAATCCCTCGCTCACGTACATGCGGACCGTACGTTGAATGAGCGGGTCAGCCGTCGCGAGCTCACCCAGGGTGGTCGCCACGAACTGCTCCGCCTTGGCGAGATCGGCGGTCAGCAGATCAACAAGTTGAACATCCTCGTAGCGCACGACGACATGCGGAGACCGCAGGCGCGCGAGGAGCCGCTGCGCCGCGACGGCATCCAGATGACTCGTGCGGAATCCCTCGACGTCCGATGCCGGTCGTCCGAACGCCACCCTGATACCCGGGGTCTTCATGAGAATGTTCTGGATCCTCGCCACCGGCGGGACGACTCTGGCCGGCATCCACAGCCATTGGGCGGCGGTACTCACCACCAGCGTCAGACGACGAGTGGTACCGCATGCCCGCATGACGTGCTCGGCCGCTGCCTCCAGGTGGGGGGCGTCCTCTTCGGAATCGGCCCACACGATGGCCGCGACGTGATGCCCCGTCAAGGCGTAGCCGAGCTGCTCCTCCGCTCGTACGCGGCTGATGGGTGCGCCTTCCAGCAGGAGCTGCGCTGTGGCGAACCGCTGGGGGGTGTGGGCATCGCGCCCCAGCTCCGACCGGACGTCGTCCGCGTACGCCGCCACTGCGGCGATCGAGTCGTCGACGAACGTCGTCATCGAGTTGCC
The DNA here is from genome assembly GCF_043202415.1 of Streptomyces sp. NPDC048192. NCBI lineage: Bacteria > Bacillati > Actinomycetota > Actinomycetes > Kitasatosporales > Streptomycetaceae > Streptomyces > Streptomyces sp. NPDC048192. Next base: position 199,941 of record NZ_JBIDAL010000016.1, read on the forward strand.
GGACACCTCGACCAGTTCACGCAACTCGTCATGATCCGTGGTGGCGGCGAAGCAGGCGTCGATCCACCACTGCCATCCGACCCGCTGCGCTGCCCTCCACGACCCGAGGTCGTCGATGTCCATGCCGCGCAGCACAAGGTCCCGGGCGTAGATGTACATCTCCCGGTCCCCGGACGGCGGCACTCGACGGCCCGGATGGTGCAGGTTCGACACGAGCCAGTGCGTCATGTTGGACTTGTTGAGGCGCCGGTCGGCTTCCGCCAGCACGGGATCGTCCACAAATTCCCGCTCACGTGTACCGGCCTGCGACGCGGCCCACAGCCTGTCCAGAAAGTCCTCTGACAGGGGCAGCTTCTGCTCGGCGATTGCCCGGATCAGCTCGGAGACTCGTGCGGACGGGGCTGGCCACAACTCTTCCATAGCATGCACAGCGTAGTCCCGGCGGCCTGGTGCGGAGAAGCGCCGGGCTGGGGCGAACCAGCGCGCAGGTGCTGCCTGCGGCTGTCCGCGGGTGCACACACCTGCGCCGCGCCCTGATCCTCGACGAAGGCTAGCCACGGCCTGCTCCTGGTCGCCCGGCTCACCCTCAGGAAACGGCCGTCCGGATACGTCACCGCCATTTGACAGGCCGTAACAGGATCCGTGATCCTCCTGACCACAGCATGGTGTTGCGGCCACAGCCGCTCTGGAGTGCACGCCGTTGCAAGGCCCAGTTCGGGCTCGCGGTCTGTGCCGACCCTTTCACCCGCATTCACTCGCCCGGCACCCGGCGCATCACACCACGCCTCGAGTGGCGGCGGACGCGAGCGGCCGCCTTCGCACCGAGTGAGGAACACCGCTCACGCCGATCCGCGGCAACGGTGCGGTGAGCACAGCAGTCTGCCCCTTTCGGACCTCGGCAGGGCGCGCCCAGCCGTCTTTCACGCGTCGTCTCCCGCCGTCAGCCCGGTCATCCGTCGTCCCTCCGGAACGTCCGTGCGGCGACAGGTCACCCGCTTCCACGCCCCAGTCACCCACCTCACCCTCCGGAGGTTTCCGTGCGCTTCTCCCACGCTCCTGCTCCGTCCGACCGACCACCGACGCCCCACCTCTCGGTCGATGCCCCGCAACAAGAACGCCTTTCCACACTCCGCGAGGCCGTGCACCGCGCCGACGGCGCATTCCTTGTCCTGAACGCGGTTCCTCTCGCGGCCGGTACCGTGCTGTCGTCGTTCACGGACGTGCCCTCGGTACCTGTGTACGGGCAGCTCACGCTGGGCGTGGTGTGGGGCTTCCTGCAATGCACCCTCCTCGTCGCCACTGCCTGGCTGTACGAGGACCGGTCCACGCGTTCGTGCGATCCCCTCGTCGAGCAGTCCCTGAGCTCATGCCTTCCTCAGGTCGAGACGCCCCTTACTCCTCCCGTCAACGAGCCCTGGCGGTGAAGCGGTGAACGGGCACATCCTCAGCTCCGGCCCGGTCGAACCGCTCGGTACGGACACCCAGGCCCCTGTGATCATTGCCTTTCTGGTCTTCATCGGGATTTCCCTCCTGTGGGTTCTGGCGCTCGCCACGCAGGAGGACAACCCGGAAAGGCTCTACACCGCGGACCGGTCGCTGTCACCGCTCTTCAACGGGATCGCCATGGCGGGCGAGCAGATCACCGTCATCAACCTGTTGGCGATCCCGGGAGGCATTGCCCTTTTCGGCTACGACGCGTTCACCGTCGCCGTCGACTACGTCGTAGCGCTGGGCGTACTGCTGCTCCTTGCCCAGAAGATCCGCAACAGCGGCCTGTACACCCTCGGCGATCTCTTCTCCGTGCGCGTCTCAGGCCCGGGACTGCGCATGGCCGGGGCCGTGGTGACACTGGTCATCGCCATTCCCCTTCTTGTTGTGCAACTGAGGGCGGCCGGCATCGTCACGGCTCTCCTGGTCGGCATGTCGAGCGACGGGGCTCAGGTCCTCTGCACGGTGGTGATGGGCTGCCTCGTCGCTGCCTTCGCCGGGGTGGCGGATCTGAGAGGCACCAGCTTTATGCAGGTCGTCAAGGTACCGTTCACCTTGGTGACACTCGCTGTGGTCACGTTGCTGGCGGCCAGCAAATTCGGGTGGAATCCCGGGAGTCTGCTCGACGCCGCGGTGGCCAACAGCCAGGCACCGGACGCATACATGAGCCCAGGGCTCTGGACGCAGCCAGGGAGCCTCGGACCTCTCAGCACGATCAGCGACCACATCGTGATGATTCTCGGTACGGCCGTGGCGCCTCACCTCATCCTGCGTGTCAGTACCTCCCTGACCGGGCGCACCGCACGCCGATCCATGGGCATCGCCGCGGGGCTGAACGGTGCGTTCTTCCTCCTCCTGACCACGACGGGTTTCGCGGCGGTGGCCGTGGTGGGCAGCAAGGACATCCGCGCCGTCGATGCCAATGGGCAGTCGTCCCCGATCCTGCTCGCTGCGGCCCTGCTGCACGACGGCTCGGCGGCGAAGGTCACGCTCATCACCATCATGGCTTGCGTCGCCTTTCTCGCGGCCCTCACGACCGTGACCAGCGTGACCTTCGCCGCCGCCGTCTCCATCGCCCACGATGTGTTCGCTCGAAGCAAGCGCCGGCACACCGACGTCGGAGAAGTGCGGACGCTGCGTCTGGCAGTGGTGCTTCTGTGCACGGGAGGCCTGTCACTCGCCGCTGCGACCCATCGATATCCGATCGAATTCCTGGTCGTCTTCTCGCTGGGCGTCGCCGCATCATGCGTCTTCCCCGCACTGATCTACTCCTTCTTCTGGTCCGGGTTCCGCCGACGAGGGCTTCTGTGGTCCGTATACGGGGGACTTCTGCTCTGCGCCGTCCTCACCTTCTTCTCCCCCGTCGTCTCCGGAACCCAATACGCACTGTTGCCGGAAGTGGATTTCCATTGGTTTCCGCTGAACAATCCGGGCGTGGTTTCCGTACCGGTCTCATTCATCCTCGGGTGGTACGGCAGCATCACCTCGCCAGAAAATGCTGAGATCGACTTCGAGTGTTTTGAGTACAAGATCCTGACGGGAAGGAATTCGGACTGAGAAGGTCGGCTGCGGCGTCGAGCTCCGGGCCTCCAGGACTCGTCGACGCACGTCGGGCGGGCATGGCCGGAGTGCCTCAGCTCGGCTCCGTCGCTGCTTTCAGCCATAACAACGGGGCGAAGAGATGCTCTGCGGCCCATCCCGTGTGCAGTGTGCACCACGATCTGTTCGAACTAGAGGTGAACTGATGTGGTACGGCGCGGCCCGCAGGACACACACTGGAGATCCAGGTCACAGGCGACGGACGCGCAAGCCCGGTTTCAGCCAACCGAGGGACTGCCTTCGACTGAGGTCGCGCCCGTGAGAGAGGCCCAGCGGTCCTCCCTGAATGCAGTCGTCCTGCGCCCCGACAACGAAAAGGTATGGCATGACCATCTCAGAGGTTTCCCTGCGCCGGATCCCGGCCTCCGCACCGGTCGATGAGATCCTGGCCGTCTTCCACGAGGACGGTGGCGTCATCATCGAAGGGCTCCTCAGCCCGGATCAGGTCGAGCGGTTCAACCGCGAGATCGAGCAGCCGCTGCGAGAACTGGCCGCCGGCTCCAAGCACGAGGACGAGTTCGTCGCCGAGTTCCACGGGAAGAACACCAAGCGGCTCACGAACCTGGTCACGCGCAGCGAGACGTTCCGGGGCGAGATCATCGACCACGACCTGGTGCACGCCCTCGCCGACGCCGTCTACCTGGAGGAGTCGGGCAGCTACTGGATGACCACCGCGCAGGTCATCGAGATCGGGCCCGGCAACGCGGCGCAGTTTCTCCACCGGGACCTGGAGAACTACTTCCCGTTCATCGGTATGGGGCCTGCAGGCCCCGAAGTGACCATCAACTTCCTGATCGCCCTGACCGACTTCTCCGAGGAGAACGGGGCCACCCGGGTCATCCCGCGAAGCAACCACTGGGAGGACTTCGAAGATCGCGGGACTCCCGAGCAGACGATTCCGGCTCTCCTGCGTGCGGGCGACGCGCTCTTCTTCAGCGGGAAGACGGTGCACGGCGGTGGTGCCAACGTCACGTCCGACGAGTACCGGCGGGCGGTAGGTTTCGCTCTCAATCCCGGTTACCTGGTCGGCGAGGAAGCTCATCCCTTCCTGATCGACCTCGACCTGGCCAAGACTCTCTCGCAGCGGGTGCAGCGCCTGATCGGCTTCCGCTCGCAGTACCCGAAGGGCTCCCCGGGGCTGTGGCAGGTCGACTACAGCGAGCTCGCAGATCACCTCGGGCTGTGATGCCCGCTCTACCGAGACGCTGAATCGACGACGGCGACACGTAGGTGAGCCCGCCTGACGACGGACATCTCTGGCATCAGAGGCCCTGCGGAGTGCAACCTGTCGTGTCGCGTTGGAGCAACCCGGCTGTCCCCGCCTTCCGGCGCGGGCGGGGCCGGCCGACCTGCGCGAGGTCATGGTGCGTTGCGCACCGCCATCGACGTAACCGCGGGGTTTCTTCTCGTAGCTCGGTGCTGTCTGAAAAGGCACCGTAGGCGCCCTACGGTCCGCTGCCTCGTGTCCCCAAGGCGCCCCCGAGAACCCGGACCGGAGGCCAGGCCGCACGCCGTGCGACCTACTCCGCCAGGCCTTCCGGTGAATCGCGAGCATCGCGTTATAGGAGCAATTCGTGCAGTCAAGACCATCAAACAGCAAGTGGCGCATGCTTGCGGTCTCCTTCCTGATCATCGTGGGCATGTCTCTGCCGTACTACGGCTGGACGCCCAGCCTGACCGCGATCGCGGCGGACCTATCCCTCGACTACACGCAGGCCGCTTCGCTCATGTCCGTGACCGCCGCCATGGGCGGCATCGCGGTGCTTCTGGGTGGAGCGCTTGTCGTCAAAGTGGGGCCCAAGAGCGTCATCCTCGCGGCGCTGGCCCTCGCCATCGCGGGCCAGATCCTCTTCGCCTACGTGGACGGCTACACCGGTGCGCTGGTGGCACGCGCCATCAGCGGTGCGGCCGTCGGCCTCCTGATCGTGGCTCCCTACACGCTGGCCATCAGCTGGTTCCTCGAGTCGGGGCAGGCCGGCCGGGCGGCCGGCGTGATGCTGGCGGGTGACGGCATCGGGGTCCTCTTCGCACTCGTTGTGTTCGCCATGGTGCTCGGATCCGTGGACTGGCGCGGCGCGCTGCTGGCGCAGGCCGGCTATCTGGCGCTCCTCTTCCTCACGGCCCTCGTCTTCCTGAGGAATGCACCCGCACCGGAAACGGCAGAAGAGCAAGGACACGACGCCGAAGGCACTCGGACGAAGGCGTTCGGCGCGATTCTGCGCGCGGTCCGCACGCGGCCCGTGCTCTCCGCAATGGCGTTCTACACGGGAACCTGGGGGCTCTTCTCACTCGTCGTGAGCTGGATGCCCACCATTCTGATGAAGGCCGGCTGGCCGCAGGCCGTCGCGGGGCTGTTCTCGTCCTCGGCCAGCCTTGCCGGCATCATCACCGCTGTCGCCTTCGGCCTGTTGTCCTACAGGGTCACCGGCCGCCGCAAGCTCATCATCGTCCTCGCCGGATTCACGACGGCGGCGTTCGTCGGTCTGCTCTGCTTCTCGGTCGCCATGGGAAACTACACCCTGGCGGCGGTCTCCCTCCCGCTGATCGGCCTGGCCGCCTACGCGGGAGCCTCACTCTCGCTCACCGCCGCCAACGAGTCGGTCGACGGTGAACACGTCGGTGCCGTCAACGGTCTCGTCCTCGGCTGCGCCCTCCTTGTCGGCGGCGTCCTCTACCCCTATGCGGTGGGCGCCATCCGAGACATGACGGGGAGCTTCACCGCCGGATTCCTCGCGGTCGCGATCTCCACATTCCTTCTCTGTGTCGTCGCCCCGCTGTTCGGGTTCGACGAAGGGAAGTCCCAGGTGCAGTCGCCGGAGGCGGCAGTCCGATCAGAAGTACCGGCCGCAGAAGCCGCATGAACCCTGCCCCGCCCTGGGTGAGCGGAGTCGCCGCCCTTCCGGGGGAGACTTGCCAGCGCCGACACGCATGACAGGGCACACCTGCCAGCCGCACGTCGACCCGACTCCACGGCCACCCGCACCCAGCAAGTAGGAATCATGCTCAATCTCGCCTCGCTCCTCGAAGACAGCGCCCGCTGTCACCCCACCCGTGACGCACTGGTCCTGGGCAACACCCGGCTCACCTACGCCCAGGTGGACAGCGCCGCCAACAAGGTCGCGAACCTGCTCGTCGAGCGCGGCGTCAGGCCCGGCGACAAGGTGGCCCTCAGTTGCCCGAACTTGCCGTACTTCCCGATCGTCTACTACGGCATCCTGAAGGCCGGCGCGGTCGTGGTGCCGCTCAATGTGCTGCTCAAGGGCCGTGAGATCGCGTACCACCTCGCCGACTCCGAGGCGAAGGCGTATTTCTGCTTTCAGGGCACTCCTGAACTGCCGATCGGCGCCGAGGGCTTCGCCGGCTTCCGGCAGGCCAGTGGTTGCGAGCATTTCTTCCTGATCACCGCCGACCGGGCCGCGGCCAGTCTGATCGAGGGCGCGGAAACCCTGGGCGCGGCTCTGGCCGGAAAGGCACCCACCTTCGACAGCGCCGCCACCTCGAGCGACGACACCGCGGTCATCCTGTACACGAGTGGCACGACGGGCCAGGCCAAGGGCGCCGAGCTCAGCCACGCCAACCTCGTGCTCAACGCGCTCACCTGCAACGGGGTCTTCGGTAACCGGCCCGCAGCTGACAGGCACCTGCTCACTCTGCCACTGTTCCACTCCTTCGGTGCCACCGTGCAGATGAATGCGGGCTTCTCGATGGCCGCCACGCTCGTACTGTTGCCGCGCTTCGACGCCGCACAGGCGGTCGCGCTCATGGAGAAGGAGGACATCACCTTCTTCGCCGGCGTGCCCACCATGTGGTGGGGCCTGCTCGGCGCGCTCACCGAGGACGTCGACGTGGACCGGATCGCCAGCAACCTCCGGGCGGGAGTGTCCGGCGGCGCGGCCCTGCCGCTGGAGATCATCAGCCAGGTCAAGAAGCGGTTCGGAATCCAAATCCTGGAGGGCTACGGCCTGTCGGAGACCTCGCCTGTCACGACGTTCTCCGACCCGCAGCGCGAGCCGCGGCCGGGCTCGATCGGCATCCCGGTCTGGGGGGTGCAGTGCAAGCTGGTCGACCGGGACTGGAACGAGGTCACCGAGGTCGGCTCGGTCGGCGAGATCGCGATAAAGGGCCACAACGTCATGAAGGGCTACTACAACCGCCCCGAGGTCACCGTGGAGGCCATGCGGGACGGCTGGTTCCGTTCCGGTGATCTGGCCAGGAAGGACGAGGACGGCTTCTACTACATCGTCGACCGCACCAAGGACATGATCATCAGGGGCGGCTTCAACGTGTACCCCCGTGAAGTCGAGGAGGTCCTGATGACCCACCCCGACATCTCGCTCGCGGCGGTGATCGGAGTACCTCACCACAGCCATGGCGAGGAGATCAAGGCTTTCGTGATCCGCAACACCGACGCCGACCTCAGCGAGGCCAAGCTGGTCGACTGGGCGCGGCAGCAGATGGCCGCCTACAAGTACCCCCGCATCGTCGAGTTCGTCGAATCGCTCCCGATGACAGCGACCGGAAAGATCCTTAAGCGCGAACTCGGCTGACCCGTGGCGGGTCAGCCGAGCGGACAGCCGGAGGAGGGCCGCCGTTCCGAGCGCGCTGACGGAGTGACGAGGCCGAAGGCCGCCAGGGCTCACGCGGCATCGAACGCCGCCGCCCGCTCACAAGCTTTCACGGACCAGGCAGGTGAAAGACATCCGCCCGGTGCCCACGCGACCGCCACCACAAGAGCTGCAGCCACGCGCCCATCTACGGCAAGGCATCACCGGCCATGTCTTTTGAGCGGTGGCGTGGCGCATCGAGCGCGAGTCGCGCGGCACCGGCACCGCCGAGGGCCACGTAGCGGTCCACCGTCATGCCGCGTCGAGGCCTCGCAGCAGCCCTATGCCGCAAGGCCTCGGCGGGCGCCGCGCCGCTCGGTCGCTCACCCCACTCCTTGTCGAAGGGGCACTGTCGCCGGGGATTGACAGGCTGCAACCCGCACCACAATCTTGAGCGAACGACTGGAGCAAATGATTCAGTCGCTTAATCCAGTCATCGGAACAGAACCAAGGGAGCAGAAGATGAAGGACGGGACGTTCGACTACGACACGATCGTCATCGGCGGAGGGTTCGCCGGGGTGAGCGCGTGCCGGGATCTGTCGGATCAGGGCTACTCCGTGCTGTTGCTGGAGGCGCGCGACCGGCTGGGTGGTCGCACCTGGTCCGAGCAGCGGAGTGTGGGGGACTACGAGGGAATCGTCGAGCTGGGCGGGCAGTGGGTGTGGCCCGATCGCCAGGTCAACATGATGTCCGAGATCGAGCGGTACGGGCTGACCATGACGCACAGCTCGATGCCGGAGTGCTACCCGACACTGCTGGCCGGGCAGTACAATCCGGGCCCGCTGCCGGTGCCGCTGGAGGACGTCTACGACTTCGAGAAGGCCGCCTTCAAGATGCTCACGGACGCGCACCGGATCCAACGGGGAGTGCCGCTGGACCGCCAGAACGTCGAGGACCTGGACATCCCCTTCAACGAGTACCTCGACAGCCTGGGGGTCAGTGACTCCGTCCGTGGCTTCTTCACCTTCTTCGGGACCATCCTCACCGGCCGCTATCCGGAGGAGATCTCCGCGCTTCCCCCGCTGGGGTTCATCGCGCAGATGGACCACAGCCTGATCCGTACCTGGGGCGTGCTGGACGCCTACATCGTCGAGGGCACCGGTGCGCTCATCCAGGCGATGGCCGACGACTCCGCCGGGGCCGACATCCGGCTGGAGACCCCGGTGGCGAGCGTCGAGCAGAATGAGGACGGAGTGAGGGTGACGACCGAGGCCGGCGACACCTTCACGGCGGCTACGGTCGTCGTGGCGACCCCGCTGGCCTGCTGGTCCACCATCCGTTTCGAACCGCCGCTGAGCGAGGCCAAGTTCACCACCTCGAGCGAACGCAGCGTCGCCTACCCCGTCAAGGTGTACGCGCAGGTCAAGAACGCGCCGCGATTCCCCTACATGCTGGCGGAGGCCCCCCAGGCCAATGGTGCGGCTGTCATCTTCGGCGAGCACGATCTGGGGGAGGACGGCCAGCTCATCGTCGGTTTCTTCATCGACCACCCGGACCGGGACGACCGCTTCGGCACCAGCTTCGCCGGTATCGAGCGTTTCGTGAAGACGATGTGCCCCGACGCCGAGCTCGTCGCCTACGAGTGTCACGACTGGGTGGACGATCAGTGGTCCGGCCGCGGTGGCATGGCGGCGTACCCGCCGCAGCGCCTCAGCCGGTGGCACTCCGAGCTCTCCCGCCCGGAGGGTCGGGTCCACTTCGCGACCTCGGACATCGCCAGCACCTTCATGGCGTGGATGGAGGGCGCCGTCGAGATGGGCAAGAAGGCGGCGGTCGACGTGCAGCGCCGGCTCACCCGGGAGGCCATCGAGGTCAAGGTGCGCGCCCGCGCCAAGGGATCCAGCGGCACCGCTGCGACGCGGCACGAGGCCTGAGCCGAATAGGCGGACGACGCAGATGTTCCCCCGCGAAGAGCTGAAGGCCGACTACACCCGCCGCGCGCTGGAAGCGCTGGACCGGGCCTGGTCGCCGGGACCGAGTGGTCCGACGCCGAGTGGTCCGGGGCCGAATGGTCCGGCCACCGGCCCGGCCCAAGTGCTGGCCGCGGTCCTCGACCAGCAGGCGACCATCGTCGGGCCGGTGCTGGCGGACCTGGGCGTGGACCCGGATGATCTTCGGGGTCCGCTGCGCGTGGACCCGGAGGACTTCGGAGGCCCCCTGGGCGACTTCGCGGGGGAACGGCCGCCGGCCGACGCCGATACCGCCCGACCCCAGCCCGAGCTCCTCTCGCTACTGCGGGCCGCCGAGCACGAGGCACGTCAGCTGGGCGACGCGTTCGTGTCGGTCGAGCACCTCGTCGTCGCCCTGGCCGACCGACGCGACCCGGTCGGTGAGTTGATGCGCGCCACGGGCGCCGACCGGACCGCGGTACTGGACGCCGTACGACGCGTGCGCGGACCGTGGCAGGTTCTCGACGCCGAACCCGAGCGCACCTGCCTGGACGTCCAATGGCGGCCCGCCCGGGTGTCCAGCCAGGTGCTCCGGTTCGGCCGCGACCTGACCGAGCTCGCCTTCCGCGGCACACTCGATGCCGTGGTCGGCCGCGACACCGAGATCGCCCGGGTCGTACAGGTGCTGTCCCGGCGGCGCAAGAACAACCCCGTGCTGATCGGTGACCCGGGGGTGGGCAAGACCGCCATCGCCGAGGGGCTCGCCCAGCGCATCGTTGCGGGCGAGGTCCCGGGAGCGCTGCAAAACCGTCGGGTGATCGCGCTGGACGTCGGTGCCCTGATCGCCGGGGCGTCGTACCGGGGGGAGTTCGAGGACCGGGTCAAGGCCGTGCTCAAGGACGTCGACGCGGCGGACGGCGGCATCATCCTGTTCATCGACGAACTGCACACGATCATCGGAGCCGGCGCCGCGGAGGGCGCGGTCGACGCCGGCAACCTCCTCAAACCGATGCTGGCCCGCGGCTCGCTGCGCACGCTCGGCGCCACCACGCGCGACGAGTACCGCAAGTACGTCGAGTCGGACGGCGCGCTGGAGCGCCGCTTCCAGCCGGTGCACGTCGAGGAACCCACGACCGACAACGCCGTCGAGATGCTCCGGGGCCTGCGACCCAGCTACGAGGGCTACCACGACGTGCTGATCACCGATGCTGCACTCGCCGCCGCGGTGACACTCAGCAAGCGCTACATCGCGGACCGGTACCTCCCCGACAAGGCGATCGACCTCATCGACGAGGCCGCCTCGCAGCGCCGGATCGAACTTGACTCCGGCTCGCGGTGGCCCGATGCAGGCGAGTCCGCGATCGTCGACGAGGAGGATGTCGCACGCGTGGTCGCGCAGTGGACCGGCATCCCGGTGTCCCGGCTACGTGAGGAAGAACTGGAGAAACTCCTCCGCATGGAGGCGCGCCTCGGTGCCCGCGTCGTGGGCCAGCGGGAGGCGATCGCCAGTGTCTCGGCTGCGCTACACAACGCCCGCACCGGCCTCGGGGATCCGAACCGGCCGATTGCCGCGCTTCTGTTCTGCGGACCGGGCGGCGTGGGAAAGACCCATCTCGCCCATGCACTGGCCGAGTTCATGTTCGACAGCGACGACGCGCTGATCCAGCTCGACATGTCGGAGTACGCCGAAAAGCAGTCCGTCACCCGCCTCATCGGTGCGCCACCGGGCTACGTCGGCTACGAGGAGGGCGGCCAGCTGACCGAGGCCGTTCGGCGCCGCCCGTACGCGGTCGTCCTCCTGGACGACATCGAGCAGGCACACCCGGACATCCACGGACTGCTGCGCCAGGTGGTCGACCACGGATCGCTCACCGACGGCCAGGGCCGGCTGGTCAGCTTCCGCAACGTAGTACTGGTGATGACATCAGGCCTCGCCGGTCCGGACGCCGTACGGCAGCAGTTCCGGGCCGACTTCGTGACCCGGCTCGACGACGTCGTCGAGTTCGCGACGCTGGGCCGCCGTGAGCTGGAGCGACTTGTCGACCTGCATGTCGGCGTGGTCGCAGCCCACCTGTCGGGCAAGGGTATCTCGCTCGAACTCACCTGCCAGGCACGTGAGTTGGTCAGCGAAATGGGCGACGGCAACGACGGTGCGCGTCCACTGCTGCGAGCGATCCGGAAGCAGCTCGTCTCCGCCGTGTCGCGCGAGATCCTGCGGGGCGGGGCGGGACCGGGCGACACGATCCGGTTTGACCGCGACGGGTCGTCGCTCCGGCTCGCGGTGGTGCGGGGTGCCGTGGAGGACGAGGCCCGGGCGGCGGGGCCGGGCAGCCGGCCGTCGAGTGCTACAGTCCCGACTGGATCAACCGACTGAATCAACAGGAGTGGGCGCTTGGCTCGCATTCCGGCCGCTGCTCGTCGCGAGCAGTTCATCGATGCGGCTGTGCGGGTCATCGCCCGAGACGGGGCGGCTGGCGCAACCACGCGACGGATCGCCGAAGAGGCCAACGCTTCTCAGACGTCACTGCACTACTGCTTCCAGACCAAGGAAAATCTGCTCCTCGCGGTCTTCGAGCACCTGTCAGAAAGTCTGCGGGTCGATTCCGAGGGTGTGAACGGCGAGGAGGCAGGCCTCGCGCAGACCGCCGAGCGTTTGCTGACCCGAACCATGCAGTACGCCGTCGACCATCTCGACCAGACCCGGGCTACGTTCGCGATCACCATGTGGGCGCAGACTACCAACCCAGAGCTCGCGGTCCGCATGTACGACATGTTCCTCGCGGGCTGGCAGGACGTGCTGTGCTCGGCCAAGGAGACGGCATCGAACGAGGAGATCGCGTCCGTGACCCGCATGGTCGTCACCCTGGCCGACGGCCTGTCGATGCAGCTGCTCACGGATGGTGACCGCGAGCGTACGATGCGCGACACGGCGAGCGCCTGCGTGATGCTGACCACCTTCGTGGAAACCTTGCTTCGCCGGTCGGCATGACCGGCGCCGCGGCCTGCAATACGACGACGGGACGGCGAGTGCCGCACCACAACGGTCATCGGTCCGCGTTCACCCAAGAGCCGCCGGTGTGCCGGGGCGGGGGCGGGAGCGCGGACCTTGTTCGGCCTGGGCGCCGACTGTTCCGCACGTGGCCGACAAGCCGTGACTCGATGCACGTGTGACGGGTGGGTTTCAGGGCCCCGCCCTTGGGGCTGTTGGCGCCGGTCAGCGGGTCGTCTGAGACCGAAGGAGCGAGCTGGCTCTCGCCAGGTCTTCCGGTGTGTCGACGGCCAGGCCTTCGTCGATGACAGGAAGCATCAGCACGCCGTGACCATGCTCGACGAACCGCAGCATCTCCACGCCTTCGGTTCGCTCCAGAGGCTCTTGGGGGAGCTGTCGGACAGACTGAGGGCCGTTCCCGTGAAGCGGTAAAGCCGTAAAGCCCCAGCTGTCGTCGGTATCTCGGCCGGTCTCCTCGTGGGTAGGGGATCGCCTGCCCGGGAGAACATCAGGGCGTTCGCCTCCGCGTCGACGACGACCTTGACGACGTTGTGGTCCAGCACCACGCCGACGTCGTCCAAGTCCGTGTACGCGTTCACGGCGAGCGATCCGGGCGCTAGGCGCTCCAGGGCTTCCGAGACCGCGTCGATCGCAGTAGGGGAGACGAACGGCTCGACGCCCTGGACGTTGATGTACGCGTCGGCCGGCAGGTGTTCAGCGCACTCCGCGACGCGGTCCGTGCCGGTGAGGTGTTCTCCGGTGCGCATGCACTCGACGCCCAGCTCGTGGCACGCCCTCTCGATGCGCTCGTCATCGGTGGCGACCACCACGCCGTCGAGGCACTTGGCCTCCAGGCAGCGCTGGTGGACATGCCAGAGAAGGGGCTTGTCCCCGAGCTGTGCGAGGCGTTCGGCGCGATTCTGCGCGCGGTCCGCACGCGGCCCGTGCTCTCCGCAATGGCGTTCTACACGGGAATCTGGGGGCTCTTCTCACTCGTCGTGAGCTGGATGCCCACCATTCTGATGAAGGCCGGCTGGCCGCAGGCCGTCGCGGGGCTGTTCTCGTCCTCGGCCAGCCTTGCCGGCATCATCACCGCTGTCGCCTTCGGCCTGTTGTCCTACAGGGTCACCGGCCGCCGCAAGCTCATCATCGTCCTCGCCGGATTCACGACGGCGGCGTTCGTCGGTCTGCTCTGCTTCTCGGTCGCCATGGGAAACTACACCCTGGCGGCGGTCTCCCTCCCGCTGATCGGCCTGGCCGCCTACGCGGGAGCCTCACTCTCGCTCACCGCCGCCAACGAGTCGGTCGACGGTGAACACGTCGGTGCCGTCAACGGTCTCGTCCTCGGCTGCGCCCTCCTTGTCGGCGGCGTCCTCTACCCCTATGCGGTGGGCGCCATCCGAGACATGACGGGGAGCTTCACCGCCGGATTCCTCGCGGTCGCGATCTCCACATTCCTTCTCTGTGTCGTCGCCCCGCTGTTCGGGTTCGACGAAGGGAAGTCCCAGGTGCAGTCGCCGGAGGCGGCAGTCCGATCAGAAGTACCGGCCGCAGAAGCCGCATGAACCCTGCCCCGCCATGAGTGAGTGGAGTCGCCGCCCTTCCGGGGGAGACTTGCCAGCGCCGACACGCATGACAGGGCACACCTGCCAGCCGCACGTCGACCCGACTCCACGGCGGCCCCGGAGACGCACTCCAGCCCAGATCCGGGCCACGCGTCTCGCCTGCGCCCGGACCCGATCGCGGCTCACCCTGCACGCTGATCGGTTCTTGCCCGTCAGCGTGCTCTCGTTTTCAGGAAGGCGCTCAGCATCTGGCACGGAAGCAGCATCCCGCGAGACTCGGTGTCGACGCGCAGGCGGTCTGCGAGATGCGTGAACACGGCGGAGCAGGGATTCTCTCTGGTCTGGAAGCAGTAGTGCAGCGCCGATTGCGGCGCGCGGACCGCCGCAGCGAATGCTGGCGTCGTCGACACCGTTCCTGGCGATGCCCCTCACGGCCGTGTCGGCGTCGGTTGAATCGTGACTCACTTGGGGCGCTGGTGCTCCACCAGGCCACGTGGGATACGCCGGGGCGTATGGCAGAGGGTGTCCACGACTTGTGCCGGCTCCTCATGGCACGTCGGGCGCAGAGGTCCGGCTGTACATTAAACGTACGGAGACCCCGTACCACCCTCAGGAGCCGCGATGACGGGCCTCCATAAAGCACAGGACTCGGGAGTATGGCCGCCAGGCAGAACTTCCTCAGAAGCGCTGACACGCGGCCGTGCCACCGCAGTGCTGGACGCTCACATGCGGTTCACAGGATGGAGCCGGGAAGCCCAGGAGTTGTTCGGCCGGCCACCCGATGACGTTCTTGGTCGGTTCGCCGACTCAGTCCTGGCCGATGCGGAGACCGGCGTCGGTGTGTCGGCTGCCGGTGGCAGTGGCATGGCGGGCTCGCTCGGCGTTCGGCGGGTCCGCCGTGGTGATGGCCGTTTGGTGTCCGTAGCCCTGTCCCTTACTCCGCTCGCTCATGGAGAAGGCGGGGCCGGGTGGATGCTTGTCGCGATGGACACGGAGCTGGTGCATCAGGAGGCTGTGGGCCGGTCCATGCTCGCCGGACTCGACCGGGAGTCGCCTGTCTTGCTGACCGTCTACGACACGGATGCCCGGATGCGCTGGATCAACGCTGCGGTCGAGAAGCAGTTCGGAGTGGCGCTGCACGACGTCGTCGGAAGGTTCGTGAAGGATCTCCTTCCGGAAGGCGCGGTGCTGGGTCAGGACGGAAGGCCGGCCCCGAGCATCGAGGAGATCGTCGAACAGGTGGCCCGCACCGGAGCACCGCTGGTTGATCTGCGCTATCGGAACCCCGACGACCTTCATCACGAGCGCGTCTGGTCGGCTTCCTACTTTCGGCTCCAGGACGAGGAAGCCCAGCCGATCGGGGTCTGTGAGGCGAGCCTCGACATCACTGAGCGTTATGTGACGCGACAGCGCCTCGCGCTGCTCAGCCGGGCCAGCGCCATCGGCACGACCCTGGACATCCAGCGCACGGCCGCTGAGCTGGCGGAGCTTGTCGTCCCCGAATTCGCCGATGCCGTCGCGGTCGACATCTTCGAACCGATCCTGAGCGGACAGGAACCCCCTCGCGGCGATACCCGCTCCCCGCTGCGCCGAATGGCGCAGCGCCCGTACAGCGCCGTCACCGATGACACAGCGGGCGACTCCCTGGACTCCGTCCGTCTGCGGTGCCTGGCCGAGAAAGCACCCGTTGCCGACCCAGACATGGGTGCGCTCGCCCTTCCGCTCAAGGCCCGTGGCTCTGTCATGGGTGTGGCAACCTTCGCGCGCTCCGGATCGACAGGCGTCTTCGAACACGAGGAGGTCCTGCTGGCCGAGGAGCTCGTCTCGCGCACGGGGGTCTGCGTGGACAACGCCCGCCGCTACACCCGCGAGCACGCGACCGCGCTCATGCTCCAGCGCGATCTGCTGCCCCGGTCCCTGCCCGAGCCCACGGGCGTGGAAGTGGCTCACCGCTATCTGCCCGCGGTCGGGCCCGCCGGCGTCGGTGGGGACTGGTACGACGTCATCCCGCTCTCCGGAGCGCGCGTGGGGCTGGTGGTGGGAGACGTGGTCGGACACGGCATGGGCGCGGCCGCCACCATGGGGAGGCTGCGCACCACCGTCGCGGCCCTGGCAGAGCTCGATCTCGCCCCCGACGAACTTCTCGCCCGTCTCGACGACCGCGTGGCACGGACCTACACCCCGCCTTCAGCGGCAGCCGAGCCCGAGGACCAGGCAGTGGGCGTCACCTGCCTCTACGCGATCTACGATCCCGTCTCACGGCACTGCGTCATGGCCCGGGCGGGTCACCTCCCGCCCGTGCTCGTCACCCCCGATGGACACGCCGAGCTCGTAGACCTTCCGGCCGGACCACCTCTCGGACTAGGCGGCCTGCCGTTCGAGAGCGCGGACATCGAGCTGCCCGAGGGAGCCATGCTCGCCCTCTTCACCGACGGACTGGTCCAGAGCCGGGAGAGGGACGTCGACGCAGGAGTCCGCTCGCTTTGTGCCACGCTCTCCGGGCTGCGGCACGCGCGACTGGAGGAGACCGGCGACACCGTCCTCGGGACACTCCTGCCCACGGCGCCCGAGGACGACGCCGCCCTGCTCCTGCTCCGCGTCCATGCCCTGGCCGAGAACCTCGTGGCGACCTGGGACATCGCGCCCGATGCCGGAGAGGTGGCGAGGGCGCGGTCACTCGTCTGCGACCAGCTGGTGACATGGGGAGTCGACGAAGCCGCGTCGTTCGTGGTCGAGCTTGTCGTCAGCGAGTTGGTCACCAACGCCATTCGCTACGGCGGCGCGCCGGTATCTCTGCGGCTCATCCGGGAACGGGAACACGGCCTCATCGTCGAGGTTTCCGACGGCGGTCACACGTCGCCACACCTTCGGCGCGCCGCGATGGAAGACGAGGGCGGACGAGGCCTGTTCCTGGTCGCGCAACTGACCCAACGCTGGGGAACCCGCTACACGCGGACAGGCAAGACCATCTGGACCGAGGTGTCGCCGACTCCGGTGCAGCTCTGACTTACTGAGCCTTTTCAGCGTTGACGCTCCAGGGTGAGGACGGCAGCGGCGATGACCGTCATGCGGTTAGGGCTGCAGCGGGCTCTGCGGAAGACGCGCCAGGATTTCAGTCTCGCGACGCTTCGTTCGACCGGCGCTCGCGCCGCTGACAGGGCCCGGTTGATCGTCCGCTGGGTCGCGGTGAGGTCCCGGTGGGGAAGACGTCTGATCGGCGTGGTCACCCAGGAGCCGGCCCCGATGTATGCGCGGTCGGCGAGGACGGGCACGCCCTGGCGTTCGCAGATTCGGATGATGCGGTGGGTGCGGGCCGCGGTCAGGTCGTGGGCGCGGCCGGGCGGTGCGGGCGAGATCCACAGCAGCTTGCCCGCAGGGTCGGCAACGAGCTGCACGTTCACGCCGTGGCGGCGGTGCTTCTGGGAGAAGTCGGCCCGGCTGTCCCCGACCCGGTCGCACTCGGCTAGCGTTCCGTCGAGCAGGACGTGATCGGGATCCGTTTCCCGCAGGACCCGCAGCAGCCCGGGCGCCCGGCGGGACAGATGGCCGACGACGGCGGTGACGTAGGCGTGGGCAGTGCCGACGGATATACCGAAACCGGCGGCGATCTGCGCGAGCGTCTCGTGCCTACGAAGGTAGACCAAGCCGACGAGAGCACGCTGGTGAGGCGGGAGCTTGCAGCGGCGGTCACCCTCACGGGTGACGATGAGCATGGTTACCCACTCGACCAGGGCGTGCGGGAGGTCGAGTGAGGCAGGATAGGGAACCAACGAGGCTCCTGCGCTGATGAGTTGAGACGTCGAACACCTCTCTCAACGGCACAGGAGCCTCGTGCGTTGCGGGAGGCCACCCTGTCACCCGACCGGTGGCCACTCTGAAAAGGCTCAGTGAACGTCTTTCATCCTGTGCTGGCGGGTGAAATGGGCTGGTCAGCGGGCGTGGTGACGAGGCAGGGCCCCTCGTCGTTGGCGTGGTGATTCCAC
>NZ_JBIDAL010000017.1:0-205225 GCF_043202415.1 Streptomyces sp. NPDC048192
CGAGATACGCGCCGACCTCCACCAGGGACTCCTCCAACTCGCGTGCGCTCTCATCTGTTTGAGGCGGCTCCGCACCGCATTCTGAAACGATCAGTAAGTTGCTTTGGGACGAAGAAGTGTCCTCACCGAGGAGCGGTGGGAGGGGGGCGGTGCGCTGGCGCGACTCGCCGCAGCCGTGTCCGATCCGTCCACGATTTCGCTCGGTCGGGATGCGTTGTCTGGGTCATGCCGTGAGTGTGCTGTCGGAAAGTGTCGGGCCGCCGGAAAACGCACGGATTGCCCGTCAACGGCGCACGCGTACAGCCTAGTTGTGGCCAACTGGTGGCGCGAAGAGGGACGGAGAGCTGTAATAGTCCTCCAACCGGGCTGAACGGGATGTTGTGGCCGTCGATGCTCCGGGGTGTGAGGGGGGAAGAGGTGCAGGACAGCGAGTCCGCGCCCACAGCCAGCCTGGTCGCCGTGGACGAGGACGCGGCCTATGTGCGGGCGGTGCGGCGGTTTCTACACGACAACGGGATAGAGGTCACCGACACAGGTGAGGTGGCCGTGGTAGTCATTTCACAGGCATCTGCGGAGAACCCTGCGTGGCGAGCGAGGTTGACCGATCACCGCTTCGTGCGCCTGGTCCCGGTCCGGGTGGACAAGGTAAGCAGCTCCAAGGTGCCGGAACTCACCTCGCTCAACTGGATCCCATGGAAGCATGACGCCCCGGTTACCACGTTCGGCAAGATCCTCGCTGCAGTGGCGACCGAACCGGAAAAGCTGTGGCGGCTGCGGGACTTACGCGCGCAGGCCGATGTCTGGGCACGCACGGGATACCACGTCGAGCATCTGATGGGCGACCCCCGCAGGGCACGGGACGCTGAGCGGTTTCTGGCTGAGCTCGCGATCGACGAGAACGTACCGGGCAACGAAACGGTCGCCCGCTACGTCCGCCTCTCCCGGGCCCAGGCTGGCCGTTCGCGCCGGTGGACGTTGATCCGCGGCTGGGGAGCGGTAGCCGTGGCGTCCCTGGTGGCCCTGGCCATCGCTGCAGCGGTCCCGCTGATCGTCAAGGCCAAGCAGATCAACTTCGACGCCGTGGCCACCACCGGGGACCGCAGGATGGAGCAGCAGGAGCCGGAGTGGTCGTCGCTGCTGGCCGGCGCGATGCTGCTGAACGGCGATTCGGGCCAGAAGAAGCTCGCCCGGCTCGCACTCGGCGACACATTGTCTGTGCCGTGGTCCCAGGGCACCTTTGACCCCGGTGTCGGGTATTCGCTGGAAGGCATACAGCCGCTCGGCCGTGGCGGCCGGTCCGTGGTGCGGCTGCGTACCCACAACGGCGTACCCCATCTCGGCGTGTATGACGTGCGGTCGGGCGCACTGATGTACCACGTGGTGATCGAAGGGGTCGGCGAGTTGACGGGCATGGACACAAGTCCCGACGGCCGTACGGTGGTTGCCGTCGGACCCGCCGGACTCGCGGTGATGGACACGGCGGCCAGGCGCGTACGGACTCTTTCTGTGCGACTTGCCCGCGAGTCGGTGGTGGTGAGCCTGTTGCGGGACGGCCGGGTCGCCGTCGCGAACGACGCCGGCGTCTTGGAGACGGTGTCGCTGCGAGACGGCACCGTGCACCGGCTCGGTGCGTTCGGCGAGGTTCTGTCCCTGAAACCTGCCGCGGGCGGTGGCGCCACAGCCCTGGTGCGGCGTCGGCGGAATGTCTACGCGCTGGTGGACGCAGTCCACGGCCGGGTGCTTGCGCAGGGCACGATCACCGACCCTCTCGTGCCCACAGGCGGGGTCGCCCCGGACGCGGTCTACGGCGTGGTGACCGGAGCCGACCGGCAACTGTGGCGCCTGATGCCGGGACACGCCCCCCAACCGACCGGCGTGGCCGTGTCGGACCGCACCTATCTCACCGTTGTGCTGCCGGGCGAACGCGTGGCGATCGGTGGGCAGGATCAGCCGATGCGGGTATTTCACCTGCCTACGCACAGCGACCTGGGAATCATCTGCCGCGACGTCCCGCAGGTGACGAATTTGCAGGTCAGCAGCGACGGGAATACGGCCAACTGCCTCGGATTGAAGGCTAACGCCGTGTGGCAGGTCCCGAACGGTCCGATCGCCGGCCCGGTCCGCGTCCCACTCTCGTCCGCCGCGAAGGCCGAGGCCGCCGGCGTCCTCGTGGAGTCCAGGGGCCACCGGACACGGATCCGGTACCACCACGGCGGCAAGTTGTACCAGAGCGGCTGGATGGCCCTGTTCGGGGGCGACGTCTCCGCGGTCGCGGTCTCCCCGGACGGCCGACAGACCGTGATCGGCTCGGTGGCGGGAGACATCGCGGTGGTCACGACGCAGACCCCCATCGCACTGCAACTGGTGAAATGGAAGGTTCCCAACTCAAGCCCCGTGCGGGCTCTCGGCTGGCAGGACGCGGACCCGGTGGTGCAGGCGGCGGACGGCCACGCGTGGCGCGTCAGCGGCTGCCCCGGCTGTTCCACCGACCAGGGCATGATCAACCGTCTGGCCAGCCGGATGAAGGGGTGCTGGAACACGCCCGCCCAACTGCACAGCATTGATGCCGCGACGCGGCGCACGCTACACGCACAGTTGTGCCGCCCCATTCCTCCGGCTCTGGAGAGATGACGTGGCGCACCTCTTCATCTCCTACAGCCGCCGCGACGAGACCTGGGTTGACGAGCTCGTTGCCCTCCTCACCGACCGTGGGGTGCCGGTCTGGATCGACCGCAGCGACATGCTGGCGTCCGCCCCCTGGCGTCGTGAGGCGGAGGAGGGCATCGACGCAGCGGAGCTGTTCCTCGTGTGCGCCTCCGACTTCTCTCGAGCCTCCGGCGCATGCGCCTGGGAACGCTCCGTTGCGGAGAACCAGGGGAAGCAAATCCTGGAGATCGAGGTCGGTGCCGACCTTCCCAGTCTGGCGCCCCGCCTCGCGGACGTCTACGGGCAGACCCGGCGGGAAGAGGAGTGGTGTACGGAACTGCGCGTGCGCTCCCGCAACTGGGACAGAGCAGGCCGTCCGCGGCAGGCGCTCGCCGGAGCTCGGGAGCAGCGGCTCATGCGCCGCCGGCTTCCGGTCGGGCCGGTGGGCCGGCCCGAGGCCGTGGCCTACCTGGCGGCCAGCCGACGCAGGACCGTCCGTAAGCGGTTCATCTCGGCGGGCAGCGTGTTCATCGCGGTGATCGCGCTCGTGTCCTACCTTGTGACCTCGACCATTCAGTCGAACTGGGCCCGGTCCAACGCTGAAGAGGCCGCCAACTACCAGGCGTCCAGCTGGCGGATCCGAAGCGCTGCGACCGACCCCTACAACGCATTGGTGACCGCCGCCACACTGGGGGAGGACGAGGCAGCCGTCCGCGCGTTCGCCATCGAGGCGGCACTGGAACACCCGGTGCCCGACGACGCGTTCAGTGTGCCGGCGCACTCGCTGCGCTTCCGCCGCTCACCCGTTACGGGGACGGTCGTCGTGACGGCCGCGGACGGCACCAGCTGGGCTCGGCAGTCGACGCAACGATCGGTCCGCACCGCTCGCCGACTGGACCAACCCGGCCCCGCGACGCACCCCGACGACGGCATCCTGTCCGTGACCGCAGGCCCCAGCCCGGCCCAGCTCACCGTCCGCCGACACGGCCGCCTCCTTCGGATCCTGACGGCCACGGAACGCCCGACGGCCTACCGCCTGTCCCCTGATCAGCGGTGGCTCGCGGTCGCCGGAGCAACGGGCGTCGACATCATCGACGTGGATCGCGGCACCGTGCGCACCCGGCTGACCAGCGTCGAGGCGGTCGGGGACGTGGCCTGGTCCGTGGACGGCAGCCGGCTGTGGGGGACTGCGGGCACGCACGTCGTGTCCTGGCTGGTGCGGCACGGCACCCTGCTGGTGAACCATCCAGGGACGTCATACCAGGCGCTGCTTCCTGCTGCGAACCCGGATTTCGCCTGGCTGACCGACCGCAGCGGCACGCTCAGCCTTACCCGGCTCGCGGACGGCGCGGTCGTACGGACTCTGCGCCTGGGCGGCACAATCCTGTTCGCCGCGGCCGACGCTCACGGCCGCGTCGCGGTCCTGACCGGAAACGGGGGCGACCTGCGGGTGGTGGACCTGACTACCGGCCGCATACGAACATTGAAAGTACCCTGCACCGCCGGGGAGGCAGCGCTCAACGCGGACGCAACCACCGCCTACGTACCGTGCCTGCTCGGCGATGTGGAAGTGGTGTCGACAGCTTCGGCCCAGGTGACCCGCGTCCTGGCCGTGCCCGAGCACGAAGCTGCTTCGGTCACCGTGGTGCCAGCCACGGGCCGGGTTCTGGTCGGCGGGTACAGCGGCGACATCTACACGTACGACGACCAGAACCGTGCCCAATTGCTCCACACCCTGAAGTGCGGTCCGATCGTCGACCGCATCGCCATGACGCCGGACGGCCGCGCCCTGCTGCCCGTGGGAGACGGCGCCGGCAGCATCGGCTGTACGCAGGAGATGGTCCCCCACGGCGGACACACGCAGTGGAACCCGGTGATCGACGCGATGCCCGACTCGGTGCTTGCCCGCGCGGCGGCCTACGATCCGACGGGTGCCGAGTTCGTGATCGGCTACTCCGACGGCACCTTGACCCTGCATCCGCAGAACCTGACGCCGCGCGAGGTCGTCACCGACCTCCAGGGGCCGGTCAGTGGCATGCTGGTCGCTCCCGCCCTGCATTCGGGCAGCCCGGCGCAGCTCTACGTGGCCACGCGCGAGGGCATGGTGGAACGGCTCGCGCTGTGCCCTTCATGCCTCAGCAACGCCGCGATGGCCCGCCGGGCCCACGGCATGGTCGAGCGCTCTGTGACCATTGGTCTCGCCCACTGGGTGACCGACAAAACCGCACCGAACCCGACAAAGTAATCAGCCAGCCTGCGGATGGCTTCGGTAACTCCAACATCGGCCGCTCCTCGAGCGAAATGGCGCAGCCAGGACAGGAGGCGCGCATCGTGGTCCCGAGCAGGTGGTGAGGGTCGGCGTCGATGTCGCCGGTGACACCTCCGAGCGGCGGCGCCACCCCGCCCGCTGGCACCGCACCGAACCCGACCTCTCCCCCGCCAACATCCCACGCATAACGTTGCCCCGCACTGACGGCGGACGGCGGCACGGCGTGGAGGCGACGGCCGACGCTCAACCGGCTGAGCGGTCACCAGATCCCCGGCCGACGATGCCGACGAACTGCTGGCGTTCTACGACTTCCCCGCTCAGCACTTGGTTCACCTGCGCACCACGAACCCGATCGAGTCAACCTTCTCCATCGTCAAACTCCGGACCAAGGGCACCCGCGGCGCCGGTAGTCCCACCGCCGCCCTTGCGATGGTCTTCAAACTCGTGGAGTCCGCCCAGGAACGGGGGCGCGCGATCACCGCACCGCATTTCGTCGCCCTCGTCCGCAACGGCGCACGCCTCGAAAACGGTCACCTCGCCGAGCGCCCCGAAGGCGCCTCGGCAGCGTGAGCCACCTCAACTGATCTGCAGGCCTTGGCAATTATTCCACCTCGTGTCCGTCTCGGCCCTGTAGGCGATGCAGACCGCGTCCCGCCGGATGCCCTGCACGACTGGTCCCTTCGGGCGGAGATCCGGCACAATCAGGAAGTGGTGGAAGACGACGAGTCGGTGGTGTCAGCGGTCTGGAGGCAACAGAGTGTGTGGTCTCAGGCCGCCAATCGGATGAAACGCAGCATCTTCCGCGCACGCACGATGTCCTTGCTGTCAGGCATCGTGGCCGCTGTCTGTGCGACAGCGGCGTCCCAAGTGGCTGGGAGCTCCGCCAGAGGGCTGACCTTCTCCTGTGCTGTGGCGGCCGGCTTGGCGCCGGTGGCGAGGTTACGGGCTGGTCCCGGCCTCACGCGTGACTGGGTACGGCTACGCTCGGTCAGCGAAGCCTTGAAGAGTGAGGTGTACCGGGTCCTCGCGGGGGTGGGAGCCTACCGCGCGGGGGATGCGGGCCGTCTGCTGTTGGAGCAAGTCCGGCAGATCACAGGCAGCGCGGACGACCTGATTCGCTACACAGTGGGCATCGTTCCCGTCGACCGTGCAATTCCGCAGGTGACCGACACGGCGTCGTACAGCGAGTTCCGTTTGCGGAACCAGATCGACCGGTACTACCGGCCCAGGGCCGAAGAGATGAGACGGCGCAACGCCATGGTGCGCGGTGTCGAGCTGGCATTGGGCGCAGCGGGGGTCATCCTTGGCGCGGCCTCGGCTTCGCTGGGAATGACAGGCACGGAAAGGTGGGTGGCCGTCACCGTCACCGTGAGCGCTGCTGTGGTGACGCATGCGGCAGCCTCACGGTATGACTACCAGCAGCTCGAGTTCTCCCGCACGGCCGCGGAATTGGAGTTTCTGCATGCTCAATGGGCAGCTATGCGTGAGCGCACGCCGGAGAGCGACGATGCATTCGTGACCCAGTGCGAGCACGTCATCTCCGTGCAGAACGAAGGCTGGATGGCGAAGTGGTCCGAGGAGGCTGAGGGAGAGGTGTCCCGCTCGGAGGATGCCCGATGAGAGCAAGAGTGCTCGTCGCCACGGGGCGGACCGTGATGCTGATGTCGTCGCTGGGCATCGTCTACGGGTTCTCCCACGACCATGCTTGGATGACGTATCCATGTATGGCGCTGGTGGGTGTGGGGTTCCGTCTACATCAACACGGCCGACGGTGGCGGCTCAGGACAGCTCAGGAAATGACGGAGCTGGCTGAGTCTGCCGGCCTGGTGGTTACCGAGGTGCCGTTTATCCTCTACCTGCGCGGTTTCGAGGTGGATAGTCGCACGCGTGGCATGCTGCCGCACGGTCAGTTGACTGTTCTCAACACTCCGAAGCTCAGCGAGGAAGAACTCCTGGTCCGGGCACTGTCCGAGGTCGCGCCTGTGGTCGCGATCGGGGACCCCGCAGACGCGCTGCCGCAACTCGGAGCGAAGCGCATCTACTACCGTGAGCGTGGCAGTGGGTGGAAGAAGGTCGCCAGTGAACTCATCCACAAGGCGTCGCTCGTGGTCATCAGCACCGGCGACTCCGGCGGGCTGGACTGGGAGTACGAGCACGTGCAGGCGGACCTGCCGCTGGAGCGGCTTTTGATCATCGTGTGCGGGGACGGCCACCACTATGAGAGATTCCGACAGCGGGCACGTGCGCGAGGCTATTTCCATCACAGCGAGCTGCCGGAATGGCCCACTATGCTGTCGCTGTACGACGGCAGGACTATCAGGGCGGCGGTCCGCTTCGACACGGACGGAACACCGAGCCTGGAACCCCTCGTTTACAACACTGGCTGGTCATCCCGTACGCCGACTCTGGAAACGTCGCTACGCAAGCGGGTCATCGACCGTTGGCGATCAGAGCTCGCAGATGGACTGACAAGGCCTTCCGGCAGCACCTGGCCATGCCGTAAGGAAATTGCCGACGGTTCCCAGGTACCCCTCGGGGTCCGAACGCAGAACCCACCAAACGGCGCTGCCACTCACAGACCTGCCACGGTACGGGGCTTCGACGGCAAGGTCACCGCCTACGAAGACCACGTGGAGATCGCGTACAGCAGGCAGGAAGAAGGAAACCTCAAAGCAGTTCTGGGTAGTCGCAGCTACCCGTATTCCTCCCTGACAGGAGTTCAGCTGGATCACACGTCTCCCGTCGGACAACAATCGCTGCGTCTCACGGTGCGAGAGGGCGCTGACCTTCTCAAGTCTTTGGTAGATCACGTTCCTACCTGGGATGACCTGAACAGCCTGCTGATCAGGCCGGACGCCCTGAAACAGGCTGCGGCTGTGTCCGAACAAATCGGCGGGCGCATCGTAGAGTCAAGCGCCCGCACCCACACGTTTGTCCACTCAGGTTCGAAGCCGTACGTCGCCGAAGGAAGCCATGGCTGGGCGGCGTTTGATGGGGACAACGTCAGGCTCTCCTTCAACATCGCCGCTCCTCCGGCGAAGAAGGGCAAGAGCAACACGATCCCGCTTGCCGAAATCGCCGAGGTGCTGTACCAGCACCGCTGGTTCAAGGGCACCTTTAGGATCCTTCGTCGTGGCCGCTCTTTCTCTTCCCTCCCGGACCTGAAGGAAGACATCGACAGCATGGTCTGCCTTCCTCCTCGCGAACATTGGGTTGTCCTTGTGGCAGCGATCAAGACCGCAATTGCCGAGGCTGATTTGTAGACCGCCGTGTGATCCACCTCAACTGAGACCGCGATTGAGATCTGGGTCTGTGGCCCCTCGGAGGGTGCTCTGGGCTCAGCCCCGTGGTCTTCGACAGGTCCCCCTTTGCCGGCGGCTTCAAGGAGCTGGAGTACGGCAGGCCGGACGGGCCGTCGATCCGGGCTGCAACGATGACCAAGTGCATCCACGGGGACCACGGGTTCCCGGTCGAGGACTCCACCGGTGCCTACTGCGAGGAGCACGGTGTGACCATCCTGTGGAACTCCCAGCACTTCGAGTGGGACGACCTGCTGGCCGAACCGGGCCTCCCCAGCGACTCCCAGGAGTCAGCTTCGAGCGACACGCCACAGGGCTCGTGAGGAGTGCTCGTGCACAGCAGCGCCTTCGCCTGGATGAACGAACTGTCCGATGAGGCGGCGTAGCAGTTCCCGGACGAGGTGATCCAGGCGGTTCCGACGTCGGGAGGAACACTGCCTTCCTCCGGCGTGTGGATCACGACGGACTGGACGTACGGCTGGTCGCCGAGGAAATCCAGGGCTGGGTATCGCAAAGGTGACGTGGCCCAATCGACCCTCACCCCTGAAGGACCCGCCCGTGGCCCCGTTGCGATGTGTGAAGACGCGGGGCTGGCGGCCCACGCTCATCCCGTCGGGAGCAGGGGATGCCACCGGAAACGCCAGAGGCCGCTCGACCGCAGGGCACGGCGGCGTCCTCGACCCCACCCAGGGGACCGAAGGAAAGGAAATGCAGAGGTGCCGACTGCCCTCGCCCTCTTGACAAGGCTCAAAAGGCTTCGGCGTCTGCATCGCCACCAACGGCCGGTATACATCGCCGGCTCCTCCGCCTTCCTGGCTCCCAGCAAGCAGGCACAGCGTTCAGTACTGCTCAGTCTCGATGAAACCCGCGTCCGCGTCATCGTCCGCGCCGAAGGCGCCCGCGGCAGCGGCCGTGGGGTCGAATCCGGGCGGGCTGTCCTTCAAGGCCAGGCCCAGGCCGGCCAGCTTCGCCTTGACCTCGTCAATCGATTTCGCACCGAAGTTGCGGATGTCCAGCAGGTCGGCCTCCGAGCGACCCACGAGCTCACCCACCGAGTGAACGCCCTCACGCTTGAGGCAGTTGTACGAGCGGACCGTGAGCTCCAGCTCCTCGATCGGCAGCGCCAGGTCGGCCGCCAACGCAGAGTCTGTCGGGGACGGGCCCATGTCGATGCCCTCGGCCTCAATGTTCAGCTCGCGCGCCAGACCGAACAGCTCGACCAGGGTCTTGCCGGCGGAGGCCATGGCGTCACGGGGACGCATGGCCTGCTTGGTCTCGACGTCGACGATCAGCTTGTCGAAGTCGGTGCGCTGCTCGACACGCGTGGCCTCGACCTTGTACGTGACCTTCAGCACCGGCGAGTAGATGGAGTCGACCGGGATACGGCCGATCTCCTGGCCCACCTGCTTGTTCTGCACGGCGGAGACGTAACCGCGGCCGCGCTCGACCGTCAGCTCCATCTCCAGCTTGCCCTTGCCGTTGAGCGTGGCGAGGACGAGGTCGAGGTTGTGCACCTCGACACCGGCCGGGGGCGCGATGTCGGCGGCGGTGACCAGACCCGGGCCCTGCTTGCGCAGGTACATCACGACCGGCTCGTCGTGCTCCGAGGAGACGACCAGCTGCTTGATGTTGAGGATCAGGTCGGTGACGTCCTCCTTGACGCCCGGCACGGTGGTGAACTCGTGCAGGACACCGTCGATCCGGATCGAGGTGACCGCGGCACCCGGGATCGACGACAGGAGGGTGCGGCGCAGGGAGTTGCCGAGGGTGTAGCCGAAGCCCGGCTCCAGCGGCTCGATCACGAACCGGGAGCGGAACTCGTCGACGACCTCTTCGGTCAACGAAGGACGCTGAGCAATCAGCACTAGGTATTGCCTCCAGTGTTTGGCGCCCGCTATCTGACGCCGTAGACACCCCGAGGGTACGGACCTTGCTACCTCCTGGGAAACCGAACCGCCGGACCTCGCCCGCCTGCCAGCCGGTCGGTAGACAAAAAAGGTAACGGACCATCCCCGCGAGTGCGGGGAGCACTGGGAGGGCACCACGGTCCTGCCGTTGGGACAGGGACCATCCCCGCGGGTGCGGGGAGCACTCGTAGCAGACCAGGAACGAGGGCCGCGGACAGCGACCATCCCCGCGTGCTTCAAGCAGTCCGTCGAAGAACCGGAGGGTACAGCGCGGCCGGAGGCGCGGTTGACCGATCGCGTAGCCAGTTCGGAAGATCGCGTATGCGTCTGACGGCTCACTTGGCAGGATGGTGACCTGCACGTTTGCAGGCGGCTCACCGCTCTTCCCCATGGTTACCCCTGGCATGCCTTCCGATCGAGCACGCTACGGGCACGGTTACGCGTCGAGGGGTGCTGATCCGGCCCGGGCCAGCTTCCTCGATCGACGGTTTCGATGCCACCGTTGGGAGCCCGCGTTGGACGCCAGCGCGACCAAGGCGAAGATCGAGGATGTCATCCAGCTCATAGGATCACCGATCATCTTTCCCACCAGCCAGAGCGCCAACGAGGTCCCTGCCCAAGCGGCGAGCCATGAACCGCCTTGGGACAACCAGTGAGCTGTGTTCACCCGCGTGACCATACATCCTGTGGCAGGCGCTTTCCCTGCAGGCGACGGACAGTCAAGGGGTCACGCGGTCGGCGGAGACCTAATGACTCAGTCACATGTGCGGAGCGGACCTCGTGGACGGGCAGCCCGAACCGACCTGCAAACACTTCATCGAGCGGCGCGCGTTCATGACCCTCAACGCGCGAGTGAAGGCGCAGCTGGCGGGCTCAGCCTCCCGTGGAGGCGATCGCCCTCGCCGGTGGTGGGATTGTGAAGGGCCGGTTGTCGCGGAGCAGGGTGCACAGGACATCGACCCGTCGACGGGCGCGGGCAATGACGGCGGGTATGTGTTTGTGGCCCTGTGCTCGTTTCCTCCATCGACCAGGTCGTCACCGTCCTCGGCCAGGCCCTCAACCACCTGGCGACAGCCGCCGCTGAAGCCCGCATGGCGGTCAGGCCCCCACCCTCCGGATAACGCACACCACCGGCATACCGCAGGGATCATGAACCGTCACCATCCGACGACAACCCGAAAACCTCAGTAACGGCTGACCGGCGACCGGCTTCCCGCAGGTCCGGCGGGTGCAGCGGATGACGTGCGCGGCGGTGCCCAGGGGCGGTAGACAGATGTCAGCCGGGTGGTGAGCAGTCCCTCGGGCAGGCGGGCCAGACATCGGGACAGGAGCCGGGATGCGTGCATCTGCCGATCTTGCTCTGACAAAGGATCATTTGTGAGAGTGACTCCGGGTGCGACTCTGGCCGTTGCTCATGCGCGGGCAAGAGCATTGACGTGATCGTGCTTTGCGGGTGGCGCGGCTGTGACGCGCGGGGCCGGGCGGTGATGTGCGAGCGGGGATGGCGGAAGTGTAAAGGCTCCCTTGACGCAGTGGCGCGCGTAAAGGCATTCTTGACACGTGATTGATTCACCGATGTCTCTCGCCGGCCTGGCCGGCCGCCTTGCCGAGCAGGCCTCAGCCCTGGCCGAGTCGCTCGGCAGCCCAGTGGCTCAGCCGGCCTATCTCGACCTGGTCCGGCTCGCCCAGGATGTCGACGGCTTGGCAGATCAGGTGCTGAAGCTGTGCGTGCAGCAGTCCCGGGACGCCGGACACACCTGGCAGGAGATCGGGGAACTGCTCGGAGTCACCCGCCAGGCCGCATTCCAGCGGTTCGGCAAGCCCATCGACCCGAGAACGGGAAAACCCATGGACAAGACCGTGCGCATGACCGACGCCGCCGCCCGCGCCATTGAGATCGCCACCGCCGTCCTCGACGGCCGCATGGACGAAGCGCGTCAGTCGTTCAACGCCGAAGTGCTGGCGGCCTTCACCGACGAGGTCCGCCTCAACGGACTGGCCACGGTCACCGGCCTCGTCGGCGCCTTCGAGGGCTTCGGCGAGGGCGAGCCGTTCGTTCGCCGCATCGGCGACCACACGGTCGTCGACATCCCGCTGCGCTATGAGGCCGGCGAGATGAAGGCCCGCGTCGCCTTCGACGCTGAGGAGAAGGTCGCCGGCATCTTCATCGTCGCACCCGAGACCCCGTGACACCCCGCACCGCTCCCCGGCCCACAGGGCGGAACGTCAGGAAAGGCAAATGAGCATGGCCACAGCCGACTACGACGACGGCACGATCCGCTGCGACGACCATGGGATCACCATCCGCCGCTACTATCCGTGGGGCGCCAAGACGATCCCGTACGCCTCGATCACGGGCATCGAGACGCTCGCGCTGACCGGCGCCAACCAGGTGCGCCGGTGGCGCATCTGGGGCTCAGGTGACTTCGTCCACTGGTGGAACCTCGATCCGCACCGGCCCAAGAAGGACACGGCCTTCGTGCTCGACGTCGGCCGCAGGGTCCGCCCCACCATCACACCGGACGACGCGGCTGCCGTAGCCCGCATCCTCACCGAACACGGGCAGGGACGATGGGGTCGTACGTCAGCACACTGATTCCCCTTGCAGTCCTGCTCGGGAGCGTGGGCTGGGTCTACCAGGACGCGTCGGCCCACGCCAGGCGCGGAACATCCATCTACTTCTCGGCGGGATCGATAGAGCTGAGCAAGCCCGCCACCTGGGCCCTTGGCTGCCTGTGCCTGTGGATCGTCTTCCTGCCGCTCTACCTCACGTGCCGGCAGCAAGCCAGCTGACAGCTGACGCGACGGCCAACCGGCCCCCCAGCCGCGGATGCGCCGAATGATTGCTACAGAGAGCCACCTGTCGGGTGGCGGCAGCATACGAGCGGACCCGGTCAGCCTGTAACTGCAGCCCGGGTGTGCCGACGCGTGTCGTTGGCTTCACCACGCACCTGAAGTGGGCAGCAGTCGCGTCGGCGGGGACGACGGGGCAACTACGCACACGGCGCACCGCGGGCCACCTTGGCGCGGGGCGCCGGAGGACGTGCCGTGTCGGCGCTGCTGGAGCGAACACCGCGGCGTCGTAGGCCGATTCCCTGTGCAGGTTCGGCCGGTCCTGCCCGGCCCGGGCCGGGTTGTCAGTGGCACCTCCTACGGTTGCTTCCATGGGTTTCACCTCGGCCTGGTCCATCAGCGCCCACGACGACGACTTCATCAGAGCTCTGGCGCCGCGGCTGCTCCCACTGATTGCTGCGGAGCGCGACGAGCCGTTCGCACGAGAACGCTGGGAGCGCTGGCGCCGGGAACCTCTGCCGGACTTCCGCACCTGGTGGGACCCCTTCGGTCAGTCCTGCCCAAAGGAGGCGGACGCGCTGGAGGCCTTCCTGGAGCTGACTGCTTCCGGCAAGCACGTGCAGAAGATGTACGACGGCCTGCCGCCCGACGACTTCTGCCTGCTCACTGACGTGTGGGACCTGGTCGCCGACGCGGAGGACATCTTCGTTTCGGTGCAGAGCAAGGAGTACGCGCTGAGATCTTTTCTCCACGCCATCGGGCCCGACCGGGCCGTCCTCCTGCCGGGCTGGTGCGGGAACTTGCTCCTCACCTCCGCCCAGGTGCGCCAGAGGCTTCCTGCGATCGAGCAGGCACTGGACTTCACGGCGGAAGAACGCGCGAAGGCGGAGGACCAGGACTGGCTGGGCTACGGCGACGAAGAGGAGAGCGTCCTGGACGGTCCGCTGCGGATGTGGCGGCATGCCGCGGCGCACGCACGCGGCCTGTGCGGGGTGTCCGTCACCATCTGCTGAGCACGTACGCGCCCAGCGGACATCGGTGGTCAGACAGTGCACCATGCGCTGTCTGACCGGCCTGGACACGCGGAGCCGCCCCTCACCCCTGCGATCACCGGGCCGGGACCGGTCCGCGACGGGTTGCCGGGCCCGGCGAAATGCATGGTGCGCACCCGTTCTGCCCGGGGCACTCCACCGTGCGGGAGATGCTCGTCGGCGCTGGTGTCTGTGCCGGCTTGCTCGGCCTGTTGGAGGACGGCGCCGAGCTGATCGGCCCGTGGATGGCCGAGATGGTGGCGGTCAGGTGACGCGACGCGAATTCGCAGCTCTGGCCGCATCACGTCACCTCACCCCAGGCCCGGGCCAGCCGGTGCGGTGCTCAGCGAGCGCTTCGTCGAGGGATCCTCGCCGGGTTACTGGCCGGCCTTCCGGGCGGCTTTCCGCACGGCGTCCATGGCCTGGGCGAATGCGCGGTCACGGACGCGCCGCTGGTAAATCGCCGCACTGCTCACACCGATCGCGGCGGCGGCCGCGATCACGGTGGTGCCCGGCTTGCCCAGCTCCTCCAGGAACCAGGCCACACGCTGCGGAGTCAGCCGGATGAGCCGACTGCGGTCGTAGGGGGCCGCCAGGGAGCTGACGGCCTCGCAGGCGGCGGCGAACGCGGGGTCGTCCCCGCGCCACCCGCCCGCGCCGCTGATACTCAGGATCAGCCCGGCCCGGCTCGGGGAGACACCGAGGGCCAGGAGGCGGAGATACTCAGCGCGCAGGGCGCGGCCGCGTTCGTCGAGGGCGTCCGGATCCCGGCCGGCCAGCGCGATGGCCAGTCGGGTGTCCGTGCGTACCCCTGGCCCACACCGCGCGCAGGTCAACACCCAGACCCGCGGCCGCATCGTCCAGGCCCCGGCCGTGACGGAGCGCGGTGATGAGCCCGCCTGCCTGTCGGCTGGTGAGCGGGGCGGGTTCGGTCATGCCCGCACCCTACGGGCAGCCGCCCCACCCGGCTGCGCCCCGGACCGGGGAGTCGTCCGGCCGGGGCAGTGGAGGGGAGGTGGTGTTACTTCCCCAGGGAGATCTAGTGGGGTGTGCTGTGCGCCGTTGGGACCAGGTGCCGGTCTCCCGGTATGCCCGAGAGCCCTGCCTGCTTCAGGCAACTCGAGTGGCGCCAGGCCAGAGACGGCGGCGCGCTGGAGAAGCTGACCGACCACCGCACCAGCCCCACCCGCCCGAAGAAGCACGGGGTCGACAACGCGCGGCTGCACCAGAGCGCCCGCTTCAACGCCGAGCAGCTCCAGCGTGCCCTGCTGCCCGAGCTGCCCCATGTCGAACATCTGGAGCTGGCCGCCCGCCGGCCGGCCGGCGAGGGACAGCAGCAGGTGATAGCGGTCGGCTTCCTCGGTCATGCCAGCGCTGCATCCGGCAGGCGATCACCGACCACGGACAGGCAGGACGAGGACCCGTTCGGCAAGGACGACATCCTCCTGATGGGCTCCGACACCAGCGACGACATTGCCCTGCTCTCCCCAGCTGGCGGCTCCACGGAGCGAAGAGAGGGCGACGCCAGTTCCCGGCGAGTGAAATGCCCTCGCGATCCGTGATCAACATGGCGCTGGACTTCATCGTGGACAGCTAAACAGCGCATACCCGAAGTGGGACGGCTACCGCGTCCAGCTCGCCGTGCACGTGGGCGGGCAAGTGCTGCTGCGCTCCCGGCAAGGCACGGACATGACCGGCTCGTTCCCCGAGATTCGGGCGGCAGCCCTCGCCCAGTTGCCGGCGGACACCGGGCTGGACGGCGAGCTGGTGGTGTGGGAGCGGGACCGGCTGGCGTTTGAGCGGCTTCAACAGCGTCTCGCTCGTCGCGGGTCCGGCGCAGCCGAAGCAGCGCGCCGGTGGCCTGCGCACTATGTGGCCTTCGATCTGGTGCACCTGGGCAAGGACCTGACCGGCTGGCCGTATGAACGGCGGCGCGCGGCGCTTGAGGCGCTGTTCACGGACCACGGCCTGCAGACGCCGTTGACGCTGTGCCCCTCGACCACTGACCCGGCTGTGGCGCGAGGGTTGCTGGAGTGGACGGCGGTCGGGGTGGAAGGGCTGTGCTTCAAGCGGCTGCGTGAGCCCTACGTCGGCGGCGCTCGATCGTGGGGGAAGTACAAAGTGCGCGAGACGACCGAGGCGATCGTCGGCGCGGTCACCGGCTCCCTCACCGCTGCCCGCACGCTGCTGCTCGGACGGTACGACATCGAAGGCCGCCTTCAGTACGTCGGCCGCACCACCCTGGCCCGGGCGCCGGGTATCACGGACGCCGGCCTGCTCACTACGCCGCGGCGCGAGCATCCATGGACGGGCCGGTCGTTCTCCGTCGGCTGGAGCAGCCGGGAGACACTGGACCTCACCCTCGTACAACCGGAGTTGGTGGTGGAAGTCGGCATCGACGTCCCCCGCGACGCCTCCGGCCGATGGCGTCATCCTGCGCCGTGGCATCGCGCTCGCCCCGACCTCTCCCCCGCCGACGTTCCCCTCCTAACGTCGCCGCGCTGACGGCGACGACCGGCAGGCGGCCCCGGCCGACGCGCACCTGGCTGATTGAACCCCCTCTCCAGCCATAGCCGCGTCGCTCTCCTCATGGGGTCTGGACGACGCAGATGGGCCTGACGCCCCTCGGTGCCTGCGGCGTACGGGCGGCTCAACGCGGGTCGCGTGGATGCAGGAATGGATCCACGCGCCGCAGCCCACCCAGCGACAAGCCAACCGAGAACATCGTTGCCTAACCGAGCTCCGTCGAGTGCACCCACGACCTGATCACCAATACATAATTGCGATTGGTGAGCGGCCCGCTGTCCCCCCGTCGGCGGGCCGCTCATCGCATGTCAGGGATCTTCTGCGCCGTCGCCGTGATCAGCAGACCTGGTCACTGGCCTCGTCCCCGACCGGGTCGTCGGCCAGCGCCACGGCGGCCACGATCCGCTTGCCCACCGGCTCCCCGTGCATCTCGAAACTGCGGCACACCGCCATCACGATCTCCGTAAGTTGGTGTGTGGCCCCGGAGGGCCGGTTGTGGGAGTGTCAACTTAACGCGATCTTGGTTGTTGAGCTGGTCAGCGGTTGCTTGGGTTCAGTCGGCCGTCGAAGGCGATCTGGAAGGCGTTCAGCGGCGCCTTCCAGCGCATGGTCCACCTGCGCCGTCCCTTGCCGGTCGGGTCGAGGCTCATCAGCGCGAGGTAGACGCATTTGAGGGCGCCGGCTTCGGTCGGGAAGTGGCCGCGAGCCCGCACGGCCTTGCGGATGCGGGCGTTGACCGACTCGATGGCATTCGTCGAGCAGATGACTTTGCGGATCTCCACGTCGTAGGCGAGGAAGGGGACGAACTCCGCCCAGGCGTCCGACCACAGCTTCACGATTGCCGGGTACTTCTTTGCCCAGACCTCGGTGAACTCCAAGAACCGTTCCTCGGCCGCCTCGGCCGTAGGCGCGGTGTAGACGGGCCCGAGGGCCTTGGCGAGTTTGTCCCAGTCCTGGCGTGCCGCGTAACGGACGGAGTCGATGCCCGCAACGCACGAGGCTCCTGTGCCGTTGGGGGAGGTGTTCGAAATCTCAACCCACAGGCACAGGAGCCGCGTTGGTTCCGTATTCTGCCGCACTCGACCTACCCCACGCCCTGGTCGAGTGGGTAACCATGCTCATCGTCACCCGCGAGGGTGACCGCCGCTGCAAGCTCCCACCGCACCAGCGTGCCCTGGTCGGCCTGGTGTACCTGCGCCGGCACGACACCCTCGCCCAGCTCGCCGCCGGCTTCGGCATCTCCGTCGGCACCGCCCACGCCTACACGACAGCCGTCGTCGACCTGCTCGCCGACCGCGCCCCCGGCCTGCTGCGCGCCCTGCGCGAGGCGGAACCGGAATACGTCCTGCTCGACGGCACGCTGGCGGAGTGCGACCGGGTCGGCGACAGCCGGGCCGACTTCTCCCACAAACACCGCCGGCACGGGGTGAACGTGCAGGTGGTGACCGACCCGGCCGGGCGGCTGCTGTGGATCTCGCCGACGCTGCCCGGCCGCGCCCACGATCTCACTGCGGCCCGCGCCCACCGGATCATCCGGATCTGCGAACGGCCGGCTCCTGGGTGACGACACCCCTCAGACGCCCCCCGGGCCGTGACCTCACGCCGACCCAGCAAACCGTCAACCGCGCGCTGTCCGCGGCACGGGCACCGGTCGAGCGAGGCGTCGCGCGCTTGAAGTCCTGGCGCATCTTCCGCCGATCCCGGTGCAGCCCGAATCGAATGTCGTCAATCTCCGCGGCCGTCCTCACTCTGGAGCGGCAGCGCTGAAAGACCTCAGTCAAACGTCTCTCCCAAGATCGTCGGGTCCGCCGTTAGATTTACACTCCCCCGATAGCCGCAGCTTCCACCGGCTACAGCCGTATCTGCGACACCGACAGCGGATCAGCGTGGTAGGAGGGTGCTTTGGCTGTCTGGGGGCCACTCTCCGGCTGTTTGGACATCACGATGACTGCCGTGTAGCTCTGCGGCTGCTGTCGAATCCGAGCCCAGGTGGTTCCGGCACACAGGACATTGACCGGTAGTTTGCCGGTGTAGGGCTTGGTCAGTCGATACCCCTCAGGAGCCCTTCCGTCGACGGTGTTCGATGCACCTGTGTGCTGATACCCCACGATCTTCCCAGCATGAAGGAGGAGTGCAGTGGGGGCTGTCGGCGCGATGGGCACACTCAGCGCCGCGCCACTGGGCGAGGTGATGGCGTAGTCGACCTTGAGTGAATTCCCCATCAACGAAGCCTTCGTGACCCTCAGCTGAATAGGGCCTGACGTGCCAGCTGACGCAGGAGGTTCGATGCCGGTTCCACAAGCGTAGACCCGGTGTTGCTCGTGCTGTGGTGCCGAGGTAGTCGGAGCCTCTCCTACCGTTGCGTTCTGCGTGCCACAGCCACCCAAGGCAGCTGAGGCCAGCGCGAGCACGGGAACGAAGAGCAGGGGGGGTTTCTTCATGGCATGTCCCTTCCTGGCTGCGGGCCTCGGTTAGACGTGCGCGGAGCACCCGAGGTTGCACTCGGGCACCCCGCGCACGCTCTTCTTCTACTGGTGCGGATTTAGCTGCAGACGGAAGTAGCTGAGGATGTCAGGTGCTTCCGTCCAGTACAGCGTTGAGTTGTTGTCCATGGCCGAAACCTCGCCGCGAGCCTGCCGGTAGGTCGAGTTCTCGACGCTGAAGACAAGACCGCCCGAGTCACCTTGCTCCACGGCCCAGCCGGAGGACTGTCCTTTGACTCCGCGGGTCGTGTGTACAGAACCGTCCTCCCATGTCGTGTTGTAGGTGATGTCCTCGTTGACCACCTTGATGCCACAGGGAACGCCGTGACCGTCGTAGTACGAGCGGGCACCGTCCTGGCACACCGACTGCCCGTTGTACGAGTAGGCATCGGAGTCCACTGGATACCACTTGCCCTGAGGCTGGTCGGCTTCGTCGGAGTTGGTGCCGCTGCCGCTCAGCATTCCGGTATCCACTACTTCAGCGTCCCATTGGTCGCTCGTTGCGATGACATCGGCGAAGTAGTTGCCGTAGTTGTAGCCCCACGTTCCGACGGCATCCCCTTCACCGTAGGTGTGTGCATTTTGAGGGAAGCAGTGGCCAGCGGTGATCAATACGTCATCACCGTTGAGTTCGGCGGATATGCCCGTCGTACATTGGGCAAGATAGCCAGACTTCCAAGATGGCCCGAGGATGACGTCGCCGCCGATCCAGGGATAGTTGTCGTTCCAGCGCCACGTTGCAGCCTTGACCGGCGTTCCTGGCGTGATCGTGATGGGAACGCTGGGAGCGACAGAGCGGGCAGCCATGGCGTGGACGTGCGGGACCAGTGATGCCCTCAATTCAGGGATGGCGCTCGTTTTTGCCGTCACTTGGACACCGGAACCATCTGGGGCTGCGGCCGCACTGTAGACCGTCAGGTCGGCGGCCCTCTTGACCTTCGATGCGGTCATGACCTGCGCGATAGTCGCATCCAGCGCCTTCTTCGTGTACTTGGCCTTGACCACCCGCACGCGTCCCAAGTCGATGTCACGGTGGGCGTGTTTGGCGGCGGCCAACATTCGCTGTGCGCGGCTTACGTCGGTGACGTATACGATGACGCGACCGTGGGCTTCGTCCACGTACATGTTGCTGTACGTGTCCGCGTAGGCGGCCCTGCCTTGGGCGCCCACTGCGTTCGCAATCGCGTTGAGAGGCTTGAGCCGTTTCGCCTGGGCAAGCAGTGCTGGACTCGTTGCGGTGGCCTGGGTTCCGCCCTTCGCACTCGCCGATGGCGCACTTGTCAGAATCAGAGCCATGACGGACGTGGCTGCTCCCACGGCAACGCAAAGGCGGAAGCGACGGCTCTGGCCACCTCTAGCTATCAACTCAAGGACCTCCGACGACAGTTGCGGGGGGGCGGCTGAGCGGCAGTGAATAGAACCCGCCAGTGATCGTCAAATGTCAAGGACTCTTACCTTGTACGGTCACGAGTCGGAGTGCCATCGGTTTTGAAGGTGTCAGCTCAAACGGCCCCCAGGGTAACCACCGTTTTTTGCCGACTTCTTCGGAAGGAGCCGCCCTCCAAGGCATTGCCGAACGGCCGCTCCCCTATCACCCACTTCTTACGTTCCTTTCAGTTGGAGGTACTGCGCATCCCGAGAAGCCATGGATGTTCGCCAGCAAATGGACAGGGGCTAGCGTCTACTGAGTTTGAACTCGGGTTGTCGTGGCCGCTGAACGCCGCCAGTTCCACGAGGGATTCCGGATGATGGTCGCCGAGCGGTTCGCCGTGGGCGAGCCAAGTTTGGCGATCGCGAAGGAGTTACGGGTCAGTGTCCGCTTGGTCCAGCGATGGCGACGAGCCTGGGACAGGGGCGGTCTGGGAGCTCTGCGGTCGGCTGGTCCGGCCTCGCTTCCCCGGCTGACTGAGGCCCAGTTGTTCGTGCTGGAGAGGAGTTGGCCAAGGAACGGCCGACACGGCTGGCCGGATCAGCGGCGGACGCTGGCGCGGGTCGAGACCGTGATCGGCCGACGCTTCCAGAAGGGCTACGCACCCCAAGGCGTGGCCCTCGGGGAGTATCCGGAGGCTGAGGCGGCCTGACCGGCAGGATCAGTGCAGCCGGCCGACCAGGTCTTCGCGTTCATCGGCCGGCTCGTACATCAGCCGCCGCACGGCGCGGGAGTCGTAGTTGGGAGCCAGCAGGCGCTGGACACCGGTGACGTACCCGGCAGCCGACTGGCCCTCGGGCGCAGCCAGGACACCGGCGTGCACCAGGTTGGCGGACACGCCCCGCATGGTCGGTACGGTCAGCCCGGACCAGCCACCGAAAGCCTTCGACCGGGCGGAACATCACCTCCAACGCCTGTACGACGACCACGCCGTACGGCTGCCGGCTTGGACCACACCAGCACAGCCTTCGAAGCCGATCCAGCTGGACCGAGATCTCGTCGACCGGCTCCTCGCCGTGACAGGTCAACAACGATGCCTACCGTTCGTCTATCAAGTAGTCGCAAGGAAGTTGGGGGCGACCAACTGGTCTTCTTCGCTACGTCGGCCTTGCGCTTGGGCGGCTCGATCTTCGAGCCGGCGGCCAACCGCACCGCTCCTCCAACCACCCCTGCAGCAGCAACTGCCCCGCCAGCCCATGCGGCGCCATCCGCCGCTCCCGCCCCATTTCCCGCCGGTACGGCAGGCGTTCACACGGCCGCGGCCGCTGATCGAGGGCACCCGAAGCGGTCGGCGACCCGGTCGAGGTCCTCCCCTGCGTCTTCCACGCCCTGTGGCACGGCCAGCTGACCGCCTGCCTGGACACGCCGCTGCACGAACGCGTCCCCGTCGGCCCGCAGGGCTGGAGCAACCCCGAGGGGAGGGATGCCGGGTGACCGCGCGGCGCAATGCCCGGCCGGCTGTGAAGGTCGGTGCTCGCGTCCGGTTCCGTGGCGTGAAGTGGCAAGTGGTCGCCCTCTCCGGGCAGAGCATTCATTTGGTCGGCCCGGACGGCGGTGGTGTGGCCGTGCTCGCCGGGCACCAGTTCGCCGACCCCGGCTTCACCGTCATCGGCGCCGAAGTCCCGCGGACGGCCCCGCAACGGGGGCTGTTCGAGACCGCCCCCACGGCGGCGCGTGAGAAAGCGCTGGCGTAGCAGCGGCACGTCAGGGAAGTCGAATGCGGCGTGCCGGGCGGGCCCTGCAGCGAAGGAACGGTGCGGCCACAGTACGACCCCCAGCGGCACACGCTGGCCGAGCGGGAGCAGGCCAAGGCCCAGGAGCTGACCGCGCTGGACTTCGGCCGGGTGTCGCGCACCACGGTGCAGCGCATGCGCCTGGCGGCCTACCGCAAACAAGGCCTGTGGGGGCTCCTCGACCACCGCACCACCCGTGTCTCCAGCCCCACCGGGCGTTCCGACGAACGGGTCGTCGCCGCCGTCCGCGCAGCGCTGCGCCGCCGCCGCGGCCGCTCCCGCGGCACCATCAACGGCCTGTTCCCCCTCATCAACCAGATCCTTCAGGACCGGCACGGCCCCGGCACGGTGCCCGCACCGTCACAAGCCACGCTGTACCGTCTGGTCACCGCTCTGGCCAGGCCCGGTGGACTGCCCACCGGGCCCGTGAGGCAGGTGCCGGCTAACGTCGACGGGCGGGCCTTCGCCCCCGCCACAGCGCTGCGGCCCGGTGAACAGGTCCAGGTCGACACCACCCGCCTGGACATCCTCGCCCTCTTCGACGACGGGCGCCTGGCCCGGCCCGAACTCACCATCGCCGTCGACGTCGCCACCCGCGCCATTCTCGCCGCCGTGCTGTGCCCGAGCGCGACCAAGGCGTTCACGAACTCGGGAGGCACCGCTGTCCGGCACTGTTCGATCGGGGCAGTTCCGGAGAGCGAGTACCGGCGTCCTCTGCCAGTCGGCTAGAAGAGGCCGGAGCGCATGTGTTGCCTGAGGATCTCGCGCAGCCGCGGGCTGCGTGCGGCCGGCAGCTGGGTCAGGGTGTGCTGGAAGATGCCCTGGTCGACCTGGAACAGTTGGTGGGGGCGCGGCGCGGGCGGGTCGTCGCGGAGAACGCCGTCGGGCATGGTGCCCGACGCGGGGAGGCGCAGGTGCGGCTCAGGGAAGGCCAGCCACATCCACACCCCGAACGGCAGCGGCACCGGATAGGCCGATGCGGGCAGGCCGGCCGGCCTCCAGGCCTC
The DNA here is from genome assembly GCF_043202415.1 of Streptomyces sp. NPDC048192. Lineage (NCBI taxonomy): Bacteria > Bacillati > Actinomycetota > Actinomycetes > Kitasatosporales > Streptomycetaceae > Streptomyces > Streptomyces sp. NPDC048192. The sequence continues at coordinate 23,124 of NZ_JBIDAL010000017.1, forward strand.
CCCTGTCTGCGGATGGATCGGCACGAGCAGTATGTCGGCGTCCGCGTCAGGACCGGACAGTCCTGGTCCGGCCAGCACAGCGTGCCGCGCCGACCGGCCCCCAGGCAGGAGGGCGTCGAGGGCACGCTGGAACACTTCCGCGGTCAGCCCGTGCGGGACGGTCACCGGCTGACCGTTGGAGGCTGCCAGCAGATGGGCGAGCGCCCGGCCGGCGGCCGCCTCCCACTGCGGGCTCCATGACCACCGGTGGCCCGACCCGAGCAGCGAACCCCATCTGCTGATCGGCTCGTACGGGGGCGTCCGCTTGCCCTCCACCAACAGTTCCGCCCAGGAAAGCGTTGTGGGGGCGGCATTGTCGACGGGGAGGCGGCGCACGGCATCCGGCGCAAGCCAGACCGCTTGCCAGAGTGAGCAGTCGTCGATCCGGCTCGCCACGGGCAGGCCGCACGCCTCACAGGCCATGTTCGGGCCCTCACCCCAGTCGAGGCCGCAGCAGTAGCCGCCGGCCTTCTCCGGGATGAGCACAGCGCCGCGGGTGTCTCCGGGTGCGATGACGACCGTGCCGGGGGTGCCGTCGGACCAGGAGAAGCCCGGCGCGTGGATGTCGCGGGCCGCCGCCTCCTCCGGATCGGTCTCATCCCGTCTCCGCCATGGCGGCCCCAAGCGGTTTGGGTCCACGGCAAACGTGCCCGACTCCATGAGCACCGGGAGCTGAACCCCGTTCCCGTACTTCTGATGGGCGTGAGCCGGCAGCACGACCTGGGGCAGCGGAACCGTCAGCCTGGCGCCGCACCCAGCACATACGAAAATGAACAAACATCCTCCGCCGAAGAAGCGGAGAGCATCTTCGCAGCTCCGCCACGGACCGGCCAACTTGTTTCATCCGCTGCGGGGCCGGACACGGCCACGGCGTGAAGCATCACTGTTCGAATCGTCGACGCGCCAGGTGCCCCCCGAAGTGGTGAACATCTGCTGCCCGTTCTCGGGCTCTGGCTCAACTCCTGTGACAGATGTTGGAGTGGGTTGCGAGGACCGTGGTGGTCCGGGAGAGGAAGGGCGCAGAGTAATGCCGTCGCGCCTGTGGCAAGCTCGTGCCACGTGGAGTGCACTTTCTGCCGGCTCATCGAAGAAGGCGCTGCGCGCTGGGTGGCGTATGAAACCGGGGCCTGCGCGTTCCTGCCGCTGGATCCGTTGGCGCCCGGCCATACCCTGGTTGTTCCCACCCAGCACTACGCGGATGTCTTCGACACGCCACGTGACGTCCTCGCCGCGACGATGACGCTGGTCCAGCGTGTGTCCGGCGCTATGCGGGCTGCCCTGGACGCCTCAGGCGTGAATGTCCTGAACGCCAGCGGCCCGGCGTCCGAACAGTCGGTGCCGCACCTTCACTTCCATGTCGTTCCGCGGTGGGCGGACGACGGGATCTCGACGTGGCCGGCAGGGCGATCCGAGCATCAACTGGCAGGCGACCCCGGCACGAGGCTTGCCGAGTACCTCGCTGGAGAGCAACACCACAGAAATTGAGCCAGAACCGCACTTCGGACGGCGCCCAGCCCCGTCACTGTTCGACTTCACGTGCGGGGCGGCAAGAACCGGTGAGCGACATCACGGTCGAGGCGCCCGGCGCGCTGTCCAAGGCACTGGAGACCACCGAGCGGGCCAGAGGCCGCCTGTACGACTTCCACCAGCTCACCGGCACCGCCGACTTCCAACTCGACCGTGCCGTGGAACTCCTGCACAAAGCGGGCCACCCCGAGTGGGCCGAAACGATCTGCACCCAGATCCTGGGCCGCAACGTCATCCCCGGGCACTGGACGTTCCAGATCATCGAGGGCCTACAACGCCACCTACTACCGGCCCTTCCACGAGCTGGAGGCGAGCGCCGTGAAGGAACTCGCTCAGGGCCGTGACCACCTGCTGGAGACGGAGCTGAAAGAAGACCGTCGAACGCACGGCCACCCGCACCACACCGCACGAACGCCTGAGCCACAGTGGCGACGCGCTAGCCGCATGAGGCTCCGGGAGAAGGTGTGTTGATCATTCCCTGCATCGGCGCGCGTCAGCTCCACCGCACGACAAGACACGGCGGTGTGGATCGTGATCAGGGGGGCGCCTGTCGCCGCCAGGGCACCGCCATCGAGGCATGCCCGACGCCGCCTGCCCGACCGGATCTTGGCTTTCGCCGATCAGAGCGCGGCGTCGTCGACCTGCGCAGGTACGGCGTGCGGACGCAGGACCATGAGCGAGTCTTCCAGGGCTGCCACCATGGCAAAGGGAAACCGGTCGAGCTCAAGGCAGAGTGCAACGTCGTCAGGATGCACTCCCTGACGCAGCCCCTGCGCAAGCTCGGCGGCGGCGCGCGACTCGGCAGCTCGGTGCAGGAACACAGAAGCATCCGCCTGGGCGGCGGTCGACCTGCAAGCGATGTATTCAGCGCACGCCAAGTCTTCATCGGCCTGTCCGCCTTCGCCGGTGACCACGAACGTGACGTTGTCACTCTCGCGTGTCCGCAAGAGCCGAGAGGTTGCCTCCGCCACCACGAAGCTGGCGCACAGCACGAGCGGTGCATCCTTGACGGCAAGGGCGCCGACCGTTCCTGCGGTGGTCTTCTGCACAACGGTCCGTCCGCGAAGGTCAGCTGCCCGCAGCATGCCTGGAGAGTTGACCATGTCGAACCCAGCCGCGGGCGGACCGTCTTTGAGTGCCGCCCAGTCCGGGTGGCGGGTCTTCAGCGCCAGAGCGTCGTCCAGCGACTCGGAAAGAACGATCTTTTTCGCCCCCCGGGCAAAGGCCCAGGCAGCCACGGTGAAAGCACGCATGACATCGACCACGACCGCCACGGACGGAACCTCGGCCAGCTCAGCGATACCAACGAAACGAGCATCCATGCCGATCATGCTCGCGCAGTCTACTCAGGCCGCTTGCGTCTCGGTGCATTCGACCAGTCGGCCGTTTTCGAAGCTGGCCCCCGCGCGGACCAGCGGCACCAGGTGGGCGCCGGTGATCGCGCACGGACGGGCCTGGACGGGCTCGGCCAACCCGAACACCATCGCCAGCGCGGCGGCGGGGCTGCCTGCGCCGCGGGTGACCTTGGTGCGGAGCTTGACGGTGGAGGGCGCGAGCGGGACAAGCCGTGCAGTACGGCGCACGCCGCATGGACCGGCCCCCGGTCACCGCCGCGGTGACAGCGATGACCGCAGCGGTCTGCGGGCCGACTGCCACCTGGCGAGCGGCTTCCCCTATGCGGTGCGTGGCCGGCGGCTTGTCGTCTTCTTTGCGGCTGTCTTCTTCGCCGTGGTCTTCTTCGCGGCCGTCTTCTGCTTCGGCTTCGGCAGCTCGTGCACCTCGGCCGGTCCGGCCTCCTCGCCGCGGGAGGCCTTCACCTTGGACACCGACTCCTGCAACGCGGCCATCAAGTCGAGCACTGCGGCCGGCTGCTCGGGCTCCGGGGCTGCGGGGAGGGGCTTTTCCTCGCGTTTGGCCTCGATGATCCGGGCGATGGCCTGGGTGTAGCGGTCCTGGAAGTCGGGGCCTTCCAACTTGTCCACGGTCATGGTGTCCATGAGGGCGAGCGCGCTCTCGATCTCGCCCTCGGACACTTCGACAGGCGGCGGGAGCAGCTCGGTGGGGTCGCGGATCTCGTCTGGCCAGCGCATGGCATGCAGGACCAGGACGTCGTCGCGGACCCGGAGCAGGCCGAGGCGCTCCCGGCCCGACCATGCGTACTTGGCCACGGCCACCTTGGCTGAGCGGCCGAGGGCCTGGACGAGGAGCTTGTACGGCTTGGCCGCGACCTGGCCGGCCGGCTGGAGGTAGTAGCCCTCGGCGATCCGGATCGGGTCGATCGACTCCAGCGGCACGAAGGCGTCGATCTCGATCGCCTTCGCCGTCGGCAGCGGCAGGCCGCTCAAGTCCTCATCCGTGATCGGGATGACCTGGGTCTTGGTCAGCTCATATCCCTTGCCGATCTCGGACTGGTCGACCTCGCGGTCCTCCAGCTCGCACACCTTGCGGTAGCGCACCCGGCCCATGTCCTGAAGGTGGTACTGGTGGAAACGGATCGAGTGGTCCTCGGTCGCGCTGACCACGTTGATCGGCACTGTGACCAGGCCAAACGAGATGGCACCGCTCCAGATCGTTCGGGGCATCGGTAGACCTCCGTAGTAGCCCCGAGCATCACCAGACTATGAGCGGCACTGACGACACGCGCCAGACAGAACGGAGCAAATAGGTGCATAACGGCATGCCGGTAGGGGACTCGCTCACCACCCCCCACACAGAACGGAGACCCATCGAATGATCATCAAGACGATGCACGAAATGGGCATCCGCAGCGAGCACGCCTACCTCGCCGGCATGGCCTCCATCGGCTTCAGCATCGCCGCCTGGTTCGGCAGCCTCAAAGCCGAACCCGGAGTGGGCCTGGACCGGGCCGACCGATGGGGCATCTTCGTCGGCGAATGGGCACCTACCTTCTTCGGCCTCGGCCTGGCTCTGTCCCACTACGAGCAGCAGGACGGCACCCTCACCGCCGGCAACATCCACGAACTGCGTGAACGGCAGAAGGCCAGCTGAGCCACACCCGTGACCGCGCCCGCCTCTGGACCAAGGGGTGGGCGCACCGCCGCTCGGGATGAGGCTTCCTTCAGCTTCCAGCCGCAGCCGCCGTGGCCAGGGAACTTCAGTCCAGCAGGTCCAGGGCTGCATCCGGGCGGCAGTGAACCACGCAGGCACCTGCCGACGCAGACCATCGAGCGCCTGCTGCCGGGTCGCCGGGCGGCACCGGCCGCTCCTGGCCGCCGCCCAGCTGCTCCTGCGGGAGATCGCTGCCGACGTCCGGGAGTACGCGGGCGGCCTGCTCAACGACGACATGGCCATGATGGTCGCACAGCGCGAGGGAGGCATCGACGCCCGCCTGAGCGGCGGAAAAGCTCCGCGAAGATCACTCACAGGGCAGGGCCTGCGAACGACGCATTCGGTCCTCGAATCGGAAGCACGGAACGGAAGGCCAGGTGCTTTTGTGCTTCCTCGGCTCTGACAGCACGCTCCTGTGTCCAGAGGTGGCGGGGTGTGCCGCCGTACACCAGACTGATCGAATGGAGTGCACGCTCGAGGTCGTCATCCTGCCCGTGAGCGACGTAGACCGCTCTTTGGCGTTCTACACCGAGCGTCTGGGATTCAACCTGGACGTGGACTACGGCCCCAGTCCCAGCTTCCGGGTCGTGCAGATGACACCGCCTGGCTCCGCGTGTTCGGTGCAGATCGGAGTCGGCCTGACCGATGCCGAGCCCGGCTCACTGCGGGGCCTGTACCTGGTGGTCTCCGACCTTAAAGCGGCGCGGGCAGAGCTGGCGCAGCGTGGTGTCGGCGTTGGGGAGATCCGGCACAAGACACCTTTGGACGCATGGCAGGGCGGCTTCGAGACCGGTGTCGACCAGGAGCGCCGGGACTACGCGAGTTTCGCCGATTTCACCGACCCTGACGGTAACGTGTGGACACTGCAGGAGCGCGGCTTTCGCCGGTCATAAGAGAATGCCTTGGCCACTGACTTCTTGGTATGGCGGGGGCCTCGCCAAACGTCGGCTCCGTTCGCCACACCTCCCGCCAGGAGGCAGAAGCGCAGGAGCGACCTGGTGTCCGGCCGTGAAGGAAGGGACCAGCTCTCGACCGACGCATGAACCTGCCGCACAGCCCGCTTCCGACCATGTATGTAGTGTCCGGACCTGGACTGTTGTGATGCCGAGGCTTGGGCTGTGCTTCCGTCTGCTGAACAAGGGCCGCACGGGTGCTCGCAAACCAGTCCCGGAGGCTAGGGCGATGACAGAGCCTGTTCAGGAACCAGGAGAGCCAACGCCGTTCGGCGAGGAGCGCGACCCTGCCCGGGTGATGGCGTTCAGCGATGCCGTGATCGCCATCGCGATTACGTTGCTCGTGCTGGAGATCCGCCCGCCGCATGACACTCGCCAGCTGCTGCACGGCCTCGTCATGCTCTGGCCGTCCTACCTCGCCTACGCCGTCACATTCATGCTGATCGGGCAGGTGTGGGCCAACCATCACGTCATGTTCGACCACATCCGCAGCGCCGACCGGTTGATGCTGTTCCTCAACACCGTGCTACTGATGGATATCGCGTTCCTGCCCTTCGCCGCCTCTGTGCTGGCCGAGGCGTTCCGCGACGGACGTGGGCAGCGCACCGCCGTCGTCCTGCACGGCCTTGCGTTCGAATTCGCGGCCGTTTTGTTCAACGTCATCTGGTGGCATGCCCGTCATGAACGTCGACTGCTCGCGTCCACCATCGATGCGGCCGGTGTGACGGCCGTCAGCCGGCGCTTCCAGCTCGCCCTTGTCTGGCTTGGCATGGGGACCCTGCTCGGTGCCCTGCTGCCCGTCCTCGGTGTGGCCGTGATCTCTGCCTTCATCCTCTATTACTGGCTTCCCATCGCGGGCGAGATCGGCGAGGTGAGGCGTCGGCGCGATGGATGGAGCGTGAGCGCCGAGGTCTCAGCCGGCTGCGTCGAATCCCCGTACGCCCACGTCGGCGACGTGCAAGGTCGGTTCCCTCCTGCGCGTTAGAGCCGTGTGATATCGACTGGTGCCAGGTGATTAGAGATCGAGGACGACGTCGGTGTCCGGTGTACTGCAGCACACAAGGACGGTGCCGGGCTCGGGAAATTCGAGCGGTGGGGTGGTGTAGGTGACGTCGCCTGCCACGAGGTGGGTGATGCAGGTGTGGCAGACGCCGGTGCGGCAGGACCAGCGGGTCGGGACATCGCATGATTCGGCGAGGTCGAGGAGGGATGCGTGGGCGGATGACCATGGCGTGGTGACGCCGCTGCGGGCGAAGGTGATGAGTGGGCCGGTGCCAGGGGGGCCGGGCGGTTGGTGTGGCCGGAGGACCGCGGCAGGGGCCACGCCGGGATTGATGGCGGGCAGGGCGCTGAACTGTTCGGTGTGAATCCGCTCGGTGCGGAGGCCGTGATGGCGCAGGAAGTCGCCGAGGTCGTTCATGAAGGCGGTCGGTCCGCAGAGGTAGGCCTCGGCGTCGGTTGGGATATGCGTGGCCGCGAGCGTCTGGGAGGTCGGGCGGCCCTGGATGATGTGGCCCTCGTCGGGAGGTGGGGCTTCGGCGGTGTAGTAGACGTACTCGTGAGCGTGAGGGAGGTGCGCCAGTAGGGCGTGGGACTCCTCCGCGAACGCGTGGTGGGCGCGGTCGTGGGCAGTGTGGATCCACCAGACCGGGCGCGGGTCTCGTGTGGCGGCGAGTTGGTGGAGCATGGCCAGCACGGGGGTGGCGCCGATCCCCGCGGAGATGAGGACGACGGGGCGGGTGCTTTTTTCGAGTACGAATGTTCCGCGGGGGCTGGCGATGTCCACGAGGGCACCGGGGTGAAGTCTGGCGTGGATGTAACTGCTCACTTGTCCATGGGGCTCGTGTTTGACGCTGATGCGGTAGGTGCCGGCGGTTGGCACGGCTGACAGGGAGTAGCTGCGCACTGCGGGTGGGGCGCCGCCGACGGCGAGGCGGAGCGAGAGGTACTGGCCCGGGCGGGCCGGGGGCAGGGGTGTATCGTCCGTGGATTCGAGGTAGATCGAGGAGACGGTGGGGGTCTCCGGAACGATGCGGGCAACGCGCATAGCCTTGAAGCCCTGCCATCCGGGTTCTTCTCTGGGCTGCCGGGTGCTGGCGCGTTCGCCTGGCCATCCCGGTTCCTGTTGGGGTTGTTGGGCAGTGGCGAGCTCGCGGAAGGACTGCTGCCATCCGGGGCTAAGGGCGGGAATGTCGAGTGCTTTGCGTAGCTTTTCGGGGTCGCGGTCGGGGAGGTAGAGCAAGGCGTCGGTGTCGGCGACGCTGAGTTGTTCGGGGCCTCTGCGGGTGAGCGTGATCTCGTCGCCGGCCTGGACAAGTCCCTCGGTGATCACGCGGAGGTAGAAGCCGGGGCGGTGGTGGGCAACCAGGAGTGCGGCCATGGTGGGTTCGCTCAGGCGCATGCCGACGCGGTAGCAGGTGACGCGTGGCTGGGTGACCTCGAATTCGGCTTCGCCGATGCGGTACCGGTCGCCGATGCATACTTCGTCGTCGGGCAGGCCGTCGACGGTGAAGTTCTCCCCGAAGATCCCGAAGGTCAGGTCGTCGCGACCGAGCTGCTTTTGCCAGTACTGGTAGGACTGCAGTTGGTAGACCAGAACGGCTCGAATCTCGCCGCCGTGCCCGGCGAGGTCGCCTTGGCCGTCTCCTTCGACGTTCAGCCGCCGCACCATGCGACGGCCCGCGACGGGAGATTTCCATGCTCCGGTGTGGACGGTCCTTCCCCGCCAGAAGACGTCCATGGGCATTCCGACATTAACGGACAGCAGCCTCGCCATTGCAGACCTCCTGCGGGTGGCTCGCCGGGCAGTCCCTCAATGCGCTGTGATCTGTTGCGCTAGGTCGATCGTAGTTCTTGTGCTGATGCCGCTGGCGGCTCTCCCGTCTAAGCCGTGGTGTCCGCGGAGAATTTTCGACCAGAGGGGTCACGGATGCTCCACCTGGCGGATTATCCGTGTCGCGGACGTCGTCGACGGATCTTCGCCCTGTGAGCGTCCGGTGCCTGAATGGACTACGAGCCCAGTGGGGGATAATCCGTCTGATCACCCTCGCAGACGACCGCCGGAGAGGCTACTCGGCAGTGGCGTTGCGGGTGCGTTGGTTGCGGCGCCTTGCATTCCTGCCCCGCCAGCAGGCCCTCGCCGCTGTCCGCACGGGGGCCGAGCACGCCCGCTCCGGACAAGCGGTTCTGCATGCTGGGTCTGGTGGTGCGCCGCACCCCGTCCGCACACCGCACGGGCTCACTGGCCCTAGCCCCCCGTCTGCCAGAGTACTGATCGCGCTGCTACCAGACCTAGATCCATGCGCCCCGGGTCGGGCGGCTACCGCAGCACGCAGAGCCGCCGCACCCCGGTGAGCAGCCACGAGACAGGCAGACCCTGGCGCCACGAGAGGCGATGGCGAGCTCGCTGAGGACTGTGCAGGGACGCAGGCTTGAAACAGACCCATGTTTGAGACTGGGGCGCGGCAGACCCCATCCGCACCTAACCCCTAACAATAACTTGAAAGGTTAGCCGAGTTGTGTTCGACTGAAGCTGTAACCAATGAAAACCGAAAGGGAGGTTAGAAGGATGGCTTCCGCAGTCCACCACCGCACCGCTACCGTCGACGGGCTCCGGGTCTTCTACCGAGAAGCAGGCGACCCCAAGGCACCCGCTGTGCTCCTCCTGCACGGCTTCCCGACCAGCTCGCACATGTTCCGCCACCTGGTCCCGGCCCTCGCCGACCAGTACCACGTCATCGCCCCCGACCACGTCGGGTTCGGCCAGTCGGCTATGCCAACCCTGCAGGAGTTCGCCTACACCTTCGACGCCCTGACCAAGGTCACCTCAGGCCTGCTCCAACAGCTAGGCATCGACCGGTTCGCCATGTATGTGCAGGATTACGGCGCCCCCATCGGCTGGCGGCTAGCCCTCCAGGACCCCGACCGCATCACCGCGATCATCACCCAGAACGGCAACGCCTATGAAGAGGGCTTCGTCAAGCCTTTCTGGGACGGCGTCTTCGCCTATGCCAAGACCCCGAACCCGGACACCGAAGCCCCGATGCGCGCCGCCCTGACCCCAGAGATCACACGTTGGCAGTACGTCAACGGCGTGGCCGACCCCAGCCTCGTCAGCCCCGACAACTGGGTCCACGACCAGGCGTTGCTGGACCGTCCAGGAAACGACGAGATCCAACTCCAGCTCTTCCGTGACTACCCCAGCAACGTGGACCTCTACCCGCAGGTTCACCAGTACTTCCGCGACTCCCAGGTCCCGCTGCTCGCTGTCTGGGGAGCAGGCGACGAGATCTTCGGCCCAGCGGGCGCGGGAGCATTCCGCCAGGATCTGCCCGATGCCGAGATCCACCTGCTCGAGTCTGGGCACTTCGCCCTCGAAAGCCACCTCGAGACCATCACCACCCACATCCGCGCCTTCCTCGCCCGCGTCATCGCCTGACGCGGAGGCTCGGAGCACCTGCGGCGGTTGCGGACCCTCTCCCCTCCCGCTCCAGCCCGGCGAAGGCAAAGCCGTTTGGACCTGCTTCCGTCGGCCCGAGGCGAGTACCTCCCGCAGCTCGTGCACGACCTGACCATCGGCAGAAACCACCCACCACCCCGAACGCGGTCGCCCCTCCCCCGCACCTGGAAGGAAGCCACCATGGGACTGTCCTGGCAGCAAGGCCCCCTCTCCACCGGAGCCATCGGACACTTCCTCACCCCGGAATCCCTGCCCGAGCGCCTCTTGTACGCCGAGCGACTACGCCGCCGTATGCGTGTGAAGTTCAACGACACCTTCATCGCCGACAGCGAGAACGTGATCCTTCTCCACGAGCCGGGCCGCTACCCCGTCGCCTACTTCCCCAGCGAGGACATCGACGCTCAGGCCCTGGTCCCGAGCGGCAAAGTCACCCACCACAAGGACCTGGGCGACACCGCCTGGTACGCGGTGCATGCCGGCGACCGCACCACCGAACGCGCCGCCTGGGAGTTCACTGCGCTGCCCGAGCATGCCGTCGACCTCCAGGGCCGCATCGCCTTCGCCTGGCGGGCCATGGACGCCTTCTACGAGGAGGACGAACGCATCCTGGGACACGCTGCGGACCCGTATCACCGCATCGACATCCGCAACACCTCCCGCAGGCTGGAAGTCCGGCTCGACGACCACGTGATCGCCCGCTCCGAGCACCCCGTCGTGCTGTTCGAGTCCGGTTTCGCCCCGCGCTGGTACGTCCCCCGCGCCGACATCGATGAGACCCGACTGGATCCGGTCGAAGGCCAGACCTTCTGCCCCTATAAGGGCCTGTGCGACTACTACGACATCGGGGAAGCACGCCGCGCCGCCTGGTCCTACCGCAACGCCTACCAAGAGGCCGACCGGATCAACAATCTGGTGTCATTCGAGGCGGACAAGGTCGAGGTCTATCTGGACGGCGAGCGTCTGCATCCCGAACCCGGCCAGAACGTCATCTCGCACGGTGTCGACCGCGGTCTGGACGTCGACGAGGTCAAACCTCACTGACCGCGACGAGCGCCTTGGTTCCGTCACGTGGCGACGGCGGCGCGTTCGCGGGCTGCGCGGACGGCGGCGGTGAGGCTGGTGAGGTCGTAGGCGCCGTGGTGTCTGCGGCCGTTGATGAAGAAGGTGGGGGTGCCGGCCACGCTGCTGAGGTCGGCCGACTCGACGTGCTCGGCGATGCGGGCTGCGCCGGTGTGGGCGCGCATGTCGCGTGCGAAGCGCTCGGTGTCCAGGCCGATGGCGGCAGCGTGGGCGTGCAGGTCTTCGATGCGGAGGGCTTGTTGATGGCTGAGCAGCAGGTCGTGCATGTCCCAGAAGCGGCCCTGGCGCGCTGCTGCTTCGGAGGCTTCGGCGGCGAGTTGGGCGTGGATGTGCACGTCGGTGAGGGGGAGGTGGCGCCATACGTAACGCAGGTCTCCGAAGTCGGCGAGGAGTTCACGGACGACGGGCTCGGCCTGCCCGCAGTAGGGGCATTCGTAGTCGCCGTACTCCACGACGGTGACAGCGGCGTGGTGTGGTCCTCGGATGTGATCGTGGTCGGGGTCGACGGGCACGGCCAGGTCGACGATCGTCTCCGCCTTCCCGAGCAGGGCCCTGAGCCGCAGCGCAGGCGGCAGGAGTCCGATCGCCGCGGTGACGAGCCGGGCGGTCAGGAAGGAGCAGACGAGTGTGGCGAGGATGCCGAGCTTGGCCTCGTCGAGGCGTGCACCTTGGAAAGCGAGGGTCGCGATGAGCAGGGAAACGGTGAACCCGACCCCGCACAGCGCTCCGCCGGCGGTTGCAGCGCCCCAGCCGACCGGGAGGCGCAGCCGCCCGCGGGAGGCGAGCGTGGTGAGCGCGCAGGCTCCGACGATGCCCAGCGGCTTGCCCAGGACGTAGGCGATGAGGATGCCCAGGGTGACGGGCGAGGTGAAGGCTCGTGCCAGTTGGCCGCCGCTGATTTCGATGCCGGTGTTGGCGAGGGCGAACAGCGGGACCACCGTGTAGCTGGTCCAGGGGTGGTAGATGCGTTGCAGGCGGTCGTTGGGGGAGATCGCCGAGGCGATGCCGGCGCGGACGGACCGTTCCAGTTCCGGGGTGGGCTGCTCGCGGAACAGCCGGAACAGGCCGCTGGCGTGTTCCAGGTCGGCGCGCGAGGCAGGGTAGGCATAGGTGAGCAGCCCCAGGGCGAGACCGGTCACGACCGGGTCCACACCCGACTCGAGCAGGGCGACCCAGGCGACGACGCCCAGCAGCGCGTACACGCTGCCGTGGCGTACGCCGAGTCTCAGGCTGAGCAGGACGAGCGCGAAGGTTGCGATGGCCACGGCGAGTGCGGGCACGGCGATGCGGTCGCTGTAGGCGAAGGCGATGACGCCGAGGGAGAGGAAGTCGTCGACCACGCTCAGCAGGAGAATGAAGACCCGCAGTCCGGGCGGCATGCCGCGGCCCGCGACGGCCAGCACACCCAGGGCGAACGCGGTGTCGGTGGACATCGCCGCACCCCAGCCCTGCTCGCTGCCGTGGCCGGCGTTGACGGCGAGGTACAGGGCGATGGGCACGATCATGCCGCTGAGCCCTGCGACGAGCGGCAGCGTGAGCCGCTTGCGCTCGCGCAGTTCCCCCATGTCGAACTCCCGGCGTGCCTCCAGACCGACGACGAAGAAGAAGAACGTCATCAGGCCGCTGTTGACCCACTCCCGCAGGCCGAGCGAGACCCCGTAGGTGCCGAAGCGGACAGACAGGCGGGTGTGCCAGAACGACGTGTAGGCCGAGGGCGCCGCGTTCGCCCAGAGGAGCGCGGCGAGCGCGGCGGCGACCAGGACGGCGGCACCGCCGGTCTCGGTGCGCAGGAAGGCACGCAGCGGGGAACGCGATCCGCTGCCGCACAGCGTCTGGCCGGTGTAGGCCTCTGCTTCAGGGGACATGGGTCAGATTCTCGTTCGAGGCCTGGCTGACCAGCGTGCGGACGGAACGCCGGTGCGTCGGCCGTGGGTCGTTTGACAGGCTGACGGGCTCGCGGGCATGGCAGCGGCATCGGCCAGGTTCACGGGGGCCGCGTCGGCGGGGTCCAGGCCTGGAGCACACGACCCCGCATGCGCCGTACGTCATGCGCCTCGAGCTTGGCGTACGCCGGCGTCGGGAGACGTGGCGAAGGTCTGCAGGTGGTCGATGGCCGCATGCAACGCGTCTTTCAGCGGAGCGATGTCCCGCGCGACCTGGGCGAGGAGCATGCCGCCCTGGAAGGCGGCAAGGAGCAGATTTGCCAGTTGCGTGGGATCTGCCTCGGCGCTGATGCGGCCGAGTTGCTGCATGCGCTCGATTCCCTCGCGGAAGATCCCCCTCCACTGATCGAACGCACTGGCGAGCTCGTCGTGCACGTCGAGGTCCGTCTTGATGATCTCGCTCGCCAGGGAGCCGAGGGTGCAGCCCTCCTGGTAGGCGCGCTCATAGCCGATGTAGAAGTCCGCCCACGCCCGGAGCGCGTCGAGAGTTTCGAAGCCGGCGAATCGCTCATCGCGGTGGAAGGTCAGGACGCGTTCGGCCTGCCAGGCGATCACGGCCAGAACGAGACTCTCCTTGCTCGGGAAGTAGTGGTTCAGCTGCGATCCGCTGACGCCGGCGGCGCGACGGAGCTGCTCGTTGTTCGTCGCGTGGACTCCGTTTGTGTAGATCAGTTCCGCGGCGTGCTCAAGGATGCGGGCCCGCGTGGCCTGCCCCTTTGACGTGAGCTTGTGAGGCGCCGGAGCTGCCGTAGTGGTGGTCATGCCTCAAGGATACCCCGGATTGGGCTTGACAGCCCAGAACCGAGGGTGTTCACTCTGAGAAATGGGCCGGGCAGCCCAGAATTGCCAGGGTTCACATTCCGAACAGGGACTGAACCCCTGAAGCAGTAAGAACCGGCCTGGGCTTCGACGCTGACTGTTCACACACTCACCGGAGGTTGATCCGCAATGTCACGCCTGAGCGTTCCCTCGCCCGACGACGTCACCGACGGCGCGAAGGGCGTCCTCGACACCATCGGCGCGCAGTTCGGGTTCGTCCCGAACATGTTCGGCACTCTGGCGTCGAACCCGACCGTGCTCGACGTCGTCATGACGCTGCAGGGCAGCTTGAGCCGGGTTCTGGACGCGAAGACGCGGCACACCATCGCGCTCGCCGTCTCGCAGGCCAACGGCTGCGACTACTGCCTGGCGATGCACACCTACGTGTCATCCAAGCTCGGCGGCATGTCGAGCGACGACATCGACCTGGCCCGGGCCGGGAGCTCGGTCGATCCCAAGCGCGCGGCGGCCGCTCGTTTCGCTCAGCAGGTGGTGGAGAGCCGCGGTCGGGTGAGCGACGCCGACCTCGCGGCCGTACGAGGCGCCGGGTTCACCGACCCGCAGATCCTGGCGATCGTCACGGTGGCGGTGCAGGTCCTGCTGACCAACTTCATCAACAACGTCAACCAGACCGACGTCGACATCCCCGCCGTGAGCGCGGCCGGCACGTCCGGCTGATCGCTGCAACCCCCGTCGAGGCCGCGCTCACGGCCGTCACATCTCTCACCGCACCACAACGACCATTCGGGAAGGTTCGCCATGCCGAGCTCCGAACTCTATGAGACGTTCATGGCACTGCACACCCGCGACGGCGGCCTCGTCATGCCGAACGCCTGGGACGGCCTCTCGGCGCTGCTGCTGGCCGATGCCGGTTTCGAGGCGATCGCCACGTCGTCGGCGGCACTCGCCGCCACACTCGGCCGGGCCGACGGGCGTCACGAAGTCACCCGCGACGAGCACCTCGCGCATGCACGGCTGCTCGGCCGGCTCACCGGGCTGCCCGTCAACGGAGACTTCGAGGACGGCTACGGCGACACGCCCGAAGACGTCGCGGCGACCGTGGAAGCCGCCGTCGAGGCCGGCCTGGCCGGTATCGGGATCGAAGACACCTCAGGCGATCCCGATCAACCGATCCGCGGCTTCGACGAGGCAGTCAACCGCATACGCGCCGCCGTCGAGGCGGCCAAGGGGCGCATCGTCGTCACCGGCCGCACCGACAACTTCCTCCAGGGCCGGCCCGATCTCGACGACACCATCCGGCGTCTGACGGCCTTCGCCGAGGCCGGCGCGGACGTGCTCTACGCCCCCTACCCACCCGACCTCGACGCACTCGTCGCGATCGTCACGGCCGTTGCGCCGACGCCGGTCAACGTCCTCATCTCGCCGGCGGACAAGGTGCTGACCGTCGCTGAGCTGCAGCAGGCCGGCGTCAAGCGCATCAGCTTGGGTCCAGCGCTCTACACGCACGCGATGGGGGCACTGCAGCAGGCCACCAAGGCTCTCGTCGCCGGCGACCTCACCACCGCGACGACAGGAATCAGCTTCGAGCGCATCAACGACCTGCTCGCCCGCGGCGCGAACTAGCCCGAACCCGAACCACCGCTTCTCACCCGCTCATCACAAGAAGAAGGCAGATCGACATGAACCTCGACCAGCTCATGAACAAGCACCTGACCAGGTACTTCGACCCCAGCAAGACCATTCCGGAGGAAACCCTTCAGCAACTGCTGAAGTTCCTGCGCTCCACGCCGTCATCGGTGAACGTCCAGCCGAACCACTTCTACGTTCTCGCCACGCCCGAAGGCAAGGAGCGGCTGGCCAACAACCTGGGCGAACGATTCCGGGACAACGCCGAGAAGATCCTGAATGCCTCGCACACCATCATCCTCACCACCCGGGCCGATCTGCCCGACACCCACCTGGAGGCGGTGTTCGCGAAGGAGAGGGCCGACGGCCGGTTCCCCGACCCGGCGAAGCAGGAGCTGTGGGAATCCATGACCCGGGACTTCCTCAGCCTGCGCACCTACGGCTACAAGGACCTCGGCCACTGGATGGAGAAGCAGACCTACCTGGCGATGGGTCTGACCATGATGGCGGCCGCCGAGCTCGGTGTCGAGGCCACGCCGCTGGAGGGGTTCGACCCGACCAGTGTCGACAAGGCCTTCAAGATCCGCGAGAGCGGACACACCACGACGGTGCTGCTGGCCCTCGGCTACCCCGACCCGGAGAGGGTGTACACCACCCCGATCTCCCGTTTCGACACCGACCAGCTGTTCACCTTCGTCTAAGACACACCGGAAACCCACCATTCATACGAGGAAGAGGCATTTCGATGAAAGCCATTGTGGTCACCGACCAGGCCGCGGGAATGGCCGGGATGAAGCTGACGGAACGGCCCGAGCCACTCGCAGCGATCAACGACGTCATCGTGCAGATCCATGCATCGGGCTTCGTCCCCACAGAGATGGAGTGGCCGTCGACCTGGACCGATCGCGCCGGCCGTGACAAGACACCATCGATCCCCGGCCACGAGCTGGCCGGAGTGGTCACCGCCCTCGGCTACGGCACGACGGGGCTCTCGGTCGGGCAGCGGGTGTTCGGCCTCGCCGACTGGCACCGCGACGGCACCCTCGCCCAGTACGTGGCGATCGAAGCACGCAACCTCGCACCCCTGCCCGGCGACGTCGACTTCACCGTAGGCGCGTCCCTGCCCATCTCAGGCCTGACCGCGTGGCAGGGGCTGTTCCAGCACGGCCGCCTCCAGACCGGCCAGACCGTCCTCGCCCACGGCGCAGCCGGGGCAGTCGGCACGATGGTCACCCAGCTCGCACGGGAAGCCGGCGCCTACGTCATCGGCACCGGACGCGCAGCCGACCGCGAGAAGGCACTCGACTTCGGCGCGCACGAGTTCGTCGACCTCGAGAACGACACGCTCAAAGACGTCGGGAGTGTCGATCTGGTCTTCGATGTCATCGGCGGCGACGTGCAAAAGCAGTCCGCCGCCCTGATCAAGGCCGGAGGAACCCTGGTGTCCGTCGTCGGCCCGGTCGAAGCACGGCCCGCCGACGGCCTGGCCGTCGACTTCGTCGTCGAAACCGACCGCGCCCAACTGGGTGAGATCGTCCAGCGGGTGCGCGACGGACGGCTGCGGCCCAACATCGGTGACATCGCCAGCCTCGACGACGCCATCGGCGCCCTCAACCCGACCACGCGACGCCGCGGCAAGACGATCATCCGAGTCCTGCCGTAGACGGCCGTGCCGGAGAGCAGGACCATGACCTGCCCGTCGGTCGGTGGCCGTCCAGTGCCGGCCACCGACCGGCGCCAAGGGCCCGAAACGGCACACGCCAGGCCCTCGAACCCACCCAGGAGTTGATCACCTTGGACGGACAGGAACTGCAGAAGATCGCGCGCGACCACACCGCGGAACTTCCCGGCACCGACCAGGAGCATCGTTTCGACCCCGACTGGGAGCTCCACAAGGTGGGCGGCAAGGTCTTCATGCTCATGACCGACATGCCGGGACGCCCCGTCGTGATCCTCAAAGCCGCCCCGGACGACGCCACAGCCCTGCGTCAGAAGTACGCAGACATCACGCCCGGCTACCACATGAACAAAAGACACTGGATCACAATGGAAGGCGGAGACACCATCGACGACAAGCTGGTGAAGGAGCTCGTGACCGACTCCTACCGTCTCGTCGTCGGCGGGCTTCCCAAGTCCAAGCAACCCGTGGATCCAGACACCCACAACCGCCACGCCTGACCCTCCCATGCCCACCCTGCGACGCAGCGTCGCAGCCCTCATCCGGAGCCCCCATGCGCGTGTTCGTCACCGGCGCCAGCGGCAGCATCGGCTCAGTTGTCGTTCCCGAGCTCATCGCCGCCGGCCACGAGGTCCTCGGCCTCGTCCGCTCCGATGCCGCGGCGACGGCCGTCACCGCCGCCGGCGGGACGCCGCTCCGCGGCGACCTCAGCGACCTCGACAGCCTCCGCACCGGCGCCACACAGGCCGACGGCGTCATCAACCTCGCCTTCAGCAACGACTGGAACAACCTGGAAGCAGGCATCGACGAGGAAGCGCGCGCTGTGCAGACCCTCGCCGATGCACTCTCAGGCAGCGGAAAGCCGTTCGTGCACGCCGGCCTCACGCCGATGATGCCAGGGCACACCTCCACCGAGGACGACCCCGACACCACCGACGGTCCGGTCGGCGGCCGCGGCCGCACTTCCCAGATGGTGCTGGACCTGGCCGACCAGGGCATCCGCTCCTCGGTCGTGCGGCTGCCGCGCTCCGTGCACCAGCGCGGGTCGCAGTACGGCTTCTGCTCCGTCCTCATCGCCGCCGCGCAGAAAACCGGCGTGTCAGCGTACGTCGGCGACGGCACACAGCGATGGCCGGCGGTCAACCGGCTTGACGCCGCCCGGCTGTTCCGCACCGCATTCGAGGACGCCGCGCCGGGCACGGTCCTGCACGCGGTAGCCGACGAGGGCGACACCATGAAGACGCTGGCCGAGGCCATCGGCGGCGTTCTCGCGGTGCCGGTCGAGTCAGTGCCGCCTGAGCGCTTCGGCGTCATCGGCCGCGTGTTCGCCCTCGACATGCCATCGTCGAGTGCACTGACCCAGGAACGGTTCGGCTGGCAGCCCACCCACCCCAGCCTGATCGACGACCTCGCCGCCGGCGACTATCCCGCCCTGGGCTGAACTCCTCGGGATGCCGCCGCGAGCCGGCCAGCATCACCGGCGAGCGCGGCGTTGAGGCGGTGTGTTTCGCCGACACCCTCGGCTCCCAGGTCGAGATCGTGCAGAACACTGACCGGCCCTTGGGCCCGAACCACGAAGGTGCGGCCAGAACCGCCAGCACCTCGTGCCCGTCTTCCGACGGCCAGGCGAGGCCCTTCTCGTCTGGGGTGAGGGCTGGAGCGCGGCCGCGGGCCGGTCTCGGCTTGTTGCCGTGTCCGACTTGCGCTTCGGGATGGTCTCCTGCCTGGGCGCAGGGTTTGCGTCGCGGACCGCAGCTTCGCGCGCGTGATCGGTCAGGCGCCCGGAGCGATCACGCAAGGCGAGACGCAGACCCAGGTGGCCTTGCGCTTCTGGTACGCGACCGTGTGCAGAGCCTCCTGATCCGCTCCGTTGGAGAGCACGGTGTAAATGGCACGGCCGTGGATCAGAGCAACGTCACTGAGGATGCGGACCTTGACGTCGTGCACAGCGAGATCGCTGTGGGCTGGCCAGATGAGGGTCGATGCAGCCGACGCAGCAATCGAAGCCACCAGGTAGATCACCGCGGATGACACTGCCAGAAGGATGGTTCTGTCTCGGCGAACCACGTTGATCACTGGTGTCGCGTCGTGCTTCCAGCCATTCCTTTTTCGATGACCGTCTTCCCGTTGTGTCGCTCGGTTCAGTTGAGGGCTGCGACCACGTTGTCGTGGCTCGCACGTCACCGATGTTGGTCCGCAACCGCCCGTAGCACACCCTCTGCGCCGTGAGGTGACGCCGTACCCGCAAAGAGATCAGTCCGGGTCCCCGGCTACTCGGGCTGCGTCAGGAAAGGATCCGCACGAGTGCCGAGAGCGCCTCGGGCCATGCAGTGTCGGAGGGCACCCCGTATCCAACGACGAGGGCATCGGCCACGGCGCTCAGGGACCGTGCATGGCGGTATCGAGACAGGCTGGCCACTTTGAGGCCCTCCAGGGTGGCCGACTGAAGGACCCGCTGCTCGGTCCCGGGCGGCAAACCGAGCACGGTGTGCAGGCCCGCCGCTGTCCCGACGGCGCACACCTTCGGGGCGTGCTGGGCCAGGGCTGTGACCAGAGCGTCTCGTCGATCGCGGTAGCGCCGACGGACGGCACGTACGTGACGGTCGTAGGCACCGGAGGTGATGAATTCCGCCATCGTCAGCTGGCTGAACGCCTCGCACGAGTCGATCTGCCCCTTGGCCGCCATGGCCTCCTCAGCCAGCCGGGGAGGCAGCGCCATCCAGGCGAGCCGCAGGCCGGGAGCAAGGGTCTGGCTGGCGGAACCCAGGTAGACCACGCAGTCGGGGTCGAGTCCTTGGAGCGCCCCGACAGACTGGCGGTCGAACCGGAACTCACCGTCGTAGTCATCCTCCAGGATCAGCCCGCCGGTCCGTCTGGCCCAGTCCACGACGGCCGTCCGGCGATCACGCTGCAGCGCCGTGCCCACAGGGAACTGGTGAGCCGGTGTGAGTAGGACCGCATCGGTGCCGACGGGCGGCACCGGCACGGTCCCGTGGGCATCCAACGGAAGCGGGAGGGTCTGGAGCCCAGCAGCCTCCAGTAGGCCCCAGTAGCTGTTCAGGCCGTAGGACTCGACGGCGACGTTCCTCGCCCCCCGCCCGGCCAGGACTCCGCTCAGGATCTGCAGGCCGTGGAAGACGCCAGCACAGATCAGTATGTGCTCCGGACTCACGTGCACGCCCCGGGCTCGAGCGAGATGGTCTGCGAGTGCGGCCCGTAGCTCCGGCCGACCGCGGGGGTCGCCGTAGCCGAGCGCGTCATCGGAGGCGGTGGCCAGGGCACGGCGGGCGGCTTTCAGCCAAGCTGCACGGGGAAAGGTGGTGAGGTCGGGGTTGCCTGGGATCAGGTCGTAGCAAGGGCCAGCGGACGGCTCGGCGGCCCGGCGCACCAAAACCGGCTGAGTGATCATCCTGTCTGTCACGAGGGTGCCCGAGCCTCTGCGGCCGGTCAGCCATCCCTCGGCAACGAGGTCGGCATAGGCGTCAGCCACGGTGTTGCGGGCAAGGCGGAGCTCGGCGGCGAGCCGGCGGGACGAAGGCAGCCGTGTTCCCGGGGCCAGGTGGCCGCTGCGGACAGCTTCGCGCAAAGCTTCGGCCAGCGCACGGCGCACACCACGTCCAGCTTGTGGCAGATCATTCCCCAAGGCATGCCGTAGCTGCGCTGGACTGATCACGGCACAGGCGCCGAGAGGCTCAGCAGAGGCCGCAGTGTTGACAGGAACATCGACCGGGCCGCCGGACAGCAGGTCGTCGATGGCAGTGGTGCGTTGGTTGTCGTTGATCAGATCAGAAGTCACGATGCGAACCTCAGCACTCGACGCACTTGCTCAGCCGACGTTGGCGGTTTCGGCGAGTTGGTCGGCGGCTCGGGCGAGAAGGATGACATCGGCTCCGGCCTGGGCAAGTCCAGTCGTGATCGCAGTGCCAATGCCGTGATCAGAGGCAGTGAATCAGTACGGTCTCGCCAACGAGCCCAGCTGTCATGCATCAGTGTTCCTTTCAACGCGGTGTGTGGGATGGGCCCTCCCTCGCCCCCGTGGAACACCACGCGACTTCGATGAGTGAGATGGCCTCCCCGACTTCCTCTTCGCCTATCTGATGAGCGTCGTTCCTTCGCACCGTCTTACCGAGAATCCGCTGTTGTGCCACTGCTGGTGGACGCGACCTGTTCTGCGGCAGATACTGAAGGACGACGAGGTCACATCGCTCGACGATGGGTAGTGAGCGGCGAATGGATGCCTCGGACGAACTTCTTCAGGTGCCGAAAGCGTCGGCTCTCTTGACTCTGGACGGAGCTATCCGCAGCCTGAACACGGCGATGGCCAGGACACTGGGCAGCTCAATCGAACAGTGCCTGGGTCGTCGCTTCGGTGAGCTGTTGCCCGCAAGCCAGTCGACTGCGGTCGAGAGCCTCGTGACCCACGCAGCTACGACGAAGACGGTTGCGATGCGGGTGCTGGAGTTCCCCGGGCCGGGTGCAGCGCCTGTCGTCTGCCTCATCGAGGCGCGGCCAGTGAACGATCCCTTAGGCGGCGGGCGGCTGGTGTGGATGCACTCGTTGGACGCGGGAAACGACCTGGGCGGTCTGGTGATCCCGTTCCGGTTGGCGGCCGAGGCTGCCAGCCTCGGTCTGTGCATGTATTCGCCCCCGTCGCGCGAGCTGGAGTGGTTGGGTGGCGCTCCCACCTTGGCAGCGCTGTTTCCGCGGGCCTCCATGGCCTTGTCCGAGGTGGTTCGGCGAGTCCACCCCGATGACCGCGGGGCTCTGCGGCGGCTCGTGAATTCGCCAGCTGCCCGGTCCCCCTGGATCAGGTTGCGGTTCCTCACCGAGCGTGATGGCTGCCACCATCTGATCTGCCAGGCCCGCCGGATCGTGCTGGGCTATGGCGGCGCTGAGTGGGGCATCGGAGTGATCTGCGATGACACCAAGGGGGAAGCGCGCCGTCGCAGGGCGTTGGTCGCGCTGAGTGCTGAGCGGCAGCGAGCCGCCGAGATCGCGGCCTTCTCCTCCGCCCTGATGACCGCAGTCACGGAGCAAGAAGTACAGCAGGTCGTCCTGACCCGGCTCGCCGCCACCTTCGGTGGTACCGGCGCCGCGCTGGCGCTCGTCACAAAAGGCCGCCTGCGCGTTTCCTCCGATGCCGGGATCCCGATACCGGTGGCCGCCCTGCACGGCATGCCGCTGGACGCACCCAGCGCGCTGCCCTCTGCGATCCGCACTGGCGAGCCGCAGTTCATCTGCTCCCGAGAGGAGTACGTCCGCCGCTGGCCGCACGGGATCATGGTGCCGTACTTCGACCAGCTCGACTCCGGCTATGCCATCTCGATCACCTCCCTCAGCCCGGCCGGCGATCAGTCGCTCGGTGCCTGGTTGGTGACCTACGACAGCGAACACCACTCGTCCCCGGATGAGCGGGCCCTCATGGGGACTCTTGCCGACCTCGCAGGTCAGGCGCTAAAACGCGTCAGGTTGCAAGAGGCACGGGTCGAGCTGGCCACGGTGCTCCAGCAGACTATGCTCCCCACGCTGCCCGAGCACCTGCCGGGTCTGGAGGTCGCCGCCCGCTACCAACCGAGCCGCGACGGGCTCGACATCGGCGGAGACTGGTACGACGCCTTCGTCATGCCCGACGGCGCCATTGCCGTGGAGATCGGCGACGCCCAAGGGCATGACGTGAACGCTGCCGCGGCCATGGGACAGGTGCGCGCCTCCATGCGCGCCATCGCTGCCCGCGAACCGGATCCCGCAACCGTGCTGACGCGCACCAACGAGCTGCTCGTCACGATGGGCTCGGCACGATTCGCCAGCTGCGCCATGCTGCGCATCGACCCGGTCGACGGACGGGTCACCGGTGCCAGCGCCGGCCATGTGCCGTTGCTGTACGCACGCGGCGACGGCAGCCACAGCATCCGTGAAATGCCGGGCGGCCCGGTGCTGGGAGTCCTGCCCGAGGCCGACTACCTCGAAGAGACCTTCACACTGGACAAGGACGCCGCGCTGGTCATGGTCACCGACGGCCTGGTCGAAGGGCCGGCCCTGCCACTGGACGACGGACTGGAACGAGCTGGAACGCTGGCCGCCCAAGCCGTCCACGACGGACTGACCGCCGAGGAGACCGCCGACCGCATCCTCGACGCCGCGGTCGAAGGGGACCACCTCGACGATGTGGCCGTGCTGATCATCCGACGCACGTGACGGCGCCCCTGGCCTCACCGCGTTTGGAAGATCGCGTCGTCGGCACCTGGCCCACAGGGTCGCTGACCTGCGATGTCGGGCGGGATCCCCTGTGGCTTTTCCCTGGTTCACGTGGGTGCCCGTCGGGTCGTCCAATGGGCCGTTTCCCTGCTTGGTCGGGTACCCGGCATGGCCGCGGCCCGTCTGTCGCGTCGACTGGATGCCGGGTTTCTGCTCTCCGGTCGCGGTCTCGTCGGGGCGGCGAGGCCCGGGCGACGGCTCCACGGTTGGCGGACCGAGAGCCGAGGAAAAAGGACCTTGAGGTCCATTCAGAATCCTGCTAACGTTCGCACCGGTAATCTGGTCAATATGGCGGAACAGGCGAGCGACGAAAACGGCTCCCGGTTGACTGAGCGCGGGCGGGCGACTCGAGAGCGCATATTGAGGGCCGCCGCCGACATGATGTACGTCAAGGGCGTGAATGCCACGACCCTCGATGACGTCAGGGCGGCCAGCGGCACGAGTAAATCCCAGCTCTACCGCCACTACCCCGACAAGGATGCGTTGGTGCGGGACGTTGTCGCGCTGCAGGCTGTAGAAGTGCTCGAACGCCAGCACCAGCTATTGCGGCGACTGAACTCCATCCGCGGGCTGGAGCGCTGGCGGGACGCGGTGATCGAAAACAATGCCCTCCGAAATGGAGCATATGGCTGCAGGCTCGGCTCCCTTGCAGGCGAACTGGCGGATCAGGACGAAGAGGCGCGCCAGGCGATCGCCCGGCACTTTGAGACCTGGGAAGGACTTCTCGAGGCCGGGCTCGCGCGGATGAAGGACTCGGGGGTCCTTCGCGCCGACGCGGACGCCGGAGCGCTCGCCACTGGCCTCATGGCCGCCCTTCAAGGCGGCTACCTCCTTGCCCAGACGGCCCGGGACGTCAAACCCATGAGGATCGCTCTCGACATGGCGATCGACCACGTCAAGGCCCATGCCGTTCCGCCCGAGGACGGCAAGTCGCTCGAAGGCGGCACCGCCGGGAGCTGATCCCCCCCGGACGAGGCGGCACGGCCAAGTCCCGGCGCGGTGCCACAGGCGGCTGCGTGGCCTTCCTGCCAGTTGGACTTCACCGTCCACCAGGCGGACGAGTTGACTGTCACAGTGGGACGACACGCTCGTCTGCAGGTTCCCCTGCCCGCGCGCGGCGCCTGACCCACCGAAATCCGGCGGCCCTGCGTACGGGCGGAGGCACTTTCCGCCGAGTTCTCCGCCCGACCGATAGGCGGGTCAGGACGTCCACTCACCGCCACACCTACCTTCCTCCATGCGGGAGGTCAGCGAGCGGTTCGGCGACGTCCACAGTCACGGCTGCGCAAGCGCGCACAGCCGCCCGCCGGATTCTCGGCGGTGTGTGCCGGCCGGTTGCGCCAAGTTGCTCGACCGCGGCCGGGATGTCGCCGTCGTGGCGTGCCAGCGGAGCGTCATGGCGGCCGCGCAACGCGAGGCACCAGTGCTTGGCCACACAAAAAGGGGACTATTTAGTCCTGAAAGTTGGGCCGGTTTGCGGTACGTTTGAGGAAAGCGGTCCGTTGCGGACAGCCAATCAAGCAAGCGTCACGAGGATCCGCAAGGCGGTGGGCACCATGGATGGGCGTGTCCGATTCTCCGTGCTCGGCCCAGTCAAGCTGCACAGGCAGGGGGGCGGGGCTGGAGCCGGTCAGCCGAGGCAGTGCGCCGTGCTCGCTTCGCTGTTGCTCAGGGCAGGCCGGCCTGTAAGCCTCTCGAAACTGGTGGAGGACGTGTGGGGCGATGAGGCCCCACCATCGGCCGTAGGCTCGGTGCGCACGTACGTCTACAGGCTCAGGCAGGCACTGGGAGAGCAGAGTGACAGTTCCGTGAGCCTGGTCGACGGGGGCTACCGGCTGCGCATGCAACCGGACGCTCTGGACCTGAACAGATTCAAGGAGACGACGGCAAGGGCGAGGGAAGCCCGCGGCTCCGGCGACCTGGCGTCCGCGGCGAGACTGCTGCGCGAGGGCCTCGACATGTGGAAAGGAGTGGCCCTCGCCGGGGTCCCGGGGCCGTTCGCGGAGCAGCAGCGCCATGTGCTCGGTGAACTGCGCCTGGCCTGTGCGGAGGAGCAGCTCACCTGTGAAGTCGAGAGAGGGCGCTACACCGAAGCCGCTGCAGAACTGTCTGCTCTGCTTGCCGAGCATCCGCTTCGGGAGCGCACATGCAGCCTCCTCATCACCGCGCTCTACGGTGCCGGGCGGCAGTCCGAGGCCCTGACGATCTATCACACGACCAGTCATCTGCTGCGTCAACGCCTTGGCGTCAGCCCGTCGCCCGAACTCCAGCACGTCCATGAGTGCATCCTCTCCGGACGACTCCGGCTCCCGCGCGGCGCCGACCGCCCGAAGGGCGCGCCACGCACGGCCCCGCCCCACGTTCCCGCTCAGCTCCCAGCCGCCCTGCCGAGCCTCGTCGGCCGCGAGAGAGAGCAGGAGCAGGTCGAGCGCTTGGTCGCCGATGCTGAGGCGACGTCCTCTGTGGCCATCTGCATGGTCGGTGGACTGGCCGGCGTCGGCAAGTCGGCTTTCGCCACCAGCGTCGCCCACCGCCTGGCTGACCGATTTCCGGACGGCCAGCTCTTTGCGGATCTGCAGGGAGCCGGACCGGAGGCCGAGCCGCGGGACCCCGTGCACGTGCTTGAGGACTTCCTGCAGTCCCTGGGGACTCGCTGCGAGGACATGCCGGAGACCGCGCAGGCACGAGGGCTCATGTTCCGCGGCTTGCTGGCCAACCGCCGAGTGCTCGTCGTGCTCGACAACGCATGGAACACGGACCAGCTAAGGCATCTCCTCCCCGGAGGCCCCGGCTCCATGGCCCTGGTCACCAGCCGCATGCAACTGCCCTCACTCGTCGCTGCCTACCAGGCGCTTCCGCTGACACTCATGCCCCTGAGCCAGACGGACGCACGCAGCCTCCTCGCACGCCGACTCGGTGCAGCAAGGACAGCAGCTGAACCAGAGGCCGTCGACCGCATCATCCGTCTGACCGGGCAGCTCCCCTTGGCCCTGGCCAATGTCGCCGCCCGTGCGGCTTATCGACCGCAGCTGCGCCTGGCAAGCGTGGCCGACGAGTACGAGGCGCCGCAGCGCAGCACTCTGGACGCCTTCGCCAGCGATGATGACCAGGCGCTCGACGTCCGCGAGTCCATCACCCGCTCCTACCGCCTCCTCGACTCGGAAGCAGCCGCACTCTTCCGCGCCCTGAGCGCCTGCCCAGCCCCCATGTTCGCGGCACAGCAGGTTGCGGAGCTGGCAGGACGGCCCGAGCACCAGGTCCGCCAGGTCCTGTCGCGCCTCACTCGAACCCACCTCGTGTCGGAGATCGGCCCAGGGCGATACAGCTGGAACCGGCTTGTGGCCGCCTACGCAGTGGAGCAGGCGGGGCAGGGGGTCCCCGACCAGGGCGAACCAGGCCGTTGGTAGAGCGAGTCGGGGCCGGCATCCATGGCGTTGCCATCGGCACCCTGTCCGGGACAGCGGAAGGATCGCGACGCCGCCGACGAGCTCGCCGGTCTCCGCCGGCTCGGGGGCGCAGCGTCCTGCCGGGAGCTCAAGGGTTGAACACTCGCTTGTCCACTGGCGGTGGATCGGCTCCATTGCTCCTTGCGGTCCTCTTGCCATCGTGTGACCACCGACGGACCACGATGGCATCGCCGTACACGGCCAGGGTCGCTGCGGCATCCGCCCGGCGACCATCGCAGCCTGCGGACGGCAGCGTTCCCCGCTCAGCACCCACACTGCCTTGACGGTGTGTGTGCCACAGACGGCGCGGCGGAGCAGGTGAGCGGCCTGCACTGCTGGGCAGAGAAGGCGGCGCCCCGCTGGACCCGGCCTCCGCGGTCGTCTTCCTTCCTCCTCGCGTCGGCCTTGAGTCGGACCGCCGGTGCCGTCCTCAGCGTCGACGGCGGGCTCATGGCAGACGGCAATTACCAACGCAGTTGCTCGTCGACTTGGGCCAGGGAACCTCTCACGAGGACTTCGCGCATCGGCTCAGCCAAGGGGCGCCGGAAGTCAATGCATCAGCCGAGCGTGACGGGCTGGCCCACACGATCGGCGCGTGCCCCGCGCCGCGCTCGAGCCCCTCGTCGCAATACGCCGGAAATTCCGTCCGTGAAAACTCGGATGCGCGCACGCCGAAGAAGGGCAGCGACTTCGCGTAGACGTCGTGTAGATGGTCTGGTGATTGGCTGGTCCGCACGAATTGGCCTGGGGATTGAGAACCATGCACTCTGCGGATGTTAGAAGAACGTGTCGCCCGGCTCCGGAGGGACATGCCGAAATCAGCGGCAACGCCCCGGCAGCAGGAGCCGCCTGGGACCGAGGGAAGCTCGACCCGGAGTCCGCCGCCTGGGTGGACGCGCTCGACGGCGGTCGTGGACCGCGGTACGAACAGGCCTGCACACAGCTGTACGAACTACTGGTGCGGATCGCCGTGGGTGAAGTGTTCCGCCGGGGTCCTCGTTACGGAATTGCCGGGCCCGAGCTGAGCGATCTCGCTCACCAGGCGGCCGCCGACGCGCTGATGAGGATCACGCGTAAGATCCAGGAATTTCGAGGTGACGCCAGGTTCACCACCTGGGCGTTCCGATTTGTGGTACTTGAAGTGTCCAGCAAACTCAGCCGCCATTTCTGGCGTGTTCCACATGCCCGGTTGGACCTGGGCGAAGGGATGCAAGTGCCCGACCGCTCCGGTAGCGACCCCGTCAGCCACTACCAGGCGCGAGAACTGGTCGAAGCCGCGTGCGACGCAGTGGAGACAGCACTGAGCGCCCGCCAGCGGCGGGTCTTCACCGCCGTCGTCAACGGAATCGCCCTCGACACGCTCGCCAGGGAGCTGGAGACGAACCGCAACGCGCTCTACAAGACGATGTTCGACGTCCGCAAGAAACTGCGAGCTCAGCTGATAGCCGGCGGACATCTCATCGCTTCGGGCTGACGCCACGGCGACACGAGCAGGCGTGGCCCTCCTCGGCGACATGAACGGCATCACCGACGACGGCCACCCCCTCACCTCCCGGCCCTACCTGGTCCAGACCGCCCCCTCCGGCCCGAAGATCCCAGCTCCGTCAGCTCACCAGCTGAGACCCACTGCGGCTGGGATGTGCGTTCAGTGCAGGGGCCCCGCGCGCGGTGCCCGGGGCGTGCGGCGGGGGGCCGATCCGGGACTGAGTTCGATCAGGCGAAGGACCCGGTAGCGGTGCGGGCGGAACGGCTCGTAGAACGCCTCGATCTCGCTGTCGTCCAAGTGACGGCCGAGCAGCGCGTCACCCGTCATCCGGCCTAGGTGGTAATCGCCGAGAGGGAGAGCGTCGGCGTCGCCGAGGGCGCGGTGGCCTACCTGGGCGGCGGTCCAAGGCCCGATGCCCGGTAGCTGTGTCAGGAGCGCGTACGCACGCTCAGGATCGCCCGCGGTCTGGTCGATGCGAGCGGCGTGGCGGGCGGCCTGGATCACCGTACGGGAGCGGTGCAAGTCAACGCCGGCCTGGCGCCACTCCCAGCTGGGAACGGACGCCAACGCTTTCGGGGTTGGTGGCACGCGCATGCCCTCCGGGGCGGGGCCGGGTGGTTCGCTGCCGTACGCCCGCACGAGGCGGGTGAAGGCGGCGCGGGCGTCCAGACCGACGACGCGCTGCTCGATGATCGCCGGGACCAGCGCTTCGAACAGCCGCCCGGTGCATGGCACACGCAGGCCGGGCATCCGGCGCAGCGCGCGCTGGAGAAAGGGGTGGCCGGGCCGGAACAGCTCGGGGTGATCCCCAGCGCCGAGTTCGGTCGGGATGGTCTCCACCAGTTCCCGGGCCCCGGGGCCCCAGGCGTCGATGGTCAGGTCGTCGAGCCGCCGTTGCCGGATGCGATAGGTGACCGGTCCTGTGGAAGTGAGCGCGGTGCGCCACAGGTTGCCATCGGGTGTGACGCGGTGGGTGGGATCGTGCCGGCCGCGGCACAGGGCGGCCAGCGTCAGTCGTGCGTCGACGGGGAAGCCGGGCTGCCAGTGGAGCGACTCGTCCGGTGGTTGGAGCATCTGGCTGCTTTCAGGAGGGCACTCTCTCGGGGGTCTTGCTCATCGGATCAAACAGGCGCAACCGCCATGCTGCGACCACGCCGAGGGCGGCCCGCAGCATGCACGGTGGGAGGCAGGGCACACCTGGGCCGTGTCGGGGTGCTGGTGGGCGTCGAGTCGTGTCGGCGCTGCCGGGAGGCGTTGCCGCGCTCATCCGAAGGAGATTCCCGTTCGACCGGCACTCGAGGCGGATCTGGCCGGCTGACACCGAGCGGGTGCGCGTGTGGGACGCCACGTCACCGCGGATCTGACGGTGAGCGTGATGATTACCCATCATGCCGGGTGTTCCCGGTCGGATCCGTGTGCGGGTCGTGTGCTGCGAGGACAGTGATCATGGTGGCAATGAGGGCGAGTGACCCGTACCCGAGGGCGATCTGCGGTAGCGAGAGGCTGTTGGACAGTTGCCCGGAGATGAAGCTGAGGAGGGCGGCGCCGACGTAGCAGAGGAGGTAGATCGCGCTGAAGATCGGTGCCCGGTCGGCGAGCGTGCTGCCGTACAGCAGGCCGCGGGTGGCGGCACTGATGGCGATGCCTTGCCCGGCGCCTGCCACGATGGTTGCGGTGATGAACAACGCCAGTGTGCCTACGTCGGTTGCTGCGACGATGCCGATCCATCCGGCCAGGAAGATGAGCATGCCGACGCGTTGAGCCGCCGCGGATGTGAACCCGCCGCCGAGGGGGGCACCGAGAACACTGGGGGCCATATAGGCGGCGAACACCAGACCGAGGATGAGCGAGCTGCGGGTATGGAGTTGTTCTTCGACGAGCGCAGGCATGAAGGCCTGGTAGAAAGCCCCGGTCGTCCAGGTAGCCACGAACACCGCGGTCGCGACGGGAAGCAGATGCCTGACCCGGGCCGGTACGCGAACCCGGGGCACCAGTGATCGCCAAGCGCCGGGCGTCGGCTTCGCGGTCTCGGGGCTGATGACGATGAGTACGGCGGACAGCACGAGGAGACCCGCGGAAACCAGGTAGACGAGGTGGCGTGGCCAAGGGCCGAACTGGACCAGAGCGCCTGAGGCGATCGCGCCGAGAGAGAGGCCGAGCATCGGTCCCTGGCTCGACGCGACAGAGGCCAACCAGGTCGGCCTGCTGGGCGCGGCGTCGACGATGTAGGAGGTAAGGCTGCTGCTGGCCAACCCCGTACCGACGCCCATCAGCAGCCGAGCGGCCAGCAGAATGCCGATGCCCCGCACGTTGAGCAGCAGCAGACAGCCCAGCACGAGCAGGCCGAGGCTGGCGATCGCGGTGAGCCGTCGGCCCAGATGATTGGACAGCCGTCCCAGCACCAACAGTGCGGCGATAGTGCCGACGGAGTTGGCGACGACGGCCAGCGCGATGTCGGCGTTGGTGAACCCGTCCTCGGCCCGATAGGTGTTGAACAGGGGAATCGGCGTGACCAACGCGGCGAACGAGGCCACCAGGGACACCACCGCAGATGAGAATGCCAGCCGGAGGGTTCTACTCCCACGAGCCACCGTCATCACTGGTGCTACGTCTTGCATCGATCCGCGCCTTTCCCTTGTCGCGTCGTCGTCCGTCTCCTTTGCGTCGATCCACGGCGCCGTCTTACCAACAACGTCCTGCTCCCGCCCGCTCCTCGTCGCCCTCACGGCGCAGCCGACCGCGCCTGCACCAACCGCCACCGACTGAGACCACTCCGCCGGGCTTGCAGCGATATCCACACCCACGAGCGCGTACCGGTGCTGGTGGCGCCAGCTATCCTGCGCTCGGCCGCCGGACTCGTACCCGTCGGTAGCAGGGTTCCCGTACCGGGCGCGGGCACGTGTCCACGACTTGGTCCACGGTGGGGGCGGACCTGACCGGCTGGCCGTATGGGCGGCGGCGGGCAGCGCTTGAGGCGCTGTTCACGGACCACGGCCTGGAGGCGCCGTTGACGCTGTGCCCCTCGACACCGACCCGCCTGTGGCGCGAGGGTGGCTGGAGTGGACGGCGGCCAGGGTGGAAGGCCTGTGCCTGAAGCGGCTGGATAAGCACTACGTCGAGGGCGCTCGATCGTGGCGGAAGTACAAGTGCGGGTCACCACCGAGGCCATGATCGGCGCCGTCACCGGCTGTCGGTGGTCGCGGCCTTCTTCTTCGCTCTCGCCCGCACCTGCGGCTGCCACCGCCGCTTCACCTCGCGCTCTATGCGCTCGCGCAGCTCTTGGCAGGGTCGCTTGAGCGTGCCGGCAACGTAGCGGACCGTCGCCTGGCCAAACGGTCGCCGCAAGTCCATCCAGGCCGTGGCCTCGCAGGTGACAGCGATGATCAGAACCTTCGCGTCGGATCCGGCACCGGTGCGCCAGTGGATCCCGGGATGCCGCCACGCTCCGCGGCCACGCGCAGGAACTCTAGGGAAGGGCGCTCATGCGCTCGGCTCGTTCCGCAGCGAGGACGCTTTCCAGTACGCCGGGAAACCGTTGCAGTGCCTCTTCTCTCAGGCGCACGTAGCAGCGTGTGCCCTCCATCCGTTGCCAAGCGAGTCCCGCCTCACGAAGCGTCTTCATGTGGTGGCTGAAAGTGGACTGAGCAATGCGAACGGTGAAGTCTGTGCGCACATGCTCGTTGCCGTCCGCGAGGACGCCCATGATGTGCAGGCGGACGGGATCACCCAGAGCCGAGAGCACCGCGGCGAGGGTGACCTCTTCGAGGTCGGGGTGGCGTACTTCCTTGGGCACGCACGATACTGTACATCGATAATCGACGATATTCGATAGCGTGCCTTTCATGGACGCCCGACTGTGCTGATGTTCGCCGGCCGGTCGTGTCCGAACGGCAGCCGTAGAGTAAGAGGAAGACTCATCATGGAACACCAGCACGCCCGACCCCTTCATGACCGCGTCGTCATTGTCACCGGAGCCGGTTCAGGGATCGGCCGGGCAACGGCGGTCGCGATGGCCGAGGCGGGGGCGCACGTCCTCGGTGTCGGACGGCGTCAGAAGGCCCTGGAGGAGACCGCCGCCGTGCACCCCGGCATCGCGACTCTCGCCACGGACGTGCGCTCGGAGCATGCCCCTGAGCTGATCATCAGTACAGCCATCGACCGGTGGAAGCAGCTTGACGTGCTCGTGAACAACGCCGGCGCCACCGCACGTGTCTCGTTGGACGAGGTGACCCGCTCGCGCATCACCGACCTGTTCGACCTCAACGTCACAGCACCCACCATGCTCGCCCAGGCAGCGCTGCCTCACCTGCGCCGCAGCAAGGGCTCGATCATCAACGTCTCCAGCACCTACGGCCATCGCCCCCACCCGGGCGGTGCCCACTACGGGGCCACCAAGGCCGCCCTGGAACAGCTGACGCGTACCTGGGCGGTCGAACTGGCCAAGGACGGGATCAGAGTGAATGCCGTCGCCCCCGGTCCGACCGAGAGTGAGGCTCTGTACGTCAGCGGGCTCACGGAGGAGGAGGTGATGAAGGTCAAGCAGGAGCAGGCATCCCGGATCCCTCTGGGGAGGAGGGGAGAACCGGAGGAAGTCGCGGCCTGGATCGTCCGCTTCGCAGATCCCACCGCAACCTGGCTGACGGGCCAGATCCTCACGATCGACGGAGGCCTCGAACTCGTCTGAATACGCCTTCCGTTGATCCGCCCGGGCATCACGCCCCAGCAATCACGCGACGGCTGCGGCGATCTCGTGATCCCACTCGGCTTCGAGCTGGCGTCTGGCCGCGTTCGACACGCGCACACGGAAGGTGTACCGGGCATGCCCGGTGTCCTTCGTGGTCGCCTCTGTCGTCATGCATCCGAACCCACCCGAGCCGACTGGCAGTTGAGAGCCCTCGATCATCGTGGGCGGCATCACCGCCGTGCGGAGTGGACGCCGGATCGCCCTGACGGCGATCCGGCTATCCCTGCCCTCCTCCGCAGGAGTCCGATTCCTCCCCGGCCAGGCCGGGGGCATCCTCGGAGGAACCCGGTGAAACACCTTGGCGAGCAAGCCCTCAGCGAGCCGGTGGACCACGCCCTGAACGCCCACGGCCAGCACCTTCATCACTGCCTCCCTCCGGGTATCGCGGGATCAGCCAGGTCTGTCGAGGGTAAGGCCGGTCTGTGAGGACGCCACCGAGGACGCTGTGACGGTATGGCAGCGCCTTGAGTCGTCGGTGCAGCAGCGCCTTCAGCTCGGTGAGGGTGCGGGTGGCCAGGGTGGCCGGATTCCACTTGATATGCCCTCTCCACAAGTCCCTTCACCGGATTCAGTCCGGGCGCGTAACGCCGAAGGAGGACCACCCGTCAGTCACTCTCGCTCGGCCAGCGGGGCCTTCATCGTCTTGGACAGGTGGGTGCTGCGTCGGTCCCACACTACGATCGGCGGGGCCTTCAGCGGATGGTGGGCGCCGTCCAGCAGGCGGATGCGGTGGATGTAGTCGCTCTCGCCGCGAGAGCGGCGCTCGCCCTTGCGGCCTGTCTGCCGGCGCAGCCGGCAGCACGGGCGGGCGACGGGCGGGCAGGCCCGGTTTGACGCAAAGCAGCCCGGCCGCCGACAGCCGGCTGCGGCCGGGCATCTTCACGGTCGGGGTGGTTGCCGGGTCAGCCCCAGGTTCGGCCCTTGAGCGGACGGCCGCTGGTACCCGATTCGTCCTCGAGGCAAATGAAGGCACCGGTCGCCGCCCGGGAGGGTCTCCTCCTGCCAGGCACCTCCCGCCATGCGGTGATTGCGGCCTCATCGCGTTCAACTGCGGGCCGGGCGGGCGTCTGCACGCTGTGGGCCACGCGGTGCAACAAGCCGCGTGGCGCCGGAGACGCTGTATGAGAGGTGGAGCTTCCGGCCGATCAGCGGCGTACAAGGAGCAAGCCGAATCGTCGGTGCCGTCCCTGCAAGCCGGGATTCGACCTGGTTCCCTGGCCGTTCCCGGTGCACGTACGTCGTCGGACCTCTCCGCGTGTGTGTGAGCCGGGGCAGCTCGCACAAGCCGCCCCGGCTGATTCCGTCAGCACCTTCACGACGGTGGAAGCTTCGGCAGCCTCCATTCCCGCCGGTTGCGTCGTCGAGGTCAGCTGCCGACGGGGTACCGGCTGGTGATCGCGACGCGGTTGAAGGCGTTCATCACGGTTGCCAGCCAGGCGACTGCGGAGATCTGGTCCGCGGTGAGTGTGGCCGCGGCGGTGGCGTAGTCCTCGTCGCTGACGTGGCCGTCCGGCACGCGGGTGATCGCCTCGGTCAGGCGGAGGGCGGCGCGGTCGGTGTCGGAGAAGTAACCGGTCTCCTCCCATGCGGGCAGCACCGCGATCCGGTCGGGGTTCTCGCCCTTCTTGAGGGCGTCGCGGGTGTGCATGCGCAGGCAGAACGCGCACCCGTTGATCTGGGAGGTGCGGATCCTCAACAGCTCGACCAGGAGCGGGTCGAGGCCCGCTGCTGCGGCGGCCTTGTCCACCTCCGACGACAGGGCGATGAGGGTCTTGTAGGCGGCCGGGTGCTGCTCGCCGATGTTGACGCGCTGGGGGTCGGTCATGGTTCCTTTGTTTCTTTCGTGTGGTTCGCGCCGTGGCTTTCGGCACGTCGTGGCGGTGGATGGGGCGTGCTCTGGCAGGGGCGGACCTCGTGGAGAGAGCTGCCGCCCCGCTGTATCCCCCGGGGTTACGACTTCGGGTCGTCGACCTTGAGCTTGGCTCCGGTGTCGGAGACGAAGACGACCAGGAGCTTGGCCGGCTTTGTCCGGCTGGTGTTCTCGGTGAGGACGTGGTGGGCGCCCGGCTGCTCGATCCAGTTCTCGCCCTGGTGGTAGGTGTTCACGGGCTTGCCGGCGAGCTGGCTGCGCACGGTGCCTTCGAGGACGTAGGCGTAGACGAAGGCCTGGCCGTGCCGGTGCGGCACCGCGCGTGCGCCGGGCGGGAAGGCGACGATCGCCGAGGTGAACGTCTTGCCCTTCACATTCGGAAGGACCTGCTGGAGCAGCGGTGTGAAGGTTTCGGCGGGGCGCGTTGATGCCGCAACCGTCGTCTGCGCTTTGGCATGGGTGGGCTGGTCGGCGGCCGAGCAGGCCGTGGCCCCGGTCAGCATGGTCGCAGCCAGGAGGCCGGCGGCGATTCGCAGTCTGATCATGGTCGGTCTCCTGTTCAGTCTTCCGTGACGCGGATGATCGTCTTGCCCGGGGTGCGCGTGCCGGGGGCGAAGGCGGAGGGTGCTTCGGCGAGCGGGCGCACGGCGCCCACGACCGGCTTGAGCCGGCCGTCCCTCAGCCGCGCGGCGAGGTCGGTGAGCCGGGCGCGGTCGGGTTCGACGACGAAGAAGACGGCCCGCCCGTCCTTGGGCCGGACCTTGGGCGGCATCACGATGGTGACCAGCGTGCCCCCCGGGCGGACCAGCGCGGCCGAGCGGTCGAGGATGTCGCCGCCGATGACGTCGAACACGACGTCGGCCTCGCCGGCGTCCTCCAGCCGCTCGTTGTCCAGGTCGATGAAGGTGTCGACGCCGAGTTCGAGTGCCCTGTCCCGGTCGGAGGCCCGCCCGGTGCCGATGACGCGGGCGCCCACCTCGCGGGCGAGCTGCACCGCGATCGAGCCGACGCCGCCCGCGGCGCCATGGATCAGGACGGTCTGGCCCGTGGTGAGGCGGCCGTGGTCGAACAGGCCCTGCCAGGCGGTCAGCCCCGAGATCGGCAGCGCGGCGGCCACGGCGTGGTCGATACCGGCCGGGAGCGGGGCGAGGTTGCGGGCCTCCACCGCGACGTACTCGGCGAGCGTGCCGTTACGGGCCCAGTCGGCCAGGCCGAACACCCGCTGTCCGACACTCAGGCCGGTGGTGCCGTATCCCAGCTCAGCGACCACGCCGGACAGCTCGTGCCCCGGCACGCTCGGCGTCCGGTCGCGGCCGGCACGGTCGGTCCACGTGGCGGGCCAGTCCAGCTCCCCACGGGTGAACCCGGCCGCGTGCACCCGCACGATGACGTCGTTCTCGGCCGCATGAGGGTAGGGCATGTCCGTCAGCGACATGCCGGCGAGACCGGCACCACGGTCTCGCACAGTGATGGCTTGCATAGGGGTCCTTACTGGGAGGGGCGATCCGAGCGCACAGCCCGCTCACACGAGAGCTCATGGCGGCGGCAGGTGGATGCATGCCTCGCTGCATGATCGATCTCATCTGCCTCGTGTTCCTTCGTCGCCCGTTGTGCGTCCTCATCAGGGAGACGAGGCAGGCCCTCCGGTTGTGACGGCTCAGACGCGCGCGAGTTTGTCGGGGTTTATGACCCTGCGGTATGCGGTGATCAGACCGTTCGTGATCTGGACCGTGTCGACGGAGTAGACCCGGCCTTCCCGGTGGAACACGAGGGAGAGCTCGCCGCCGACCTCGGCGAAGTCGATGCGGTCCGGACGCCACTGGCGTCCCGTACGCACCATGACCTCGGCGACGCGCTCGCCGCCGTGGATGAGCTTGCGCGCCGCGGAGACCTTGCCGCCGCCGTCGGTGACGTAGACGGCGTCCGGGTGCAGGAGCCTGACCAGGCCGGCCAGGTCCCCGGCCTCGTAGGCGGCGCGGAAGACCGCGAGGACGTGTTCGCGCTCCGCCTTCGACGCCTGCGGCGTGGACTGCTTCGCTTTGGCCACCCGCCGTCGTGCCCGTGAGGCGAGCTGCCGGGCGCTCGGCCCGGAGACATCCAGCACGTCGGCGATGCGGTCGAACCCAAGACCGAAGACGTCGTGCAGGACGAAGGCCACCCGCTCCGGCGGGCTCAGCTCTTCCATGATCAGGAGCATCGCGGAACTGACCGACTCGTCGACGAGTACCGGCTGCGACGCGTCCGGCCCTGTCAGCAGCGGCTCCGGCAGCCACGGTCCGACATAGGTCTCGCGGCGGAAACGGGCGCTCTTGAGGATGTCGTACGACCGTCGCGCGGCCACCGTCACCAGCCAGGCCCGCAGATCACCGATGTCCTGCAGGTCCGCTCCGGCCGCCCGCAGCCAGACGTCCTGGGTCACATCCTCGGCATCGGCCACACTTCCCAGCAGCCGGTAGGCCACACCGAACACCGCGGGCCGGTGCCTGTCCCATTCGGCGCCGAGCGGGTCGTCCTGCTCAGACCGTCCGGGCCCGTACCCGTCACCCATACGGATCGCAACCTCCTCCAGCTTGCGGAGCCAGCGTAGTGAGTCGACCTCAGGAGCCCGCTCTGACACGGCGGCCGTAGGTCGTGATCAAGCTGCTTCGGGGATGGTGTCGGAGTACGGCGGGCTTCTGGTGGGGCCGCCATCCATGGGGCGATCCCACCCCGAAGCCACTCGCTGCGGCCCGCTCAGCAGCGGGTCCGTTCGCTATGAGACTCGCCTTCCCGGGCAGTCCGCATCGGGTCTCCGGTCGGCCTGTGAGCGCGCGATCGTCCGGCGTGGAGGGCCGCAGCCAAAGACAGCGCCCCGACAAAGCCGACGTACAGGTAGCCCGTGGCCGCCAGCCCCCATGAGGGTGCCGCGAGCCCGGCCGCGAGGGACGGAAGACTCAACGCCGCATAGCTGATCACATAGACGGCCGAGAAGACCTCCGAGCGCGACTTCGCGGTGGTGACCGCGCTGATGGCGCGGAGGCTGCCGTTGAAGGTCAGGCCGACGCCGAGCCCTGCGACGACTGCTCCGGCCACGTAGATGGCCGGCGACGCAACAGCGATGGCCACCGCCAGTCCCAACGCACCCAGAGTCAGGAGAACCGCCCCCAGCAAGGTGGCGCGCCGTGCCGTATGCCGAACGGACCAGAACCCGCCCACGCTGTTGGCCAGGAACAGCGCCGCGATGCTGAGCCCGCCCGCGGCGCCGAACCGCACATGCAGCACGTTCCTCACCAGGGACGGAGTGAGCGACAGGAACAGACCCGTAACGGCCCACCCTGCGACGAGGGCGGGAACGGAGGCGAGGAACGCCGGCCGGGCCTCCCGAGGAACCCGGACTCTCGGTCGCAGCGACGCCAGCCGGAACACTCGCGGGGCGAGTGTCTCAGGGATCCTGAGGACGACCACGGCCAGCACGACGAAGGTCAGCGTAAGGACCGGAAAGACATACGCATCGGGGCGTGAAGTCGACTGAACCAGCAACCCCACGACTCCGGCACCGGTGGCCATGCCGATACTCGTGCCCACCGCCGTCATCGTCGACCCGAGATGCGGGCGCCGCTCGGGTGAGAGGTCGACCAGTCCGGCGGCGAGACCGCCCGTGGCCGTCCCCGTGGCGATGCCCTGTACGACCCGGGCGATCAGGAGGGAGACGATACCGTCGGCCGTCCAGAACATCGCCGTGCTGGCCGCCGCCACCACAAGGGCGGCGGCCAGCACGGGGCGGCGCCCCAGGTGGTCGCTGAGCGATCCGACGGTCAGCAACGCGCCCAGCAGACCGACGACGTACACCGCGAAGACCACCGTCAGCATCGTGACGGACAGACCCCAGCGCTCCCGGTACAGCGGGTAGATCGGTGACGGTGCGCTTGCCGTGGCCATCATCACCACAGTGGCCCAGACCAGCACGGCGAAGGCCGCACGTCGCCCGAGACGACGCCTGTCGCGAGAGCGACTCCCACGTGTCATCACGCTGCCTTTGTGGCGTCCTGATCAGCTCGGCCAGGGAGCGCCCATCATGCGCTCGACCGTGGTGATGCGACGGAAGCCGGGAACGAAGTGCTCCAGCACATCGGAATTCACGGTTCCGTTCGTGGTCTCCGGGCGGTGCTTGAGTCCGTCGACGTAGGCCTGCATGAACTCGTTCTTGAAGTCGCCCCGCGGATGGGCGGCGACGACCTCGTCCACCTGACTGCGATCCAGCTCGTCCAGACCGAAGCCGAGCACGTCGGTCAGTACCCCGAAATTCGTGACGGCGATCTCCGGGCCCATCCGCCCGGGAATTCCCGGAGTCGTGTGCAGCGCGATCGCCGCCCACACCACGTCGGCGGCCGCGGCCGGGAACCCACGGTCGAGCATGAACTTACGTGCGTGATCAGCCCCATCGACCTCGAAGCGCTGCTCCACGTGGGAAAACGGCGTCAAGAGGCCGGTGTCGTGGAACATGGCGGAGAGGTACAGAAGCTCGGGGTCCGGTTCCAGGCCGAGCCGGTGGGCATGAATGGCGCCGAAGACGAAAACGCGCCGGGAGTGATGGTAGATGAGGGGGCTGGTCATCTCCTGTATGACGCGGGTCGCTTCGGCGACCGCCGCCGTTTCAGGAATCTCCACGCCCGCGATTGTCTCGCTCATGTTCTCTGTGCTTTCCGCTGTCAGTGTGCTTCGACTGGACGGTGCGTCCGTCTTCCACCCTGCGACCAACAGCCGTCCGGCGCCGCCTCGGTCCGGCCATGAATCACCCGGATCCGGACAGGCGGGCAGCGGGGGTGGGTGCTCCGCTACGCATCGGGTCGCGATCCTCGTCCATGACGGGTGAAGCTCCTCGACGCCGCCGTCCCCGCGGAGATGTTCACGAAGCGAACCGGCTCGGTGCCGACACAAGCTCGGTGCTGAGGCCACGGAGCCTGCCCCCGGTGCGTTCCTGGTGGCCGGCGCAGACCTCCGCCCGCGCGCACCTGTCCCCCGTGTTCCGGTGGAGGCCGCGCGAACGCCGGCAGTCCGGGCCGACCCGGCCGCGCCCCGATCCGCGGCGGCGGTCTTGGCCTGGTTGCCCTCGGCCATATGCCGGACCAGGCGCTCACGGGCGGCCCGGGACCGGACGAGAAGCGCACGAAGCGGCTGCTGGTTCATAAAGGTGGGTGCGAACTTCGCCAGATCGTAGATGGCGCGCACCTGCTCGTCCGTCACGAGTTCGTCCGTGAAGACGTTCGCGGTGCGGGCGTCGCGGAAGAGAATGCTTTGGGCCACTGCGTCGATGGCGAGAGACATAGATACCTTCGAGTCGAGAGACGTAAGGCCGCCGGCCAATTGCCGGCTCGCAACCGCAGGGACCGCCGTCACGGATGGGCCGACGACATGAGGGAAGCCGGCGGCCCGCCGGGGTCTGCCCTATTTCGCGACTCTACGAGGATTGCCATCGGCATCCATCGCTGGAATCGGTTATTCAGCCCGAGGTCGTCAGCGGCTGGACCCGCCCACTTCCCCGGTGCTGCCGGCGGGCGTGCGGATCCCCAGGGACGGATCGTCCGACACCTCGGCCCGCTCCCGCATCCCCCAGATGAGTGATATCCGTCGCGACCCCCCGAGTCCCGGGCGTCGGCGCCTGTCGCGCGAACACGGTATTTCGACGCTGCTCCTCGTTATCGCTCGCGGAATCCATTGACGCCCGTCTTCCACGTGCCGACGCTTTCCCCCACAACCAGATGAGCGGCCGGAACCGAGGACATTCTCATGAAGACATTCGTGCATCGGGGACAGATCACCAAGGTGGTGTTCGGCAGCGGCACACGCAGCCGTGTCCCTGAAGAGGTCGATGCTCTCGGAAGCCGCCGGGTGCTCGTCCTGTGCACACCTGCTCAGGTGGAACTCGCAGCGCAGACAAGCGACCAGCTCGGTGCCGCGGCAGCAGGCACCTTCGGCGAAGCGGTCCCGCACACCCCCGTCGAGGTCACGGAGAAAGCCGTCGCGTACGCCGGATCCGTGGGAGCGGACTCCGTGCTGGCCATCGGCGGTGGCTCCGCCATCTGCCTGGGCAAGGCGATCGCGGCACGGACCGGTCTTCCCCAGCTGGCGCTGCCCACCACCTATGCCGGCGCGGAGATGACACCGATCCTCGGAGAGACCGAAGGCCGCAGGAAGACGACCCGGCGGCTGCCGCAAGTGCTGCTCAAGACGGTGGTGTACGACGTCGATCTGACGCTCACACTCCCCCTGACGGTATCGATGGTCAGCGGCGTCAACGCGATGGCACACGCCGTGGAGGCCCTGTACGCACAGGACCGGGACCCGGTCTCCTTCCTGATGGCAGGAGAGGCGCTCGATGCCCTCGCCCGCTCCCTTCCGGTCATCGCACAATGCCCGGACGACAGTGAGGCGCGGTCGGATGCGTTGTACGGGGCCTGGCTGGCCGGCACGTGCCTCGGCACGGTGGGCATGGCCCTGCATCACAAGGTGTGCCACGTGCTGGGCGGCACATTCGGGCTTCCGCACGCCGAAACCCATGCAGTCGTCCTGCCGCACGTCGTCGCCTACAACGGGCCGGCCGCCCCCGAAGCCATGGCGCGCATCGTGCAGGCGCTGGCAGGGGACGACGCCGCGGGCGGCCTCTTCGACTTCACCGGACGGCTCGGCGTCCCCAGAGCGCTGCGGGACCTCGGCCTGGCGGAGTCGGGGATCGAGCAGGCGACCGAACTCATCGTGCGGGACGGGTACTGGAATCCGCGCCCAGTGGACCGGACCGCTGTCCGCACCCTTCTGACCCGCGCCTGGGCCGGGGAACCGCCCTGGACGCCATCCGGCAGCGAACACCGCCAGCCCCACTCCGCCATCCCACACTCCATCGCCACAGGAGCGCGCCATGCGTGATCTGACCAGCGACACCATCACCGAAGCCGTGATCTCGACCATGCGGGGCACCAAGGACTCCCGCCTCGCGGAGGTCCTTGAATCACTGGTGCGGCACCTCCACGCCTTCGTCCGCGATGTCGAACTGACCGAGGACGAGTGGGCCCGGGGGGTCGACTTCCTGACGCGCACCGGGCACATGTGCACGCCGGCGCGTCAGGAATTCATCCTGCTGTCCGACGTGCTGGGCATCACCATGCTGGTCGACGCCCTGAGCAATCGACGCCCCGCCAAAGCCACACAGAACAGCGTCCTGGGCCCCTTCTTCAGGGAGGACCGGCCGCAGCACGCCGACGCCGCCGACATCTCCGGAGGCCTGCCGGGCACCCCGCTGTTCTTCGAGGGGCGCGTCGTGGACCGTGACGGCGCGCCGGTGACCGGCGCGGCGGTGGATGTCTGGCACAGCGACGCGGAGGGCCACTACGACGTGGACGTGCCCGGCCGAGTCGACCCGGCCATGCGCGCGCTGTTCCGGACCGACGACACGGGACACTTCCGATTCCGTTCCATTCGCCCGTCCAGCTACCCGATACCCGGTGACGGCCCCGTCGGCGAACTCATGCGCGCGACCGGCAGATCGCTCATGCGTCCCGCCCACGTGCACCTGCTGATCGAGGCCCCCGGATTCCAGCGCGTCACCACCATGCTGTTCCCTTCGGACGACCCGTACCTCGATGCGGATCCGGTGTTCGGGGTCAAGGAGTCGCTGATCGAGTCCTACACCGCGTACGCGGCCGACGCGGGTCCCTGCAGCGGGCGGACCGACGTGCCGTACACCCTGCTGCGCCGCACCTTCGTCCTGGAACTCCTCCCCGCGGACTGAGCGTCGCGGCCGCCGCATCGGTTACCTGAGCGCCATGAAGAAGCTCGAGGTGCCTTGTGCCCGGCGCAGCGCGACCGTCCACCACACGCGCGACGACCTCGCGTACGTCTAAGGGCGGCCACCCCGCCTTCTCTCCGTCCTCGACGGACGTGCCCGCCGACGCACCTACCAGGACGGTGTGTTCATCCAGCGTCCCGCGCCACAGGCCGACGCTGTTCGCGATTTTCACGGAGGTCCTCCGATGACTGAAGTCCTTGACATGACAGCCTATTTCCGAGCCACGATGAGCCGGCTCGCCACGGGTGTCAGCGTGATCACCACCTGTTCGG
The DNA here is from genome assembly GCF_043202415.1 of Streptomyces sp. NPDC048192. NCBI lineage: Bacteria > Bacillati > Actinomycetota > Actinomycetes > Kitasatosporales > Streptomycetaceae > Streptomyces > Streptomyces sp. NPDC048192. The sequence continues at coordinate 66,170 of NZ_JBIDAL010000017.1, forward strand.
GAACGACGCCCATCGGCATGACGGCGAGCGCCGTGTCCGCCCTGTCCCTGGATCCGCTGCAACTGATCGTGTGCATCGACAACCGCCTGTACACCAGAACCGCGATCGCGGAGCACGGCCGCTTCGCCGTCAATGTCCTCGGCGAGGGCAGCGAACCCCTGGCGCGGAACTTCGCCGTCTCCAAACCGGACAAGTTCGCGGGCGTGGAGACCCTCGACGACCACGGTGTGCCGTTGTTGAAGGACGCCATCGCGGCTGTCGTGTGCGACGTCGCCGAGGCACTCCCGGGCGGTGACCACACCATCTTCGTGGGTGACGTCCGCCATTGCGCGCACCGCGTGGACGGCCGGCCGCTGCTGTACTTCGCGGGAGGTTTCGGCGCGCTCAGGGCCCAGCACTAGGGCGTCCCGGAAAGTCCCGCCGTACGCCCGAAGGGCCGGCCTCGCGGCATCAGGTGCGCCCGCGGCGAGAGTGCGTCACGGCCTCGCGAGGCAGGCGGGACTTTCGCGCATACGCCCTTGTCCGGCGGCAGCGGCCCAAACAGGCCGTTGCGGGCTCCCGACCGGCCCGTCACCGCCCCCGAGGTCCGGCTCTTGCGAGGGAGCCATCGCCGGCGGGGGCTCCGGCCCGTCCTGACGACTCCACGGAAGGTGCCATGACCAGCTCCGTGCCGACCTTCAAGCTTCATCCTCCGGCCCAGCCCCCGCATCTGCTGACACGTCCACGTCTGCTGCGCCGGCTCGACGCGGCGACCGAGCCCGTGATGGTGGTCTCCGCGCCGGCCGGTGCCGGAAAGACGGTGCTCCTGACCGAGTGGTCACAAGGCCTGGCGGCTCGCGGCGGGTGCGCCTGGGTCAGCCTGGACACGTTCGACAACGCCCCGGGCCGGCTCTGGGCCGGCATCCTCTGGGCGTTGCACCACGCACGACCGGAACTGCCCGCCCGCCTCGACAGCGATGAGTGGACGCTCGGCACACGGCCGGAGGAGGTCCTGCCAGGTCTGTTGACCGGGCTGGGCGGTGAGGGTCCGCTCACGCTGATCCTCGACGGACTGGAATGCATCACGGACAACGACGCGGTCCGCAGCCTGGCGGACTTCCTGACCAGGGTCCCTCAGGGGCTGCGCGTCGTTGTGTCCACCCGGCACCTTCCCGGAAGGCCCCTTCCTGCCCTGCGCGCCCGGGGCCTGGTCGCCGAACTCGACCAGCACGACCTGGCCTTCACCCCTGAGGAAGCACAGGCAGTGCTCACCGATCTGCTCGGGTCCGCACCGACCGCGGACGCTTCGGACGCGCTGTACGAGGCCACCGAGGGGTGGGCGGCGGGGCTGTGCATCATGGGGCGCACCCTCGCACGCTCGGCGAACGAGGCTGACGCGGCAGGGAACCTGGCCCGTGGCAGGCAGGCGGTCACCGAGTATCTGGCGACCGAGGTGCTCTGCCGGCTCACCACCGAACAGCGCGAATTCCTCCTGCGCACCACTGTGCTCGACGAGCTGAGTGCCGGTCCGTGCCAGGCCCTCGCCGGGGACCGGGCGGGTGTACTGCTGCGCGAACTCGCACGGACCGTGCAACTGCTCGTGCCCGTGGCCGCCGGCCCGCCGGCGTACCGACGTCACCCGGCACTGTCCGCGCTGCTGTCCGACGTCCTCACGTCCGAACGGCCGGACACCGTCGTGTCCCTGCACCAGGCGGCGGCTCGGTGGTACTCCCGGCAGGGGAAGACGACCGCTGCCGTACGGCACTGGGTACTGGGCGGCGACGAGTCCGCGGCCGTCGCGGCGGTCCTCGACGGCTGGGAGCGGGCGATCTCGGCAGGCCGTCACGTGGAGGTATCGCATTGGCTGGACCTCTTGCCGCCCCGCGCCGTCGCCGCCGACGCAAGGCTGTGCGTCGTGGCGGCGATGGCTGCTCTCGCGTCGGGCGCCCCGGAAACGGCCCGGCGCTGGCTGGACGTCGCCCAGCTCAGACAGAGCGGGCCGGAGACAGTCGGCGAGGCCAGCACGGTGTCCGATGCGGCAGCCGTCGCGCAGGCGGTGGCCTGCTGTCTCCAGGGGGACGTCCTGACCGCCGACCATCTCGCCGAATCCGCCGTTGCCGGCACCATGCCGTTGACCTTCTGGCGCGCCCTGGCCTGTACGACCCGCGGTACGGCTCTGCTGTGGTCCTGCCGGTACGAGGAGGCGCAGGCGCTGCTCGGCGAGGCGGCCCGTGACGCACATGCCGCCGGGCACACCCTGGCGCTCGTCCGTGCGCTGGGCCTGTGGGCAGTGTGCGCGCTCCTGGCCGGACGGCACGAGCCGGCGCGGATCCTCAGCGACGAGGCTCTCGACACGGCCGCGACCGCCGGGCTGGGCGGGCACTTCGTCGCCGTGCCCGCCTACATCGGGCGCGCCGGGCTGCTTCTGGAATACAGAGAGGTCGACGAGGCCGAACGGGTTCTGGCCGGCGCGGAAGCGGCGCTCGCGGAATTGCCCCGGACCGGGAGCGAACCCCACCTGCGCGCCTTGTGCCACTTCACGCGGTCGCGGCTGGAGAGCGCCCGGCACGACACGAACGCGGCGCGAGAGGCCCGCGAGGCGGCCGAGCGCGCGGTGGCCCGGTGCGAGTCGCCAGGGCTCCTGACGGACCTGCTCCGCCGAGCGGGCAAGGACACGGGCGTGAGGCCTTCCGCGCCTGTCCGCCAGGACCTGTCCCCGGGGGAGCGCCGGGTGCTCCGCGCCCTGTGCGGTCCGCTGACGCTGCGTGAGATCGCCGCCGAGCTGTATGTGTCCCACAACACCGTCAAGACACAGGTGCGGGCGATCTTCCGCAAGCTCGACGCGCACGACAGGAGCGGAGCGGTCGCCAGGGCCCGGGAGTGCGGCGTGCTCTGACCCGGGCCCCGGCATGCGGCTAGGAGGCGTCCTGGCGTCGTGCGTAGCTCGCCTGAGCCTTGTACGCGGTGTCCGCCTCGTCGCTCGCGCCCTCGATGCCGCATACCTTGCGCGCGAGGTCTGCGACGGGGCCGCTCGGGGAGAGTTCCGCACGCTTCATGGTGAGAGTGCGGATGGCCAGCAGCGGCGTGCCGTTGAAGTTCTCGAAGGTGCTGATGCGGTCGCCCCAGTCGGACAGGAACAGATCGCGGATCACGCGGCTGATCTTCAGCCTGTCGTGCGGCCTTCCGACCGGTCCGGTCTGCAGTGCCTCCAGCCAGGGCCGCAGTTCGGGTCGCTGCCACTGGCCCTCGGTCGGGAAGATGAGCGAGGCGCGTCCGGCCAGGTCGATCACCTCGTTGACCATGCCGGCGATGTTCTCGAGGTAATAGGCCCGCCCGAAGTCGAACATCAGAACGTTCGGCTTGTAGAGGCCGCCGGGTGTCGTGAACCCCTCGTCCTCCGAAGCGATCACATGAGCCTTGAGCGTCTGGTGGAAGCCTGCGAAGCGGGCGATCCGGGTCTGGACCGGCGGCAGTTGGTAGGTGCCGATGTGCTCGGTGATCAGCAGGGTCAGACCGAGCATCAGCTCGGCGCGCACCATCTGGCGCACCAGCGCCTGGTAGTGCAGCCAGTCGAAGACGCGCTGCGGGTACAGCGACGCGTGCTGGGGGTTACCGATGTGGAAGACGCGGTTCCAGGGGATGAACACGTCCTCGAACACGATGACGCTGTCCAGCTCGTCACCCTGGGAGGCCAGCGGGTGCTCGACCTCCTCCCCGTCCCGGACGTTGCTCTCCCGGCAGATGATGGTGACACCCGGGGCGTTGGGCTTCACCGCCCCGAAGACGATCTGTTCCGGCAGAATGCCGGGGCGGTAGAAAACACCGATGTGGATCCAGTCCCCGAAGGCGGCGCCGGTGCCGATCGCCTTCACGCCCCGCACGGTGATGCCCTCCTCCGAGGTGCTCACCACGCGCAGGGCCGGGGACTCGGCCTGTGCCGACTCGCGTGAGCGGTCCGTCTGCGGGTCGACGAACGCCGGCGTCGTGTTGAGGTCGCCCTCCCGCACCAGGTCCCAGAAGTCGATGATCCCCTCGGTCAGGTCCCTTCCGTCGGTGCCGACGGACTGGCTGCTCCAGGGCTCCGGGTCGTCGACGTAGGTGAGCAGGACGTAGTTGTTGACGTCCGGGGTGCGCGGGGTCGCCCCGCCGCCGAGTTCCCGCAGCACCGTCTCCATGTAGCGGCGCTTGCGCTTCAGGTCGTCCTTGGTCCGGTGCCGGAACCACGTCATGGACCGCCTGACGCCGTCTTCGTCCACGAACGTCATGACGTCCTGGAGGTCAGGCCGGTGGTGCAGGTCGTAGAAGTCCGCGAGCCTGCGGGCGTACGCCCGGGTCCTGGGGTGGGTGGCCACGTTGTCGACGAGTTCGTCACCCACCCACACCGTGCGGCCGTCGTTCAGTGCCGCCAGGTATTCCTTGCCTGTACGCACGTCGTGCTCCTCTCAGGGGCAAGAGTTCTGGGCGGTTCGGAGCATGCGTCGCGGTCGGGTGAGAGGACGGCGCGGAAGCGACAATCACCCGGGTGAAAGGCGTCGAACGCAGGGGAACCGGCGTTGAGGACGGATGTGGCCGTGCGGCATGCTTGGCCCCATGAGCAGCACAGACGCCCCGGGGGAACGGCCCTCCGGGCGCGGTGACCGGGCCGTGACCGGGCTGCGCCTGAGGGGACGGGACCGCGAGATCACGGCTGTCCGTGAGGCCCTGGAAGCGGTGCGTGGCGGACGGGGCGCCTGCGTCGTCGTGGAAGGAGCGCCGGGCGTCGGCAAGAGCCGGCTGCTGGCGGAGCTGGCCGAGCTGGCCCGGCGGTTCGGGTTCGACGTGGTGTCGGTACGGGCCGACGAGTTCGACCAGTACGCAGCGGGAGCCGCCCTTCAGTCCGCCCTGCAGTCTTCCGGCGGATCCGGTCCAGCCGCCGCTTCCGCCGAGGACCGGCGGCTGTGGCTGCTGGACAGCATCACGGAGGCTCTGGAGGACCGTGCTCAGCGTGCACCGGTGGCCGTGCTCGTGGACGACGTGCAGTGGGCGGATCCGGCCACGCTCTTCGCGCTCCGCACCCTGCCCGGGCGGCTGGCCGCCTCGAGCGTCCTGTGGGTGCCGGCGGTACGGTCGGAGACCGAGCGGCCGACCGTGGCCAGGCTGCGGGAGGACCTCGAACGCCACGGAGCCCGATGGCTGACCCTGGGCCCCCTGCCACAGCAGGAGCTGCAGCAGATCGCTGCCGATGTGCTCGGAGCGAGGCCGTCACCCGGTCTGGCCAGGCTCCTGCGAGGCGTCGCGGGCAATCCGTTCCTGGCCATCGAACTGATGCGCTCTCTTGCCGGCACAGAGGCCGTCAAGGTCGAGGCGGGCATGGCGAGCCTGCTGCACGACGACATCCCCGCAGGATTCCGGCTGAGTGTCGCCGCGCGTCTGGACCGGCTCCCGGAGGACGCCGTGCGTCTGCTCCAGATCGGGTCCGTCCTCGGCCGCGAATTCGACCTCGGCACGGCCGCCCGCATGCTCGGCAGGCAGGTCGGCAGCCTCCTGTCGGGCGTCGAGGCCGCCCTCAACGCCGGTGTGCTCTCGGCCGACGGGCCGCGGCTGGCCTTCCGCCACGACATTCTGCGGCAGGCTGTCCACGAGCACCTGCCGCCGGCCGTGCGGACGGCTCTGCACCGGGCGGCGGCCGACACTCTGCGTGATACCGGGGCACCAGCGGCGGAGGTGGCCTGGCACGTCGTCATGTCGGGCGGTCCGCTCGGCGATGATGCCGTGGCCGCGCTGACCAGCGCCGTACGGGAACAGTCGTCGACGGCCCCCGACGCGGCCGCGGACTTCGCTCAGCGGATCGCCGGGCTGCTGCCGCCGCACGACCGGCGTCGCATCACCCTGCTGACCGACGCCGCCGAGTACCTCGGCCGGACCCACCGGTTGCAGGAGGCTCTCGATCTGGTCGGCACCACCCTGTCGGACGGTCCTGAGGCGCCGCAGGAGGCACGTCTGCGCCTGGTGGCCGCCGAGATCCACCAGGCTGCGGGTGACGACGCCGCCGCGATGACGCACCTCCAGCACGCCCTGGACCTGCCCTCGCTGCCGCCCGACGTGCGCATCCGGCTGCTGAAGACCAAGGCGACGGGTCACGTGTACCTCGGTGACATCTCCGCTGCCGAACAGACGGACACCGGACTGGTCGAGGCCGCGTATCGCAGCAACGATCCGGCCCTCGTCGTCAGCGCCATGGTGTTCCGGTCGCAGACGGCCTTCTACCGCGGGCGCCTGGCCCGCGCCCTGGAGCTTGCCGAGGAGGCCACCCGGCACGCCGGCACGGAGTCCGCCGGGCTCCATCTGCGCCCCCCGCGGATTCCGGCGCTGTGGCTGGCGACGGTGCTCGTCGCCACCGACCGGATCGCGGAGGCCGAGCGGGTACTGAGGGATGGACAGCGGGAAGCGGAGGGGCTTGGCCTCGGCTGGTCCCTCCCCCACTGGCATGCCGTCCGTGCCTGCGCACTGCTCGAGCAGGGTGCTCTGGACGACGCGGCTGTGGAGGCGGAGGCCAGTCTGACGGTGGCGGACGAGCTCGAGATCGCTCAGCCCAATCCGCAGCCCCGCTCCGTGCTGGCGCTGGTGGAGATCAGACGCGGCGACCTCGCGAAGGCCAGGGACCATCTTCGCGCCGCCGAAGCCGGTTCGGGCACGAAAGCGCAGCGGTACGGACCGTGGCTGGCGCTCGCGCGCGCCTGTCTGGCCGACGCGGAGGGCCGGGACGCCTCGGCGGCAGCGGCACTCAGGGCCAGCTTCGCAGCCCCTGGACCGACGCGGCTGCTCGCGGTACCTCCGTCCCAGTGGGCGGGGATCGTGCGCATGGCGCTCCGCGGCGAGGACGCCTCGGTCCCCCAGGCCGTGTCCGGCGCACTGAGCAGCCTGACCGCGCAGCACGCCGGCCCGCGGATCACCGAGGCAGTCCGCGCCCACGTGGACGGTCTGCTCCATGACGACCCCGGCGCACTGACGTCCGCCATCACCGGTTACCGCAGCACCGGCCGGCGGCTGGGCCTGGCCGCGGCGTGCGAGGACCTCGGCGAGCTGATGGCCGCGTCGGCCGATACGACGGCGGCCATCCCGTACTTCGAAGAAGCGGTTCAGCTGGCGTCTGCCTCAGGAGCCCTGCGCGATCAGGAACGGATCAGGCGGCGCCTTCGACAACTCGGCGTGCGCAGTAGCGCACCACGGCGCCACACTACCGGCTCGCCGGAGTGGAGGAGCCTGACCGAGTCCGAGCGGAAATTGATCCCTCTTGTCGTGGACGGCCTGACCAACCGGGCCATCGCCGACAGGCTGTATGTGTCCGTGCACACGGTCAACACGCACATGAAGCACATCTTCGCCAAGCTCGGTATCAACACACGAGTCGAACTGACCCGGCTGGCGATCGAACACGGTGAACTCACCGACGGGGCGGACTGAACGGTACGCCCGGCCCGTTGGCGCGGACGGCGGCCTGCTGAGCAGCCGCGGCCGGGACTGCGGCCGGTGCGGCGTGCGACGCGGCAAACAGCCATGGCTGCGATGGAAACCGGGCCGGGACGCGGTTGCCGATCAATCGGTGCGGAACGGAGGGGCGCACCGCCTCGGCCGAGATCTGGACTGCCGGTTCGCCCGCCAGGTGGTGCGGAATACCCCGGTGCACGGCCGTCTGGGCAGCGGGGGCAGGCGCTGCCGTTCCTCGATGAGTCGCTCGACCGGCCGCATCGCTCGGCGGATGCAGGAGTCGACCGCGTGGCAGAACGCCCGAACAGGCCGCTTTCAGCTCGCGGAAGCTCCTGCAGTGCTCACCGAAGCGTCGTTGTGCGCACAGCGCCGGCGGCGCTCGCCGGCCTGCGCCAACGGCACCGGGGCGGTCCCTTGCACGGTCCGGACGGGAGCCGGCTGCCTGTGGACCCAGCGGGCTTCCCGGATCCCTTTGGGCCGGCAGCCGGCTCCCAGATCTCATCCCACCGGTACGGGAACGACGGTCACGCCCGGTCGTACAGCTCTGTCTCGTTCCGGGGCACGCCGTCAGCCGTCGGCCTTCGCTCAGGGCGGTGTTGTCGCAACGCGAGGGCGCTATGTCCCTGACCGGTCATGAGCCCGGGTGCCGACGGCGCCACGCCGGTTACCCGGTCCGGGGTCCGGCGAGGAGCGTGTGGCCGGACCGCCGCCACCGGGGTGACGTACGCGGTGTCGGTCCGATCTGTGAGCACATGGTCGGCGCCCGGGATCGCGACGAGGGCCCTGGGTGGCGGGCGGCGTCGAAGATCTGCCGTACGTCGCGCGAAGCCCTCTCCCCCACCGGAGCCGAGCCCCCTTCCCGTGGTCCGCCGGGCGGAACCGGCCCGCCGACGGCCTGGGCCGGCCAGGCCGCCCATAGCCGTGGCCGGCTTCCCGCCTGGGCGCCGGCTCCCGTGGCCGGCGGGAGCCCACCGCGGCACGGGGAACCGGCGTCGGCCGGGCGGATGCCGGTGCCTGATCGACGGCGTCCCGTGCCGGACGCCGTCGGTCAGGGCCGCACTCCGGCAGCGGCCGCGTCCTCGCTGATGTCCGCTGCGGTGGCCAGCAGCGCTTGGCGGTAACGGTCGACGGTGGACTCGTCGTGCTGAGTCGTCGTCGACACATTCACCGCGGCCACCACGTCGCCGGATCCGTTGACCACCGGTGCGGCCAGGGAGCACAGACCACGCTCCAGCTCCTCTTCGACGTAGGCCCACCCCTGGACGCGTGTCGTCGTGAGGATCTGTCTCAAGGACGCCTCGTCGTGCACCGCTCGGGGGGTGGGCGGTGTGAGATCCGCCCGGGTGAAGTAGTCGTCGAGCCCGCTCGCCGGCAGAGCGGACAGCAGCACGCGGCCCATGGCGGTGGCGAAGGCCGGGAAGCGGGTTCCGACGGTGATGCCGACGGTCATGATCCGTCGGGTCGCGACGCGTGCCACGTACACGATGTCCGTTCCGTCGAGCACGGCGAGGGACGTCGACTCGCCCAATTGGGCGGAGAGTCGTTCGAGGTGGGGCTGGACGATCTGCGGCAGTTCGAGGCCCGAGAGGTATGCCGTGCCGAGGCGCAGGATCCGTGGCGTCAGCGTGAAGCGGTTGTCCAGGACACGGACGAATCCCAGTTCGGCCAGAGTGAGCAGCAGGCGACGTACGGTGGCCCGGCTCAGACCGGTGCGTGCGGCCACTTCGCTGAGGGTCATCTCGCGGTGCTGGGCATCGAACGCCATGATCACCGACAGACCGCGGGCGAGAGACTGGACGTACTGATCTCCGGGTTCGGGCTTCTCGCTCACCATGGCGTCGATCTTAGGTGGGAGGAGGTGCGGCTCCGCCATCAGCGCACGCTCTCCTCGACTCGTCGCAGCGGAACGTCCAGGCGTGCGGCCAGGTCCTCGAACGAGGTTCCGAAGGTCTCCCGTACGACGGCTCCGCCGGCCCCCACGAGGAAGGTGGCCACCTCGGTGTAGACGCGGCTGACGCATGCCAGGCCGGTCAGCGGATAGGTGCACCTAGGGACCAGCTTGGGCGTTCCGTCCTTGGCGAACAGGGACATCATCACGAAGACGTCCTTGGCGCCGATCGCCAGGTCCATGGCACCTCCCACAGCGGGGATCGCGTCGGGTGCGCCCGTGTGCCAGTTGGCCAGGTCGCCGTGCGCCGAGACCTGGAACGCGCCCATCACACAGACGTCGAGATGTCCGCCGCGCATCATGGCGAACGAGTCGGCGTGGTGGAAGTAGGAGGCCCCCGGTAGTTCGGTGACCGGTGTCTTGCCTGCGTTCGTGAGATCCGGGTCGGTCTCGTCACCGTGCGCGGCCGGCCCCATTCCGAGCATGCCGTTCTCCGTGTGCAGGACGACGCCCTTCTCGGGTTCCAGATGGTCGGCGACCTTCGTCGGCCGTCCGATGCCGAGGTTGACGAAGGAGCCCGGGGCGATGTCGCGGGCCACCAGTGCGGCCACCTCCTCCGGATCGAGGGGGCCACGGTCCAGATGCTCGGTCGTCCGTGCCGAGTCGGTGGCGAGGGTCATGATGCCTCCTGGGCCTGGGCGGCGCGGCTGAGGTCGAGGACGCGGTCGACGTAGATGCACGGGGTGACGACGGACTCCGGATCGAGTCGGCCGGTGTCGACCACGGAGTGGACCTGGGCGATGGTCAGCCTCGCGGCAGTGGCCATGACCGGGCCGAAGTTGCGGGCGGTCTTCCGGTAGACGAGGTTTCCCATGCGGTCGGCCGTGTGGGCGGCGATGAGGGCGACATCGCCCTTGATCGGATATTCGAGAACGTAGTCGCGGCCGTCGATGGTGCGCCTCTCCCGGCCCTCCGTGAGCATGGTGCCCACGCCGGTAGGGCAGTAGAAGGCGCCTATGCCGGCACCCGCCGCCCGCAGCCGTTCGGCGAGATTGCCCTGGGGCACCACCTCGAGTTCGATGCGGCCTGCTCGGTAGAGCCCGTCGAACACCCACGAGTCGTGCTGGCGCGGGAAGGAGCACACGATGCGGCGTACCCGGCCCGCAGCGAGCAGCGCGGCCAGCCCGTCGTCGCCGTTGCCGGCGTTGTTGGAGACGACCGTGAGGTCCTTCGCGCCCTGCCGGATGAGTGCGTCGATGAGGCTGACCGGCATGCCGGCCATGCCGAAGCCGCCGATCAGGACGGTCGAGCCGTCCTCGATGCCCGCGACCGCCTGGTCGGCGTCCGCGGTGACGGCGGTGGGGCTCATCGGGCCGCCTCCTCGTTCTCCAGTACGACGGCCAGTGCCTGGCCGACGCCGATGCAGATGGCCGCGACTCCCCAGCGTTCGTTCCGTTCGCGCAGGACATGAGCGAGCGTGCCGAGGATGCGGCCGCCCGAGGCGCCGAGCGGGTGGCCGATGGCGATCGCTCCGCCCTTGACGTTCACGATCCCGGGGTCGATGCCCCAGGCGCCGATGCAGGCCAGGGACTGTACGGCGAAGGCCTCGTTGAGTTCGACGGCGCCCACGTCGGACCAGCCGATGCCCGCGCGCCGCAGCGCCGTCGCCGCGGCCTCCACGGGTGCGTAGCCGAACATCTGCGGCTCCAGGGCGTGGGCTCCGCGTCCGGCGATGCGTGCCAGTGGGTCTCGCCCCAGCCGCTCGGCGGCGGGGCCGGAAGCGATGACGACGGCCGATGCGCCGTCGTTGAGGGGCGAGGCGTTGCCGGCCGTGATGGTCCCGTCCTTGCGGAACGCGGGGCGCAGCCCGGCGAGCTTGTCCACGGTGGTGTCGGGCCGGATGCCTTCGTCCCGGCTGAGTCCGACCCCCTCGACGGGCACCACCATCGGCTCGTAGAAGCCAGATTCCCAGGCCGCGTGGGCCAGTTGGTGCGAGCGGGCGGCGAAGGCGTCCTGCCGTTCGCGTGAGATGCCGAACCGTTCCTGCAGTTGCTCGTTGCACTCCCCCAGGGAGACCGTCCACTCCTCGGGCATGCGCTCGTTGACCAGGCGCCAGCCGAGCGTCGTCGAGACGGCGGTGATGTTGCCGGCCGGGAAGGCCTTGGAGGGCTTGGGCAGCACCCAGGGAGCGCGGGTCATGGACTCGACGCCGCCCGCTACGACGATATCGGCGTCGCCGGTCTCGACGAGGCGTGAGGCGATCATCGCGGCGTCGAGCCCTGAGCCGCAGAGCCGGTTCACGGTCGTCGCCGGGACGCTCACCGGCAGCCCGGCGAGCAGTACCGCCATCCGGCCGACGTTGCGGTTGTCCTCACCGGCGCCGTTGGCGTTGCCCCACACCACCTCGTCGACGTCGGCCGGGTCGAGGCCGGGGACGGTGGCGAGGGCGCCCTTCAGGGCCGTGGCTGCCAGGTCGTCCGGCCTGACCTCGGCCAGGGCGCCGTTGAAGCGGCCGAACGGTGTTCGGACTGCCGAATAGACGTATGAGTCACTCACCCGAGCCATCCTGTTCGCATAGCGTACGAATGTTCAGTATGCGAATACAGCGTAAACGTCCGCTCGGGCCTCGACAACCGTGACTTTCGGAGCCGCCCTGCGTGCTGCCATCCGCCCGTCGCGTCCGGCCCGCAGCGGCCCCACGGCAGGCCCCAGCACATCGGCTCGGGGGTCGACACACCACCGCGCAGGCAGCGGCGCACGACGACTGAGTCGTCGTGCGGACGCCGGCACAGGGCGGGCGCCGGTGATCCCGGCGTCGGCCCGGCGTTCTGGCGCTGCGCGACGGCTTCGCGTGCGGCCCGCGCCGACGAGGACGGGGAGATGGGCATGAGCCGGCCGTGCGCCTTCCGGGCCAGCTGATCGTGTACTGGTCGTGCGGGATCGCGCGCGCCCACACCGCTTCGAACGCGTCGGCGCACAGCTTCACGGCGGCCGGGTCCTCGCTGACCTCGCCGCCCGCCGAGACTCCTTCGCCGGTGAAGTGGTTCCATCGGATCAGGCGGACGTCGATGAGCCAGCAGTCGTTGCCGGGCAGTGCGATGGCCGAGGCCTGCCGGCGGGGCGGCCAGGGCACGTGCTCGCCCGCGGCGATGTTGGTGAAGGTGCCGTCGTAGAGGAAGCGGGTGTACTCGCTGACCGGCTCCGAGACGATTGCGGGCTCGGCGCACCGCGACACCGCGGCCTACGGTGTCCTGGATGAGGGTGAGCCACGGGCGCCACCATGAGGCGCGGTCTGCCGGGCCGGTACCCGGAAACGACCACCCTAGGCATCGCGGCGTGTACGCAACGGCACGTGTGTCCCCCGAGGTTGGAAACCGGCCCTGGAGGTCCCACAGGTGGCAGACGGTCGGTTCCTGCAGAGCGGCCGGCCGAGATCACCGTCTTGGGGAAGGTGTGGGTTGTGGACGAATACGACGTGGATGAAGTCCTCCAGCGGGCCCTGGACCGGCTGACGGTTCTTGCCGACATCAACACGGCGCTGGCCGGCACTCTGGACGCCTTCGAGGGGCTGCACCGGGTATGCCGGATCGTGGCACACCGTCTGGGCGACTGGTGTGCTGTCGACCTGCTGTCCGAAGGCGGCCGGATGGAGCGGATCTGTGTCACCCGCAAGGACGCCGGCTCTTTGTCCGCTCAGGAGATGCGCGGTCTGCCTGCGCTGCCGGAGACGGCCAGCGGGCCGTTCGCACGGGTGCTACGCGGAGCCGGCCCGCTGCTGCTGACGGGCGACAGTTTGGATCTCTCGGCCGGTACGGATGCGTGGGATGCGCAGCCGGCGCAGGTCTTCGCCTCGCAGCAGGCCAACAGCGTGGTGCTGGCGCCGCTGCGGGCCCGGCGGGAGGTGCTCGGCGCGATCACCATCAGCCGCTTCGGCCCCCATCCGGCCCTGGGCAGCGAGGATCTGCCCCTGGTGGAGGACATCGCGCACCGCGTCGGGCTGGCCGTGGACAACGCCCGCCTGCACGCGCAGACCGAGCGCATCGCCGAACGCCTGCAGCGCTCCCTGCTGCCCGCGCTGCCGCACGTCGACCACCTGAAGATGGCCGCCCGTTACGCCCCCTCCCACGCCACCGCCGAGGTCGGCGGCGACTGGTACGACAGCTTCCTGCTGCCCACCGGCGACACCACCCTGATCATCGGCGACGTCACCGGGCACGATCTGAAAGCCGCGGTGACCATGAGCCAGTTGCGCAACATGCTCCGCGGCATCGCCTGCGACCGTCAGGAACCCCCCGGAGCCATCCTGCGGCGCCTCGATCTGGCGCAGCACACGCTGTATCCCGGGGCGACGGCCTCCTGCGTGTACGCGATCATCAACGGTCCCGAAGGCGGCCCCTGGCAGCTCACCTACGCCAGCGCCGGCCACCTGCCGCCCCTGCTCGTCACCGACCAGGGCGACACCCACTACCTCAACGGCGGCCACAGCCTCCTGCTCGGCGTCAGCACCCACCTGCCACGCTCCAGCGCCACCGAACCACTGCCGCCGAAATCCACCGTCCTGCTCTACACCGACGGCCTCATCGAACGACGCGGCGAAGGCCTCGACCAGAGCATGACCCGGCTGCGCCAGCACGCCGCCGCACTCGCCCGCGAAGACCCCGACACCTTTTGCGACGAACTCCTCACCGGCCTGGCCTCCGACAGTACCGACGACGTCGCTGTCCTCGCCGTACGCATCCCCGCCGCAGGCGAACGATGATCTCCTCCACGTCGCGGCGGTTGCCGCGCTCACGGCCGCAGCCACGGCATACGGCGCAGGCGGACTTCGGTAGGCTCGCTGACAACCGGTCGCGTCTCCCGACGAGGCGACCGGGAGACGTGATGACTGCGTCCTCAGTCGAGGTGGCAGTAGCGAGCAGGCGCCTGACCGTGCGGGTCCACGGGACCCTGGACCATGAGACCGCCCCGTTCCTCCGCAACCGTCTGCTGGACGAGAGCCCCGAGAGCCAGCGGAATGTGGTGCTGGACCTGTCCACGGTCTCGTTCTGCGATTCCGCCGCTCTGAACGTGCCGGTGTGGGCCTGGCAGCGGACCGAGAAAACGGTGCCACGCTGGTTCTGGCCAGTTTCCCGCCGCCTCTGATGCACATGCTGGACACAACCGGCGTAGACACCCTGCTGCGGGTGTACGAAACGGTCACCGAAGCCGAGAGGGGCACGCCGGTCGGCAACGACTCCTGATGACACCGCGTGTGTTCCTGTTCCCCCGTCTCCCCTCAAACCGATCGGCCACCGGGTCTGAGGTCAGCGGCAGGACCGCCGTCACCGCCTTCCGCCCGGCCCGACGCTGACCTCGCTCGGAGAGGGCTCGTCGGCTCGCGCCGGCTTCGGATTCCGAGGCTGCGGGTTCGTCGAGCCTGACGGTGTGCGCCGGCGCCTGATGCGCTGACGAGGGCGGAAGGTCTCCCCCTCGGCGAAGTACGGCGTAACCGATCCCGATTCCGGCAGCAACAGGCCACTCGAGTACCCACGCAAGGGCGAGGGCGCCGAGGCCGGCGTACAGGGGAGTCCGCCTTTGACGGGCAGGATGCGCGGGGCGGCGGCGACGGGAAGGGCGACCCGGCCACTGCCCCAGACGGCTTGACGACGTGATATTGGGGAACTCCGAAACCGGCAACTCTGCCAGACGCGCGGAGGGAGCTCGATATGAGCCAGGTCGAAGCGGGTTCATCGGATCTTCGTCAGCCGTTGCAGGCCGTCGGCTCGGTGCTCAGTCGCTTGCCCGGAGCCGGGCTGGTGAACAAGGCCGCCGACAGCGCACTGGACTGGATCGGAGCTATCTCTCCGCGCGGCCGCCGGATGGCGGTCTACACCGGGGCCGGGGTGCTCGGCGTCGCCGGGGTGGTGGAATGGCCCCTGGCAGTCACCGGTGCGGCTGTCGCATGGCTCACCCAGCCGCGAACCCCAGAACAGGCACGAACCGAGACAGCCGAGGACCACGCGGCCGCAAGCCCACAGGGCCACATGGCGGAGACCGGGGCACGGCCCGCTATGGCGGACCGCAGCACCACCCCCTCGGAAACCACCGACACCGAGCACTATGGTCCCGGCGACCGGCTGGCGCCGTCCCATCTTCACCATGAAGATCCCGGTCGCCACACGCACGAGCAACCCGCGAAGGTCGGAGACCCTGTCACGGCGTCCGCGCTCAAGCAGGTTGCGAAAGCCTCCGAGCACCACACCTGACCACGCGGTGTCCGAACAGCGTCCCGGCGGGGAAGGCCGGGGTCGCTGCCCGCCAGGCCCCGTGGACCGGCCGGTGCGCCCGGCCGCCTGGCGTGTCGGTGGCCGGCTCGCGTCCTGGTTCGCGATCTGTCTCTGGATTCTGCGATTGACCGGTCACTGCGCGATGCAGGCACCGTGAATCCTTCAGCCCACACGCTATGATCGCCGGCTCACAGCCGATCTTCCGGCTTTGAGACCGATTGGTGCCCGCATCAGCTGGTCGGATGAGACCGCAGTGCCCGCGAAAGGCGTCCTCGCGCGGTACGCGGCGGAAGGCGTCCGCACGGTCCTCGTGACGTGTACCGCCGGCAGGTGCGGTGACGGACCCGGGGAGAGGTGTCAAGCCGGGCGATCCCGGGCACGCCCCGGCGGCCGTCGCCGCGATGCGGAGGCAGGCACTCGAGTCGAGCTGCGCCATTCTGGGTGTCAGTCACCTGGAGACCCTGGACTACGCCGACTCCGGGATGATGGGCTGGCCGACCAACGAACTTCCCGGTTCCTTCTGGCGGACACCCGTGGAGGAAGGTGCCGCCCGGCTCGTGGAACTCATGCGCCGCTACCGGCCCGACGTGGTCGTCACCTACGACGAGAACGGCTTCTACGGCCACCCCGACCACATCCAGGCGCACCGCATTACGATGGCGGCGCTGGCGATGACCGAGTCGGCATCGAAGGTGGCGGGAGTTCGGTGCGTGCTGGCAGGAGCCGGATCCCGCGGAGGCCGCCGCGAAGGCCGAGATGGGGCTCCCCGACGAGGAGATCACCACCTGGGTGGACACCACCGCGTTCGGCGGTCAGAAGTTCGATGCGCTGGCCGCGCACGCCCGTCAGGGCGAGAACATCTTCTTCCTCAAGATGGGCCAGAAGAAATTCACCGAACTGATGGGTGTCGAGAGCTTCGTACACGTCCACGACAGCACCGGCGCGGCCGTGCCCGAGAACGACCTCTTCGCCGGGACTGCGCTGACGCCGACTTCGGTGATCAGTCGCACCGAGCCGCGCGGGGCCCCGAGCGGACAGCGGATACAAGACGACGAGCCGGCGTGCACGAAAACGCGTGGCATTGCCCCGGTGTTGGTGAGGATGCTGTGGAGGCCGGCAAACAGTCTTCCGGGCTTCGGAGAGCCTCCCTAACCTCCCGGAAGCATGGCAGCAGAACACGTGCAGGAGTCCCGTCCGACCGTCAGACATTCCCGCAGACGTTTCCTCACGACCGCCGGCGGCGCGGTCGGCGCGACCGCGTTAGGGCCCGCAGCGCGGGCAGCAGCGGCCACTCCCTCCCGTCGGCGCGTCGCCGTCCTCGGCGGCGGCGTGTCCGGGCTCAGCGCCGCTCACGAACTCGCCGAACGCGGCTACGCCGTCACCGTCTACGAGTACTACGACACCCTTGGCGGCAAGGCCCGCTCGATGGACGTGCCCGGCACGGCCTCCGGGGGCCGCAAGCCCCTGCCCGGCGAGCACGGCTTCCGCTTCTTCCCCGGCTTCTACCGGAACCTGCCGGACACGATGCGGCGCATCCCCTTCCCCGGCAACGCAGACGGCGTCCACGGCAACCTCCGCAACGCCACCGAGGAGCTGTTCGCCCGCAGCTCCGGACGCCCCGACCTGCACTTCCCGTTGCGCCGGCTCACGACCCCGCCCGCACCCGGCGACATCACCGCGTCCTGGCTCCGCGACCAGATCCTGTCCGTCCTGGACGTGGGCACCCGGCTGCCCGCTCACGAGGCCGCCTACTTCGCCGACCGTCTCCTTGTCCACCTCACCAGTTGCGACGCCCGCCGCGAGGGCCAATGGGAGAAGGTCGCCTGGTGGGACTTCATCCGCGCCGGAGAGATGAGCAGGGAATACCAGACGCTCCTGGGCATCGGACAGACCCGCAATCTCGTCGCCACCCGCGCCGAGGTGGCCTCGACCAGAACGGTCGGCCGCGTCATCATCGAGGCCCTCATCCTGTGGGGCCTGCTCGGCCGCGGGATGGACGGTGACGCCGACATCGACCGCGTCCTGAACGCCCCGACCAGCGAGGCCTGGATCAACCCCTGGGAGGCGCATCTGCGCTCGCTCGGCGTCGACTTCGTGACCGGCACGCAGGTGTTGGAGGTCGGCTACGAGGGCCGGCGGGTGACCGGCGTCCGCGTCGCGGCCCGCGACGGCGGCCACGAACGCACGATCACCGCGGACCACTACATCTCCGCAATGCCCGTTGAACACGCCCGCGCCACCTGGGGCAAGGCTCTGCGCGCCGCCGACCCGCAGCTCGGACGGTGCGACGCGCTGAAGACGGACTGGATGACCGGCGTGATGTTCTACCTGCGCACGCCCACGCCCGTCGTGCACGGCCACATCAACTGCCTCGACTCACCCTGGTCGGTGACGGCCATCGGCCAGGCGCAGTTCTGGAACGTACGGGACTTCTCCCGCGACTACGGAGACGGGCGAGCCCACGACTGCTTGTCCGCGATCATCTCGGAGTGGGACAAACCCGGCCTTCTGTACGGCAAGACGGCCAAGGAGTGCACCAAGGACGAGATCGTCGCCGAGCTGTGGGCGCAGCTGAAGGACGGGCTGAACGACGCGGGCAAGACGACCCTCAGGGACGAGGACCGCCTCGGCTGGTTCATGGACCCGGCGGTGACAGGCCTCGGCGGCCCGAACGCGCAGAACCGCGAACAACTGCTCATCCACCCGACAGGAACGCTCTACCATCGTCCCTCAGCCCGGACGGCAATCCCCAATTTCTTCCTCGCAGGCGACTACGTCCGCACCGACGTCGACCTCGCGACCATGGAAGGCGCCAACGAGTCCGCGCGGCGAGCCGTCAACGCCCTGCTCGATGCGGACCGTTCGGACGCCGAGCGGTGCCGTGTGTGGGAGCTGTACCGGCCGCCGGAGATGGAACCGCTGAAGCGGATCGACGAAGCACGCTACAGGCTGGGTCTGCCCAACACCTTCGACCTGGGCTGAGCCGAAAAGGCCGCTGCTCCGTGTCGGCGGCCGGAGGCGGAGCATCACGTGGTTGCCCCGCACCCATGGTTATGGCGCGGGGCAACGGCTTGGTGTGCGGTAGGCCAGCTGCGGGGCTGCGATCCGCCGGAACTGGTCGACGGTCGCCGACTTCAACACCACGAGCAGGCACAGCGAACCGCGACTCGGCCAGGGCGCGGGCCCGGCCCGACGGCGACATCGCGACCACCCGGTAGCCGGTCGCGGCGAACTCCCGTACACAGGCAGCGCCGATTCCGGATCCGCCACCGACGACGATCGCGACCTTCTCGCCGCGGACGAGGGTGCCTCAGGCACGCGTTTGACGTTCTGACACGCACTCCATCACAAATCACCACCCGGTCCGCCCGAGGGTCCGGCGACGCGTACCCTGCTCGTCTTCTCACCGAAACGCCGGCCGGCCGACCGCGGTCTCCTGATCGACCTGAGTGCGAACCCGGACGGCACGCTGCACCACCCCGACCAGGTCTCACCTCGGCACTCAGCTGGTCGCGTAACGGGCGGTTCACACCACCGACGAGACTCCGGCTCATACCGCTGCACGACTGCTCCGACGCAACTGATCAAGGCGAGAGCGGCACCAGAGATCCACAGATATCGATGACTTCTCGGAATCCCTTGACGGATGAACGCAGTGCACGGTGTCACTCAGCGGCTGACGACAACTGTTTGGCGGGCCGTCATCTCAGAAAAGCTGAAGACCTCGGGAGAGGCCTCCTAGTCTCCTACTGCCCGAAGCAAAGACGACCGCCTGAGCAGCAGACAACCCCCGAGTGCTGTTCCAACCGCTCCCACAGGAGGTCCACCGTGTCCTTGCTGTCCCGCAAGAAGCGCTCGAGCCGGGCGCTTTCCCTCGCCGCCCTCCCCGGCGCCCTGATCGGATTGTGGGCCGCTGCCCCGGCTGCGCAGGCCGCCGCTCTCCCCGCCCCCGACCACGTGGTCGTGGCAGTCTTCGAGAACCACTCCTACGAGCAGGTCATCGGCAGCACGAGCGCCCCGTACCTCAACAACACTCTGGTGGCCGGCGGCGGCAACCTCACCCAGTCGTACGCCATCACCCACCCCAGCCAGCCGAACTACCTGGACTTGTTCTCCGGCAACAACCAGGGCATCACCAACGACAACTGCTACACACCGCAGTTCAGCAGCGCGGCGAACCTCGGCTCCGAGCTCATCGCCGCCGGCAAGACGTGGGGCAGCTACAACGAGGGCCTGCCCTCCCAGGGCTCCACTGTGTGCACCAACTCCGCCACCCAATACGCCCGGAAGCACAACCCGTGGTTCGCCTTCAACAACGTCCCGCTGAACACGGCGCACACCTTCACCCAGTTCCCGACGGACTACACGACCCTGCCCAAGGTCTCGTTCGTCATCCCGAACCTGTGCAACGACATGCACGACTGTTCCATCAGCACAGGTGACACCTGGCTGCAGAACAACCTCGGCGCCTACGCCACCTGGGCCAAGGCACACAACAGCATCCTGGCCGTCACCTTCGACGAGGACGACAGTGCACACGGCAACCACATCGCCACCGTGTTCTACGGTGCGCACGTGGCGCCGGGTAGCTCCACCTCGAACCGCTACAACCACTACGACACCCTGCGCACCATCGAGGACCTGGCCGGCCTGACCACCCACGCAGGGGCCGCGGCCAACGCATCCGACATCACCGGCATCTGGAACTGAACGTCGTCGGGCGTCAACTGCTCCGCACGTAACCGGCCACAGTGGTGAATCGGCGTCGGGGCCGCCGCCTCGCAGGAGGTGGCGGCCCCGACGTACCAGGAGAAGCCGGGGGCGACATGATGCTGAGCAGGACGGCGTGTGACCGGCACGGTTCGGATGCGCCGGACTGGAGCGGGGAGCCTGATCCAGGGAGCGGGTCGACGCGGAGGCCCGGATGAACACACCCGGCGTTCGGCGCCCAACTGCCGGCGGCTGCCCGGCCGTGCCGCCCTCAGCCGGTCAGGGCGTGTCGCCGGTCCAGTCGACCGTCGCCGCCCGCGGAGCCCGGCCGCCTCGAGGTGATCAGGACTGGACCGTCACATGGCCATGCACAGTCGCCGGGCGTCGAGCAGTGCCGCATGGACGTTGCGGTGGGCGACCGCGTCACCGATTCGGAACAGCTGATAGGTGCCGTGCTGGTTGGCCGCCCGGTCCTGTGGCCGGCTCTCGACGAGCGCGGTCGGATCGGTCTCGCCGAGGTTGCGGGAACCCGCCCGCAATCGGTGGTACAGGTCGTCGGCGGGGGTGGTCCCGTGTTCGACGACGACCTGGTCGACCACGCGCTCGGTCACCGCGTCGGTGTAGGCGTTGGCCAACGTGGCCACCAGGGCACCTGACTCGCGTCGTACCGCGCGCAGCACATGGTCGGGAGTCAGCACTGCGCCATGCGCGTACAGGACGCGTAGATAGTCCGGGTAGAGGGTGCCGGTGACGTCGGCTCCGACCGTCCGGTCGGGGGTGACGAGCTCCACCGCCACGCCGGCGGTGGCCAGGCGCTCGGCGGCGGTCAGCGCCTGCTCGCCGCCGTGGTCGTCGAAGACCAGGACCCGGTGGCCGGGCCGGGGGGTGCGGCCGAGTACGTCCCAGGTCGAGTCGACCAGTTCCTCCCCGCTCTGGCCCACGGCAGTGTTCGGCAGGCCGCCGGTGGCGACCACCACGACGTGGGGCCGCAGGGCCAGGACGTCGGCGGGCTCGGCGAGGCACCCCCGTCGGACGGTCACTCCCAGGTGCTCGATCTCCCGGGCCAGCCAGTGGACGATGCCGGCCTTCTCGGCGTGCCGTGGCGTCCGGGCGGCGAGCAGGACCTGCCCGCCGAGCCGGTCGGCGGCCTCCAGCAGGGTGACCTGGTGTCCGCGTGCCGCGCAGACACGGGCGGCCTCGAGCCCCGCCGGGCCGCCGCCGACGACGACCACGCGCTTGGTGACCTCTGCCCGGGTGACCAGTTGCGGGATCACCGCTTCCCGGCCGGTCGCGGGGTTGTGCAGGCAGAACGTCTCCACGCGGGAAGCGCAGTAGGTGGCGCCGACGCAAGGGCGGATGCGCTCCTCCTGGCCGGCGAGCAGTTTGGCGAGGATGTGCGGGTCGGCGATGTGCGCCCGGGTCATGCCGATCATGTCGGCGTAGCCGCCGTCGAGGGCGTGCCGGGCGGTGGGCAGGTCGGCGATCCGGCCGGCGTGGAAGACCGGGATGCCGACCTCCTTGCGGATCGCTGCCGCCGCCGGGAGGCGGGCGCCTAGAGGTCGGCCGAACACCGGGATGACGTCGGCCAGTTCGCGGTCGGTGTTGCCAGAGCCGTAGATGACGGACAGGAAGTCGATTTTGCCGGTGCCGGCCATCGCGGTCGAGATGTCGACGCAGTCGGCGGGTGTGAGGCCGTCGGCCACGCCTTCGTCTCCGGGGACGCGCATGCCGACGACGAAGTCGTCGCCGACCTGTCTGCGGACCTCTTCGAGCACCATGTGGCCGAAGCGCAGCCGGTTTTCCAGGCTGCCGCCGAACTCGTCGGTGCGGTGGTTGGTGCGCGGCGACCAGAACTGGTCGATCAGGTGGCCGGCCATGGCGGCGATCTCGATGCCGTCCAGGCCGCCCTCCCGTGCCCTGCGCGCGGCCGCACCGTAGGCCTCGACGATTCTGTGGATGTCGTAGAGCTCGATCTCCTTGGGGAAGCTGCGGTGCGCCCGCTCGCGCACCGGGGACGGGCCGAGGGCGGGCAGCCATCGGTCGGTGTCCCACTTCGACCGGCGGCCCAGGTGGGTCAGCTGGATCATGACGGCCGTGCCGTGCCGGTGCAGACGCTCGGTGATGGAGCGGTAGAACGGCAGGACGGCGTCGTCCCCGGCGTCGATCTGGTCGAAGACGTTCGCGGAGTCCGCCGCGACGTTGCTCGACCCTCCGATGATCGTCAGGGCGATCCCGCCCTTGGCCTTCTCCTCGTGGTACAGCTCGTACCGCAGGCCCGGCGCTCCGCCCTGCAGATAGCCGGAGGGTGCGTGCCCGGTGCTGTAGATCCGGTTCTTCAGGACCAGGTTGTTGATCCGCAATGGCTGCAGGACGGGGTCGTTCACACGCACGGTCGGGGCTCCTTCGCCGGGTCGAGAGGTTGGTGCGGGGTCAGGACAGGCTTATGGTCCGGCCGCTGTGCGCGGCGGCGCGGGCGGCGTCCAGGACGGTGGCGGTTTCGACCGCGTCCCATGGGTCGACCGGCACCGGGCCGGTGCCGCGGACCGCGGCGGCGAAGGCGGGGTAGAACAGGTCCCAGGCGCCGCGGGCGGACGGTACGGGCTCTGCGTACGCTCCGCGCAGCACGTGTCCCCAGCGGTTCTCGGGCTCGACCCCCCAGCGCTCGCCCTCGGATGCCGGGGACGCACCGGCGGTCAGCAGCGCCTCCTGCCCGTCCATGCCGTCGACGAGGAAGGTCCCCGAGGTGCCGGTCGCCCGGAAGCGCGGCCCCGGGGCGCCCTGCCGCCAGCTGCCCCACAGGTGCGACCGCACGCCGCTTCGGTGCGTCAGCGCGACGAAGACGTCTTCGTCGAGCCGGCCCGCGCCGCGACGGTGGCGCGTCTCCGCGTACACCCGCTCCACCGGCCCGGACAGCACCAGCGCCTGGTCGACCAGGTGGCTGCCGAAGTCGAGCAGGGTGCCGCCACCGGCGGCGGGCGGGCCCGGCTCGGGATCGAACCGTTCGAACCGCGACTCCAACCGGGTCAGCGTGCCGAGCCTGCCCTGGTCGACGAGGCGTCTCAGCGTCAGGAAGTCGGAGTCCCAGCGCCGGTTCTGATAGACCGTCAGCGTCAGCCCCAGCCGGTCCGCCAGTTCGGCGGTCTCCCGTGCGGAGGCCGCGTCGAGCGCGAACGGCTTGTCGCAGACCACCGCCAGGCCCAGGTTCATCGCCTCCTGCGCCAGCGCCATGTGGGTGGCCGCCGGCGTGGAGACGGCGACCGCCTCGGCACCGGCCCGGGCCAGCTCCTCGAGCGAGGCGAAGATCGGCCGGTCCAGGTCGCGGGCGACCTGTGCACGACGCTCGGGCGAGGTGGTGACCACCCCGAGGAACTCGCACTCGTGTGCGGAGGCGAGCAGCGGCCCGTGGAAGAAGCGACCTCCGAAGCCGTAACCGGCCAGTCCGATGCGTACGGGCGTGGTCATGCGTGATCCCTTGGTCGTGGTGGCCGGTGGTCAGCGGAAGCGGCTGGGCCGGAACGCCTCGAGCAGCGGGCTGCGCTCGCCGGTCGTCATCTCGTCGGCCAGCAGTTCTCCGGCGATCAGGGCGAGGGTCGCGCCGCTGTGGGTGAAGGCCACGAACAGGCCCGGCACCACGTCGAGCTCGCCGAAGACCGGCTCGCCGTCGCCGGGGATGGGTTTGCGGCCCACGCCGTAGGAGTCCAGCTCCAGCTGCGGATGGCCGGCCAGCACGGCCGACGCCTCACGCAGCAGCTGCTCGACGGTGGAGTCCTTGACCTCGTAGCTGCCGTCCGCGTGCGCGATGACCTCGGCCGCCGAGGCGTCGGAGTCCATCACCAGCGTCCCGCCCGGTGCGGGGCGCAGCGCCACACGCGGGGTGTTGAGGGTGGCGCGCAGGGCGGTGTCGACCGCCTTGGTGCGCACGAGCAGCGCCTGCGGTGTCGCGTCCGGGATCTCCACCCCGTACTGGCGCACCATGCGCGGCACGTCGGCGCCCGTCGCCAGCAGGACCGCGTCGGCGTCGATCCGCTCCCCGGCGCCCGTGCGCACGGCGACCGCCCGGCCGCTCTCGACCACTACATCGGCGGCGCCGCCACCGGTGAGGATCCGGCCGCCGGCCGCGGTGAACTGCCCGGCCAGGCGCTGGACGAGCGCGACCAGGTCGACCCAGCCCTCGCCGGGGTTGAAGACGGCACCCTCGTCGGGGATCGCAGCCGGGTCCACGCCGGGCGTCCACTGGGCGACCTCGTCGCGGGTCAGCCAGACGGCGTCGTAGCCGTTGTGCCGCATGTGCTCGAACGCCACGCGGTGCGACTCCTCCCCCGGCGCCGCCCAGGTCAGTCCGCCGTCGAACTTCAGGAAGTCGGGGGACGGAAGGCGGGCGGCGAGCGTGCGGTACCGGTCGATGCCCAGCAGCCGCAGCTGGTGGTAGGCCTGCGAGCGCATGCCGCCGAAGGAGTTGAGCCAGGACAGGGAGCGGCCCGATGCCCCGTCGGCCAGTTCGGCCTCGGTGACCAGGACGACCTCGGCTCCGCGGCGGGCGAGCTGCGTCGCGGTCGCCACCCCGATGACGCCACCGCCCAGGACGGCGACACGGGCGCGGGAAGGGGAAGTACGCATGGAGAACCTCTCGGTGTTCCGGTGACAGGCATGGCCGTGGTACCCACGTGGGCACAGCGCCTGCCGCGGGCTGGGTGCGGTGCGCCGGAGGCGCTCCCGCCGGGGACGGAGTGGAGTGGGAGTGGGACGGGGCGAATCAGACGGGGCGCTTACGCACCCTGTCCGTGCCCGGCGGTGCTGGAGCGGACGATCAGCTCGGTCGGCAGCACGAGCCGCTCGGCGGGGCGGTCGTCGCCCTTGATCCGTTCGAAGAGGCGTTCTGCTGCGGCGCGGCCCATGGCCAGCGGTGACTGGGCCACCACGGTGAGCGGCGGGTCGACGAGCGTGGTCCAGTCCAGGTCGTCGAAGCCGACCAGGGAGAGGTCGCCGGGGATGGTCAGCCCGCAGCGGCGCGCCGCCATGAAAAGGCCCTGCGTGGTGACGTTGTCGGTGGCGAAGACGGCGGTGGGCGGCTGCTCCAGCTTCAGCAGGGTCTCCGCGTGGCGCTGGGCCTGCGCCGTGTCGCTGAGCGGCGTGTACTGGATCAGCTCGGCCGCGGAGGTCGCCCCGTGGTCGTCCACGGCGGCGAGGTAGCCTCGGATACGGTCGATGGACGGACGGGCCGCGCCCAGCACCGCCAGCCGCCCGGTGCCGCCGCGCGCCACCAGTTCCGGGCTCTCCTCCGGGTCGACGCAGGCCAGCAGACCGACGCGGCGGTGGCCGAGCGCGAGCAGGTGCGACACCGCCTCGTAGGCGGCCGCCTCGTTGTCGATCACCACGCTGTCGGCGTCGAGCGTACCGATGGGCCGGTCGAGCAGGACGACGGGCACGCCCAGTTCCTGCGCCCGCTTGAGGTGGGCGACGTCGGTGACCGAGGTCGGTGCCACGACGATCCCCTCGACCTGCTTGTCCAGCAGGACGTTGACGGCGGCGCGCTCCACCTCGAGCCGGTCGTCGCTGTTGGCCAGGATCGGCTCGTAGCCCTGCTCACGGGCCACGTCGCACAGACCGCGCATCGCGGTGGCGAAGTAGGGGTTGGAGATGTCGGCGCCGACGAAGCCGATGCTGCGCGTGCCTCCGGAACGCATGCTGCGCGCCACGGCGTTGGGCGAGTACCCCAGCCGGTCCGCGGCCGCTTGTACCTGGGCGCGCAGGTCCGCCCGGACACGGCCGTAGTTGCCCAGCGCCCGGCCGGCCGTGGCCACCGACACCCCTGCCTCGCGGGCGACGTCGGCCACCGTGGGACGCCGGCGCCCGCTCGAGGCTCCTGCACCAGCCGACATCACAGCACCTGGGAGAGGAAGTTCTTCAGCCGCGGCGACGCGGGCGCGTCAAAGATCTGTTCGGGCGTCCCCGACTCCACCACGACCCCCGCGTCCATGAACACCACCGTGTCGGCGACCTTCCGGGCGAACCCCATCTCGTGCGTCACGACGATCATCGTCATGCCGCCTTGTGCCAAGTCTGCCATCAACTGGAGGATCCCCTTGACCAGCTCCGGGTCGAGCGCGCTGGTGACCTCGTCGAAGAGCATCACCTGCGGCTCCATGGCCAGCGCCCGCGCGATGGCGACCCGCTGCTGCTGGCCGCCGGACAGCTGGGCCGGCCGGTGTCCCGCGCGCTCGGCCAGGCCCACGTCCCGCAACCGCCGGCGGGCGATCGCCTCCGCCTCCTGCTGGGGCATCTTCTTCACATGCCGCAGCGCGAGCGTGATGTTCTGCTCCGCGGTCTTGTGGGGGAACAGGTTGAAGTGCTGGAAGACCATGCCCACCCGCTGCCGCAGCATGTTGACGTCCATGGTCGAGGTGTCCTCGCCGCCGAGCAGGATCTGCCCCGACGAGCGGGTCTCCAGCCCGTTCAGGCAGCGCAGCAGCGTCGACTTTCCCGAACCGGACGGGCCGATGACGCACACCACCTCGCCGGCCGGGGCGAGCAGGTCGGCACCGCGCAGCACATCCACCGGCCCGAACCGCATCCGCACATCGCGGGCTTCCAGCGAAGTTCCCTCGTAGCGCCGCGAGTCGAGGGGAACAGTCACGTCCGGTGTCGTCATACCAGGGCCTCCTTCGGATCGACGCGGGACGGCTCCTGGACCGCCGCGGCCGGGCGGGAGCCCTCACGCAGCCTCCGGTCGATGTAGTTGACCAAGTGGGTCAACGGCACCGTCAGCAGCAGATAGCACAGGCCGGTGGCCAGCAGCGGGGAGAGGTTGCCGGTGGTCATCGAGTCGTCCTGCCCGATGCGGAACAGCTCTCGCTGGCTGGTGACCAGGCCCAGGAAGTACACCAGGCTGGAGTCCTTGATGATGGCGATGAACTGGTTGACCATCGCCGGCAGGACCCTGCGCACGCCCTGCGGCACCACTACCAGGCGCAGCGACTGGCCGTGCGTGAGCCCGAGGGCCCGGCAGGCCTCGCCCTGGCCCTTGTCCACGCTCTGGATGCCCGAGCGGAAGATCTCGCCGATGTACGCACCGGACATCAGGCTCATGGCCAGGACGGCCACCGGGTACGGCGAGGTCAGCCAGCTGATCTGCGCGGAGAAAACGCCCTCGCCGACGACCAGGATGGTCAGTGCCGCAGGCAAACCTCTGAAGAGGTCGGTGTAGACCCGGGCGGGCAGACGCAGCCACCAGCGGTGCGACAGGCCCGTGATCGCCAGCACCATCCCGATGACGCTGCCCAGCATCGCGGAGGACACCGCGAGGACCAGCGTGTTGCGCAGCCCGTAGGTGAGCAGGTCCGGCAGCACCTGCCCGATCAGCTGCCAGTCGAAGAAGTTGTGCAGGAGTGCATTCATGACTGCCCCTTGGCGGTGTACGGGGGCAGCTGGCTGCCGGTGGGGACCGGATCCTGCGGGAAGTACTTCTTGTACAGCTTCAGCCAGGTACCGTCACCCACCAGCTGCTTGAGCGCGCCGTTGAGCCGGCCGGCCAGCTTGGTGTTGCCCTTGCGTACTGCCCAGCCGGCGGGGAACGCGGTGGCCGGGATGGTGATCGGCTGCTTGAGGTGCAGGTCGGGGTACTTCTTGGCGATGCCGAGGTTCGGTTCGAAGTCGTTGAAGAATCCAGCGACCCGGTTGTTCTTCAGCGCCAGGTCGGCGGAGTTGTCGTCAGGGAACCTCACGATGTCCGCGCCCGGTAGGAACGTGCCGGCGTTGGCGTCCTCGATGGAGCCCTGCAGTACGGCGATCCGCTTGCCCTTCACGCTCGCGACGGCGGAGGTGATCCCGCTCTCCGCCCTGGTGAGGACGCCGAAGTAGCCGGCGAGGTAGCCGTCGGAGAAGTCGACCATCTTCTTGCGCGGCGCGGTGATGCCGATTGCCGCGGCGGCCACATCGAACTGCCGGTTGCTGACCGCGGGCAGCAGTCCCGAGAAGTCCAGCGACACGATCTGCGGCTGAAGCCCGAGCCTCTTCGCGGCTGCCGAGATGAGATCGATCTCGAAGCCGGTCAGCTTGCCGTTCTCCTCGTACGCGTAGGGCTTCATGTTGTTCGAGGTACCGATCTTCAGGACTCCCGCGTGGGCGACCCCTGCTGACGTCGCGGACGACCCGCCCGTACCGGCCGCCGAACCGGCACTGCAGCCGGTGGCGGTGAGCAGTGACAGAGCCACCGCGGCGATCACCCCCCGTGCCGAACCGAACTTCGTCATTGCTCCTCCAAGCAGGCTGGGACATGGTGCGCTGACTGACGTCCGATTCCGAGTCGCGGGACGGACGATGGTGCCAGTGAGATGACATGGTCGCTGGAGCTGGAAGGCAGCGGCCGGCGTCCGAGACCGTGACCACCTGAGTGATCGCGCGTGCAGCGCGCCGCCCTTCCCTCGAATCGGAGAACGTTCTCCCACTCGAGGTGAGAGAACGTTCTCACCGCGCCTGTGAGGCGTCAAGTCCCTCTGTTCGGCTTTTTCAGCCGCACCGAGCCATCGCCGTGGAACCGGCAGGACACGCCGCGCAGACCCACCCGGCACCCGACTGGTCCACGGCAGCAGCCCCCACGCCACCGCCCCGGAAACCATCCACGGGATCCGGAACCTGCCACCGCGCCCCTCGCCACCAGCGGGACGGACGCCTTCCCCCTGCTCGGAGCCGGCCTCTGCGACCTCTCCGCCCCGATCCCCTTCGTCCAGGAAACCAATCTTCCGAGCCGCACTCGGGCGCGACCCGACCCACGACGAAACGGCCCGGCTGCAGGCCGCCTACCTGCGGCAGCCGGCGGACGACATCAGGACTTCGGAGCGCTACCGCGTCCTGGACGGCGTAGAGGAGACACTGAGGCGGGTCGCGGACGCAGGGGTGATCCCGGGCTTCCTGTCCGAAGCATGAGAGGCGCGCGCGGACCAAGCTGGAGCCTGCGCCCAACGACCCTCACGACTCTCCTTCACCACCAAGGCCGAACGACTCGCAGCCCCTCCTGGGCGCCTGGAGAGGGGCCAGCCGAAGACAGCCCACCTGGCCACCCACAGCATGTGCCTCGATGACGGGCCGAAGGGATGCCACCTCTTCAAGGAGAAGCTCGACGGATGCGTACGGGCCGTCTTCCGACCCGGTCGGCAATGAGGCATCCAGGCGCAGATCGCCGCAGAGAAAGGCCAGGGTGCCGCAAAGCAGCAGGCCTGCCGCACCGGTGACGAGGACGGGGCGGCGAGCGAAGGAAGTGAGCCTTTCCCCACCTGCCCTCGCGGACACCCGTATCGCTCGGCGGAGATGCAACCCCACGTCGGGGCCGGGTGGTCGCCGCACTCGGTGAGGTCGCTCCGGCCGGTGCGGGCCGGGCGGAGAGGGATGAGCGCTGGGCACCTCGCACGGGCCGGCGGTCAGCTGTCACATCATGCGAGACCGGCTGATCCCGACGTCGGGCCGCGGAGCGGCCTCGTCCGTACCTGGCGCGGCGATACGGCTTCAGGTCTCGGTCGGCTGGTCCGGTCGGTTTCGCAGGGTTCGGTCGGCCAGGGTGAGGGTGGTGAGGCCCAGGCTGATGCCGATCATGATCCAGGCGATGAGGTGGATGCCGTGGTCGCTGACCTGGTGGTGGAAGACGATGCCGGTGATGGCGGAGGAGGCGATCGAGCCGACGTACCCGAAAGTGCGCAGCAGGCCGGCGGCGGTGCCGAGTTGTTCCTGCGGCGCGTGGGTGTAGAGCGCGGTCTGGTAGCCGGCGACGGCGAATCCCGTCGAGGCGCCGAACACAAGGGTGAGGACGGCGACGACGCCGATCCAGACGCCGGAGTCGAGCAGGAGCACACCGGCGGAGCCGGCCAGGGCGGTCAGGGCGGCAGCGATGACGGGACCGCGCACCATGTTCCGGCGCGAGATCAGCGCGATCACGACCCCCGAGACGAGCGTCATGGGCAGCAGGAGCAGTCCGGAGGCCGACTCGCTGTAGCCACGTACCGCTTCGACCCACTGGGTGACGCCGTAGAGCACGACGTACTGGCAGAGCATGACCAGCCCGAAGAGCACGTAGGTGTTGGTCAGCGCTGGGCGAGTGGCCAGCAGGCGCACGTCGATGAAGGGACTGGCTGCTCGCAGCTCCCACAGGATGTCGGCGACCCACAGCACGATCGCGAGCGCCAGGATCCACCAGTGGGCGCTGGGGAGTTCGAAGAGGAAGACCAGCAGGGTCAGCATCGCGGCGGCGAAGCCGACGATTCCCGTCAGGTCCAGGCGCGAGGCGACCTCGCGGAGCCGGAAACCTTTCAGCGGCCCGTCGGCCTCGACCCAGGCCAAAGCGGTCGCGAGGGCGACCAGGGCGATGGGGACGTTGACGAGGAAGACGGCTCGCCAGCCGAAGCCGCTGACCAGGAGACCGCCCACGGGCAGGCCCAGTGACGCGGTGGCGACGCCGGCGATCTGGAGGCCGCCGAGCACCCCGCCCGGCGGCTGCTCCAAGGCCGCTTCGCGGGCACGCTTACGGATCAGCAGCATTGCCGTCGGGTAGGCGCAAGAGGTGCCTATGCCGATCAGGATGCGGCTGATCAGCAGGGTCAGCAGGTCCGGGGCGACGCCGCCGACCAGCCCGCCCGCCCCTACGGCCGCGATCCCGGCGAGCAGGACGCGGCGAGGCCCGAAGACCTCTGCGGCCTTCCCGGCCGTGGGCTGCGCCACCGCGCTGGCCAGGTACAGTGCCGTCACCAAGGTGGCGGTCTGCCCGATCGGCACACCGATGCCGTGCGCGATCGGGACCAGGGCGGTAGCGATCAACGAGCTGTTGACCGGGTTGAGCGCCGAGCCGACGTACAACGGCGTGAGGAAACGCCATGAGAACGCGTGGTCTTGTGCCGTGCGGGTCGGCGCCGTGGACGAGGCCTGTGTCGGCATGCTGAACTCCCTTGCCACGCCCGTTGGGGCCGCGCATCGTGTGGATCTTCGCTCAGCATCCGCGCTGCCTGTCGGGCGTCTTCGCCGAGCGGTGGGGCCAAGAGGCTGTGTGCGTCACCGGGCGCGCGCGGCGAGCAGCTTGATGACATCTTCGGTGCTGCCGGTCTGCGCACGCTGGGGAAAGTGGCGGGTCACCGAGAACTCGTGCCGGGCCAGGTCGGGGT
Source organism: Streptomyces sp. NPDC048192 (assembly GCF_043202415.1). NCBI lineage: Bacteria > Bacillati > Actinomycetota > Actinomycetes > Kitasatosporales > Streptomycetaceae > Streptomyces > Streptomyces sp. NPDC048192. Next base: position 97,621 of record NZ_JBIDAL010000017.1, read on the forward strand.
CGCTCATCGCATCGGTCGGGGTGGTCACGTGGAAGCCGAGCTCGAACGCCTGCTGGACGGTGGCGGCGACACCGTCGCCGGTCGCGACACCGGTGACGACCACCTGGGTGACGCCCTGGCTGCGGAGGTAGTCCTCGAGGCCGGTGCCGGTGAAGGCGCCCGGGGTGCGCTTGGTGATCCGCTTGCCGGCCTCACCCAGCTCGGGCACGACCGGCAACGCCTGCTCGGGCATCACGAACGGCGTGCCCTGCGGATTGTGGTCGCTGCGCAGGCCTGGGGCGGCCGCGACGTTGACCAGGACGACCGGCAGGCCGTGGCCGCGGAACGCATCGGCGAGCCGGGCGGATCGGGCGACGACGTCGGCAGCGGAATGAGGCGCCATGTCGACGCCGACGCTTCCGGCCTGAAGGTCGATGACGACCAGAGCGGTTCGGGAATCGAGGGTGGTGATGGGCAACGGGACTCCTTAAGGGAACAGGCGATCGAGGATCTTGCGAGCCTCGGCGAGGGTCCGCCGCTCGGCCGGGGAGAGGCCCCCGAGCTGCTTCGTGAGCCAGTCGGTACGCGCACCGCGGCCCTCGGCGATCAAGGCCCGGGCCTCGTCCGTGACGGCGACGACCTTTTGACGGCCGTCATGGGGGTCGGGAGTGACCGTGACCAGTCCCCGCTCGAGAAGGACACCGACCGTCGCACCCATGGACTGCGAACGGACGCGCTGCCGCTTCGCGAGCGCCGTGATCGTCAGCGGGCCCTCGCGAGCGACGTACCCCAGCGCTTCGGACTGGCTGGCGCTCAGCCCCATCCGGCCGCCCTGTTCGCGCAGCGTGCGCTGCGCCCGGCCAAGCACCTCGCGCAGCGATTGCGCCAGGTCAACAATCTCGGTCATGCGTTCAGCCTAACCCATACGAAGGTTACCTACAAAGGTTACCTTCATATATGGCAGACCGTCCGACCGGACACGCAGCCGGGCGGCTCACCGTCCGGGCGTTGCGGCGCTGGTACTGCGACCGTGCCTGCCATGACTGATGGCCAGGCAGTTCCGGTGCCCTGACAGTCGGGGACCAGGCAGGTGAAGTGGCCGTCGGAGGAGCGGATGGCCACAGTTTCGCCGACGATGGAGATGCACCGGACGCCGTCGGCGCTGGTGGCGTCCTTCTTGAGGATGCTCCCCTCGTCGCCGGTGTAGAGGGTGGTGGCGTCGGGACTGTGACGGTTCAGCAGGTTGCCGTCGGGTCCGTACAAGTACTTGGTGTCGCCGGCGGCCTGTGGACTCGGCCTCGTCGTCCGGCAGTTGCCAGACGCCGTAGCCCAGACAGGCATCTCGACGCGGTTGTTGAGGGTGATCGGGGGGCCTTGCCTCTCACGAGCTTTGGTCCTTCCAACGTCGACAGGTGACACCTCACATCACCAACGATCACGAGCGTGAACGCACTTCCGACCGGAGTCGCACTGACCGATGGGTCAGTACGCGAAGCCAAGATTGGCCGGAAATGATCCGACGTCTGCGGTCCGGACCATTGACCGCTGAACCTCCGACCGCAACCCTGGACCAGCCGAGCGAACGCGCTCCTGAACCTCATCCATAAATGTGAACACTTTCTTCGATATTCCTCCGACGTTTCCAGCCTCGTCCGATCGAGAGGGAGGAACATGAGACGCCGTCGTCTTCGAATGGCACTGACCGGGCTGGTCCTCACCAGCGCGGCCCTCACCACCCTGCCCGCGGCCACACCAGCGCCCCCGGCCCCCACCACGGCCCGTCCGGCCGCCACCGACTGGTCCACGGCCGTCGTCGACTCCACCATGGCCCGTTACACGCCGAGCAGCATCGGCGGCTGGTCCTATCCCGTCGGCCTCTACCTCTACGGTCAGTACCTCACCTATCGGCGCACCCACGACGCCCGCTACCTCACCTACATCAAGAGCTATGTCGACCGGTTCGTGAAGGGCGACGGCTCCATCGACCAGTCCTTCAACAGCCTGGACAGCATGCAGGCCGGCCGGCTGCTGGTGATCCTGCACCACGAGACCGGGCAGGACCGCTATCGCAAGGCGGCCCAGAAGATCCGCGACCGCCTGAACACCTACCCGCGCACCGCCGACGGCGGTTTCTGGCACGCGGACACCTCCAGCCGCGCCCACCAGCTCTGGGCGGACGGCGCCTACATGGTGAACCCGTTCCTCGTCGAGTACGGCAAGGAGTTCGGCGACAGCGCGTACACCGACGACGAGGCGGCCAGGCAACTGTACGTCTACGGCAGTCATCTGCAGGTCGCGAACGGGCTGCTCAAGCACGCCTTCGACGAGTCCAAGAGCGTCAGTTGGGCCGATCCGCAGACCGGGCTCGCCCCCGAGCACTGGTGCCGGGCCGTCGGCTGGTACTCCATGGCCCTCGTCAGCGTCCTGGACGCCATTCCGGCGAACCAACCACGACGACCCCAGCTCCTCACCATCTTCCGCAAGCTGGCCGCCGGGCTGGAGAAGTACCAGGACCCGGTGACCGGACGCTGGTTCCAGGTGATGGACAAGGGCAGCCGATCCGACAACTGGACCGAGACCTCCTGCTCGAGCATGTTCACCTACGCCCTGTCCCGCGGCGTCCAGCAGGGCTACCTCGACCCGCACTACGCCGCCGTCGCGCACCGCGGCTACCAGGGCGTGCTGGCGAAGCTCTCGGTCGGCTCCGACGGCCGCACCAGCCTCGCCGACATCTCCATCGGCACCAACGTCGGCGACTACGCGTACTACATCGCACGTGACCGGGCCACCAACGACTTCCACGGACTGGGCGCCTTCCTGATCATGAACGAACAACTGCGAGGTGATTAGTGTCATGAGCACGACCAGACGGACACTGCTGGGCGCCACGGTCGCGGGCACGGCCGGGGTGACGCTGGGTCTGCCCGCCACCGCCCACGCCGCCTCCTGGCAGCAGAAATGGGCTCCTTCCGCGAGCAACGACGGCCTCGGCGCCTTCGAGACGATCGAGGACGACCGCGCCGACTCGCACCCCTCCGGGCATCCGCACATCTTCGCCACCGGCAACAACTGGCGCTTCAACATGCACATGGTGGACCGGGACACCTCGACCGACCGCCAGCGCCAGGAGGTCACGGGTCTGCGCACGAGCTCCAGCAGCTACCTCAAGTGGAACGAGGGCCAGACCTGGCGGGTCACCTACTCGATGTACATCCCGAACTCGCTGAAGGCGACCACCACCTTCACCCACATCATGCAGATGAAGCAGCCCGGTGCCGGTTCGTCCCCGATCGTCACGCAGTCGCTGCGCCGGATGAACGGCAAGCAGACCATCGAGCTGACCCTGCCCATCTCCGGTACCCTCATCGGCCGCACGGACCTCGAACCGCTGCACGACCAGTGGACCGACGTCGACTTCCAGATCAAGGTCGGCAACGGCTCGGCCGGCTCCGTCCGCTGGATCCTGAGGTCCGGCGGCTCGACGGTCATCGACAGGTCGAAGACCGGCGTCGACACCTTCCTGGCCGACCGTGTGCGCCCGAAGTGGGGCATCTACCGCTCCCTCGGCGACACCTCCGGGTCCCTGCAGGACACCTACCTGCTTCTCACCAACCTCCGCGGCTACCAGCTCATGTGAGGAGACGCCACATGAAACCCCCCACCGGTCCGGGCCGCCGAGCGGCGGCCGTGATCCTGTTCGTGGTGGCCGTGGTTCTCGGCCTCACCCACCCCGCGGCCCTCGCCGTCCCGGCCGGCGCCCCGCGCGCCGCCGCCGAGTACAACGTGCGCGACTACGGCGCCAAGGGCGACGGCTCCACCAACGACAGCCCGGCCATCGACAAGGCCATCACGGCCGCGAACGCGGCCGGCGGCGGCACCGTCCGCTTCCCCTCCGGCACGTACAAGTCCAAGAACACCCTTCACATGAAGAGTCATGTGACGCTCCAGCTCGACAAGGGCGCCACTCTCCAGGCCTCCAGCGCCGGCACCTACGACAAGGCCGAGTCCAACCCGTACGACGCGTACCAGGACTACGGCCACAGCCACTTCCACGACGCGATGATCTACGGCGACAAGCTGACCGACATCGGCTTCGCGGGTCAGGGCGTCATCGACGGCGCGGGCAACCTGATCACGGGCAACCCGAAGTCCGGCGAGGCCGACAAGATCATCTCGCTGACCCGGTGCGACGGGCTCAGGATCGGCGACGGTCTCACGCTGCGCCGGGGCGGTCATTTCGCGGCCCTCATCAACGGCTGCACCAACGTGACCTCCGACCATCTGACCATCGACACCGCGAGCGACCGCGACGGCTGGAACGTCATCTCCACCACCAACGCGACGATCACCAACGCCACCATCCACGCCAACGACGACGCGCTGGTGTTCAAGAGCGACTACGCGCTCGGCGCCAAGCTGCCCAACGGGCATGTGCGCGTGAGTGATTCGGCCCTCGGAGCGAAGTGCTGCAACGCCCTGATGTTCGGTTCCGAGACCTGCGGCGACTTCTCGGACTACCAGTTCGAGAACATCCGGATCGACGGCGCCGACAAGTCGGGCCTCGGCATGGTCTCGATGGACGGCTCGAAGATCTCCGACGTCCACTACCGCGACATCACGATGACCAACGTCCACTCGCCGATCATGCAGAAGATCGGCACCCGCAAGCGCTGCGGCAACAGTCCCGGCGTCGGATCGATCAGCAACGTGACGTACGACGACATCACCGCGACCGGCAACAGCCCCTCCTTCAGCCCGACCCTGTGGGGCGAGTCCGGGCACCGCATCAACAACGTGACCTTCACCCACGTCAACATCACGGTCCCCGGCGGCAACGGCACCATGTCCACCGGCGTGCCGGGCAACGACTCGACCGACTACAACCCGAAGAGCATCGGCACCCGGCCCGCCTACGGCTGGTACCTGCACAACGCCGACAACGTCCAGTTCACCGACAGCTCGGTGAAGTTCGCCTCGAACGACGGCCGGCCGTCGTTCATCGCCAACGCGGCCAGCGGTATCCGGCTCACCCGGTTCACCGCGCAGAAGGGCAACGACTCCCCCTTCGACGTGGGCTTCCAGGACGTCACCGGCGGCTGCCTGACGGACAGCCACAGCACCTCCGGCGGAGCCCTCCGCGTGTCGGGCAGCCAGGACTGCGGTAGTACGGCGGTGAAGCCACTCGACCTGGAGAACCGCCGCCAGGACTTTCTCCGCGCCTCCGTCGGCGGCCTGTTCCTGCACTGGGGTCTGCGGACCGCGCCCGCCCACACCAGTTGCACGGCCTGGGAGAACGACGTCACCAGCGGAGGCTGGACACCTGACTACTGGGTCAACGAGGCGCAGAAGCTGCACACCCAGTACCTGGTCCTCGCCACCTTCCACAGCCGCCTCGGCTACGCCCGCCCCTGGCCGTCCAAGATCCCCGGATCCTGCTCCACCAAGCGGGACTTCCTCGGCGAACTGATCACGGCCGCCAAGGCCAAGGGCATGAAGGTCATCCTCTACATGACCAACGACCCCCAGTGGCACGACGAGGGGGGCCACGAGTGGCTCGACTCGGCCGCGTACTCCGCCTACAAGGGCAAGAACGTCGACCTGACCACCAACGAAGGCTTCGGGCAGTTCAGTTACGACAACTTCTTCGAGGTCATGGACCGCTACCCCGACCTCGGCGGTTTCTGGATCGACAACGACAACTCCTACTGGGAGAGCCACAACCTCTACCAGCAGATCTACGACAAGCGCCCGAACTACACGCTCAGCAACAACAACGAAGACACGCCGATCATGGACATGATCAGCAATGAGCAGAAGACGGGCATGACCCCGGCCTACGACTACCCGCAGGCCATCTACACCGCCCAACCACGCCTGACCGAAGCCGACTTCAAGCTGCCCTCGACCGGAGCCTGGTGGTACGACGGCTCCGACCCGTCCGTCGACAAGATGCTCACCCTCGGCCGCCTCGTCACCAACGTGGGCTCCTCGGTGAAGGCCCTGATGGCTGAGACCGCCCAGGTCAACGGGAAGTTCCCGGCGAACCAGGCCGCCTTCAACAACTTCGCCGACTCCTACCTCGACCCCATCTGGGAGTCGTTGCACGGCACCGAGGGCGGCGGCTACATGTACGGCGGCCTCAAGCCCGGCGCCTGGAACGACGGCGCGTACGGCGTGACAACCATCGCCAAGGACGACGCGAACCGGCAGTACATCCACGTCCTGACCCCGCCCAGCACCAGCACACTGCGGGTGCGGGACAACGGCTACCGCATCGCCTCCGTCACCAACCTCCGCACGGGAGCGGCCGTTTCGTGGTCGCAGTCCGGCGGCGTGCTCACCCTGAACGGGCTCGGCAACTGGGACCCGTACGACACGGTCTTCAAGGTCACGACGGCCGGCCGCCAGGGCATCCTCACCGGCGTCAAGGTCAGTGCGAGCGCCTCCGCGAGCGGACACGGCGCGGCGGCGGCCGGTGACGGCGACTACCTCACCTACTGGGACAACAACAAGACGCTGCCCGTGAACCTCACCTTCGACCTCGGCTCGGCCAAGAAGGTGCAGTACATCGGGCTCAACCAGCGTGAGGACTCCGTGGCCTACGCCCGTTCCAGCACCGAGCAGTCCGCGCGGATCAAGGACTACAAGGTGTTCCTGAGCAACGACGGCTCGACCTGGGGCACCGCGGTCAAGACCGGCCAGCTGCCGAGCCGCCGGGGAATCCAGGGCATCGACCTGACCGCCGCCAACGCCCGCTACGTCCGGCTCGAGGTCGACACCACCTGGGCCGCCTCCAGCGACACCACCCGCTACAAGCGACTGCGGGTCGACGAGGCGTGGATCGGCACGTCGTACGCCTCACCCGCGAACGGGGGACAGTCGTGATCCGGGTCAGATCGCTCACGGCCGCGGCGGCGGGCCTGCTGCTCGCCGCGGCGGTGCCGCTCGTGGGCACCGCCCACCCGGCGGCCGCCTCCGACAACGGCCAGTCCGTCCGGCCCGCCATGGGCTGGTCCAGCTGGAGCTTCGTGCGCCGCACGCCGACCGAGGCGAAGATCAAGGCGCAGGCCGACGCGCTGGTCTCCAGTGGCCTGAAGGACCACGGCTTCGTCTACGTCAACCTCGACGACTTCTGGCAGAAGTGCGACTCCAACGGCTTCACCGTGGACGGTTACGGCCGTTGGGCCGTCGGCACGAGCAAGTTCCCCGACGGCATCAAGGGGCTGGCCGACTACGTCCACGCCAAGGGCCTGAAGTTCGGCTTCTACGTCACCCCCGGCATCGCGAAGAACGCCGTCACCGAGAACACGCCGATCGAGGGCACCTCGTACCACGCGAAGGACATCGCGGACACGTCCAGGACCGAGAAGAACTACAACTGCAAGAACATGTACTACATCGACTACTCCAAGCCGGGCGCGCAGGAGTTCGTCAACTCCTGGGCCAAGCAGTTCGCGTCCTGGGGTGTCGACTACCTGAAGATCGACGGGGTGGGCAGCGCCGACATCCCCGACGTCCAGGCCTGGGACAGGGCTCTGCGGGCCAGCGGACGGCCCATCAACTTCGCCCTGTCCAACAACCTGCCGATCGCCGACGCCCCCACCTGGCGGAAACTGGCGAACAGCTGGCGCACCCAGGGAGACGTCGAGTGCTACTGCGGGCCGGGGAGCAACGGCAGCGGCTATCCGCTGACCGACTGGTCCCACGTCTCCAAGCGCTTCGACTCGGCCGCCTCCTGGCAGCCGTACGCCGGCCCCGGTGGCTGGAACGACCTGGACTCGCTGGAGATCGGCAACGGCGACCGGGTGGGCCTGACGGCGGACCAGCGCCGCTCGCACTTCACGCTGTGGTCGATGGCGGCGGCCCCCCTGCTGCTGGGCACCGACCTCACCCAACTCGACTCCGTCGACAAGGCGATGCTGACCAACGACCGGCTGATCGGGGTCGACCAGGACGGGGTCGCCGCGAAGCGGATCGTGAGCAGCGGTGTCGAACAGGTCTGGAGCAAGAAGGAGAGCGACGGGCAGTACGTCGTGGCCCTGTTCAACACCGGGACCTCGGGCAACGCCACCGTGAGCGTGAACTGGTCGCAGGTCGGCTTCAGCGGATCGGGGGACGTGACCGACCTGTGGTCCGGATCCCACAAGGGCGTGATCGCCGACGCCTACAGCGCCACCCTGCGTTCGGGCGAGACCAGGCTCATCCGGGTCAGGCCGACCAACTCCCTGAAGGCGGCGGCCGCTTCACCCGGCTTCGCTGTGGCCCCCTACGAGTACCTCGGCTGGGGCAGCCCCCAGAACCCCACGTCCGTGATGTCCGCGACCGGCGTCAAGTGGTTCACCCTCGCCTTCATCCTCTCCGACGGCACCTGCAACCCGGAGTGGGACGGCTCCCGCCCGCTGACCGGAGGCAGCGACCAGGCCACCATCAACGCGATCAGAGCGGCGGGTGGTGACGTCGTCGTCTCCGTCGGCGGCTGGAGCGGCAACAAGCTCGGCGAGAAGTGCTCCAGCGCCTCCGCGCTCGCCGGCGCCTACCAGAAGGTGATCAACGCTTACAAGCTGAAGGCGCTCGACATCGACATCGAGAACACCGAGTGGTCCAACGCGACCGTGCGGCAACGGGTGGTCGACGCGCTGAAGACGGTGAAGTCGAACAACCCGGGCCTGAAGACCGTCATCACCTTCGGCACCACCGCCGGCGGCCCCGACTCCACCGGCGAGGACATGATCAAGCGGGCCGCCAACTCCGGTCTGGCGAACGACGTCTGGTGCATCATGCCGTTCGACTTCGGCGGCGGCACCACGAACATGGGCAGCCTCACCACCAAGGCCATGGAAGGACTCAAGGCCCAGGTGAAGTCGGCGTACGGCTACAGCGACGCCGCCGCCTACACCCACATCGGGCTGTCGTCGATGAACGGCAAGACCGACGACTCCGGTGAGCGCGTGCGGGTGGCCGACTTCAAGACCATGCTCGCCTACGCCCAGCAGCACCACATCGGACGGCTCACCTACTGGGCCGTCAACCGCGACCGGGCCTGCGGCTCGGGCACCGACGGCGATGCCTGCAGCGGCGTGACGCAGCAGCCGTACGACTACCTCAAGGTCTTCACCCAGTACGCGGGCTGAGGGGAACAACCGTGAACATCAGAAGAGTCCTTCCGTACGGCGTCGCGGCGGCCCTGGCGCTGCCGCTCGCCGGTCTCGGCCAGGGCACCGCGCTGGCCGCCACCGACTACCAGGCAGAGGACGCCCAGATCTCCCAGGGCACCGTCGCCACCAACCACACCGGATACACCGGCACCGGATTCGTCGACTACACCAACGTCACGGGCGCCTATGTGGAGTTCACGGTGAGCGCGGCCTCCGCCGGCACGTCCGCCCTCACCCTGCGCTACGCCAACGGGACCTCCACCGACCGGCCGATGAACATCTCCGTGAACGGTACGGTCGTCGCCTCCGGCGTGTCCTTCCCGGCCACCGCCGACTGGAACACCTGGGCCACCAAGACCGTCAACGTGCCGCTGACCGCGGGCACCGACAAGATCCGGGCCACCGCCACCACCGCCAACGGCGGCCCCAACCTCGACCGCGTCAGCCTTGACGCGGCCGCCGACACCCAGGCCCCGACCCGCCCCGGACAGCCCAGCTGCTCGGACATCGGCGAGGACGCGCTCACTCTGGCCTGGGGCGCGGCCACGGACAACGTGGGCGTGAGCGCGTACGACATCTACGAGCACGGGAACAAGATCAGTGAGGCGCCGGGGAGTTCGACCTCCAAGGCGCTGACCGGGCTCACCCCGAACACCGACTACAACCTCACGGTGATCGCCCGCGACGCGGCCGGCAACACCTCGCCCGCCAGCCCGGTCGTCGACTGCACCACCAAGCCCAGCTCCGACACCACCCCGCCGAGCAAGCCCGGCACGCTGTCCGCGAGTAACGTCACCGCGAACAGCGCCGACCTCAAGTGGGGCGCCTCGACCGACGACAAAGCGGTCGTCGCGTACGACGTGCGCAGCGACACCACCGTCTACGACACGGTCACCAGCGGCACGTCGACCACGCTCACCGGCCTCGCCTGCAACAGCCCGTACAGCCTGAGCGTCGTCGCCCGGGACGCGGCCGGCAACGTCTCCGACCCCAGCAACACCGTTTCGTTCACCACGAAGGCGTGTGCGACCGACGGCGGCGTGCCGTCCTCGATCACGACGCTCTCCACCGGCTGGACCATCCCCTGGGGCACCTACTGGATGCCCGACGGCAAGACCGCCCTGGTCACCGAGCGGGACGACTTCCGGGTCTGGAAGGTCACCAGGGACGGCACGAAGACCCAGGTCGGCACCGTCCCGAACGCCGTCACCACCAACGGCGAGGGCGGACTGCTCGGCGTCACCGTCGACCCCAAGTGGGACACCAACCACTACGTCTACTTCATGCACACCGCCTCCGAGGGCAACCGGGTGGTGCGCATGACGTACGACGGCACCAAACTCAGCGACTACAAGATCCTGCTCCAGGGCATCAAGAAGAACCGCTACCACAACGGCGGACGGCTCCTCTTCGGCCCCGACGGCTATCTCTACGTCTCCACCGGCGAGGCCCAGACGCCCGGCCTGGCGCAGGACAAGAACTCCCTCAACGGCAAGATCCTGCGCATGACGACCGACGGCAAGCCGGCCCCCGGCAACCCGTTCGGCAACTACGTCTACAGCCTCGGCCACCGCAACCCGCAGGGCCTCGCCTTCGACCGCAACGGGCGGTTGTGGGAGGCGGAGTTCGGCAACAGCTCCAAGGACGAACTGAACCTGATCAAGCCGGGCGCCAACTACGGCTGGCCGACCTGCGAGGGCACCTGCAGCGTCTCCGGGATGACCAACCCCAAGGCCACCTGGAACGTCTCCGAGGCATCCCCGAGCGGTATCGCCATCGTCCGCAACGTCATCTACATGGCGTCCCTGCGCGGCGAACGGCTGTGGCGGATCCCGATCAACGGCGACAACGAGAGCGTGGGCACGCCGACCGCCTACTACGTGGGCACCTACGGCCGACTGCGCACCGTCACCAAGGTCCTCGGAGCCGACCAACTCTGGCTGTCCACCACCAACTGCGACAACAACGGCGGCCAGCCCGACGGATCGGACGAGATCTTGCGAGTGAACATCAGCTGAAGGGCCGTCAGGCCTGGTTCGCGACCTTGGCCTCATGGGCGTAGGCGTTCTCGACGACCTTGCGCCTCAGCTCTTGGGACGGGGTCGGCAGACCGTGTTCTTCTGCGATGGGCTGGGCAGGATACAGAACGTCCGGATCGCCTCCGCCTGCGAAGCCAGGGTGGTCGCGGCGGCCACCGCCCGGCGCACCTCGGGCTCCACGTCCGGGTCACGCACCAACTGCTGCGGCGGTACCTGCGGTTTGCCCCGCATCGCCGGCCAGTGCGCCACGGCCTCGTAGTCGAGGGTGGGTGCCGAGCGCGGGGATGTAGGGCCGGTTCATTGCCGACGACGATGCATCCGGTTGACCAGCGGCGGTCACGCGCCACTCCTCCAGCACCCCGGGGGAGACGCTCCTGCCGCCGGAGGTCACCAGCATCTCCTTCTTGCGCCGATGACGGTGAGATAGCCGTCCTCTTCCGGGGAGCCCAGGTCGCCGGTGGCCAACCAACCGTCGTGCAGGTCGTGTCGGTGGCCTTCTGGTTGTTGAGGCAGCCGTGGAGGTTGTTCGCACCGCGCAGCCGGATCTCGCAGCACGGCCGGCCGACGAAGACGCTCCGCAGGGCCGGCCAGCGCGGTGGCGACGGGAACGAGCGGACCTGACCCGAACCAGTCGTACCCCGACACCCTGGAGATCTCCTCCTCGGGGATCTCCAGGCGCAGCGAAGCAACACCACGGCGAACGTCACCTCATGCCCTGCTGCCGCCGTGGCTGGCTTCGGTGCACGAGGTCGGTCGTCTGGTGAAGGCGTCACTGCCACCTCTTCCTGGAATGTCGAACTGGGCTTCCGAAAGCCCTCGGCCGCCTGGGCGGACCGCGTGGAAGCGGACACCGTCAGCCCGCCGTGAGGCTCACCAGCACCACAGTCAGCGCACCGCTCTTCTCAGACCCAGGGGCCTGACCGCCACAGCGGCCAGGCCCCTTCGTGTCGGCTGCGTAGTTGGGACAGGCCCTCTGAGTCATGAGTCCAGCGAGCCACCGAGCTGCTCCATGCTCATCGGTGGTGCCACTGCCCGCACGCCTCTGCAGGCCGGCGGGGGCGTCAGCCGCGGACGATGTTCTCGGCCTGGGGACCCTTTTGCCCCTGCGTGATGTCGAACGTGACCTTCTCACCCTCGACCAGCTCCCGGTAGCCGTTGCCCCGGATGTTGGAGTAGTGGGCGAAGACGTCCGGTCCACCGCCGTCCTGGGCGATGAAACCAAAGCCCTTCTCGGAGTTGAACCACTTCACGGTGCCGCTGGCCATACTGCGTCCTTCGATCTTGCCGGGGGTGCCCGGCCGGGTGAGTAGCGGGGACTTCCACGGTGGGAAGAGGCCCGGTGTCCGTCTACCCCGGCCAGGGCCTTCTCATCCGATCATCCCTCTAGGAGGCGCCTGGTGCGCGACGTCGGCCCGGCTGGCGGCCGGCCCGGACGTGAGGGTCCGCCGGGCCGCGCGGGGCCGTGGCGCCTGCCAGCCACGCGGGTCCCGGGAGCACTGCCCTGCCTGTGTTCGCTCTTCTCCGAGGCGCGGTGTGGCATCGCTGATACCGCAGATACCAAGAGGGATCCCAAAGCGATGAGTCTGTGCTTGCCCCGACCCTTCGAGCGGGCCACGATCGCGGGAGCGGCCAAGCAGGCGGGGGTGAGCATGCGAGTACACCTTGTCGGCCGCCTACGACCGCGCGACCGCCGTGGAGCAGCGGTTCCTGGGGGCTTCAAGGCATCCAGGAACCGCAGCGGCGCCGCCTTCGCGGCCGAGCCCAGCACCCTGGATCCCGGCGCCGGGCAGCGTGCGGCCGAGCTGGACGCGCTGCGGGAGATCGAGGGCCAGGAGCGAGGGCACGCCGCGACATCTACAGATCCTTGTACCTCAAGGCCGCGGCCCTGCTGCAGACCCTGGCGAAACTTCCGTGCCTGGAGCACTCCAACGAGGCCTTCGCCTGGCACGCGTCTGAGGCCTACCTGCTCCTCAACGCCCGGGAACTCGACTACTCCCCCAAGGCGGCCGTCGCGCTCGTGCGCGCGCAGCCTCCGGAGCATGCGGCGTCCTCCGGATCGCCCGTCAGCTGCGCGACTGGACCACCACTTGACCCCCATCCGCCCAGCACACCGCGCAACCAAAGCCTGTGCCCCCACCGGCGTCGGCGCGCCATCACCGGGGGCCGGAATGATAGCGCCAACAGGCTGCCGTTGGTGACGGCAGGTCTGGCTTCATGGAGTGGTGCCGGAATTCGGAGCACTTCGCCGGCACCGCGTGCGCTCTGCGGCGAGTGCCGCCTCTCATCGCGCGCCCTGTCGCTCGCGGCCTCGAGCCCGGAGCCGGCTCTGCTGAGGCACTTGCCCTGCCTGGAAGTCAGCCAGCTGAGTCATGTAGTCCATACCGCTGCACCCGCTTCGCCGGCCTGGACATGAGCCGTCCCTCACCGGCCAGTCGGAACAACGGCTGTTTGGTCACAAGGGTTCATAGCGACAGGGGGAAGTGTGACCAGACCGCTCGCCCCTCACAGCATGACACCGAGACGATGCGAGCCGCTTCACGACCCGGTTCAGGCATTCAGCTGGGTCGAGGGCCGCTTCCGGAACGGGGCGAGCGTGGCGCGCACGAGGTCGGCGGCGCCCCAGTCGGGGTCGAACTGGGCGATCACGGCCAGGTGCTGGCGTAGCTGGAGGATGGGCATGCGTTCGCGCCAGCCGCGGTCGAGCCCGGTCAACTCGGCGTACAGGCCGAAGAACACGCGGGCCTCGGGCGGCGGTGCCGTCGTCCACAGGTGGGCCAGGTCCACCTCGGCCCACATGTACGACACAGCAGGGTCGATCAGCGCAGGCCGCCCGTCGTTGGTGGCCATGACGTTCATCGCCCATAGGTCGCCGTGCGTCAGGCACGCGGGCCTGACCGGCAGGAGCTCGGGCAGCCGGTCGCACAGCCGCTCCAGCGCTGCCCGATCCGCAGCGTCGAGCGCCTCCTGGACGCGTGGCTCGTCGAGCCAGCGCAGCAGACGGTGCTGGGCGAAGAACTCGAACCCGTCGCCCTTCCAGGTGTTGACCTGCCGACGACGGCCCAGCCAGTTGTCCCGGTGCCAACCGAATCGGGGGTACCGCGTGGTGGTGTGCAGGTGGGCCAGCCCATGCGCGAGCTGCTCCCAGAAGACCTCGGTGTCTGGCCGCGGCTGCAGCACGGACAGCACCAGCAGATCGCGGTCCGCGACGATGACCTCGGGCGTGGAGACGCCGCCTGCCTCGCGCAGCGCACTGAGCCCTTCCGCCTCGTCGGCGAAGGCGTCGTCCGACGGCGGCTCGCCGAACGCCTTGACGAACACCGACGTGCCGTCACCGCGCTGCGCGAGCCCCGCGGTCGCGGCGAAGCCTCCATTGGCCGGCTCGACCGCGAGCACGTCGGTCAGGCCGGCCGCGTGCAGGCGTTCGAGCAGGAAGGACGTCGTGTCTGTCACAAGTGTGCCCCTCTCTGCTGGTCACGCATCATGGCGATCAGGGCCGAGCCCGCGGCCCGCTCAGCCGGCTCCCGGGCCAGGGCGGCACCGAGCGCCAGTATGCCTGGACGTGGGAGGAGGGAACGGCGGGCGGGTCGATGGTGGCGACGGCCAATGGTGCCGCAGGGAGCCGGGCCGCAGATGAGACCGAGGAAAAGGTCGACTCCGAATGGTACTTGGCTCGCTGGGGGCGGTCGCGACATCAAGGCGGTCCTCTTGCCGGACACCTGAGTGGCTCCGTGACGCATCGGATGAAGGATCTCCGTGTGCCGGGAATATCCGCGGACGGGGTTGTCGCTCGTGTGCGCTGTCTCGCTGGCGGGGTCGAAGGTTTGCATCGGGAGAGAAGGGAGCATCGCACGTGGACGTCTTCATCATTGGCATCACCGGCGGCATCGGTGGTCTGCTGGCACAGAGACTGCGCTGTCGGGGAGACGCCGTGTATGGGCTCGTTCGCCGGGGCGAGCAGCAGGCCGAACTCGCCGCGCAGGGTGTGAGGCGCGAGTGGGTGATCTTGCTGGTATGACGGTGGAAGAACTGGCGGCGGTGTCCGGCGACGTGGATGTGATCGTTTTCAGTGCCGGGTCGAATGGCGGCAGCAAGGAGGTCACGAAAGCCATCGACGGCGACGGGGTCGTGAAGGCGATGAAGGCGGCGGGTCTCGCTGGTGTGGAGCGTTTTGTGCTGGTGTCGGTGCTTCCGGAGTCATGGCGGGAACGCAATCTCGGTGACGAGGTCGAGTACTACTTCGCCGTGAAGAAGGGGGCAGACGTAGCGGTCAGCCGCAGTGATCTGAATTGGCTGATCGTGCGTCCGTCGCTCCTTCTCGACGGCCCGGGAAGCGGCACCGTGTCTCTCGGGCCGGCGGAGCTCCACGGTGAGATCACTCGCGACGACGTGGCCGCCACCCTTGCTGAGCTGCTGCATGAGCCCCGGATCGACCGGCAGATCCTCGAACTCAACAGCGGGTCGACACCCATCGAAGAGGCGGTCCGCGCGAACGTCCGCGGCTGACTCCTACCGGGGGTGCGGCAGGTCTTCGGCTGCATTCGCGTACTGGCCGGCAGCCCGGCCCGGCTCGATCGCGCGTACCAGCGGCGCTTACGACCGACGGCGTGCTCATTGTCTGCTGACACGGCGTCGATGACTGAGCGTGGTCGGTAGCCCGGTTCAGACGATCCTGACCATGCTGCCGCTGTTTTCGAGTGCGGTGATTTCATCGGCGGGTGCGGTGGTGTCGGTGACGAGGACGTCCACCAAGGTGGAGGGGCCGACGTAGGCGTGGGTGGTGCGGCCGAGTTTGCTGCCGTCGGCGGCGGCGATGACGCGACGTGCGGAGGCGACGACCGCCTTTTTCACCGCTGCTTCTTCGAGGTCGTAGGCGGTCATACCGTCGTCGGCGGTCAAGCCGCAGCAGCCGAGGACGGCGGTGTCGAAGCGCAGCGCCGACAGCGAGGCGAGGGTGAGGGGCCCGGTGAGGGCTCCTTCGCCGGCGCGGGGTCGGCCGCCGGGGACCAGCAGTGACGTCGGTTCCGGTGCGCTGCTGAGCACGTCGATCGCCTGCAGTGACAGGGGCATCACCGTGATGTGACGTCCGCGCAGCGTGCGCGCGACTTCCAGACACGTTGTGCCGCTGTCGAGCAGGACGGTCTCCCCGCTGTTGATGAGTGAGGCAACCTCAGCTGCGATGCGGCGCTTGGCATCGACGGCCTCGTGGGCGCGCAACGCGAAGGGGGGCTCGTCTCCCCGCAGGAGGAGGGTGCGCGCGCCGCCGCGGAACCGTTCGAGGACGCCTTGCGCGGCCAAGTGGTCCAAATCGCGACGGATGGTCATCTCCGAGGCCCCCGTCAGGTCGGCCAGCTCGGTAACAGTGGCCGTACCTGCTTCCTGGACGGCCTGCGTGATCATTCGGTGACGTTCCACGGTCCTCATACCGAGATTCAACACCACTCGTACTAAACAACGGAGGTGTTCGAAGTTCGACCTTACAAACACAACTTTTGTTCGTTACGATGGCTGCATGGAGAGAGCGCTGCGGGTGTCCCGTGTTGTGACATTCGTCTATTTCGTAGTCAATGGCACCTTGCTGGGCATGTGGGTGGTGCAGATCCCGGCCATCGAGGAACGCGTGGGCATCGGCCATGCGGCCCTCGGCGGGTTCCTGGTCCTGCTGGGCGCCGGGGCCTTCGCCGGCATGCAGATCGGCGGGCGTCTGTCCGACCGCTTCGGTACACGCGCCGTCGTACCGCTTGCAGGAGCGCTATGCAGTGCAACCCTGGTGCTGCCGGGTCTCGCCCAGGAACCGTGGGCCCTCGCAGCGGCCCTGATGCTCTTCGGATTCGGAAACGGCACCCTCGACGTCAGCATGAACGCACACGCCGTGCAGGTGGAGAAGGCGTACGAGCGACCGGTCATGTCCGCCTTCCACGCCACGTTCTCCGTCGGGGGTGTCCTGGCCGCGCTCGCCGGCGCCGTGGCCATCGACATCGGCTGGGGGCCGGCCACCACACTGGGCACCGCCGCGGGCGTCGGCCTCACCGTCTCCCTGGTGTCGGCTCGCGGTCTCCTACCCCCCGCGTCCCCTGCCCCCGCAGCCGGAACCGAGGGCGGCCCCGCGGGGCGCAAGCGCGCTGTACCCAGCCGGATCTGGCTCCTGGCCGTCCTGGCTCTGCTGGTCATGCTGTGCGAGGGAGCCGCCAACGACTGGAGCGTCCTGCACCTCAAGTCCGTCCTTGACGCGCCGGAGAGCACCGCCGCCTTCGCCTACGGGGCTTACGCGGCGTCCATGACCATCGGCAGGTTGCTGGCGGACCGGATCTCCGGGCGGTTCGGGCCGGTCGCCGTCCTGCGGCACGGCGCGGCCCTGGCCGCCGCCGGTATCACCATCGTGGCCCTATCGCCCTGGATCTGGTCGGCGCTGACCGGCTGGGCACTGTTCGGCCTGGGCCTGTCCGGCTGCATCCCGCAACTGTTCAGCGCCGCCGGACACACCGACCCCACGGCCGCGGGCACCAACGTCTCCCGGGTCGCCGGGCTGGGCTACATCGGCATGCTCGCAGGCCCCGCCGTCATCGGCTGGATGACCCACCTCATGGCGCTCAACTACACCTTCCTGCTCCCCGCCCTGCTCTGCGCGACAGCCGCCGCCGCGGCCGGAATCGTGCGCCCCTCGCCAGACCGGGCGCGCGCGGTCGAGCTGACCTCATGACCGCCTGCGCGGAGCGACCTGACCGCGCTCCGCGCAGGCTTCCTGCCTCGGAGGCTGTTGCCCAAGGACAGTGTGCGCCGGTACTGCGCGCTCTCCTGCGTTGACGAGGCAAACAGGAAGCTCCGGGTCGGTGACGGGTGGACGCCTGCGGTCCGTGCGCCGTGGCGCGCAGGCTCGCCCGCTGCCTCACTGCCCTGTGCCGCCACTAGGAACAGCTGGACGGCCAGCCCCGCCAGGCGAACAACTCTGAAGATCATCACCGGGCTTGCCTTGTAGGTGACGGCCGTTGCTAGCACCGTCCTCGCCTTGGTGCTGGCGCGGACCTCCTCCCTGATGCACCCCTATGGCGGCCGCTTCGGGTCAGGGCCGCATCCCCTGGACGCCCGTCCCGTCGGTGTTCCGGAAAACGTCGGCGGGGGGCATGCCCGCCAGTCAGACCATCATCAATCGCATCAAGGAGAGACACATCGTGAGTGTTGCCGACGTGCGGGAGGTCTTGCCACTGGCGCCCGAGGGTGGGCGGATCCCGCACAGCAGCCAGCCGCCGACCGGCTGTGCAAGCCGCCCGTGGATCCTGCGCTTCGCCCGCACCCCCGACGCCTCCTCAGCGGTGGTGCTGCCGCTCGCGCGTACGACGAGGTGCTGCCGATGCCGGACGGCCTGTACGCCGGCGTGCTGCCGTACAGGCAAACGCAGACCCCGGCCGTTCAGGACGGCGGCGTGTGCAATCCGCCGCCGCTGGAGGAGCCATGGCCGGCACCACGCCCCAAGGCACGTAGGCAGCCCCGCTCAGGGGTCCTCCTCCGGCTGGGCAGAAGAGTGATCGTGTGCGTCCGACAGGGTGGCAATGGCCGCGGTCGGGTGTGAGCCGTTGTGGGGAGGGTGCGAGTGTCACTCGAATGCTTCGTTCCGGTCACCCGCTCGGGCGAGCTCGCCGAGCCTGTGCAAGCCGCATCGTGAACGGTGTTGCCGTGAACTCCGAGTGAAAGCGAGACGGGCATGACGGTATCTGCCATACGCGGCGCGCTGCTGGACAGCCGGCGTCGACGCATTGCAGCGGCGGGGTGCGCGGCTGCCGTCCTGTGTGCCGTGCCCACGGCGCCGGCCGTGGCGCAAAGCGGGACGGGCGGCGGCGCGCCGACCATCGTCCTGGTCCACGGCGCGTTCGCGGACGGCTCCAGCTGGAACGGGGTGATCGAGCGGCTGGAGCGGCGCGGTTACACGGTGATGGCTCCGGCCAACCCGTTGCGGGGCCTGCACAGTGACGCCGCGTACATCGCCTCGGTGCTCAAGTCGGTCAAAGGTCCCATCGTGCTGGCCGGCCACTCCTACGGAGGTGCCGTCATCAGCTCGGCCGCCGCGGGCAATGCCCAGGTGAAGTCCCTGGTGTACATCAACGCGCTGATGCCCGACGTCGGCGAGAGCGGCATGTCGCTGTCCGCCCGTTTCCCGAGCGCCCTGGCCACCGCCACCGACTCGGTGCCGTACCGCACCGGTGACATGAGCGGCACCGACCTCTACCTCAAGCGGAGCAAGGTGCAGCCCGTCTTCGCCGCCTGCCTGCCGGCGGCTCAGGCGTACCTCCTGGGTGTCACCCAGCGGCCGGCGGCCACGACCGCGTTCTCGGAGAAGGCCGAGGTCGCCGCGTGGAAGGACATTCCGTCCTGGGCCCTGATAGGTCGTCAGGACATGACCATCACTCCCGCGCAGGAGCGCTTCGAAGCCAAGAGGGCCCACTCCCACACAGTGGAGATCAACTCCTGCCATGTCTCTCTCATCGCCCACCCCGACGCCGTCGCCGATCTCATCCTGAAGGCGGCGAACGCGGCCGGCTCCACTCCGCGGCCGGGAACCAGTGGGAGCAACGGGCGCATCAAGTAGCTGGCCGTCCGACTGCGGGCGGCTCGGGTCTCTGATCGGGCGGTACCCGGGCGGCGCCGCCGGCGCGGACCTGCGGCCGGCGCGTGATGGCGGCGGCCGACCGCCCTGGATGTGGACGCATGCGCCGCGGGGTCTCGGAGCTCAGGGCTTGTGGGGTGAACGGCTGTGCGTGGCGTCGACGTGCCAACTTCTCGATGGCCGCCGGGGTCGGGGGTGTGAAATTGACCAGTTGCCTGGGGTCGCGGAACAGCAGCGACCGGAGGCCCCAGGGCATCGTGGTGGGCCCGGTGGCGAAGTCGGTGACGAAGCCGGTCAGGTTCTGGTGAACGCGGTCCACGTCGTCGACGAGGAACTCGGTGATCACGCTGTGGTTGTCCGCCGGACGGGCAGAGCCCGGGGCGGCAGGGGGACCGTCTTGGTGCTGGAGACGTGCGACGTCGTGGATCAGGTCGGGGACGCCCAGCAGCTCCGGATGCTGCCAGAGGCTCAACGCCGCCTTCTACGGCTACACCGGCCAACTCGGTAGCTCAGAATTCGATCACCTCATCAGCCTTGAACTGGGGGGCGACGCCAACGACCCCCGCAACCTCTCGATCGAAGAACCCGACCCCGGCCACCGAACCCACGGCGGCGTCAACGACCGCAAGGACCCCGTCGAAGCTCAGCTGCACACCGCCGTCTGCTCCGGCAAGATCACACTCGCCGCGGCACAGAAGACGATCGCCACCGACTGGACCACCACCCTGCAACAGCTCGGGCTGAGCTGACGGCACACCGCCGCAACGGCCCCGCGTGAGCTCGATCAGGCGCACAACGCCCGCGTCACCGATGACAGTGCGCGGAGTTCGGTGTGCGGCACCTGTCCCATGCTCAAGCAAAAGCGGGAGGCAGGCTCGCACACGGTAGCCGCCGCCGATCCGGCGGCGGGCATTGAAGTGGCCGCCGTAGACGGCGACGCGCTCGCGCAGACCGATCAGACGGCGCCCTGCTCCGTCGTCCTTGCGCTCATGACGACCCGTGCTCACGGCGTCGGCCGACAGCACGTTCGGTCCGCTGTTGAGCACCTCGACCCGCAGGCCATGGTCGGCATAGCGCACGGTCACGGTCGCCGTGCCGCCGTCGGCGTACTTGAGCGTGTTCGTCAGCGCCTCCTGGATGATCCGGTAGGCGGTGACGTCGATGCCGGGCGTCAGCGGTCGCGGTTCACCGGAGATGCGCACCGCGGCCGGCAGGCCGGCGAACGCGACCCGGTCGACAAGGGTGCCGAGTCGGCTCGGGCTCGGCTGCGGTGCGAGCCCGGACAGGTCCCCTTCGCTGTGCCCGGTGGCGTGGTCGCCTCCGGTGACGGCGCCAGCAGGCCCAGCAGGGGGCGCAGTTCCGTCATCGCGTCACGGCCGGCACCCTCGACCGCCTCCAGTGCGGTCTCCGCCGGGTCCGGCAGAACGGCCAGTACCTCGCGGGCGGCCGTCGCCTGAACGACCATAAGGCTGATCTTGTGGCTGACGATGTCGTGCAGGGCGCGGGCGATCCTGGCACGCTCGGCCGCTACGGCCGTACGGGCGGCGGTCTCTCGCTCGCGCTCCAGCAGCCAGCGCCGGTCCTCCAGGATCCAGCGGTAGCGGCGTCGGACGCGCGCCAGCGGCACGCTGCCAGCCCCGGCAACCGCCAGGCTTATCGTTGCGAGGGTGCTGAGCAGCCAGCCCGTTCCCTTGTCGTCTGGGCCTTCCCGATGGGGGGCTGCCCCACACGGCCACGCCGAGGCCCGCGACTGGTCCAGTACCTGGATAGGACTCGACGTGCTGGCGGTGTCGGGGCTGATTGCGACAGCCGTCCTGCTGCGTTCCCGATCGACCTACCTGGCTCCGATGGCCTCCGCGACTGCCCCGCTGTTCGCCATCGACGCCTGGTTCGACGTGATGACCGCCCTTGCCGGGACCGACGGGCGTCTCCGTTGCGCCCCGCATGGACGAACTTCTCGATCCCGCCCTCGGACGCCAACGAGGATTCCGATCCGCGCAAGCTGTACCGGCACCTGACAGCACCGAAGAAGCTTCTGACGTTCACCGAGGAAGAGGGCGGCGACGCCCACTGGCCCCCCGGCGCTCTCCGTCTGGCGATGGCGCGCGTCTTCGACTGGCTCGACGACACGAGCTGACGCCGGATCTCTATTGATCGCACCTGCCTGGATGCGTACATCTGTTCTTAAGTAGTGTACGTTTGTTCTTATGAACGAGGCGGAACTCCCGGCAGGCGAAGGGCGGCGTGTTCGTCGGCATGACCCGGAGCGCAGAACGCGCATCCTGGACGCCGCGCTCGACGTGCTCGTGACGGACGGGGCGGCCGGTATGACGCATCGGAAGGTTGCCGCACGTGCGGACGTGCCGTTGGGGTCGGTCACCTACCACTTCGCGAGCCTGGCCGAGCTTCAGAAACAGGCCTTCGCCTGGTACGTAGAACAGCGGACCGCGGAGTTCGAGGGCCTCTTCACGGAGGTGAAGACGCGCGAGGACCTGATCGGGGTCCTGGTGGAGCTTGTCCAAGGGGGACCGTCCCGGCGCCGCAGCGCCGTCCTGGGCTTCGAGCTGCACCTCGCGGCTCTGCGCGATCCCGCTCTGCGCGCCCTGACACAGAAGTGGACCAGGGACAGCCGCGCTGTTCTGGCCCGCTTCACCGGGTCGGAGACCGCCGGCCGTCTGGACGCGTTGCTGGAAGGGCTGATCATGCATGCCCTCCTCGCGACGGAGCAGGAGCCGCGGGAGGCGACGCGAGCGGCGATCGTGCAGGCCCTCGCACCGGTCGCCGGATGAGGCACGTGTACGCGGTCGTCGCCCCCGAGCCGCGGCGGCGAGAGACCGCTGCCGCGGTCAGGTCGACGCACGCGGTCTTCGCCGGTCTGGGACTCGCCGGGGCGACCTGGGCGTCCCGGCTGCCGCAGATACGGGCACGGGTGGACTGGGATCCGGCATCGCTGGGGTTCGTGCTCCTGATGATGGCCGTCGGCGGTGTGGTGGCATTGCCGCTGGCCGGAGCGGTCGTCACACGTGTCGGACCCCGCCGGACCGTCACCGCAGTGGCCGTACTGGTCGGCGTCGCTCTCGGTGCCGTGGCGCTCGGGTACGCCCTCCGGGCGCCGCTGCTGGTGGCCGGGCTCTTTCTGCTGGGCACGACCACGGGCTTCTGGGACGTCGCGGTGACCGTCCACGCCGCTGCCGTCGAACAACGGCTCGGCCGATCGCTCATGCCCCGCTTCTTCGCCGGGTTCAGTCTGGGTACGGTCGCCGGCGCCTGTCTCGGTGCGCTGATGACTGCGTGGCAGGTCCCCGTAAGTCTCCACATCGGCGGGATCGCCCTGCTCATCGCCCTCGTGACGCCTGCGGCCGCCCGGCATTTCCTCCCTGGGTCCGCACCCGGCGGGACCGGTGCGCCACAGGCGAAGGCGGACCGCTCGGGGCGGACCCCGTGGCGCGACCCCCGCACGGTCGTCATCGGTCTCATCGCACTGGCCTTCACGGTGGCGGAAGGGGCGGGCAGCAACTGGATAAGCCTCACCGTGAGCGACCGCCACCACACCACGGCCACCCTCGGGACCCTGGCGTACGCCACGTTCCTCGCCGCGCTCACGCTCGGCCGCTGGCTCGGGCCGGCGATCGTCGACCGGCTGGGCCGGCCCGGCGCCCTGCGGGCAGCCGCCGCTGCCACCGCCGCCGGTGTCGTCCTGTTCGCGCTCGGGCCGAACTCCTGGACGGCTTTCACCGGTGTAGTGCTGTGGGGAACAGGCGCGGCGCTCGGCTTCCCCGTCACGCTGAGCGCCGGTGCCGATGAACCCGTCCGTGCCGCCGACCGGGTCGGTGTCATCACCTCGATCGGATACTGCGGCTTCGTCGGCGGTCCTCCCCTGATCGGATTCCTCGCCGGCCACACCGCACTCGCACCCGCCCTGCTCGTCGTCGCGGTCTTCATGGCGGGGTCCGTTCCCCTCGCCAGCACCGCCCGCCCCGACCCGCTGATTTCCCGCGCACCGGCCCAGAACACCACCCCCGTCACGCCGAGGCCCCGAGCACGCCAAGGAGAACCCGATGCCGAACAATGCGCCCCTGATCGCGGTCAGTGACGCCGAACTGACTGAGCTCCGCGACCGGTTGGAACGCACGCGATGGGCCGAGCCCTGGCCGGTCGACGGTTGGGAGGCCGGTACCGACACGGCGGAACTCCGCCGCCTAGTCGCGTACTGGGCCGGCGGCTACGAGTGGCGAGTCCACGAGGCCGCCATCAACGCCCTCCCCTCACACCTCGCCGACCTCGACGGAACACCCGTGCACTACCTCCGCTTCGACGGCGAACACCCGGACGCGCTGCCGATCCTCCTCACACACGGCTGGCCCAGCTCCTTCCTCGAACTCACCGCCCTCGCCGAGCGGTTGGCCGCCCCCTCTCGCCACGGAGGCTCACCGGCCGACGCCTTCACCGTGATCGTCCCCTCACTGCCCGGATTCGCGTTCTCACCGCAGCGGCCCGAACTGACCGACAAGGAGCAGACGCACCACCTCTGGCACCGGCTCATGCACGACGAACTCGGCTTCGAGTACTATGCCGCGCACGGCGGCGACCTGGGCGCCGGCATCACCTCCCGGCTCGCCGAGGCCCACCCCGAGGCAGTCGTCGGCATCCACCTGCTGGCCGTGGCCGCCCCAGCCGCCTACGACCCCGCCACCCTCACCCCGCAGGAGCGGGCCCACCTCGAATCCGTGGCAGCCTGGCAGACGCAAGAAGGCGGCTACCAGCACCAGCAGAGCACCCGCCCCCTCACCCTGAGCCACGGCCTGGCGGACTCGCCCGCCGGGCTGCTCGCCTGGCTCGTCGAGAAGTACCGGGCGTGGAGCGACTGCGGCGGTGACCTCTCAGCCCGCTTCAGCGACGACTTCCTCCTCACCCAGGCCTCCCTCTACTGGTTCACCGGCACGATCTCCACCTCCTTCCGGCCCTACTACGAGTACGCCCACGGCCTGACCCGGCGCGTGGAGCGGGTCACCGTCCCCACGGCCGTCGCCCTGTTCCCCGCCGACCTGAGCCGGCCGCCACGCAGCTGGGCCGAGCGCACCTACAACATCACCCGCTACACACACATGCCCCGCGGCGGACACTTCGCCGCCCACGAGGAACCCGACCTGCTGGCCCACGACATCACCGAGTTCTTGCGGGCCCACCGTCCCTGAAGTCACTTCGTGAACCGGCTCCCCGCACCACTGTGACGTCGGCCCTCCGGGCAGCGGTCAGTTGGCGGTAGTCCTGGACGGCTGGACTGTGGGACGGTCGGGGTGTACGGAGAAGACGGCACCCTGCGCGTGTCCGGGTCCGGTTCCGCGAGCGGTGTCAGTACCCGGCCGGCAGGTCAGTGACGGTGCCCGCTGCGGTGGTCGCGGTCGCCGCCGCGGAGGTCGCGGTCATGTCCCCAGGAGACGGCGTCGACGAACCCGGCGGTCGTTGCGCAGGGTCGCGGTGTCACCGCGGTCGTCCCACACCTCGCGTCCGCGGTCCTGGTAGACGTCGGTGCGGGGGTCACGGCCGTAGCCGGTGTGGACGCGGACCGTGGCCCGGCCCTGGAGCCACACGTGGTGGAAGGTGTAGGTGCGGCCCGGCTAGTCCCAGAGGGTCCAGCCGCCCAGGTTCACCGCCCGCCGGGTGGCATTGGTGGCCTCCGCCCACTCCCTGTTCAGTTGGCGCACTGCCCGTCGGGCCGGGCCCGCAGAAGGTCTAGCGGGTCCAGCAGCAGCCCGCGCCGGGCAGCTGCCACTACCGCACCGAAAGCGGGGAACCGCTGCCGGATCCCACGTGCAGCCTCGAGCTGGGCGGCGATCTAAACGCCCCCCCCCCCGGAACCGGGGGCGGAAGAGCCCGGCCCGGGCCACCGACCCCACAGCTGTACACCGCCGTCTGCACGGGCAGGGTGACACTCGTCACGGCACAGAAGGCGGTCGCCACCGACTGGACCACCGCCCTGCACAAGCTCGGAGTGAGCTGACAACACCTCACCACCACGCTCGTCTGCCGGCTGGCCGGTGCCCGGCCGGGGCTGTCCGACCGTGATGCTCGCAGCCCGTCGTCTGCATGCTGGCCCTGGCCCGAGCTGAGCCGGTCACGAAAGATGGATCTATTCGCCTTGGTCGAGGGCCGGGTCACCGTCCTGAATGTGGCAGGCGGGGCTTTGTCCCTGCTCCATGAGCCCGACCGCCCAGGGCATCGGACGGACGCCCTTCAGCCGGACCACGCCTGGGGCAGGACCCAGGAAACCGGCGGGCTGGGGCGGGGCGAGATCCGGTCGGGGTGACGGGCTGGGCATACGGGGATCCACCTCGACGTGGGAGAGGTCAACCAGCCAGGAACCCGGGATCCTGGGGGCGAACGGGGGGCCACGACATGTTCGGGCGCCGACAAGCCCACCGGCAGCCGGGAGGCGGCCGCGAGGAGCGGTGCGTTCACCTCCACGCCCACCGCGAGCGGCAGGCGACGCTCTTCATCGGTCAGCAGGTCACTGTTCTGGACCCACTCGTACGGCTCCTCGTTAAGGGTGAGCGGGACCGGCTTCCGGGGGCGCCGGGTCCACCGGCTCCAGTCCGAGCGAGCCGGGATTCGGGGCAGGCACCCAGTTCCCGGTCGCCGTATCCCGGACCGGGCGGGTGGGCGGGCGCAGCGCGGTCATCAACTCCAGGCCTGCCAGGGCGGGTGAGCCGCGCGGGGTGATCACCCGCTCCGCATAGAGGCCGAGAGTGCTGGCGATACCGGCTGAGTCCATTTCCTTTATCCAGCGTCCGGCTTCCGCCATGGCTGCAGAGCTGCCCCCAGCTCGTGCGCGCCGCAGCTAAGACGATGACGGCCCCCCAGACGCCCGATCGGGGCGATCGGGGCCCACGAGTGCTGCCAGGGAACTCGATCCGGGCGGCATGGGCCGCCACGTCACCACGGTGCGGGCGGCCGCATGCGTGGCGCCTTGCCTCAGGCGGCACGGCGGAACGCCACGCACGCTGTTTTGGGCGCAGGCGTCTGCCCAGGTCGGGGAGGGAGCCGTGCGGGGCCCCGGTCGTGTCGGCGCCCGCCCGGGATTGCGTTGAGAGCCCGGGCGGCCGCTTGGGCTGGACGGGGCTGTGGTCGTTACGGGCGCGCCGCGTACGAGGTGAACGGGCGAGCGGCGAGGTCCTCGGTGGGGCGGGCACACGGCCGGGCGGACTCATCCGGGCGGATGACGAGAGCGGGCGGGAGTTGGACGGGCGCTGGTTCATCATCAGGCTCCTCGGCAGGGTGAAATGTCAGTTGAACAAAGGTGATCTCAGCATCCCTGGAGGTGGGAAAGGATATGGGGCGGCGGTCTGGGATGCGGGACAAATCCGCGCTCACGCTCCCGGCCCGGTCCGTACGGCGAACCGTCCGCAGGGCCGCCGCTTGCGGTGTGCCACTGCCGGGTGCCGCCGGTGGCCGGCACAGCGGCCCTCTTCCGCCCGATCGTGCGGGCGGCCCCTCTTACGGGTGAGCCCCCCGGGCACGCACCGCGGGCAGGGGCCGCATGCCCGGCACCGGCGCTCGGCCTTGACCATGCACCTGGGCGGGGCCCCGGCCGGCAGTCGCCCCGCGTCAGGAGCAGCGCAGCAGAATCATGAACCCGTAGTCCATGTGGAGCTGCTGGTGACAGTGGAACAAGGACAGCCCCGGCTGGTCGGCGGTGAAGTCGAAGTCGAGGGTCTGGTAGCCGCCGAGCATGACGACGTCCTTGTGCAGCCCGCTGGTAGGGGTGCCTGCGATGTGCGTGATCTCGAAGGTGTGTCGGTGCAGATGGACGGGGTGGATGTCGTCGGAGGCGTTGCGCAGCCGCATCCGGTACCGCTTGCCGCGCTCGATCTCCAGCACCGGTTTGTCGGCGTCCAGGGAGAACGGGACGCCGTTGAGGGGCCAGACGTTGAATCCCTTCTGGGCGGCGTTGCGCTTCTCCACCAGCAGGTCGATGGTGCGGTCGGGCCGCCGGGCGGCGGAGCCTGAACCGGCGAAGGTACGGTAGTCCCAAGTGAACGCGGGCGGCGCGGACCACTGTGGGGCCCCGCCGCGGCCGGCGTACTCCACCACGGTGCCCATGCCTGCGTTCCGGTCGTCGTCCGACAGGTCGCCCAGCACCCACACACCCGGGTGGTTCATCTCCACCACGGCCGAGACGCGTTCTGCGGTCCCGATCCACAGCACCGGCACGTCGGCCCGGCGGGGTACGGGGTTGCCGTCGAGCGCGACGACCTGGAAGGTGTGGCCGGGCAGGGCGAGGCTGCGGATCTCGGTGGCGCTGGCGTTGAGGACGTGGAACAGCACGCGCTGTCCGGTCCCGACCTTGATCGGCTCGCCGTGGCCGAGTTTGCGGCCGTTGACGCTGAAGGCGCGGTAGCCGACCTCGTACCCGCGCGGCATGCCCCGGGCCAGGGAGTCGGCCATGGCCCGCTCGCCCCTGCGTCTCAGGTCCGGCACCTGGGAACCGGCGAGGGGTGCCTGGGTCTCTTCCCCGCCGTGGCTGAGGGAGGGCTCGAACTCCTTCAGCGTCAGGAACACCTCCTGGTCGTAGGCACCGGGGTTCGTCTTCGGCTCGATGTAGACCGGGCCGGCCTGACCGGAGTAAGTGCCCCGCGTCAGGTCACCGAGCGCTGCCACATGGGTGTGGTAGAAGCGGAAACCGGCCGGGCCGGGGGTGAAGGACAGGCGCCGCATCCCGTGCGCGGGGATGTACGGCGTGCCCTCCTCGGCGGCCCCGTCCACGTCGGCGGGAACCCGCTGGCCGTGCCAGTGCAGCAGCTCGGGGGTGCCGGTGTCGTTGTGCACGTCGACCACCACCGGGCGGCCTTCGGTGAACCGCAGCAGCGGACCGGGGGGAAGCCGCCGTTGTACGTCGTGGTGGTGACGACCGACCCCGGCGCGAGCTCGACCTGACCGGTCGCGATCCGCAGCGTGTAGTCCGCCTTCCGCGAGAGCCGCGGAAGCCGAACGGCCTCATTCGTCCCCGCCCGCGAGTCACAACCGACGACCCTGCATACACCTGCGCCGGCCAGCGCGGCCACGCCCCCGAGCCTGAAGGCATCGCGACGAGAGATGGGCATGGCTCCGTTCCCTTCCTGTTGCCCGGCTCGACCCACTCAGACCGCGGGCACCCTGAGCGTTTTTGAGATTACACACGGTGAGTACTCTGCCTCGAAACCGACGCGTCCTGCTGTGGCGGCGTCATGGCACCTGGTCGCCTGTATCTCCAGGGAAGAAAGAGCGTGGTGCCTGCACCATCGGGCCGTCGGAGGGGGCGTCGGACCGAGGCACACGCGAGAGCTTTTGGGCTGCGCCCGTACGCAAGGCCAAGGCCGCTATGCCGATATCGGTGACGTCACCAGGGGCATTCAGCAGGGCATGGAGAGCCCTGCGCAACAACTCCCGGATGCCTGGCCGACGGCTTGGCATCCGTCAGCGCAACGGACAGAAAAGGCCGACCCCATGCGTTACGACCGCGCGGTTCACCTCGACACAGACTTCGCCACCGCCGTCACCAGGGTTCGCGAGGCCCTCGCCGAGCAGGGCTTCGGCGTCCTCACCGAGATCGAAGTCACCGCCGCCCTCAAGACGAAACTCGACCAGGACATGGAGGACTACGTCATCCTCGGCGCCTGCAACCCGGTGCTGGCCCACCCGGCCCTGGCGGCGGACCGCACCACCGGTCTGCTGCTGCCGTGCCACGTGGTCGTCCGCACCGACGGCGACCGAGCCGTCGTACGGGTCCTGGAACCGCAGACGATGATGGCTCTGACCGGACTCGACGCCCTCCGCCCGGTCGCAGGTGAGGCCACCCGCCGCCTCGACGCCGCTCTGACATCTCTCACAGGAACCGACGGGGCCCAAGGAGGCTGACGAATTCCCGACCCGGCAGATCCCCGCGGCCCCCCGCGTTCCAGCAACGGTGGTCCTCTTGATCGAATCGCCAGTTCGCGCCGGCGGTGGGGTGGAGGTTCCGGTGGTGTGCGAGGCGCCGGTCGCCGCGGACCCCGGCTGCGGCGCAGTGAAGGTGCACGCAGGCCTAAGGGCCTGGTCGGGACCCAGCGGCCCGTGGTGCAGGGCGCACGACTGGCCCAGGCTGGAGGGAGGAACCATGAAGGGAGCGGGTGCGATGACCTCCGCCACCAGCACGACCACGGCCCTCGAGGCCGCGCACCGCGAGCGGATGAAGGCGGACACGCAGGCCGGCATCGGGCCCGGAGCCGCAACCGGCGCGGGCATCCCCCTCCGTTCCGCCTCCTGACCTCCCGGCCCCCGCTCCGTGTCGTCTGCGTGTGCGGTCGTCGGCCAGCCCTCGGCCTCCGGCATCGGCCGGCCACTCCGCTGGCAGCGTTTGGGGAGCCGTCGGGGGCGCGCCGCGCCCCAGGCGACCGCGTACACGAGGCCGCAGGGCGCCGACTTCTTCGAAACCGCCCTGGCCTACGGGTGGTTCGGCCGCTCTGAGCGGCCTCGCCGAGTGGCAGTGGCAGTGGCAGATGAAGTGGTTCGGCCCGGAGCCGGTCATGATCGCAGCCAAGGGCGGCCTGCGCATCGCCGGGGACCGGCTGGTCCACTACGCCGGTCCGGCATGCTGGGCAAGGGTGTCGAGGCAGGCGCTGTTGCGCTCGCTGAACTGGTGGCGCACGGCCCGATCCATCACCGGAAGGTCGTCATCGCACTGTCCGTCCTGGCGGGCTGGGTCTTCGCGGCCAACGAGCACCGGCCACTGGGCCACAAGCCGGCCTCACGGGCGGATGGCACGAGGGCTTCTCCTCCGGCACACTTCGCGGGGACGACGGCGCCAGCGGCGAAGACGCGCAGTTGGTCTATGAGACTGCTGCGGTTGAGTGACAACGAATACGGGCCCGCGAGCATTCACGATGTGGCGAGTCGGTTTCCTTAGATTTTTGTCGGCTCTCCAAGATGCCGCGCTGCAGCGTGTTTGCCACATCCGTCGCCTATGGAGGTTGTCGAGTGGGTCTTCGTCCCTGGGTTGCAGCGCCGTTGGCGGTTGCGGCCGTCGTCCTGGTGTCTCCGACGGCCAGCGCCACTGCGCAGGCGTCGACGCGGCACACGTCCAGTTCCCTGAGGCTTTACGACGGGGGCGATGATGCCGGTGGTCCCCGCAATCCCTGGCGCAACTGCCACAGCCCGCGCGGGGTCGTGCTCATCGACAAGAACCTGAGGATGGTACTGATCAACGCTCAACGCGGGCCCGAGGCCATCCTCCTGCAGGGGCCCGCGAATGTCTCGTCACCGGAGGCGCCGTGGAGCAGCTTCACCGTCGTCGGGTACTTGAGCGTGATGTACCCCACCAAAACCTCTGACAGGTACCAGTTTGAAATCCGTGACTTCTTCAGGGTGCACCCGCTGCTCGTTGTGAAGGCCTTCGCCCAGCACAAGCGAGTCTTCCCGTTCCCCGCCACCCACTGCATCGACGAGGACGACCGCGGTGGCGGCAAGGATGGTGCTCGCCCTCACGGTGGCGCCAGTGCCGATGGCGGGGACTCGTCCGGCTCCCCGGCGGGGAGCGCCAATCCCTCTGATCCGAGTGACGCCAGGGCAGCCGACTGGAGCGCCAGCCTGCTCAGCGGGAAGCACATCATGTTCGCGGCCGGCGGTCTGCTGCTGATTCTGGGAACGCTGGCGTTGGCCCGGCTTCGTCGGCGCTGACACCAGCCCCCGCGAACCGCACGCCCCCTTGCCCAGCGGCTGGTCGAGGACATCTTCACCGCCCTCGACGAACAGAGCGTGGTCGTTCCCGGCACCGGCACGCTCGATCTGATCGTGCCGTCCCCGGCGAAGTCGCTGGCCGCCGTTCACGAACAACGCCGGGCCGCAGGCGTACTTTCTGCGACAAGCTCCTCGCCGATCGACCAGTCGATCGTCTCCTCGAGTGATGCTTCGGCTGATTCGCCGTTCGTTGCGTCGTTCGTTCGGTTGGTCATCCGCGCCCTGCTTCTGACATGTGACGGGCCGCCCGCCGAAGGCAGGGCGAGAGCCCGGCCACTCCTGGCAGTCGCCGGGAGTGGCCGGGCCGCATGGATCGGATCGGCAGTCAGGGCAGCCGGTAGTCCTCGTTCAAAGCTGCGCCCGCCTCCGGATGCGACTGGTCGTAGCCGCGGGCGTCGCACTGCAGGCCGCCCACGATGCAGTGGTCGACCAGCGCCTTGAGTGTGCGGTCGTCCCAGGCGTTGAAGAAGTCGTAGTGGAAGGAGTAGCCGCGGCCACTGGCCAGGTGCACCTGGGACATGTCTCCGTTGACCGGGAAGGCCATCTTGAACTCGATCATCGGCACCGCCACCGGATGGTCGGCGGGACAGACGTTGTCGTTCGTGCCGGGCTTGACGACCGGATAGGCCATGTGGCTCTTGTGGTCTGGTGTGTCGAGGTACTTGCCGTCCCAGCAGCTGGGCGCCTGGAAACGTATGTTGAGCTGGACGTCGGCCCTGTTGGGGCAGCTCGCGGGGAAGTCGGTGTTGAAGTAGCTGTCGCCGCATTCCCAGCCCTCGACGAAGCCGGGGTGGTGGCGGAACTCGTCAGCGCTCTGCATGGGGTTGCCCACGACGAACCGCAGCCCCTTGGGGAACGGCCGCACGCTGGTGTAGTCGGTGACGCCGGACTTGTAGTAGATGGTCTGCGGTCCGACGGGGAGGATCTTCTGGTCCCCGTTGTAGAGGGAGGGCATCCAGTATCCCGAGGCGTCGGCGGGCGCCTTGCAGGTGGTGGCGCCGCCGTCGAGAGAGGCCGTGGTGCTGTACGCGTTGGTCGAGGTGTTACCCATGAACGTGTGGTCGTGGGACTTGCCGGGCTGGCCCGGATAGACGATCGGGTCGTCAGGAGCGGTGTGCGTTACCGAGCAGTTGGCCTGGAACTCGTGGAAATAGCGGTGTGGCGGGTCGGCCCAGGACGGCGTGACGCCGGTGACCTGTGGAACGGCCGGTATGTAGCCGTCGCCGTCCGGGTCGTCACCGGACGGCAGTGTGGACACGGCCAACGTGTGCCCCGTGTGGGCGGCGACACTCCCCACCGGGGCGTGACGGCCGATGCCGGGGTCGGTGGCGGCGGAGGCGATGGTGCCGACACCGAGGGCGCCGGCGACCAGGGCGGTGCCGAGGAGCAGTGCAGAGAGCCGTTTCGGACTCGATCTCATAGGGGTCTCCTGCCCGTGGAGTGGGAAGAGGGGCCCCGCGCCGGAGTGCACACGGGGCGGTTGCCATCGGTTCGGCGCTGGTGGAACCAGGTGCGTGTTCCACCAGCGTGCTCGGGGTTACAGCGGTCAGCTGTAGATCCCCAGCTCATGGAGGGAGTAGCCCCAACTGGTGCCACGTGCGGTCAGTTGCAGACGCACGTACCGGGCGGTGGCCGAGACGTCGATGGTGTCCACGTCGCCGTCACCTGCGGTCGTGGAGTACACCGAGCGCCAGGTGGTGCCGTCGTCGGAGACCTGCACCTCGTAGGACTTGGCGTAGGCCGGGTCCCAGACGAGTTGCATCTTGTGCAGGGCCTTCGAGGCGCCGAGGTCGACCTGGAACCACTGCGGGTCGCTCCAGTCGCTGGCCCAGCGGGTGTTGGTGTTGCCGTCGACGGCCAGCCCGGGGGTGCAGGGGCAGTCGCCGTAGGACTGCTGGGAGGAGGAGGCGGTCGCGGGCCGGTTCAGGGCCACGTTTGTCCCGCTCACCGGCGGGGCGACGACCTTGACGGACTTGGTCTCGATGCCGGCGTTGCCGTGCCCGTCCTCCGCCTGGAGGTAGACCTTCCACACGCCGAGCTTCTTCGGTGCGGTGACGACGAAGGTGCCGTTGCCGGTGGAGCGCCACTGGGCCGGCACGAGGCTCTTGTCGCCGTTCGCGTAGTTGCCGCTGAGGAACACCTTGTACGTGATCGGGTCGCCGTCAGGGTCGTGGACGTCAGCGTGCACGGTGAACTCGCCGCCGGCGGGCGCGGAGGAGGCGGGAGAGACGGTCATGTTGCTGATGACCGGGGGCGTGTTGTCACCCGCTGTCGAGCCCGTGTACGCCTTCTTGACGGCGTAGTACGACAGGCGCTTCAAGCCGTCGGGCACGAGGTTGAACCACACGCCGCCGAAGTCGTGTTCGGTGCCGTAGTGAAAGAGGGTGGCTCCCAGGGCCACGCTCTGGTGGCCGGTCACACAGTTCCAGGCGTTGGTGTAGCCGTCGGCCTTCTGCGCGTCGGTCGGCTCGTCGGGAATGCCGTTGACGTCGTTCGGAACCTCCCACTCGCCGGCCGGTCCGGTCTCGGTGATGATGTACGGCTTGGTGTAACCGCCGTCGATCCAGTCCTGGCGGACCTTGCACACGTTGCTGTACGAGTTCACCGCGTACAGGTCGAGGTCGGGTGCGTTGCGCTTGTAGTACGGCCACGCGCCGGTCCAGGCGTCGGTGGAGGTGACCGGGTGGTCGGGGTCGATACTGTGAATCTTCTTGGCGACATCGTTGACGAAGCTGGTGTACGCGTTGCGCTCCGCCTCCAACTGGCTGCCGCTGTAGCAGTTCTGCAGACCGAGCACCGACTCGTTGCCCACGTTCCACATCAGCGTCGCTGGATGGCTCTTGTAGGCCTCGACCCACTTGGCGAACTCGGCCAGCGAGTTGTTCTTGTACGTCGTGTCAGTGACATAGTCGACGCAGCCACCGGCTCCCGGCCCGCCGCCGGGCTGGAGCCAGAATCCGTTGATGACGCGGATGCCGTTGGCCGCCGCGGCGTCCAGGAGTGTCTTGCTGGAAGCGTCAGTGCCCCAGGTGCGGATCGTGTTGGCACCCATCGCCTTCACGTCCGGCAGGTACTTTGGGCCGTCGGAGACCGCCGGGCCCCACGTGACTCCCTTGACGGTGTACGGCTGGCCGCCCACGGTCAGGCGCCAGTTGCCCTGGGTTCCCTCGACTTTGACGGCGCCGAAGGCGGGGGGTCCTGTGTCGGCCGGGGAGCCGTAGACCTGGAACTCCCACAGCGAGTATCCGTACCCGCTGGAACGGGTCAGTCCCTTCATCCGGATGTAGCGGCCGGTGCCGGACACGGCGAGGTCGTCGGTGCCGCCGTCGCCGCCGGTCACCGTCTTCAGGGTGTGCCAGTCGGTGCCGTTGTCGGACGCCTGGATCTCGTAGTCCTTGCCGTAGGCCGTCTCCCATGTCAGGACGACACGGCTGATGTCGGACTCCTGGCCGAGGTCGACCTGGAGCCACTGCTGGTCGCTCCACTGGCTGGCCCACCGGGTGCCGGTGAGGTCGCCGTCCACCGCGGCGGCCGCCGAATAGCCGTCCCCTTCCTGCGAGGAGGCGGTGGCCGTCTTGCCCCGGGACAGCAGGGTGTCGGCCGCGTGTGCGCTCGGTGCGAGCGCCACGGTGATCGACGATGCGAGAAGGGCGCCGAGGGCGAGAAGAGACACGTCGGCCCGGCGTGGGGTGGGGACGATCCGGGAGGGTGGTCTGAACACGGGTGTGCTCCTGACAGTCGGTTCGCTGCGGGTGTGGCCCCTTCGGGCCGAAGTGCGGGGCGGGTTCGTCCGGTCCGGAGGGGAGTCGTTACCAGGGCCGCGCGGGAGCGGTACGGTCCCCGGCGCGGGGTCAGGGGTAGGAGACGACTGTCGACGGGACAGTCGAGGTGCCCGAGGTCGGCTGCCCTGTGTCGTCGATGACATGCTCGTACTGGCCACTGCCGCCCAGGGAGGCCACCAGGAGGTCGTGGAACTTCACTTCGGGCTGCACGGCCGCTTCGAATCCGCGGTCCTGCCGGATGGAAGGGTCTGCTGTGTCGTTGCAGTAGCTGCCCATGCCCCAGGCTTCGTGCGTGGTGACCGAGTCGTCGACCTTGTAGGCGGCGTACCCCTTGGTGGCACCATTCTGGATCACGGCCTGGTTCGGTGCGTCGTAGGCCTTCTCGTTCTGGAAGAAGACGGTCCGGCCGCGCTCGCCGTGCCATTCGACGTCGTACTTGTTGAAGGGCTTGACGAACAGGCCGGTGGCCAGGACCTCGTCGCCCTTGACGCGGACGCCGTAGTCGGCCCGATTCGTATCCCAGCCCACTCCGTCGCCGTGGTCGGCGCGCCACACCCAGGTGTGGTCGGTGATCGTGTCGTTGCTGTCGACGACCAGGCTGGTGGTGGCCTTGCCTGGCCCCGCACCGCCGATGCGGTAGTAGACGTCCTGGATGGTGGTCGGGTTGGCCGAATGGTCCACCGTCGCGCCGGTGGGACCAATCTCCAGCGGGGTCGGACAGTTGACCGGGCCGGCGTCGATGAGGAAGCCGGCGAGCCGGACTCCGTCGGAGGCCGGCGTTCCGTAGTTCTCCCGGCTCGACGCCGTTACAGGCTTCCCAGGTGACAGCAGTGCGGGAGCCGCCTGTTCAGGGGTGGCTGGCAACAGCACGAGCAGGGCGCTGACCAGCGCGCCTACCAGAGCACCGCGCGGACGGTCGAGATGTCGCCGGTGCGGCGGTCTCACCACGGGCATACCGGTTACGGACACGAAGTCGTCTCCTCGAGGGAGAAGTTGGGAACAGGAGGATCGGGAGAGCGCTCTCCCGCACCATGCGCCTCCGGCATGTATCCGTCAATAAGGCCAACACACTTTTCTTTCGGCTTGACTTAAGTCGGCGGATGCCCTTGATGGTTGATGCCGTCGTCGGCGCGCCCGGTGCCCAGGAGCTATGCCCTTGCGAGCCTTCATGCGCGACCGCCACCGGCCCGGCTCGACAGCAGCGCATCCACGTTCAGCCCGGCGGACAACATGGCCGCGGGCGAGGGCCGACAGAACAAGTCAACCTTGAGCCTGCGTGATCGCCGTGGCCGATGAGCCGCTCCGTCGACGGCCGGCTCGCCCCCTGTCCGCGGTGGGGCCGGACAAGGGCGAACGCGACGTAGCCGACGTGGGCTTCGCCTCTCACGTCAGCGGCCTGCTCGGCTTGGCGTGCAATGATCGTCGCGAACCGGGCGACCCAGCGGCGGCCGCAGCGCCGTAAACGCGGCTCGCATGCCGAGGCCGCCTACGGCAAGCCCCTATGCGCTTTCCCGCACGATCAGTTCAGGGGCGAACATGACGGACGTCGGTTCGGCGCGTTCCCCTCGGATATGCCCGTCGAGGAGGCGCGCCATCTCCGCTGCCATCAGCTCGATCGGCTGACGGACCGTTGTCAGCGAAGGCCGGCACTTCAAAGCAATGCCGGAATCGTCGAAGCCGATCACTGCCACGTCGTCCGGCACCTGTCTCCCGCCCTCCCGGAGCACCTGGCAAGCGCCCTGGGCCATGAGATCGTTGGCTGCGAAGACGCCGTCCAGGTCCGGATGCTCGGCGAGCAGTTGCGTCATGGCGGCCATACCGCTGTCCAGAGTGAAGCCGGCCTCGACGACGGGGACGTCCGGATGACCGTTGCGGGCCAGCGTCTCGCGAAAACCGGCAAGTCGCTCCCGACTGGCGGAAACGGCCAGCGGGCCGGCCACCGTGACCAGTCTGCGGCAGCCGCGCTCCAACAGGTGCTGCGCCGCGAGCCGTCCGCCTTCCCGATGGTCGAGATCCACATAACTCAGCGGTACCGGGCCCGCCGGGCGGGCGAACAGCACGGCGTGCAGCTTTGCGCCGGCCAGGATGCCGGGCAACGGGTCGTCTGCATGCGTGGAGACGACGAGCGCGCCGTCGGCGCGACCTTGCCGCAGGTAGGCGAGAACCTCCTGCCGATCGTCGGCGCAATCGGCGAACATCAGCACGGGATGCATCGAGCGGGGCCGCAGGAAGCCGACGACTCCTGCGACCACCCGACCGAAGAACGGGTCTGAGAAGACACGGGCGGCGAAGGCCTCCTGACTCTCGATCGGCACATCACCGGCTCCGGAAACCACCAGAGCTATCGTCTCGGCGCGCTTTGTCACCAGCGAGCGCGCGGCCCGGTTGGGGGCATACCCTGTCTGCGCGATCGCCCGGTGGACCAGGTCCTGGATCAGCGGGTCCACGTTGCGCACGCCGTTGACGACCCGGGAGACGGTCGCTCGGGAAACCCCCGCATGCCGAGCGACGTCCTCCAAGGTAGGACCCCGTCTGCTCATGCCCACACCTTAAAGGCAGGCTACAGGCCCCGCCAGGGTCTGTTGCGGAAGTGGATCTCGGCCGTGGATGATCACACTCTGTGAGCGTGGGTATCTGACGAACAGCCAGTGGGCCCGGCTGGAGCCGTTGCTGCCGCAGGGGGTGAACCGGGCCGGCCCCCAGTGTGGACGCGACGGCAGCTGATAGACGGCATACGATGGCGGACCCGGACCATTGCTCCCTGCCGTGATGTGCCGGAACGCTAAGGACCCTGGGACCGGAGCTACGACCTGTTCCGGCGCTGGCAGCGCGACGGCACCCGGGCCAGGCTCGTCACCCGGCTCCAGGCTCAAGCCGACGCCAATGGCTCGATCACCTGGGACGTGAACATCGGCTCCACCATCTGCGCGGCCCACCAGCACGCCGACGGGGGCGTCGAAACGGGGGACCTGCAAAAGGAGCCGCCCGGCGGCATCGCCGTCGAGCCGGCCGACCACGGCCTGGAACGCTCGCGGGGCGGGCTGACCACCAAGGTCCACCTCGCTGTCGAGCCGGGGCAGAAGCCGTTGTCCGTGCTGGTCGTGGCCGGCCGGCGAGGTGATTCTCCGCAGTTCGAGCCGGTCCTGGAGGCGATTCGGGCGCCCCGGCTCGGTGCTGCGCGTCCCCGCAGCAGACCGGACCGGACCGGGCGACAAGGCGTACGACTCCCGCCGCAACCGCGCCTACCTGCGAAGGCACGAAATCAGGTAACCATCCCAGTCCTGCCGACCGCGTCCGCAACCGCAAGAAGCTCGGCTCCCGAAGCGGCCGGCCGCCGAAGTTCTACAAGACCGACTACCGCGAGCGGCATGCCGTCGAGGGCGGGATCAATCGCTTCAAGCACCACCGGGCCGTGGCCACGAGGTACGACAAGCCCGCTGTCCGCTACGAGGCGACCGTGCCGATCGCAGTCCTCAACGAATGGCTGTGCCCAACACTTTACTGGTCACAACCTAGGAGCGGATGTGCGTGCGGGCCTGCTCGATCCACCCCAGCACGGCCTTGGCGCCGCAGCTCTCGGCGACCGACTGCGCCTCGTCAAGGTGGTGGAACGCCGCCGCTGCGTCACCCGTTTCGGCCGCGAGGTAGGCCAGTGCCACCAGGCCAGCCGCTTCCCCAGGCCTGAAGCCGATCTCATGGCGCAGCTTCACCGATTCGGTCAACCGCTCGCGGGCCTGATCGAAGCGGCCCGCATCCTTGTCGGTGAAGCCGAGATGCCGAATCGCATAGGACATCGTCATCCGGTCGTCGACGGATTTCGCCAGCGTGTACGACCGCTCGAAGTACGGCCTGCCAGCGACGCCGTCGCCCTTGACCACCTGGTACCAGCAGCCGACCCAGAACAGCGCGTCCGCCTCACCTGACGCATCCCCCAGACGCTCGTACAACGCGGCCGCGCGCTCAAACAGCACCAGTTCCTGGGAGTTCTCTTTGCGGTCGTTCAGGAAGCGGACGTGCAGCACTTTGCCGCGCGCCAAGGCAAGCGGCGCCTCGACCGAGTCCAGCACCTCATCAGAGCGGTCCAGCGCAGACGTGTCTCCGCCGAACATCGCTGCTTCGAACAGCTCTCCCGCACGTTCGATCCAGTCCTGCCCTTGCATGCCCCGGCCCCTCCCCGTCGCGACGATGACAGCGTCGAGGCTATCTCCGTGCTCCCGGCAGAACGCGGCAATTTCGGGAGGCGGCTTTCGAGCACCCCAGTCGCCCGCGAGCTGGGAGAAAGCCTTGCCTGGGTGGTCGAGTCCAGGCGGCCTACGGGCTTTCACAGGCCCGAAGAGCTGTCCCGCATATGGTCGGCGGGACG
Organism: Streptomyces sp. NPDC048192; assembly: GCF_043202415.1. Classification (NCBI taxonomy): domain Bacteria; kingdom Bacillati; phylum Actinomycetota; class Actinomycetes; order Kitasatosporales; family Streptomycetaceae; genus Streptomyces; species Streptomyces sp. NPDC048192. Next base: position 137,286 of record NZ_JBIDAL010000017.1, read on the forward strand.
GCGGCGCCAGGTGCGGGCGGATACTCGCGAGACTCCGGCGCGGCAGCTGTGGCACCCTGCGGGCATGCCAGAGCTGCGTGTTCATGCAGGCCGCCACTACGCCGTCCAGTTCCACTACGCGTTGCCGGACGACGCGTGGTGTCTGGAGCTGAGCGAGGCCGTGCCGGCGCCAGCTGCGTGGGCTGAGATTCCCAACGCCGGGACGCACCTGCCCGGAGCCGCCTTCATGGTGGCGGTGATACCCGACGAGGACCCGAGCTTGGAGCCGGCCGTCCATATCCACAGCCACGACGAGCACGTCATCCCCTACGAGATCATGCGCTGGTTCATGGAGCAGGTGGCCGAGCAGGTCGAACGCTGCCGCCTCGCGTTTGAGCAGGGAGCTCCTGAAGCGGTGGAATGATCAGGCAGTAACCGGTTGTGCGCAGCGTGGACTGCACCCTGGTCCCCACCTCGCAGGCCCGGCAGCCCAGACACTGCGAGGACTGCTCCTTGAGGACGGGGTCGCAGGGGTCCAGGTCGCCCTTGTCGCGAGGCCCTCACGGCTCAGCTCCGTCCTCGTCGTCGTCCAGCCCCGGAACGTCCGGGTCACGCAACGGACGCCAGGTGCCGCCGCCGACCGGGACGCAGGCGTCAGGCTGTGGCGGACCAGCACGTCGAGGTTCTTGTCCCTCGGCGGCGCCAGTCGTGCGTGCACTCGGCGACGACGTCGGGCAACGACCGCGCTGCGGAGTTCTTCACCGTCGTGCCCTCAAGCCGTACCGGCGATGCGGCGGAGGTGGCGAGTTGTCCACGTTCGCTGCCGAGGGGTCCGCCAGGGGCGGCTACGGTGCCGCGATGAGTGCGGGCAGCTCGCGCATGTCGTGGAAGACGGTGGTGTCGGGACCTTCAAGTCGTTCAGCTGGGGTGAGCCCGCCGGCGTAGCCGAAAGACCGCATGCCGGCGGCGCGGGCGGCGCGGACGCCGGGCCGGCTGTCCTCGACGACCACGCAGGCTGCGGGGTCGACGCCCATCTGCCGGGCGGCGTGCAGGAACAGGTCGGGGGCGGGCTTGCCGCGTGAAACCTCGGTGGAGCTGAAGATACGGCCCTCGAATCGCTCGTAGAGTCCGGTGCGGCCAAGGGTGTGCCGCATCTTGTCGTGGGAGCCGCTGGAAGCGACGCAGGTCGGCACGGTGAGCGTGTCGAGGGCCTGCGGCAGGCCCTCGACCGGCGTCAGATCAGCGTCGACGGCCTCGTGGTGGAGCTGTTCGAACCTGTCCGCCCAGACGGCAGCCGTGTCGTGGCCGAGCCGGGCGGCAACCTGTTCGCGGATGGCCGCGTGTGAGCGTCCGATGAAGCGGTCCACGATCTCCTCCTCGGTCAGTGGCCAGCCCAGCTCGGCCCCGAGGGCGGCCTGCACGCGTGCGGCGATGCGTTCGCTGTCGACCAGCACGCCGTCGCAGTCGAATATGACGAGTTCGATGGGCTTGATCATCCCGGCAGCATACGGTTTCGCGCGTCACCCGGCCGTCGTACTCCCGGGGCGTTCTACCGGGATGCCACTCGACCGAGCCTGGCTCCGGCACCGCACCGGCCAGACGAGGTGGACTCCGGTGATCGCGCGCCGGCGTTCCTGTGCGGATTCGACGAGCTTGCACACCATGGCCGGGGCCGCGGCGTGGCTGCCCGCACCACGGGTGAGCCTGGTGCGGAGCTTGACCGTGGAGAACGTCGACTGGATGGGACGCGTGGCGGAGCACGGCCCTGCCGGACTGCTGGAAAGGCGTTCCGCGAAGGGACTACACATCGCGGTGGCAGACGGCACATGGGCACACGGGTCCCGTCTTCCCGGACGGCCGACGGCTGCTGGAGCGCCTGGCGGAACGCCGCTCGACGGCTCTGAAACGGCCCCGCTCCCCTGGGGCTGACCCGGGAGACCATGTCGCGGCCCAAGGAACACCGCCCGGCACGCGCCTGGCTCCCGCCGCTGTCCGGCTGCCGCCGTGCGGTCTCGGCACAGGGCCAGGTCGCTCACCCGTGTCGCCTCGGTTACGGTCACCTCTGGTTCTTGCGGCGGTCGTGCGCCGGGGCGTCCAGGGCCTCGATCGCCGCCTCGATACGGCGTGTGTGCTCGATCTCCGCCCGCCAGGCGGTGAAGGCCTCCTCCCGGCTCAGCTGGACGACGTGGGCTCCTCCCCTGCGCCGGCCGGTCCGGGCATGACCGCCTTCGCCCTCGCCGGCCTGGTCGGCCGCCTCGCTTACCGGAAGCCATCGCCGGCCGGGAAGCCCGCAGCCAGACCCTCTTGGGTACGCATGGGCCTCAACCAGCCGAGGGCCAGACTGGTTGAGGCCACGAACGTGCATCCTTCCCGGACCGGCACGGTGTGCGGTCAGCCGCCGGCTACGGCAGGGTGGCTCCCTCCGCGCTCAGCGCGGCGGGCACGGGCTGGAAGAAGGTCTCACCGCCGGACGTGCAGTCACCGCTGCCGCCCGAGGTCAGACCGATCGCCGCGTCGGAGTCGAAGAGCGCGCCGCCGCTGTCGCCGGGCTCGGCACACACATCGGTGTCGATGAGCCCCGAGACCGATCCCTCCTGGTAGTTGACGGTCGCGTCGAGCCCGTTGACCGTGCCGCTGTGCAGCCCTGAGGTGCTGCCGCTGCGCGTGACCGTCTCGCCCACGTACGCGTCCGCGGCGTGCGTGATCTCCTGGCTGCTCCCGTCGTAGAGGTCGACGGCGCTGGGGTGGTCGCTGCCGGCGTCGTCGTACTGGACCAGGGCGTAGTCGGTCCCGGGGAACTGCGAGTCGACGGTCTGGCCGACCTCTCCTCCGCCCTGCGAGTCGGACCACGTCGAGGAGGCGTTGCCGCAGTGCCCGGCGGTGAGGAAGTAGGGTGCGCCGTTCACGGTCACGTTGAATCCGAGGGAGCAGCGCACACTGCTGCCCCAGATGGCGTCGCCGCCCGCGAGGAACGGCTTGAACGCGGAGGCGGCCCGACGTACGGCCACCTTGTCACCGAGCGAGCCGACCACGCTGTTCAGCCGGGCGCGCTCGGCCCTGGTGACCGTGGGGTCGACGGTCACGACCACCTTGTCCTGACGGGGGTCGATCGACCAGGCGGTGCCCGCGATCCGGGCTCGCCGGGTCAGCGTGCCGATGGCTCCTCGGAGTTGGGGGGCTGAGTAGCGCACGGTTCTCGGCACAGCGCCGGCGGCGCGCACCGACCCGGCCGCGGACGGGTCGGTGATGTTCACGACGAAGCGGTGAGCCGCGGCGTCGTAGTAGGAACCGGCGGCACGGCCGCCCAGCCGTGCGACGAGGGCCGCAGCGGACGCGGCGCGGGCCGCGGCCGGGGACGCCTGCATCCCGGAGGGGGCCGCCGCGACCGGGCCGGCCCCGGGGAGCAGGGCCGCGCCGGCGATGAGGACGGCGACGCTCGCACCGGTGAGCGCGCGGGTGGTCAAGCCTGTTCGGCGTTGCGTCATGGGGAGAGCCTCCAGTGGGGGTTGCCCCGCCCACTCGTCGGGCCGGGGCCGGAGGGATGAGGGGCATGGGCCTTCCCCGACCCGCACAGATCGGTCGTGCCCATGCCAAGCGCCGACGAGTATGGCGAGGCTTCCGCACCCCAACAAGGAAAGGTTCCGGCCGGACGTCCCCGACGGCAGACCGGCGGGCGCGGTCGCCGTCCTCGCGCCCGAACACTGCCTCCACGCCCGACGTTCACGTACGGTGCTGATCGCCCCGCTGCCGCTCACGCTCGGTTCACCCAGGACTGGCCGGTACCCGACCACGGCGTCCGGAATTCGGAGTCGCCGTCCTTCATTTGGAGCACTCTTGGGTCACTGATGACCTGTCCCACGAGAGGCGACGCCCTCGGGCCCGAGGACCGGCTCCGGTTCCTCGAAGGAACCGCTCTGCTGGTGACCAGCCGTGATCACCGGGAGAACACGGGAGCACCGCAGTCGTAGAGGGTGAAGCTTCCGTCGGAGCGGCGGCCGTAGGCGGTGGGCCGGATGCGGGTGCACTGGGACCTCACCCAGGTGGTGGCGGGAGTGATGGGGCGCTGGGTGGTGAGCAGGGCGTAGCGCAGCTGGTGGGTGGCGACGAGCCTGCCGAGCTGTTGGGTGGTGGGGAACGGGGTGCTGCCGGTGAAGCCGCCCATGACGAGGATGGGTTCGGACTTCGCGCGCAGCAAGGGCTCGGCGCTGTAGGCCGCCTGGGTGGCTAGCAGGTATTTTTCGCTGCGGCGGTGCGTGGTGAGGTAGTCGAGCAGGGCTGTGTCGCGGGCGCTGGGCCGGTCGAGTCCTACCCGCTTGGGCGCGTGGTGGACGCCGTACGCCCTGCCGACCGGACCGGCCATCGGCGAGGTGGCGGCGCCCGCGTAGAGCGGGTCGAGGCTGGAGACGGCCCAGCCCGCCGGTACGACCAGCATGGCAGCGATCCCGGTGGCGAGGGCGGCGTTGACCATCCGCGGGGAGGTGCGCGGCCCGCGGGTCCACAGGCCTGCCACGCCGCACACCGCGAGCATCACGGCGATCGGCAGCAGCCGTGCGAGGAACCGGGTCGGCCAGTCCAGCACCAGCGCCCACGCCACCGTCAGCACGATCGCCGCCGGCAGTGCCATGTGCCGCCGGCCGCCCGCCTCGTGCACCGCCTCGTGCCGGGCCTCGTACTCCGCTCGGAACAGCGCGAGGCCGCCGCCGGTCAGCGCGGCGAGCGCCGGGGCGATGACGGCCGTGTAGTAGGCGTGGTTGCCGTTGGAGGAGCTGAACACCAGGGCGTGTACGGCCAGCCAGCCGCCCCACAGCAGCAGTCCCGTGCGCATCGGGTCCGTTCGCGGTTGCCCGGCGCGCCAGACGACGCCCAGGACCGTCGCGAGCAGGGCCAGCGGCAGGAACCAGGCGATCTGCGGGCCGACGGTGTGGTTGATCAGCATGCCCCAGCCTGTGTTGCCGGTGGTGCGGCTGGCGGCGGTGCCCGCGACGGCGCCGAAGGCGGTGGAGTCGCTGCTGAAGCGGCTCAGGCCGTTGTAGCCGAAGACCAGGGTGAACGGGTCGTTGTCGGAGGTGCCGTCGAGGTAGGGGCGGTGCGCGGCCGGTGTGGCCCAGGTGATGAGCACCCAGGAGCAGGAGACCGTCAGGGCGACCGCGCCGGCCAGCAGGACACGCAGTCCTCGCTGCACCCTGGTTCCGGGCGCGGCGAGTTGGTAGACGGCGGCGAAGACGGGCAGCACCAGCCATGCCTGCAGCATCTTGGTCTGGAAGGCGAGCCCCACCCAGACCCCGCAGGTGATCAGCGGCAGAAGCCGCTCGGTGCGCACGGCCTTCTGCAGTGCCCCGGCAGCCGCGACCAGCAGCAGGGTGAGCGCGGTGTCGGGGATGGTGGCGCGCGTGAGGACGACGGTGACGGGGGTGAGGGTGAGGGTCAGGGCGGCGATCAGCGCGGCGAAGGGGCCGGCCCAGGCTCGTACGATCCGGTGGAGCAGCCATACGGTGAGTACGCCCTCCACGGCCTGCGGAAGCGCGGCCGCCCAGGTGTGCGGGCCGAAGAGCCAGACGGTGGCGGCATCGGGCCAGAAGGCGCCGGGGAGCTTGTCGATGGTGATCGAGGCGCACGCGTCGAGTCCGCCGAAGAAGAAGGCCCGCCAGTTGTCGGCCATCGAACGTATCGCCGCGCCGTAGAAGGGGTGGAGCGCGGCGTGTCCGATGCCCCAGGAATACAGCACCGCGGCGATGACCAGCACCACGGCGAGCGCCGGGCGTTCCCAGTGCGGGCCGTCTCCCGGTGGGTCGAAGCGGCGCCCGGCCGCCCGGCGGCCTCGGTGCGTGCCGGTGGGCTGGACGGCGGTGAAGGCGGGCATGGCGGTGGTCCTCGTATCGGCAGTCAGGTAAGGCTTCGGTGCGGGGGCGTGATCACAGACGGCGCGCCGCCCGGAAGCCGCGGGCGTAGAAGTCGGTGCCGTCGAGCAGCGAACGGCCCGACAGATCTCCCAGGGTGGGGCCGTTGGCGGCGGAGCGGCTGGAGTAGAAGCGGTGCCGGCCCTGGTCGTCGAGACCCATGTACATGCCACAGTGGTCGATGAAGTTCGGCCGGTCCTTGATGATCGCGAAGAAGACCAGATCGCCCGGTTGCAGGGCGCCGAGGTCGGTGGGCTGTTGCTGGTTGTCGCGGATCACCATGCGTCCGGGGCCGTAGGCGGCGATGGCGAAGGCACGGCGTGGCAGTCCCACGCCCCGGGTGTTGGTGTTGTGCATGAGGATGCCCATGCGGTAGCCCCACACCAGGCGCTGGAAGCCGGAGCAGTCGACGTCGCCGTAGCGGGCCCTTTCCGGCCTCACGCGCGTGCCGTCCGGGAAGGTCCAGGGAATGCCCAGGTAGTCGTAGAAGTCGGACTGTTCGGCGTGGTAGGCGAAGTCCAGAGGATTGTTGACCTTGGCGTTGCGTGGGCCGAAGTGGGCGGTGCCCGCGTAGCGCACGCCGGCCGCGTTGTGCTTGTCGGGTGCTCCGGCGCTGGAGTACTCGAACGCCACCGCGAAGACGTCCGGGCTGGAGTCGGCGAGTGTCCTGGGGAACCAGCTTGTGAACCAGGCGGACTTCTCCATCCCCTGCTGCCACGGGTGCGGCAGCACCCGAACCCAGGCGTTCGTGGTCACCGTGGCCTGGGTGGTCCGCGGCTCGCTGAAGGTGCGCTCGGGGCCGGTGAGTACGGCCGTTCGGGCGCCGTCGGTGAACGTGGCGAGGGTGCCGCCGTCGGCGGCGCGGACCACGGTGCGGGGCGGGGCGGACAGCCGCTCGAAGGTACGGGGCCCGGTGGGCCGGGCGCTCGGGCCGGCGCCCCTGCCGTCGGCGGCGGTGCCGCCGAGGTCGCCGCTGCCGTGGCCGAGGCGGTCCCAGGCGTATCCGCCCGCCACCCCGGCTGCCGCCACGCCGGCGATCGCACCGAGCAGGGCGCGGCGCGTCGGGCGGCTGCGTCTGCCGGTGGGTTCGAAGTGCATGGCCGATCCTCCTGGACGTGCGAGGTGAGAGTGTGGTGGACAGGTCAGCCGGTGGGCAGGAGGCCGACCAGCAGACCGCAGACCAGCACCACGTACGTGGCGAGCGTCACTGCTGTGGTCGAGATGAGCGTGGCCGCCATCGGCTGGCGGAGCATCTGGTAGGAGACCAGGCCGGGGACGATGAAGCCGAGGGTCTGTGACGTGTACAGGAGCGGAAATTCGTGACTGAGCGCCAGCATCACGGTGGTCTGCGTCAGCACCGCGCACAGCACCACGGCGGCGAACAGCCGCTTGCCGTAGAGGATCACTGTGCGCTGCACGAGCTTGGTCATGACGTACGTGAGTGCCGCCACGCCGACCATCAGGGCGGCCATCTGCATGTCGGTGATGAGCGTGAGGGCGATCCAGCCGGGTGTGATCATTCCCCCGGGAGACAGGTTGGTGGTCAGGTAGCAGACGAGCGAGAGGATCAGCCCCAGGGCGATCCCGAGCGCGGACGTCTGTGCGGTGAGGTGGGCGGGGATCACGGGTTCCTCGTGGACTGGGACGGATCGTGGGAGTGGTGCGGCTCGCCTGGGGCGCTTTCGCCGGCCGGCCGGCCCTGGCGGCCGGCGAACCGGTGGGCGACTTGGCGCTGGTCCGGGATGTGGAAGCCGTACGCCGGTGTCTCCAGCGGCGCGACCCAGCTGTACGGCTCCGGCTCGGGCGGCCGGGCGACCGCGAGCCGTGTGCGGGGCACCGCGATCTGCATGGTTTCCTGGTCCAGGCCGTCACCGCCGGGAACGGCGTCGAGCGGGTCCTCCGAGTCGTCCAGGGGCAGTTCGGCGAGGCGTTCCAGGAACAGCTCGCCCTGGCCGTGGATGTTGCCGATCGCCACCAGTGAGGAGGTCGGGCCGAGTTCCGCGAGCACCGCCGCGGTCAGTTCCCCGGGGTGCCGGCGGTCGCCGCCGAGATCCACCACGCGCCCGGTGAAGCCGGCGGGAATCGCATCGCGGGCACTCTTGGTCGGATGACCGATCAGGAACACGGTCTCGGCGCCGAGGTCGGGGATGATCGCGCCCATCTGGCCGTTGCGCTCCACCCGGTCCGGGCGGCAGTTGACGACCACGTTCAGCGGCCGTCGGATCGCGCCGAGTTCCTCCAGTTGCCTGACGTTCAGCAGCGTCGACTCCGGATCGTTGGCCGCGAAGACGTTGGCGAACCGCAGCCGCTTGCCGTCCGAAGTGACGTAGCGCTCCACCGACAGCACGCCCGGGTCGGGCGGTGCGTCCCACATGCCCTGCAGGGCGGTCTGCCGGTCCACGCCGAGCAGTCCGGCGACGGCCAGCGCGATCGCCACGTTCTCCTTGAAGGTGAACCAGCTGAAGCCGCGCAGTTCCTCGTCGGTGACCGTCTCGGGATCGGCGTAGACGAGTGTGCAGTTCCGGGCGTCGGCCTCCTCCTTGAGGATGTGGAAGCGCTCCTTCTCCGCCGTCACGCACACCCCGCCCACGGGCATCGAGCGGGAGAGCGACCGTGCGACGTCGTCCAGCGTCGGCCCCATCTCCTCCAGATGGTCCTCGCGGACATTGCACAACACGCCGATCGTGGAGCGGATCAGCTTCTCCTGGTTGATCTCCTGCAGCGCGGGCATCACCGCCATGCACTCGATCACCAGCGCGTCCGGCCGGTACGTCGCCGCCCGGCGCACGATGCCGATCTGTTCGACGATGTTGGACAGGCCGAACTTGCGGTACACCGGTTCCTCGGTGGCATCCGGGTGGATGAACCGGGCCGCGGTGCCGGTGGTCTTGGCCACCGTGACCAGGCCGCCGCCGCGCAGCGCGCCCGCGCACAGCCGGGTGATCGAACTCTTGCCGCGGATGCCGTTGACCAGCACCCGCGTGGGTATCTGCTCCAGTGAGGCGAAGTGCCGCCGCTGCTCCACGATTCCGGCGATCCACAGCACGGCGGAGCACAGCAGGACGACGACATAGAGGAAGAGCACCAGTTTTCCGCCCTTCTACCGCTGGAGGGTGGTCGCGCGCGGGCCCCGCGAGGGCCTGGTGGCGTGGCCGGATCTGGCCGCCCGGTCGCGTTCCGCCAGGGCCTGGCGGATCAGCTCCAGGCTGCGGGTCACCGAGCCGACCTCGTCGTGGTTGACCGGGTGCAGCACGGTGCGGCGGTCTCCGGCGGCGAGCCGTTCGACCAGTACGGCGACCGCACGCAGCGGCCGGATCACCACGACATGCAGCCAGCCCAGGCAGGCCGCGCCCACAGCGAGGCCGAGGAGCCCCGCGAGCATGGTGCGCTGCTCGGCCTGCACCGCGGGGATCTGGAGCGCCGCCGCGGGCTCCGCAGCCACCACGTGCCAGCCGAGGCGGGCCGTCGGTCCGCTCTGCGCCAGCGGCGCGGCGGCGTCGACCGATGGCCCCGAGGACGTGCGGAGAACCGCCGAGTTCGAGGTGCCCGCGGTCCCCGGGGCGCCCTGGGCGGCGCGGACGAGACGGGTCAGGCCGGAGTCGGGCAAGGACTGGAAGGCACGGTAGCCCACGCTCGCCGCCAGCACCCTGTCGTGGCCGTCCGTCACCCAGACGCTGCCTAACTTCGGCCTCGGCAGGATGGAGTTGAGCGCCTTCACGTCGATCTCGCCGAACAGGACCACCCCGGCCGCGGGAGCCTTGCCCCGCACGGCCCGGACCTGGGCGTAGGCGGCGATCGCCGGGATCCGGCCCGAGGTGTTGACCGTGGTGATCCCGCCGCCGTCCGGCACGTGGAGCAGGGTGCGCAGCGGTACCTCGCCCACCCGCAGCGTGATGCCGCCCGAGCGGCCGAGGAGGTACAGAGAGCGGTACTGCTTGTGGTCGGCGAGGGTGTGCCGCAGAACCCGGGTCTGGGCGGCGCGGCTCAGGCCCGGCAGTCCCGCGGCCACGTCGCTCAGGTCGGTGTACGACTGGTCGAGGGACTGCCGGATCCGGTTCGCCGCGAGTTCGGTACGCGCCTGATGGGCGGCGAGGACAGGAGCCGGAACCGCGGTCGTGGCATCCGCCCGGTTCAAAAGGAAGATCATGGGTACTGCCCAGCAGGCCACGACCAGCAAGCCGGCCACGGCGAGTGCCCGGTAGCCCGGTCCTCGCCGGGCTGGGAACTCCTCGGGGCCGCTCTGGCCGAGCAGTTGCCGACGCAGTGACTCCAGTGCCCGTCCGATCCGGGCCAGTTCCCCGTAACCGTGCACCGGAACCGGCCGGTACAGTCCCTCCAGCGCGGTCGGCTCGTCCTCGGTCGCGCCCCGGGACAGGCGGCCGGCGGACAGATACAGCCGAAGCAGTGGCCGCTGCACCAGGAAGTGCAGCGCCAGTCCCAGCAGCAGCGAGACTCCGGCCAGCGCCCCGGCGGCTTCGAGCGCGAAGCGCGCGTAGTCGGCGGTGCTGGTCGTGACGGGCACCGTGCGGGAGGTGAGCAACACCAGACCGAGGCCGTCGGTGTCGCCCGGACCGGTCGTCGAGGCGACCTGGGCCCAGCCCGCCACCGTACGCACGCTGCCCGTGGTGGTGCCCAGCAGGCTTCCCGCGGCGTCGGCGCCACGCCCCGACGCCGTCGCCGCACGGGCCGCCGCCGCGGGCAGACCGCTGTCGGCGGCCGCCGGTGACGCCGTGCCACGGGCGGTGGTGGCGAGCACCGCGCCACTCGCGTCCAGCACTGCGGCGACGCGTCCGTCACCGTACGTCCTGAGGGCGGGGAGCGCCTCGGAGACCACCAGCAGCCACTGCCGCTCGGTCCGGCTCGATGCCTGGTACTGGTCCTGGTTGGCGTCCTCCTGCTGCGCGGACAGCACGACCCTGGCGAAGTACAGCAGTTGCCGCACACCGCCCGACGTCACCAGCCAGGGCCGGATCCTGCCGTGTCCGGACGCCGCCTTGACGTCCCCTCCGGCCAGTGGCACCGGTTTGCCGCCGGTCGCCAGCAGTCTGCCGGTGTGCGGGTCGAGCAACGCGCTGCCGAGAATCGTCTTCCTGCCAGGGGTCAGCGCTTTGAGCGCGGTGGTGGCGGATGTGCTCGTCGCCGGGTAGACGGCGGCCGTACGGCGCAGCGTGCTCGCCTCGACGTCGATCGTGGTGCGCACCGACAGCGCGGTGTCCGCGGCGATCTGCTGCTCGTCGCTCAGCACGGCCTGCGGCACCTGACCGACGTGGACGCCGTCGAGGCCGATCACCGTCAGTGCGGCGACCACCAGCAAAAGCACGACAAGGGAGGCGATCGGCGGGCGCACCCCGCCGAGCATCGGCATGTCGGCGCGACGACGGATACGGCGCCGGCGCGGCGCTCGGGGTGCGGAGGGCAGAACTCGATCCTTCCTCAACTGGCGTCGGGCGCCTCGGTGTTCGATGGAGCGAACACGCTAGCCCCGTATGATCACATAACCATCACATTTTCGTGAGCCGTGCGTATGAAGAGGAGCATCGGGTGATGGTCGGCGCCACAGGCTCGTCCGGCATGCCGCACGGCTTCCGCCGGTCCGCAGGACGCCGCTTACACCCCGTGACGACCTTCAGCGCAGGAACAGGCCACTCCTCGCCACACCCGTGCATGGCGATCCGAGCCCTGGACTGCGCTGCCCCAAGGCCGGCCTGGCCGGCACGCCGCTGCTCCATCTCAACGAACGCGCAACTCGTCCGCCACGCCGGGCCGAAGGACGACGGCCGGGCAAGGGCTGCGGGCAGGCGCTCCGCCACGGATGGCGGTGCCACAGCCGACTCGGGAACCAGCCACAGCACCGCCACGACCGGACCGCCACCAAGATGAAGTTTGAGTCCCGGCCAGGTTTCGGAGGTGCTGGGTGTCGGCCGACTTGGCGCCACCCCTTGCGTGATGTCATGCACAGGTTCAGAATCCGGCTTGCGAACACGCGTGCACCTTGCGCGAACGTCCTTCACCCCCACCTCCGGTGGAACACCGGCTGTTTGAAGGGATGTTCAGTGCCACGCATGACTCCAGGCCGAAGACGCCTCATCACCGCATTCACCACGCTCCCGGCCACGGTCGGCCCAGCAACCAGGCGCGGCGGGAACCGGGGAGCCGAGCTGGCGACGCCGGCCATGGGGACGACCGGGACGACCAACACGCTGCACGGTGCCGCCGCTTGGAGCGCGCCTCCACGCTGAGCCATGGCGTGTGGCCGCGTCGCATGCACGCGACGCGCCTGCGTCAGCCCGTGGCGCAACTACGCGAAAGACCCCCTTGCATCACCTGACGCGAGTCCACTCTGTCGCGTTCCGCCGGTTTTGCCGTGTCCGTCTGCGGCCGCCGGCCCCCACACATACCGCCAGGAGAGACATGTCCAGACCGGCAAGAGGAAGAACGCCATTGCTCGTCGGTGCACTGGCCGCGGCGATGGCGTTCGCCGCCCCCACCCCCGCCTTCGCCAGCCCATCGAGCTCCGCGGCCGCCCTGGCGGCCCCGCATGCAACTGCTCCCTCCCTCGCACAGGTCAGCAGTGACCCGTACTCCGACTCACAGGCCCAGCACGCCACCGAAGTCGAGCCGGACACCTACAGCTTCGGAAGCACCGTCGTCGCCGCCTTCCAGGTCGGCCGGGTCTCCGGCGGCGGGGCGTCCAACATCGGGTGGGCGACCTCCACCGACAACGGGCAGAGCTGGACGCATGGCTTCCTGCCAAGCTCCACCACGAACACCGGCGGCCCGTACTCCGCCGCCAGTGACGCCTCCGTGGCATACGACGCCAAGGACGGGGTGTGGATGGTCTCCTGGCTGGGCATCCGCTCCGGAAACAGCGTCGACGTCGAGGTCAGCCGCTCCACGGACGGCGGCCACACCTGGGGCGCCCCGGTCACCCTCTCCACCGGCACCTTCGACGACAAGAACTGGACGGTCTGCGACAACCACCCGTCCAGCCCGTACTACGGCCACTGCTACACCGAATACGACGACGCCAACGCAGGCGACGCCGAGCACATGAAGACCTCGACCGACGGTGGCGCGACCTGGGGCGCGCAGCGGAGCCCCGCCGACAGCCCCAGCGGACTCGGCGGCCAGCCGGTCGTGCAGCCCAACGGCACCGTCGTCGTACCGTTCTCCTCCGGCAGCGAGGACAGCGAACGGGCCTTCATCTCCACCAACGGCGGCAGCAGTTGGGGCTCGAGCGTGCAGATCGCCACCGTCTCGCACCACCCGGTCGCCGGTCTGGAGGACGACGCAGCCGACATGTCGAGGCTGGACACCCTGCGCGAGGGGCCCCTGCCGTCCGCTGAGATCGACGCCTCCGGTCGCGTCTACGTGGTCTGGTCCGACTGCCGCTTCCGCACCAACTGCACCAGCAACGACATCATCATGTCGACCTCGACGAACGGCACCTCGTGGAGCGCGCCGACCCGCGTACCGATCGACGCCGCCAACAGCGCCGCCGACCACTTCGTCCCCGGGATCGGCGTGGACCCCAGCAGTTCCGGCAGCACCGCCCGCATCGGGCTGACGTACTACTACTACCCGAACGCCTCCTGCACGGACACCACCTGCCAACTCGACGCAGGCTACGTCTCGTCCACCGACGGCGGCACCACGTGGACGGCACCCACCCAGCTCGCCGGCCCCATGACACTGGCCTGGCTGCCCAACACCACGCAAGGCCGGATGTTCGGCGACTACATATCCACGTCCGTCCTGTCCGGCGGCAACGCTGTCACCGTGATCCCCATCGCCCACACCCCCAGCGGCAGCACCTTCGACGTGGCGATGTACGCACCGACCGGCGGCCTGCCGATCGGCAGCGGCCGGCCAGGCGGCAACACCGTCACCGTCACCAACCCCGGCGACCAGACCGGCACCGCCGACACCTCCGTGAACCTGCAGATCACAGCGGCCGACTCCTCCTCGTCCGCCAAGCTCACCTACAGCGCGGCCGGCCTGCCACCCGGCCTGACCATCGCCTCCACCACCGGCCTGATCTCCGGCACACCCACCACCGCCGGCACCTACCACGTCACCGCCACCGCCACCGATGACACAGGCGCCACCGGCTCCACCACGTTCACCTGGACGGTCAACCCGGCAGGCGGCGGAACCTGCACCAGCACCGGCCAGAAGCTCGGCAACCCGGGCTTCGAGTCCGGCAACACGGTATGGTCCGCCAGCTCGGGCGTCATCGGGCAGTACGGCTCACAGGGCGAGCCCCCGCACGGCGGCACATGGGACGCATGGCTGGACGGCTACGGCAGCTCCCACACCGACACCCTCTCGCAGCCCGTGACCATCCCGGCCGGCTGCAAGGCCACCCTCAGCCTGTACCTGCACGTCGACACCGCCGAGACCACGACCTCCACCGCGTACGACAAGCTCACCGTCAAGGCCGCAGGCACCACACTGGCCACCTACTCCAACCTCGACGCCGCCACCGGCTACACCCAGAAGACCTTCGACGTCTCGTCCCTGGCCGGCCAGACCGTCACCATCGCCTTCACCGGCACCGAAGACGCATCCCTGCAGACCTCGTTCGTCATCGACGACACCGCCCTTACCCTCAGCTGACCCTCAACCGACTCCGATCTGCCAGCACCGCACTCCCCGGGCCGGACGACGTCTGGTGTTCATCCGGCCCGGAGCGAGGTGACGGTCCAGCGGGCGGACGCTCACGGTGGCCGGCCGGAGTACGTCTCTGGGTAGCGCGCGTGCGAGTGCGCCTGGGAGCCCGAGCACGGTCTTCAAGGCGCTCGTGCACGGACTGGCCACCGCCCGCCGCGCCGGTGTACGACGGGGAGAATCCCGGGGTGCGGCGGGCGTGCGAGCTGCTGGGACTGGACCGTGAGCGTGCGGTCTCGCGGCCCGACGACACGACGGGTGTCGAGACCTCGGGGCTGCGGACGAGGCTGCGGCGCATTGCGGGGCGCCATGGTGGTGCCACCTGCGACACTCCCCTGCACGGCGTGATCGACAACCTGGCCGAGCTGGCGCGCCGCCGCAGCTGCGTGTGGCCGGATGCAGTTCATGTCGACAGGCGACGCGGGCGGCTGATGGTCGCGCACAGCGAGGAAGTGCCGCCGCGGTCGTTTGCGCACGGCGCCGTACGCGGCGGCGACGGCTGAGAACGCATGCACCTGGCACGCGATCCGCGGCCCCTCCCGCTGGATCCGCCACCCCGTCCCCGGGCGAGGGAGCCCGGCGAGGGAACGGAGCGCGGCGCCTGTGGTCCGGCCGAGGAGTCCGAGCCGGCGGGGCGGTCCCGGTCGGCGCCGCGCACGCCGGGGACCGCCCTCACCCCGGGACTGGCTCCGGCTGCTCAGACGGCGTTCAGTCCTCCGTCCACCACCAGGCTCTGACCGGTGATGTAGGAGGCACGGTCGGAGAGCAGAAAAGTGACGGCTTCGGCCACCTCCCAGGCGGTGCCCTGGCGTCCGAGCGGTATGCGGGTGAACGAGGCGGTACGCGACGCCCGTCGGGCCGAGGCCTCGCGGCCCATCGGCGTGTCGATCAGCCCCGGGACGACCAGGTTCGCGCGGACGCCACGCGGCGCTCCCTCCTTGGCCACATGCCGGGTGAGACCGAAGAGGCCTGCCTTGGAGCTGTCGTAGGCGGGCGAGTTGGTGGCGGCGCGCAGGCCGGCCACGGAACCGACGAAGACGATCGAGCCCCCGTCGGCGATCGCGGGCAGTGCGTACTTGGCGGCGAGGAAAGGGGCGCCCAGGTTGAGCGCGAGCACGCGCTCCCACTGCTGCGGTGAGGTGCCCGCCAGGCCCGCACCGAGGCCGATGCCGACGTTGACCACCAGAGCGTCGAGTGCCCCGAGTTCGCTGAGGGCCTCGGCGACCACGGCCGAGGACCGGCCGGGGTCCGTGGCGTCTCCGACCACGGCGACGCCACGGCCGCCCTCCTCGCCGACCAGTGCGGCGGTGGCCGCCGCGGCGCCGGCGGAGACGTCGGCACAGGCCACGGAGGCTCCTTCGCGGGCGGCGAGCACGGCCACCGCCCGCCCGTTGCCCACCGGGGCCCCCGGATCATCGCTGGGGCGGGTGCCGGCGCCGACGACCAGGACGTTCCGGCCGGCCAGGAGGCCGTTCGGCCGGGTGGTGGGGTGCAGGGGCTCAGACATCACCGTGTGCTCCTTCCGCCGCGTCCCGGCCGGCTTCGGCGGGGGCGGGCAGCGTTTCCGCTGCATAGCCGGGCTCGAGCGGGGTGCCGACGGAGTTCAGGAAGAAGGCGACCATGTGGTACTGGCCGACGAGCATGGTGATTTCGATCAGCTGCGCCTCGTCGTGGTCCGCGGCGAGTGCGGACCAGGTGGCAGCGGACAGGCGTGCGTCCCGGTGCAGCTCGTCGGCGGCACGCAGCAGACAGGCGTCGGCCGGCGCCCACCCCTGGGCGTCCGGGCCCGCGCCCACCCGCCGGACCTCCTCGCCGGTGATCCCGGCGGCCCTGGCCAGGGGTACATGCCGCCCCCACTCGTAACCGGCCCGGGTGTTGTACGCGGTACGCAGGATCAGCAGTTCCCGGGTCCGGTCCGGAAGACGGCCACCGCGCAGCAGGTGGGTGCCGAACGGCAGGAAGTGCCGGAACAGGCCGCTGTGGCGCACCAAGGTCGTGAAGACGTTGGCGACGCGGCCGTCGGCATCCCTGGGGATCGGGGCGAGCAGTTCCCGGGTGGTCGCGTCCCAGCGGTCCTCGGGCAGCGGCGCCAGGCGCGGGCCGGTGTCGGCGGCAGCAGGGCGGGGCCGCGGGGGGTGATCGTCGGGCATGGAGGTCTCCGCACGGTTCGTCGGGGGTGCATCGTTGCCATGGCGGCGGTCGGAGCACGGATGATCGGCGCCGCGTTGCGAGCGCCTGCGCGCTGCTTCCGCCGCAGTGCCACTGTCCTGCCGGAGGCGGGCGCCTGTCGCCGGCTCGCCGGCCAAGGGAGGAAGTCGGCATATTGTTCCGTTGCACAACGGCGGGTTTCTGGAAGGGCGGAGGTGAGGTCCATGCCCGGACAGTCGGGTACGGCAGCGCCCCTCGAACAGGTCATCGCCGCGATGGCCGGTCAGCAGGGGCACCTGGGCGGGCGGTTGCACGCGGACCTGACAGATCACATCCCGTCCTACCGAGCGGTGCCGCAGGAACTGCTGGACGAGATCTGGCACCGGCATTTCCGGCGGGCTCTGACCGTGCTGCGAGAGGGGACGGTGCCTCCACCCGAAGAGTTCTGCGAGGCAGAAGTCGCCCGCGACCGGGTCGCCCAGGGCGTGCCGCTCAGTGACGGGCTCCGCGCCTTCCGCCGGGCGCTGAGCGCGATACGGGATCTGTTCATCGCGGAGGCGACCGAACACGGTCTCGACCCCGGTCTCGTCATCGACCGCACCACCTGCCTCTGGGAACTCGCGGATGTCGCGAGCCTGCAGATCGCCGCGGTCCACCGGCAGACGGAGGTCACCGCAGCCCTGTTCGACGCCCGCCGCCGCGCCGACTTCCTGCGCGGACTGCTCTACGGGACGCTGAGCGCGGCGGAGATCCACAGCGGCGCCGCGATCTACGGTCTGGACCTGTCGCGGCCGTACCGGGCCGTCAGGGCCGTGCCGGACGGCGACGCGGCTTCGGACACGCTGTCGCGCTCCCTCGAGTTCCACTGCCGCCGGAACGGTCGAAGCGCGCTGCTCACGGTGCTGGACGAGGCAGTCGCCGGAGTCGTCGAGGGGAAGCCTAAGACCGGTGACCTGGCGGTGACGGCGGGGCTCGGCCCGCCGGCGGACCTGACCGCGGCGCACCGCTCCTTCCGTGCCGCCGGCAGGATGCTGGAGGCCGCCCGTGCCTACGGTCTGCGCGGTGTGTACGACCTGAGCGACCTGTCCTGGCGGGCGGCGGTCGTCGCCGAACCGGAACTCGCCGATCTGCTGTGCGACCGCTACCTGCGCCCCCTGGAGGCGCAAGGAGAGTTCGGTACGCTGATCGAGGAGTCGGTGCGGGCGTACCTGGAGCAGGGCCGGCAGGTCCGCGAAGTCGCCCGCAGCGCACACGTCCACGTCAACACCGTCCGCTACCGGCTGCGCCGTTTCGAGGAGCTGACCGGCAGGAGCCTGGACGCTCTGGAGACCGTGGTGGAACTCAGCTGGGCCCTGGCCGCACGAGAGCTGGGCACGACATCGGCACAGGCCCCGCACGACCGGGCAGGCGGACCCGCAGCAATCCCTCAGGGCCGCCGCGTCCGCCGACGGGCGCGCGAAGGCTGATCGCGCTGCGCGTTCCGTGCCCGCTTCGTCTCGCACGATTCCTTCCACATGCACGCACGCGTAGGCCACTCTTCGCACCTGCGCAACGGTCAGGAAATCCACGTGGTCACGCCCAGACCAGCCGCAGCCGTCACCGCAGGCCCGGCAGAGCGGGTGGAGGCGTCCTCGTCGATCTTCGATCGCCCGCCCGCCGCGTCATCGAATGGGACATTCAGCAAGGCGAGTGCGATGGCATCGACCTTGGACCTGCCTGCCGCTGCCTCGAATCCGCTCCGGTGGCCGGGCGCGGTTCCTTCCGGCGCGGGCACTCTCAACCGCCCTGATGCGTCACCACCGAGTCGAGCTCGGCCGCCACCGCCTCGAGGTCCCCGGACGCCAACCGGTCGCCGCCCAGGCGCTCGACAAGATCCCGGCGGGAGACGATCCTCATCGCGCCCCGACAACGCTCTGCGTCCGCGTCGGCGCACTCCATCACCTCGACTCGGCCGCGGAGCAGCACGAGCGTCGCGTCCCCCTCGGTACGGTTGAGCAAGTCACGCACATGATCCGCAGTGATCATCGATCTCCTCCTGCCTTCCTGCGGGTGACCGTCGGGACCCCACGAACCCGCGCCCGCCCTCAGCCGGCCCCCGGCTCACCGCTGAACGATCTGCCCGGCACACGCACAGCCGGTCTCGCGCACCTCCCGCACCTCCTACGCGGGTCCCGATGTGGTGTGGCGGAATCCTCAGCTCCTGCTCGCATCCGTCGGTGGATGCGATGAGCGAGCTGTCGGCGAGCGGGAGACCAGGTTCCAGCGCTTCGTGGGTGCCCGCCGGCAGCCGCAAACCGGAACGACGCTCCAGACAACGAATGCGGCCCGGGATCGGGGTTGTGGGCTACGTCTCGTGGTCACGGCGTGAAGGCGAGTGCGAGGCCCGGATGATCCCGTATGGGTGACGTCTCCCCCTCACTCCCCTCTGCTGCGTGCGGCGCGATCGGCCTGCCTCTGGCGGCCCTCGTCACGTGCCTGCTGGAACGCATCGGCGATCGTCTCCGCGGCGCCCGACAGGGCGCCCTTGGTCTTGCCGCGGGCGCCGGACTCGGTCAGCTGTCCCGTGAGCTCCGGGAGCCCGGCCGGCTTGCTCGGTCCCGCTTCCAGGTCGAGGCGATTGCACGCCTCGGCGAAGCGGAGGTAGGTGTCAACACTGGCGACCACAACGCGTATGTCGATCTTGAGTATCTCTATACCGACGAGGGAGACCCGGACGAACGCGTCGATCACCACCCCACGGTCGAGGATGAGTTCCAGAACGTCGTACAGGCCGCTGGTACCGCCCCCGCCGCCCTGCTGTGTCGCAACGGTCATGGCGACCAGCCCCTTGCCATCTGTCTCCGCATGGTCCCGCCGACGCTGCCTGCTGTGCGATGCAGGCTGTTCCGGAGAGCGAGTAGCCCCGCTTCCCGCACACAAACACATGTACGAGCTTGGCGAGAGGCAACCCGCCTCCCGCTGTTCGGGTCAGGACAGGGTCCACTCGGCCCCGAGCCCTCCGTCCGCGGTGCGCCGCACCCCGCTCGCGGTCACCTCGCCGGTGTTCAGCAACAGGGCGGCGTCGAACTCCTGGAGGACCTGGACGGCGTAGGGGTGGAGCAGTTCCACGGCGCGTTCGAAGTGCCGTTCCTTGCTCTGGCGCGTGACCGTGTCGCCGCCCTCGCCGTGAGTGCCGTCCCGCAGGTCCGCGTACGGCCGTCCCCGCGCCGCCGCGGTACATCCGCCACGCCCGCCGCAGGTCGTCCGCGGCCGGGAACGCGTGCGGGCCCCGCGCGTGAGCGGGACCGGTGCAGCCGGGGTCCAGCGGCGGGTAGGCCGCACCTGCGCGGTCAACGGCTCGTTCCGGGCGCGCCGGGCCAGAGCCGCGCAGGCGGCCAGCGTCCCGCCCGCGCTGTCCCCGCCGGCTGCCGGCGGCGCGCCGGCCGCACCGGGTGGTGATCCTGCCGGTGTGCGGCCGTGTTCAAGGTCGACGAGGGCACGCCTGGCCACGCCGTTACGTTCCGCGGGTTCATCAAAGGTCAGCCCGCTCGCCCGTCAGCCGCGAGTCCGACGCGCAAGGCGGTGAGGCGGGGTCGGAGGGAGATCGTCACTCCCCCCCATCCGAGGGTGCAGCAACGGAGCAGGAGGTCCGATCGAGCGGTGGCGGGCGGCCTTGCAGCCGGTGACGATGACCTGGCCTTGGGGTGTCGGACGGTCTTGTCGCAGCAGGTGGCGGTGGCGTCGCGGGTCCGACCGGGCCCGGCGACGGAGGTCCGGCCCAGGCGGCCCGCCTCGTCGGTCTGGCGAGAAAGTGCAGGCCGTGGCGGTAGTGCTTGCCGCAGCAGTTGGGCCGGTTCGCCTTCCCGGTACAGCGCTGGACGGGGATCAAGGGCCGTCGATCGGCGCGACCGCCCCGCTGGGTCTGGCCGCCTTGCGTAGTGCCCGGTCCAGGCGCGGCCTCTTGCCCGCGAGCAGGTCGATCATCTGTCGTGCCAGCACCACACGGTGGACTCGGGGAGACGCCGTTACCGCCGGCTGCCGCGTCCAGGCCGTCCTCACCCTGCATCCGGCCGGCTCTGACCAATGACGGATTAAGCCTCGACGACAGCTCTCCCGTATGTGGCTCCAAGCGCTGTGCGGCCCTCGAACGAGATCTTGAGCCGAATGCCCACATTCCGAGAAGCGGGCGTGACCTGGTGTTACGTGACCCGCCTCACCGACTTAGTTAATTGTTCAATCAACGTTTCTGGCCTACCTTCGGAGACACCGAATCACCGTCAGGGTCACGGCAAACCCGGGACCCGAACAGGAGCGATCATGAACAGGTTCACACGACGCATCCTCACCGCAAGCGCCTCCGCAGCGCTCGTCGGCGGCGCCGTCCTCGGCGCCGCAGGCTCTGCCCCGGCAACCCCACTCACCGCCGGGCACCATCAGACCGCCGCCGGCGCCACAGCCGACCCCCTCACTCACGGCCACCGCGACACACAGGACCCGCGCTGCCAGTGGGTGGCCGACCAGCTGGCCCTCTTCGGCAGCGGGCGCGTGCAGCGCCCCCACGGCAGTCTGGACCCCCGCTACTTCCCGTGGGTCTCCGACCAGCTGATGACCTTCGACAGTCACCACCGCTCCGGTTGCCCCCACCTCCACCACGACACCCAGCACCCCGCCCACACCAAGGCCGACTGACTCCGACACAGGAGCCGCCCCGGCTGCTTCGCGGAAACCGTCCAGGACCCGCCCGTTCCGCGTGCCACTCCGGTCCTGGCGCGGCGGGTTGCCCCGCGCATTTCGGAAAGGACCAAGGACGTGATCACGACGATTCTCACTGACATGCGTGCGCATCTTGTCGTGTCGCAGGAGTCCTCGGTGCCGGTGTGGATGACGCTCCGGTACGAATCCACCGACCCCTACGCCGTACGTGTGGTCTTCCGCATCAGCGACGACGAGACGGTCGAGTGGGTCTTCGCGCGCGAACTGCTCGCGGAAGGGCTGCACCAGCCTGCTGGAGAAGGCGACGTCCACGTGCGGCCGATCCAGTCACCCGCGCGGAGCGCCATGCGCGTCACCCTTGCCTCCCCCACGGGCACAGCGCTCCTTGAGGCCCCGGCGCAGCAGCTCGCTTCATTCCTCCAACGAACCGACGCAGCGGTACCACCCGGCATCGAGCACGAACACCTCGACGTGGACAGCGAGTTGGCGCACATCTTCGCGGACAGCTGAGCGGAGCGGCATCTCTGCCGGAGCAAGTGGGAGTGCGGGGCACCTTCGGCGGACGTCGAGCGTCTGGTCACCGGGAATCGTCCATTGGCCCTGGAAAGGACGTACGTGAAGTCGGGATCACCCTGCCGGCGGGTCAGCCTTCGCCACTGCTCTCCGGGTGATCGCCGGCACCGAGCTGGACGAGAATGTCACGGAGGGACTCCAGCTGAGCCCGGGAAAGCCGACTGGCGAACGCCCTCTCCAGTACCTCCGCATCCGTACGGGCGGCTCTGCGCTGGAGCTTCCGGCCGGCGTCCGTCAGCTGGATCACCGCGCCGCGTGCGTCCTCCGCCACGGGCAAGCGCGTGACAAGGCCGCGCTCCACCAGCCTGTCGCACACCCGACTGACCGCGCTCTGAGTCAGTACGACGCGGTTCTTCAGCTCGCGCAGGCGAATGCCCTGGGGCGGGATGTTCACCAGCGTGTCGTACTCGTTGAGGGAAATCCGGTGGTGTTTCGCAAGCTCGGATTCGATGTCACGGAGCACTGCGTTGTGGATCTCCATCATCGATCGCCACAGTCCCGACAAGAAGGGATCTGGATCGGCTGCGGAATCCGCTCGTGATGCCATCCTGTGACCACTCCTCCCACGCGCACGGGTCATTCTGATCAATTATGACGCCGGGCGCTGACAACTGGTCGGCCGATCCGGTCGTCGATCGCCGTGGTTCCAGCCGTCAAAGGGCGCCGCCGAAGCGGAGCCGCCAGCGGGGAGAAGAGACCTCTGGTCGTCGGGCGGCTGCCCCCTCAGAGCCCGTGCCCTCCCTCGTCGCTGAGACCGTTCCCGCGCATCCGGCTCCGCGGGAGACACCGGCCGCCCGTGAAGTCCTCCGCGATCCGACACCTGCAGCAGGACGCACCGACGCTTGCGCGAGTCATTGTCAGAGTCGTGGATCAGCGAAGGAGGTGGGACCATTCGTGTCATGTGTTCCTGGGACTCTCTGACCATCGCCGAACAGACGCTGATGCGTCGGGCCGTGGCCCAGAATCCGTTGGCCGGGACGATTCAGGCCATCGGTACGGCGCTGCGCTGGGCGGGCGCTGAGGATGCCCCGCCTCCGCGCAGCTACTCGGAGGCCGAGCAAGGGGAACTGGTTCCTCGCCTTGGCGCTGTGCTCCTGGGGCTCACCGAGCGTGGACTCGTCAGCGTCCGGGAGGTCGAGGGCTGTGCTCCCGCCGCTTCCGCCCCTGCCGTGACGGGCGAGCAGCTTCGTGTCGTTCTCGCGGATCCGGTCAACTGGGTCTGGAACCCCGATTCACCTTGCCGTTTCCGTCTTGCCGCGCCGGACGCCGTACGTGAGCGGTGGGGCAGCGATATGTACCCGACGGCGGATGTCAGTGGTCTCCCCGCCTGGGACGAGCTGAGCACCGCCCAGCGTGACGTCCTGGTCTGCGCCGCTGAGGCCAGCGGCATGCTGACCGGTCCGTTCGGTGTCTGGGAGGACCCGCCGAACGATCTGAGTGGCGCCGCGCGCCTCGATTGGATCGACCGGCAACTGGCTCCGCTGTTGCCCTTTGTCCGCGCCGGCTGGATCGAGGTGCAGCACCATCCCGAGGCCGACAGCGACGCCTTCACCGTGATTCCTCTCGGCAGCCTCCGTTCTGCCTTGGCTGACCCCACGGTCCGGTACGAAGGTGACGAGTGGGGCATCGGCGTCGGTTGCACCTTCACCTACGCAGGTCTGGCCATCTGGCGTGGCGGCTGGAGCGCTGCCTGGAGCAGCCGCCTCACCGTACGCTGACGACCACCGAAGGGACCGGCCCAGGGCGGTTACGCGTGGCCGCTCGGGCACCCTGGCCAGAAGACCGGGCCAGGACAGCGGTACGGGAGCCGACCCCGCGGGTGACCTTGATTGCTGTAGCCGGTGGTGCAGCCCGGTGGGATCAGTGTGATCTCCGCTACGACGCGGCCGCCGGAGGATTCCTCCACCTGGAAGGGGGTGCCGACCACGGCATTCACGAGTCGTGCCCACGCGGCCTTGCAGGTGTTGCCGTACCGCAGTTGGAGCTGTTGGTGCCCGTAGTTCACGTACGCCACCGTCTGCGCGTCGCCTGAACACCCTGGTTGGATGGGGTCCTTGTCGATGCGTCCGTCAGCCTGGCGTGTGGCTGCCGGTTGGGCCTGTGCGGCTGGTGCCGTCACCATCCCGCGGTGACCAGAGCGGCCACCGCCAGCGCAGCGGTCATCGTCTTCCGCACAGAAGAGTCCCTCACTGCCGAGAGATGCCAGCGACGGCGACCCATGCCGGCGCGGCGGGCCGGACGGTGTGCCGGATTCCCATTCACTCCATTATCCCTGTGGTGGAGCTGCCCTCGCCGATGACGGGCGTCCCAAGCCGAGGAGAGTGCAAACGATGACGCCGACGTCTCGACGGCGATCTGTTGTGGCGTCAGCAGCCGTGGCCGCTGCTTTCTTTGCCGCACCGCTGATGGGCACTGCGACCGCCTACGCCGACAGCCACCCCACCACCCCGCAGCAGACACACACGCCCACCCGCGAGCACAGCTCGGACGACCGCGACTGCGAGGAGAACGGATCCGACGAGCAGGGCTGCAAGGAGCACGGCTCGGACGAGCACGGCTGCAAGGAGCACGGGTCGGACGAGCACGGCTCCGACGAGCACGGCTGCGACAACGACGAAAAGACAGGGGGCAAACCGGAACTCGCCCACACCGGCGCGGACCACACGAGGGAAGCGGTCATGGGCGGTGCGGCCGCCGCTCTGATCGCGGCAGGCGCCGGCACCATGCTGATCGCGCGGCGCCGCAGCAACCCGTAACTCGCCCCGCCACATCCACCGATCCCGCGAAGCGTCCCGGTCACACACCGCACCCCCGGGCCTCCCAGCATCTTTGATCGGCCGGCCGGGAACGCGCCGCCGGCCGCCGCCGCGCACCAGTGGCGGCGGCCTACCACCTCCGCTACGGCCGCCGACATCCCCGACCACCGCCCCTGGGCACCAGGAGGGCTCGTGGAGGCGAGCGCAGCCGACGTGCGTCTTACCAGGGCGCACCAGACAGAAGCCCTGTCGCGCCCCTGAGGCCCGTCCAGGACGCATCACGGCTCGCCGTCGGATCGTTCTGGCGGATCTGGCCACAGACCCTCGAGGCGATCGCAGCCTCCCGTGAAAGGCATCCGGCCGCGGCGAGAGAACCGCGACGTCCCGAAGGAGCCACGCGTGAGCACGGTCGACGGAACGCCGACGCGACGCCGCGACGGATGCTCTTCCGCTACCGATCGGGGCGGATTCTCTTCCGCGACGATCAGGGCGGCCCGCTCCCGTCCGGCGAGTGACCCGGCGGGTGACCGGCGGGTGAGGGCCGGGTGACTGGAGGGCGTGCGGTCGGACCGGGCACGTATCCGAGTCGCCGGACAGCGCGCTTCGCCCGCCTCGCGTGAGGCGCGCTGACGCGCGGGGTGTCGAGGACGCCGTAGGCCACCGAGCGGGATACGCCCACGCGCTGGGCCACCTCGGCGAGCGCCGACCACCGGCGCGGCACATCCTCCGCCATGAACTGTGAGCCCGCCCCTCCTGGCCTCGGCTCCCGGCATCGGCTCCCCGGCGCAAGCGTCCCGGCCGGGCCCGGTCAACTCGAAGCGCTTCCGGCCCCAGGGCCCCAGAGCCCGTTGAAGTGCGGGTCGCACACCAGCACTTGACAGGTTCATCAGAACGAAACACGATACCGGCCACACCCCAGAACTTCTCAGCGCCTATGAGGAACGCTTCAAATGGGAGCGCTCCCACCCAGAACGTCGTACCACCGCTCTTCCCCAGGACGTCGCATGTCGGGACGAGAACGTGCGGCGCATCCCTGCCAGGAAACCGAGGTACCGTCATGCGCCGCAGACTCCGCGCCCTCGTGGCAGCGCTCGCCGTCGCACCGTCCGCCCGCGCCGCCGATCCGGCCGCCCCGGCCACCGGGTTCTACGTGGACCTCGGCTCCAGCGCGAAGCGGTGGACGGCCGTCAGTGCCGGTGACGGCCGATCAGCTCCTCCCTCGCCCGCGCCCCGGCGGCCCGCCGATCTCAACTCCTGGGGCCGCACCACCGAGCGTGCTGGAGGGACCGCCGCACCTCCCGGCCCCACTCGGACGGACGAAGGCACCGAGGCGTGTCCGAGTCGAGCCCGGGTGAGTCCGACGGCGGCCGCGGTGTCCAAGCGGGCTCCCCGGCAGGACGGTTCCACCCCGAGATCGCCTACGCGATTGCCCTGCGGCCACTGATCCGGGCCTCGCGGGCGGGGCCACGGTCCTGTCCCGTCACGGGCCCTGGGCACCGTCCGCCGCGGCCTGCCGCGGCCACCGGTCAACGTCTGCCGCGCAGGCGGTCGGCAGCCCGCCCAGCGGCAGACGCACCCCGACCATCCACCACGTCAGGAGCAGTCATGAACCCACGCACCCTACGGCGCCGCGCGGCCGCCGCCATCGCGGCGCTCACCGTCTGCGCCGCCCTCACCGCGACACAGGCGCAGGCCGCACCCGCGCAGAACCTCATCACCCCGGCCACAAAGTTCTACGTGGATCCCGACAGCGAGGCCGCGCAGCAGGCCCGCGTCGACTTGGGGCACGGCGACCTGCAGAACGCCGCGAACATGGCCAGGCTCGCGAGCTGGCCACAGGCCCAGTGGTTCACCGGCGGCACGCCCGACGAGGTCCGCGCCAAGGTGAACAGGCTCGTCCGCCGGGCCCGGGCCGTCGGCCGGACGCCCGTGCTGGTCGCCTACGACATACCCGGCCGGGACTGCTCGCAGTACTCCAGCGGCGGAGCCGCATCCTCCGCCGCCTACCGCCAGTGGATCGACGCCTTCGCGGCCGGCATCGGGGGTGACAAGGCGGTGGTCGTCGTCGAACCCGACGGCCTGGCCAACCTTCCCGAGGACTGCGGGCCCACCACCGATCCGACCGGCGAGCTCACGACCGCCCGCATCGCCGACCTCGCCTACGCCGTGAAGACCCTCAAGGCCCGGCCCCGCACCGCGGTCTACCTGGACGCCGGCAACGTACAGTGGCGGGCCGTCGGCGACATCGCCCAGCGACTGCTGGACGCGGGGGTCCAGTACGGCGACGGCTTCGCCCTGAACGTGTCCAACTACCACCCCACCGACCACAACGCCAGATACGGCACCTGGATCGCCAAGTGCATGTGGTTCGCCACCGAGGGCCCCGAGGAGGCACGCGGCCACACCGACTGGTGCGCCAGTCAGTACTACTCGTCCGCCGCCCCCAACGACGGCGCACCCGGCGATGCCGTCTCCCCCACGGACCCCACCACCTGGCGGTGGACCGACGCCTGGTTCGACCAGCACGTGGGCACTTCGCCGGCCGACGAGCTGCACCACTTCGTGATCGACACGAGCCGCAACGGCCAGGGCGCCTGGACCCCGCCGCCGGGCAAGTACAGCGGGGACCCGGAGGCCTGGTGCAACGCACCCGGCCGCGGTCTCGGTCCACGCCCGACCGCCGACACCGGCGTACCGCTCGTCGATGCCTACCTGTGGATCAAGACTCCCGGCGAATCCGACGGCAGTTGCACGCGCAACACCGGCGGCACGATCGACCCCGAGTACGGCATCGTCGATCCGCCCGCCGGCGCCTGGTGGCCCGACCAGGCCCACGCGCTCGCCGCAAACGCGGTACCGCGTCTGACGTTCAACCGCTGAACCGGTCGCGCGCCTCCGCACGCACCGGCCACCGAGCCGTTTCCTCTCGGGGAGTACGGGCCACGATCTCATCGTCGCGGCGATGAACACCGGCGACGGCGGGACGGGTCCTACGGCGAGTGCTCCCGGTTCACCGTGCGTACGCGTGCCCCCGGTCGCACGATTGCGCAAGCTGTAAAGCTATGCTCGCGACCCGGAACTCACCCCGCGCGCCCGGAGGATGAGGGCCGCGGCGTCTCGAGGCCGGCCGCGGGTCCCGGACCTGCGGCCGAAGGGATCCGGCCGTCCTGCCGGGTGCGTGCGAGAGTGCGGGAACGCAGGAACACCGAGGACATGAACAAGGGGCGGCACGGGTGCGGAAGGGAACCCGGGCGGTGCTCGCGGGGGCCACCACGGTGGTCGTGGCCGCGGTGCTGGGACCGACATGGGGTCACACGGGCAGTACGACGGACGGCCGTCCGGGCGACCGGGGGCCGGTGACCGCCTCGCCGTCGCCGCCGCTCTACACCTCGGAGCGGCCGCCGGCGGACCAGAAGTCCGTGCCGGATCCGCACCTGCCCGCCCCGGTGGTGAGCATGGACATCGCCCACGCCTCGGACAAGGGAGCAGACGCCGTCAATATCACCGTCGACGACGGTCCGGATCCGGTCTGGACGCCGCGCGTGCTGAAGGTGCTCAGGGACAACGGCGTCAAGGCGGTCTTCTGCATGACCGGGGCGAACGCCGGCAGGTATCCCGACGTGGTGCGGGAGGTCGTCGCCGACGGGCACCGGCTGTGCGACCACAGCGTCCGCCACGACACGGCGATGGACCGCAAACCGGCCTCCTACCAGCACAGTGAGGTCGTCGACGCGGAGCGGATCATCGAGCGCGCCTCCGACGGGGTGAAGCCGCTGTACGTGCTGCATCCGTTCGGCATGGCTCCGCGACACCACCACCGCCCCCGGCGGCGCCAAGTGAACCGGCACGCGGAGTTCTCCCGACGAAGGCCCGTGTAACTACGACGGCACCGACTAGGCGCCGCAACACGGGCCGGTACCCGACAGGCGCGCTCGGTGGGGGTGGCCGGGAGACCGCCGTCGCCGCGCGGAGGAGCGGGGATCTTCCGCGCGGTGTGGTCTCGGACACGCCTGACCCCGGACCTGCCCGCCGACGCGGGGACGTTCCGACGGCCCGGGTGTCGTGCGCACGGGTCAGGGTGTCCAAGGCGCCTCGTCCGACAGGCCGAACGCCCTCTACTTGTCGAGCCACGGACTTCAGCACCCAAGCCCTTCTCAGTCTGTTGCGCAGCCTTGACGGTATTGGTCTGGGCCAATACCGTCTGCTTCGCACAGAACTCCACATGGCTCAACACCAGGAATCCTCACCAGAGTTGGTGATGCATCCCCCGGTTGCGGAACGAGACCCGGCCGTCCGTTGTGGGCCTGCCAGTCGACGGCAGTCCAAGCGACGACCGTCGCCCCGTTCGTCGTCATCCAGATCTGCAAGGGCGCGTGCACTCCTCACCGTTGATGGAGATCACCAGAGGCGGCATAGCGAACAGACGCGATCATGTCCTTCTTCGGAGGCCAGACCTATGCAATTACCCCCCGCAAGGGCACAGCGCAGCGGATGGAAGAGAGCGCTCTCTCTGATTCCCGTCGTCGTGGTGACTGTGGCGGCCACCGTCACCACGACACTGAACGCCCAGGCATCAGTGCCCCCGACACCGTCGGGCTTCACACTCACTTGGAGCGACGACTTCAACGGTGCATCCGGCACCGGCATCGATCAGAGCCTGTGGAAGTACGACACCGGGCCGGGCAGCAACTTCGGCACCGGTGAGATCGAGACGATGACCAACAGCACCTCGAACGTCTACTACGACGGTCAGGGTCATCTGGTGCTCCAGGCCCTGCACTCGGGTTCCGACGCGCGCAGCGGATGGACCTCCGGGCGCGTGGAGACCCAGTCGGCGAGCTTCGGCGCCCCGGCGGGCGGTGTCGTACGCATCGAGTCCGTCCTACAGCAGCCCGACGTCACCACCGCCAACGGCGCGGGCTACTGGCCGGCGTTCTGGATGCTCGGCGCGCCGCTGCGCGACGGTGTGACCTGGCCGAAGTCCGGCGAGATCGACGTCATGGAGGACATCAACGGTCGCAGCTCCGTCTTCAGCACCCTGCACTGCGGTGTGAACCCGGGTGGACCGTGCAACGAGTCGACCGGCATCGGCTCGGGTGAACGCGCCTGTTCCGGCTGCCAGACCGGCTTCCACGACTACGCGGTGGAGATCGACCGCTCGGTGTCGCCGGAGCAGATCAGGTTCTATCTCGACGGTAACAACTTCTACACGATCAACGCCAACCAGGTGGACGCCACGACCTGGTCCGACGCGGTCGACCATCCCTTCTTCATCATCTACGACCTGGCGATCGGCGGCGGCTTCCCGGACGCCTTCGGCGGGGGTCCGAACGCGTCCACGGTGTCCGGCGGCAAGCTGGTCATCGACTCGGTGGCCGTCTACAACAAGGCGCCCGGCTCCGGAGGCGGTGGCGGCGGTTCGGTGAGCGGTCAGACGATCACCGGACCCGGCGGCAAGTGTGTGGACGTGGCGGGCGACGACACCGGCGGCGACGGCACCGCGGTCCAGCTCTGGGACTGCCAGTCGGCGGCCAAGGACCAGCACTGGACCTGGAGCGGCCAGACCCTGCAGACCCTCGGCAAGTGCCTGGACATCGCGGGCGGTAACAGCGCCGCCGGTACGAAGCTCCAGCTCGCCAACTGCAACGGCGGCGGCTACCAGAACTGGGTGCGGCAACCGGACGGCTCGCTGCGGAACCCGACCAGCGGCCGGTGCATCGACTCACCGTCGGGTGCCACCGCGAACGGGACCCGCCTGCAGATCTGGGACTGCAACGGCTCCGCCGCCCAGCAGTTCGCCATCGGCACCCCGATCTACGGACCGGGCGGCAAGTGCGTGGACGTGGCGGGTGACGACACCGGCGGTGACGGCACCGCGGTCCAGCTCTGGGACTGCCAGCAGGCCACGTCGCTCGACCAGAAGTGGACCTGGAACGGCCAGACCCTGCGCACGCTGGGCAAGTGCCTGGACATCGCGGGCGGTGTGAACGCGGCCGGCACGAAGCTCCAGCTGGCCAACTGCAACGGCGGTGGCTACCAGAACTGGGTCGCCAACGCCGACGGCTCGATGTCCAATCCGACCACCGGCAGGTGCATCGACTCGCCGTCGGGTGCCACCGCGAACGGCACCCGCCTGCAGATCTGGGACTGCAACGGCTCCGCCGCCCAGAAGTTCTCGCCGGCATGAGCAAGCAGAGCCCTGTCTGAAGCAAGCGGGGCGCGTCGAAGGGCCGCACCTCAACCGCGGCCCTTCGGTGCATCGCCACTGCGCAGGCGATCCACTGAGGCCTTCTCCTCTCCTGTCGGCGCTGGCCATGTCCCGGATGCGGCCGAAGTGCAGTCGGTGGGCCACGGTCACGGTGCAGGGGCCGTTGCGGTTCTTGCCGACGATGAGTTCGACTTCGCCGGCGTGTGCACTGCCGGGCTCGTAGGCGTCCGGCCGGTGCAGCAGGATGATCGCCGTCCTGCTCGATCTGCCCCGAGTCCCGCAGGTCCGCCACCATCGGCCGCTTGTCCCCGATGCTCGGAGCCGCGGTTGAGGTGGGCGCAGCAGACGATGACCGCGCCGGTCTCCTCCGCGACGATCCCCAACTCGCCGCGGCCGGTCTCCCGGTGAGGGCCCGGATGTGGTTGTGCAGCCTGTTGGGGGATCGGGAAGGATACGCAGCAGGCGGGCCCGGTCGGTGTCTTCGACGGCCGGGCCCCCGTTCCATCAGGCGGTGCTGTCCCACCCGCGCCCGGGCCACCAAGATAGGGTTGATGACTTCGGCCTCACCCACTCTCCATGGAGTGCACGAGTGCCGGCCGGCCGCTGGAAGCGTTGGCGAGGGCGACTTGGGCGCGTCCATCAGGTGGCAGGCCGGGTGCGCAGGTCTTCGTCGTGTGCGGACGCCCTCGTCAGAGCCCATCCGACCCGGCAACTCATCGATCTCTGCGAGGAGGTCGTGCCCGGCACCTTCTTCGACCCCATCGTCTCCGCCCTGATCCGCCGTCTTCGAACTGTTCTCCCTCACCCGCGGACGCGTCGTGCACTAAGCCATCCCCGAACAACTGAAGAAAGACTCAGGTGTCAGCAGCAATCTGCAACGACCCACCGATGGACACCACCCGCCACCACCATCCGTCTCATGAGCACCAGGTAGCCGATCACCGGCACGGCCACGACGTCGTCCGGTCATAGCCCTTCGGGATCCCTCACGCCGAGGTGGAGGACCGGCCGACGGCATCTCAGGTCGACAAGGTCCGGAAAGTCGGGCTTGAGGCGACCGCGGCCTTGGGGCAGGGGGCACAAGCCGGTGCGCTGCCTGCCCAGGCACGAAGGCCGCCCTCAGTCCGGCTGGGGCCGGGCCAGGCCGTGGTCGTAGGCGAAGATCACCGCCTGGACGCGGTCGCGGGCGCCGATCTTGGACAGGACGCGCCCCACATGCGTCTTCACCGTGGATTCCGACAGGACGAAACGCTCGGCGATCTCGCCGTTGGTCCAGCCCTTGCCGATGGCGACGAGGATCTCGTGCTCACGGTCGGTGAGGGCGCTCAGACGCGGATCCTCGGTGGAGCGGTCGCCGCCGGACGGCACGAGCCGGGCGAACTCGTGCAGCAGGCGCCGGGTGAGGGCGGGGGCTATGACCGCGTCCCCGACGGCCACGGCGCGGATGCCGGCCAGGAGTTCCTCGGGACGGGCGTCCTTCAGGAGGAAGCCGCTGGCTCCGGCGCGCAGGGCCGCGTGGACGTACTCGTCGAGGTCGAAGGTGGTCAGGACGAGGATGCGGGAGCGGTCGCCGGCGGCGACGATGCGGCGCGTGGCCTCGATGCCGTCCATGCCCGGCATGCGTACGTCCATGAGGACGACGTCCGGGCGGAGTTCGGCGGTCTTGCGCACGGCTTCGGCTCCGTGGGCCGCCTCTCCGACGACCTCCGTCTCCGGTACGGAGTCCAGAAGCATGCGGAAGCCATAGCGCTGCAGCGACTGGTCGTCCACGACGAGCACGGTGGTCACCGGGCACCGCCCTGGGGGGCGAGGTCGAGGGTGGCGCGTACCTTCCATCCCGGTCCCGCGGGACCCGCGCTGACGTGTCCGCCGTAGAGAGCCGCTCGTTCCCGCATGCCCACCAGGCCGTGTCCTTCCTCGTTCGCCGTGCCGGGACGGCCGACCGGTGCGGGTGGGCCGGAGTCCTGGACGGTGATGGTCAGCCGTGTGTCCTCCACGACGACGGACAGGTTCGCACGAGCACCGGCGCCGGCGTGTTTGAGGGTGTTCGTCAGGGCCTCCTGCACGATGCGGTAGACCGTGAGCTGCACCCCGCTGTCCAGGGCGTCGACGTCACCGGCGGTACGGTAGACGACCTCCAGGCCGGCGGCGCGCACGCCCTCGCACAGCGCGTCGATGTCCGGGAGACCGGGCTGCGGGCTCAGTTCTGGCTCGCCCCGCGGGCCGTCCGCCTCACGGAGCACGCCCAGCACCCGCCGCAGTTCGCTCAGGGCCTGGCGACCGGTGTCGCCGATGAGGTGCAGGGCTTCCTTTCCCCGCTCCGGGGCGACGGCGGTGGCGTAGGCGCCCGCGTCGGCCAGGGTGATGATGACGGACAGGTTGTGGCCGACGATGTCGTGCATCTCGCGGGCCACCCGCGTCCGCTCGGCCGCGACGGCGAGCCTGCCCCGCTGGTCGCGTTCGATCTCCAGCCGGGCTGCGCGGTCCCGCAGCCCGGCCAGCTGGGCCCGCCGGATGCGGATCATCAGGCCGAGCGCGAGGGCGGCGGTCGCCGTGCTGAGCAGGAAGAAGAGCGCGTCCCAGACGGACACCGCCGCCGAGACCCGCGCCGCGACCAGGCCCAGCGCCCCCGCCATGGTCACGCAGGCCCACGGCAGCTGCCGCAACCGTCCGTGCAGCGCCAGGCTGTACAGGCCGATGAGGAGGGCGACGTCCGCACGGAGCGCGACGCCGAGGGACCACTGGACGGCGAACACGGCCGTGACGGCGCCGAAGGCCACCGCGGGCGCCCGTCGCCGCCACAGCAGGGGCAGCACCAGCCCGGCCTGCAGCACGAGCATCCCGGCCGTGGGCGGGCGGGTGAACACCAGGTGGAAGCGGCGCGGGCCGTCGCCGTCCCCGTCCATCCCGTGCAGCAGGTCCGGCAGGCAGAACATCAGGAAGACCAGCACCACCACCGCGGTGTCCAGCACCCACGGACGGGCCCGGTCGGCGTGCCGGAGCCGCTGGCCGGCCCGGCCGAGCCGGGCGACCAGCGGCCCTATCCCGCCGAGGTCATCGATGGTCACGGAGGTCATGGAGGTCACCAGACCATGATGCAGGTGGCTGCTGCTCAGACGTCGCTGCGCAGGAGCCGGTACGCCGCCCCCACCAGCGCCAGCGCCGTCCAGCCGAGGAAGACCAGCAGCCCGGCCGAGGGCGACAGGGTGGTGGAGTCATGGGTCAGCGCGAAGATCGACTCGCCCGCGTGGCTCGGCAGGTAGGGGTCGATGTCGCCCTGCCACGAGGTGGGCAGCAGGGAGACCAGTCCGGGCACCAGCATGAGGGCGGCGACCAGGACCGAGATGCCGCCGGCGACGGACCGCAGCAGCGCCCCGAGAGCGGCGCCGATCACGCCGACGAGGCCGAGGTAGAGCCCGGCGCCCAGCAGGCTGCGTACGACGCCGGCGTGACCGAGGCCCATGGCGGCGGGTGTGCCGGACAGGATCTGGCTGCCGATGAGGAAGGCGACGAACGCGCCGGCCGTCGCGACCAAGAGTGCGACCAGCCCGTACACCGTCGCCTTGGACCACAGCACCGGCAGCCGGCGTGGTACGGCCGCGAGGGTCGAGCGGATCATGCCGGTGGAGTACTCCCCCGCCGTGACCAGCACGCCGAGCACGCCGAGAGCCAACTGCGCGAAGTTCGTGCCGAACAGCGACAAACTCACTGCGGTCGCCGTGGCGAAGTCGCGGTCCATGTGCCGACCGGAGTCGAGATTGGACTTGTAGTGGCTCGCCGCGATGACGCCGAAAGCGACCAGGAACAGCAAGCCCAGGCCGAGGGTGATCCAGGTCGAGCGCAGGGACCAGAGCTTGGCCCACTCCGAGGCCAGCACGCGCCGGCCGGTCACCCGGTAGGCGGGGCGGGCCCGATCGGCCGGAACGGTCTCAGGAGTCTCAGAAGTTGCCGTGAGAGTGCTCATGCCGCGCTCCCGGAGGTCTCGGTACCGGTGGTGGAGCCGTGGTACTCCACGGCGTCCCTGGTCAGTTCCATGAATGCCTCCTCCAGCGACACCGCCTTCGTTGTCAGCTCGAACAGCGGGATCCCGTGCTCGGCCGCCGCCAGCCCGATCTCCCGGGCGGACACCCCGGTGACCTGCAGTTCCTCGGAGCCGACGCGGCCGGTGATCTCCACGCCCGGCCCGGCCAGCACCTCCCGCAGCCGCGCGGGGTCGTTCGTCGCGACCTTCACGGTGTCGCCGCCGGCCTCGCGGACCAGGTCGGTGACGGTCGTGTCGGCCAGGAGCCGGCCGCGCCCGACGATGATCAGATGGTCCGCCACCAGCGACACCTCGCTCATCAGGTGCGAGGAGACGAACACCGTGCGCCCCTCGGCCGCAAGGGAGGTGAGCAGGTTCCGGATCCACAGGACGCCCTCGGGGTCCAACCCGTTGACGGGCTCGTCCAGCATCACGGTCTGCGGATCACCGAGCAGGGCCGCCGCGATGCCGAGCCGCTGCCCCATGCCGAGCGAGAAGGCACCCGCCCGCTTCCTGGCGACGCCGCCGAGACCGGCGAGTTCGATGACCTCCTCGACCCGGCGACGCGGAATGCCGTGGGTCAGCGCGAGCGCATGCAGGTGGTTGTACGCCGAGCGACCCGGATGGATCGACTTCGCCTCCAGCAGCGCCCCGACCTCCTGCAGCGGCGCCCGGTGGCGGGCATAGTGTTGCCCGTTCACCGACACGGAGCCGCTGGTCGGCGCGTCGAGGCCGACGATCATACGCATCGTCGTGGACTTGCCCGCTCCGTTGGGGCCGAGGAATCCGGTCACCGTACCCGGCTTCACGGTGAAGTCCAGACCATCGACGGCTGTCTTCTCCCCATACCTCTTCGTGAGCTGCTGGGCCTCGATCATTCGCGTTCTCTCTCTCGGACCGACGGCGTCCGGGCACCCCCGACGCCTCCTCCGCCACGCTAAGACCACGATCTCCCCGATCCGGTGGTACCCGGGGACCGAACACCGCCGGGCGGGTGGTACCGGGGTACTACGGCTCCGGCAGCGTCGTGGATGCGGAACGGCGGCGAGGGCGCCACCTCGCCCCGGCCGCGGCGGCGCTTGATGCGGATCACGTGGTCAAGCGGTTCGTCTCCGAGATACGGCTGCCGACGGTGGCCCTGTGGGATGTCGGCGGGGACCTTCAC
The DNA here is from genome assembly GCF_043202415.1 of Streptomyces sp. NPDC048192. Lineage (NCBI taxonomy): Bacteria > Bacillati > Actinomycetota > Actinomycetes > Kitasatosporales > Streptomycetaceae > Streptomyces > Streptomyces sp. NPDC048192. The sequence continues at coordinate 173,395 of NZ_JBIDAL010000017.1, forward strand.
CGGCGGCTGCTGGACGAAGAGCCGGCTGCGGCCAAGTCGCACCGCCCGTACCTGGTCACAACCAGGCTCTGACGCCGAGACCGACCATGTCGCCTGGGCGCACGGCATGATCCCGGAACACCCGGTGACACCGGCTCTGGCTCCGGGACGGACACGGCAGGGTCAGCGGGATGACCTGACCGAGGCCTCCGTGAGTCTGTCCACGGCCCTTGCGACGGCCTGAGGGCTGGAGATCATCGTCAGGTGCCGGGCGCCTGGAACGAGGGTCGCGGGCGGTGCGCCGATGCGTCGGGCGGTCTCCTGCGGTGTCTGCCGGGTGAACACGTCGTCCTGGGCGCCGAACACCACCGACTTGGGCATGTGCACTCCGGCGAACCGGGCCACCTGGTCGGCGGGCAGGCCCGGCACCCCGGCGGCCAGCATGCTCCAGAGCGCTTTCTCCGCGCCCGGCACCTGCAGGGGGCGCCGCCACTGATCCAGGCCGGCCGAGTCCAGGCGCGGACAGGCAGGTCCGCACTGGGCGTCGTACACGCTGCGGATCACCGCGTCGATACCGAGGCCGATCCGCAGCACGCTGGTGCGGTACGGGTCGATCATCAACCGGGCCTTCGAGACCGGGTGGTCCGACGACTACGGTTCCCTGGACCACGGCACGTGGACCGACCTCGGCGTCAGCGCGGGCGGCGCAGGGGCACCAGCCTGGTCCACGCGCAGCCCGCCTACCAGAAGGGTCGTCCCCGCGTCGATGCCGCGCGTCCGCGTCGGCAAGCGAATCGCCACCAACCGTGCCGTCCCCGGCCTGGCCGCCGACGGCGCCCCGGACACCGGCCTGCTCACCGGGTACACCGAGTCGGGGGACGACGGCAGGCCGGGCCCCTACTGGACCACTTCGCTCGTCTGCGCGCAGGTCACTGCCGGTCAGGGCTGAGCTCTGTGTGGACCATGTCGACCAGCTCGTCGGCTTCGGGGGACCGGGGGTCGCCGGGGACCGTGTAGTACCCGCCCAGAGTGGCGATCACGTCCCGCTGGTCGTGGTCGTACTCGTGGCGTCGGTGTTGCCGCTCCTCGGGGGTCTCAGCGGTGGGAGCTTGCCACCACCACACCTTGTTCCGGATCTCGTCCTTCGACAATGGGCCCACCAGGGTGATGTCCTTGCCCTGGACTCTCCCTGTGATCCTGCGGGAGTTCGCATCGGCAGCCATGTGCCATGGGTCCTTTCCTGGTCACGGGAAATCGGCTGGGCAGACGGTCCGACGGCTCCTCCTGCGCTCGAGGCCCGGGGCGCCTGCCGGCCGGGACCGTGGACTGCCGGCCGGCGCGCCCGCACTGCCCCTGTTCCCACGGCTCGCCGTGGAAGGACGTTCGACGCGCACCGGCTTCCTCATCCGGCTGTCCGTCACCCGGCGTCGTCAAACCCCAGGCGGAGATCCACCTGCCGGTCGTCTCCCTCCCGCAGCGCCACGTCCACGGCGGCCGGTGCGTAACCCGAGGCCACGACGGTGTAAGTGCCCGGGGCGAGGTTGTCCAGGGTGTACGTGCCGTCAGCGACGGTCAGTGCGCAGGTCACCACCTCGCCCGACGTGTCGAGCAGGGTGATACGCGCGTCCGGGACGGGGAGACCGGTGTGCTGGTGGCGCACGGTCCCCTGAATGGTGCTCATGCCGGCCAGCGTGACGTCCGTGACGACGGGTTCGGTCCCAGAGGTCACCCGTACGACACCGGGCCGGTGCCCCTCGGCGGAGACGACCAGCGTGTACGACGAGGAGGGCTCTGCCGTCGCCAGCGAGTAGGTGCCGTCCTCGCCGGTCCTGGTGAGCGCCCTCTGCCGGCCGGAGCGGTCGACCACGGTGATGGCCGCGTGAGCGACGGGCCGTCCTGCGCTGTCGCACACCCGGCCGCGCAGCACCCCGGCCGACGGGCCGGCCTCGGCCGGGTCCGGGGTCGGCGCGGTGGCCGGGGCCGACGGCCCGGTCTGGCTCGTCGCCACCGCGGTGCGGCTTCGGATCAGGGAAGCGAGCGCGGCAGCCACGGACATGACGATGGCGAGGGAGAAGACCACGACCAGGCCGTCGTGGAAAGGCTGCGAGATCAGATGGGGGAAGAACTCGCGTCCGGTGAGATGCGCCGCGGCCGAGGGCGAAAGGTGGCCGAGGATCGCCGGACCGAGCAGGTGCTGGATCGGGTTGTACCCGAGGAACGCGGCGAACAGGACGCCCACCGGCGGCAGTTGCGCCACGTTGTGGGCGGCGCCGGCCGGGACGCCCTGGGCGGTCAGCCCGGACGAGAGGGTGTGGGAGAGGGTGCCGGAGAGCCCGGCCACCATGAGCGAGAAGAACACCCCCATGGACAGCACCATGCCGGCGTTCTGGAAGGTTGCGCGCATGCCTGAGGCGGCACCGCGGGCGTCGGCCGGCACGTTCGACATGATGATCGCCGTGTTCGGAGCGGCGAACAGCCCACCGCCCAGGCCGTTGAGCAGGATCAGGGCGGCGAACGCCCAGTAGGAGAAGTCGCTGGGCAGGACGAGGAGTCCGGCGAACGACAGCGCCATCACCATGAAGCCGGAAGCAGCGAACAGCCGCGCGCCGAACTTGTCGGACAGCGCACCCGAGAGGGGCCCCGCGAGCAGGAAGCCTACGGTCAGCGGAAGCATGTAGATGCCCGCCCACAGGGGAGTGTCGGCGTAGTCGTAGCCGTGCAGCGGCAGCCAGATTCCCTGGAGCCAGATGATGAGCATGAACTGCAGTCCGCCCCGTGCGACGGCGCCCAGCAAGGTGGCGGCGTTGCCCCCGGCGAAGGCCGCGTTGCGGAACAGGCGCAGCGGGAACATCGGCTCGGCGACCTTCATCTCCACGACGCAGAAGACCCCGAGCAGGGCGGCACCTCCGGCCAGCCCTGCCAGCACCCACGGGTTGGTCCAGCCCATCGTGTGACCGCCGTACGGCTGGATGCCGTAGGTGATCCCGGCGAGCAGCGCGGTCAGGCCGACGGCGAAGGTGATGTTGCCCCACCAGTCCATGCGTCCCGGCCTGCGCACACCGGTCTCGTGCAGGGACTTGTACGCCCACACCGTGCCGATCAGGCCGATGGGGACGTTGACCCAGAAGATCGAGCGCCAGTTCCAGGTGACCAGGACTCCGCCGAGGACCAGCCCGAGGAAGGAGCCGGCGATGCCCGCCACCATGTTGACTCCCAGCGCCATGCCGCGCTGCCGCAGGGGGAAGGCGTCGGTGAGAATCGCCGCGGAGTTGGCCATCAGCATCGAACCGCCGATGGCCTGTACGATCCGCCAGCCGATCAGCCAGAGCGCCCCGCTGCCGCCGTGGAAGGGGTCGAGCGAGAGAACCACGGAGGTGAGTGTGAAGATCAAGAAGCCCGCGTTGTAGATGCGGACCCTGCCCATCATGTCGCCGAGCCTGCCGAGCGCGACGACCAGGACGGCGGTGACGAGCATGTAGCCCATCAGCATCCACAGCAGGTAGCTGACGTTCGCGGGCTGCAACGGGTCGAGGCGGATGCCGGTGAAGATGCCGGGCAGCGAGATCAGCACGATGGAACTGTTGATGGTGGCGAGGAGCATGCCGACCGTGGTGTTGGTCAGCGCTACCCACTTGTAGCCGGGATGGTCCGAGCGGATCAGACCTCGACGGCGCCCCGCTCTGCCGGCGGCAGGAGGTATGTGATCGGTCTCCCTGGTCGTCATTCCTCGCTCCCGTTGTCTTGCCGTTCAGGCGGGGGAATCGGCTGCGGACCGTTTGCGAGCATGCGCTGGACGAGCGGAGCGACGACCCTCATCGCGGCGCCCAGTGCTCGCCGGTCGTCGTCCGGCAACGCGGCCACCAGATCGGCCAGGCCGGCGTCCCGTGCCTTTCGGCGTGCGGCGAGTACCTGCCGCCCGGTGTCGCTGATCGCGACAAGGGTCACTCGTCCGTCGGCCTCGTCGCCGACGCGCAGCACCAGACCTTGGCGTTCCAGCCGCTGCACCAACTGGGTCATCGACGGCTGGGTCACGCCCTCCGCCGCCGCCAGAAGGGTGAGCCGGACGGGACCTTCGCGTTCGAGTCGGGCCAGGGTGGAGGCGGCGGTGAAGCTCATGCCACGGCGGTCCGCCACGGCCCTGATGACGGCCGAGGCGGTATCCGCCAGCGCACGGGCGGTCTGCCGGGCGTCCGGGTCTTCGGAGCTGTGGTCCACACCCTTTAAGTATCACCCTCCTATATAGGCAGCCTATAAAAATTTCCGTATGGAGATTCCGTGGGGCTCAGGAGGCGAGGCGCCGACGGACGTGGTTGCCGGTGACCTGGGTGATCTCGTGCCAGAACGGTGCCGCGGTCAGGTAGAGGCCCAGCGCGCTGAGGACGCCCAGAGACACGTCCACGCTGATGCGTCCCTGCTTGGCCCAGTAGACGTCCTCCAGGTCCAGCAGCAGGGCGAACTCGTCGGCGATCAGCGCCGAGCCCGCGCCGTACAGGGCGCCGATCCAGGGATGGCCTACGCAGGCCCGGTCCCCGCGTACCGCTACCAGTCCGACGCCCCCGAGCGTGGCGATCCCGAAGTTGTAGTGGTGCAGGTGTGTCCTGCCGGCGGAGACGTTCCCCCAGGGCAGCCAGCCGCCCCGGATTCCGTGCGTGATCAGCCGTGCCGTGCCGAACGTACAGCCGAAGCCGAGCCAGGCCGCCATGAGCGAGCGCTGGGTGGGGCCGGTGCGGTGGTCGAGCACCTGACGCCACCGCTCTCGCAACCGGGGGCGTCGTTCGTCACCGGAGGGATGGGAAACGGGGGCAGCGAGCATCCTCACTCCTGATCGTCGCATGCGCGACCGGCGGTCGGATGACACGCCCGGACACCGGCCAGGCCTACCACCCAAGGGCCGGTCCGATGCGCCCGCGCCGCCCGAATGGAGCAGGACCCCCGATTGGTTCATCTTGCGTCCGGAGCAGGACGGCCCGCTGGACGAGGCCGAACTCGGCTACCGGCTGCGGCAGACGGGTTTGGGGCAGGGGGTATGCCACCGAGGGCTCGCGGGGCCTGCTGGACAAGGCGTTCACACAGCTCGGTGCGCAGGGCCTGGGCAACGGGAAGCGCCGGCGTGGGCAGCGACTGCCCTGCGGCCGCTGACCGCCCTGAGCAACGTCGACACCTGCATCTCCGCTGTCTCAGCCGCCTTCGGCGGCCTCGCCGCTCGGGCGCGTGGGGCAGCCTCCCGCAAGGCGAATCGGGACGACTTCCACGGGTCTGCGCTCCCCCACTCGGCTGGTATGCCGACGCGTGAGCGGAGAGCAGGAGTCGTCGTGACGGCGGGCGGGTCCTCGGCCTCCGCCGACGGCGTGCGGGGAGCCATGCGTCGAGGCCTGCCCGCGGTGGCCGCCTGCTCGAAGACCTGCCCGGGCGGTACGGGCAGCCCCACCGGCCGCGAACTTGTCTGGTCAAGTTTGGTCGCGGTTCTTCCGTTCGACAGCCACGACGAGTACTCATGTCCCGTTCGACGTGCACAGTCAGGCCGTGCCGGACAACACCCGCACGGGATCCTCACGAACGGGACGAGGTACCACGTATGCGACTGCGCTGGAGATCCCTCGGCGGGCTGCTCGCCCTCCTCGGCGCACTGCTCGTCGCCGCTCCCGCCCCCGCCCTGGCGACGGGGAGCAGCGGCAACCTGATCGTCAACGGCGATGCCGAGAGCGGAGGGTACTGCACCCAGGACTGGACCGCCGCCACCACCGTGCCCGGCTGGACCACCGAGGCCGGCGGTCTCAACGTGATGTGCCACAGCGTCGCCTCCTTCGGCCTGCCGAGCGACGGCAGCACCCCGGGCAAGGCCTTCTTCGCGCCGGGCGCCTTCGGCGACGGCGCGATGACACAGACCGTCGACGTCTCCTCGGCCGCCTCGGCCATCGACGGCGGAGGAGTGCACTACGACCTCTCCGGCTGGCTCGGCGGCTGGACCACCTACAGCGGCCACGTCGCTGTAGGCCTGCACTTCCATGACGCGCAGGGCCGCCTCGTCGGTGGCGCCGCCGAACTGCCCACCGTGTCCGCGAGCGACCGGGGTCTCGCCACGAAATTCCTCGCGCGCAGCACCACGGGCGCGGTCCCGGCCGGCACCCGGTCCATCCAGGTCGAGGTGCAGTTCCTGTCGACGAGCGGCGAGACCGGCTACCTGGACAACCTGTCCCTCAGCCTGGACACCCCGGTCACCGCGCCCGCCCCGCTCACCCCGCCGGTCTCCAAGGTCCCCGGCTACGACCACGTGTTCATGGTCATGATGGAGAACACCGACTACTCCGAGGTCATGAACGACCCGGCGGACACGCCGTACATGCACAGCCTCATGGCCCAGGGCACCACCCTCGCCGACGCCCACGGCGTCTACCACCCGAGCGACGAGAACTACCTGGCCGTCGCCGGCGGCGACACCTACGCCAAGGGCGCCACGTACTTCCCGAACATCAACTCGCCCGAGCGCAACCTCGGCGACACCCTGGAGGCCGCCGGCAAGACCTGGAAGGCCTACGAGCAGGGCATGGGCACCCCCTGCAACACCAAGAACGACCACGACAGTTACTACGAGCCCGACGACGCGCCCTTCATCAACTACACCGACATCAGCGGCGACGCCACACGCTGCGCGGCCCACCTGTTCGACACCACACAGCTCACCACCGACCTGAAGTCCTCGGCCACCACGCCGGACTTCTCCTGGATCGCCGCCGACGACTACTACGACGGCGAGGCCTCCGGCAACGGAAACGCGACCAGCCTGAAGACCCAGGACGGCTGGCTGAAGCAGACCCTCGCGCCGGTGCTCGCCTCTCCGGCCTGGGCGCAACAGCGCTCCCTGCTGATCCTGACCTGGGACGAGAGCCAGAACGAGGGCTACGACCACGTGGTCACCACGCTCGTCGGCTCCCAGGGCACCGTCCCGGCCGGCACCAGCAGCCCGCTCCACTACGACCACTACGGCATCGGGCGCACCATCGAAGCCGCCCTGGGCCTGCCCGGCCTCACCGCCAACGACACCTACGCGACACCGCTGAACGCCGCGTTCGCCCCGTCCACCGCGACCACGCCGACGCTCACCGGCGACCTGAACGCGGTGTCCGACGGCGGCAACGTCACCTTCCGCTACACCGTGCCCTCACCGGCCCAGGTCAGCGCCAAGAACTGGATCGGGATCTATCCCGCGGGCGTCACTCCCGGCCAGCGGTCCTCGCTCACCTGGTCCTACGCACCGAACGCCGCCGGCGCCCTGACCTTCTCGACCGGCGCACTCGGCGGCGCGGGCACGTACGACGCCTACTACCTCGCCAATGACGGTTACTCGGTCCTGGCCGGGCCGTTCACCCTGACCGTCGCCTGACCGGGCCCGCCCGCCGCAACCGGGCCCGCGTGTCCCGGCGGCGGGCGGTCTGCAGACAGGCGCGGCCGACCGCGACGTGCCGGAGCGGGCGTCTTTCGCTCGCGCGGTCCGGCGCGTGGGCGGGAGCTCGGTGTGCGGCGTGGCGGGAGTGGCGCTCACGGCGATGGGTTTCCGTCGCCCGTCGGCGCCGCGCGCGGTCGGGATCAGGCGAGACCGGCCTGGTGGGCGTACAGGGCGGCCTGGACCCGGTTCTCCAGGCCCAGCCGGGTCAGGATCCGGTTCACCCGGCTCTTCACGGTCGCCTCGCTCAGGCCCAGGTCGGCGGCGATCCTGGCGTTGGACAGACCGCGCGCGACCAGCACCAGGACCTGGACCTCGCGCTCGGTCAGCGGGACGCCCGCCGGCGCGGGGGCGGGCGTCGTCGGCAGCAGCGCCGTCGGCAGCGCGGTGACGGTGTCGATCAGGCGCCGCGTGACGGTGGGCGAGAGCACGGGCTCGCCCTCCGCCGCCGCACGGAGGGCTGCGGCCAGTTGTTCGGGCCGGCTGGTCTTCAGCAGGAAGCCGACGGCGCCCGCGCGCAGGGCCGCGTGCACGTACTCGTCCAGGTCGAACGTGGTCAGCACCAGCACGCGCGGCACGGGCCCGGGTCCCGGCCACTCCCGCACGATGCGCCGGGTCGCCTCCACCCCGGTCGTGCCCGGCATGCGCACGTCCATGAGCACCACGTCCGGGCACAGCGCCGCCGCCAGGGCGACCGCCTCTTCCCCGTCGCCCGCCTCACCGACGACCGACAGGCCCTCGCGCCGGTCGATGACGAGCCGCAGTGCGGTCCGCACGATCTCCTGGTCGTCCACCACCAGCACGCGTACGGTCATCGCTCCCCCCGCACGGCAGGGCGCCGGACCGGGCCGGCCCCACGCGCGCAGAGCACCGCACGCAGCCGCCAGCCCCCGTCCGGGCGCGGACCTGCGTCCAGCACGCCGTCGTAGGCCGCCGCGCGCTCCCGCATCCCGACCAGTCCACGTCCGGTGCCGGGCACCGGCCGGTGTCCCGGGGCCGGCGGGTCATTCTCGACCTGAACCGTGAGCCGGGCTTCGTCGCCGCGCACCGCGATGCGCACGGCGACCGGACCGGCGTGCTTGACCACGTTCGTGAGCGCCTCCTGCACGATCCGGTAGGCCGAGACCTGCATTCCGGCGGCCGGCGCCGACCCCCCGTCCACCTCGACGGCGCACGCCACCCGGCACCCGGCCGAGGCCGCGACCCGTACGAGACGGTCGAGACGGCCGAGGGACGGCTCGGGAACGAGATCCCGTTCACCGAAGGACAGCAGCCCGAGCAGCCGGCGCATCTCGGCCAGTGCCGTGTCCGCGGTCCGCGCGATGACCCCGACCCCCTGCGCGGCCTCCTCCGGCTGGAACGGCCCGGAGGTGAGCACGTCCTCGGCGGCCCGTGCCTGGAGGGCGATGGCGCTGACGTGATGGGCGACGACGTCGTGCAGATCGCGGGCGATGCGGGCGCGCTCGGTCAAAACTGCCTGGCGCTCGTTGAGTTCGCGCTCGGCCTCGAGCCGCCGGTTCAGCTCGCGCAGCCGGGCCGCATCGGCGTCGATCCGTTGCCGCCCGTGCCCGAGCAGCCAGGCCAGGGCGAAGAAGAAGGCGAACGTCGTGAGGCTGATGGGCTCCAGCGAACCGAGCCGCGGAGGCTCCCAGTGTCCGGTCAGCGCGTCCGTGACGGCGGCCGAGGCGAGAGTGAACAGGGCGAGCGGTGCACTCGCCGTGGCGGGCGTGTACCGGGCCACGGCGTACACGCCGAGCATCAGCAGGAACGGTCCGGGCACCTTCGCCGGGATGGGGCCGAGCGCCTGGAACAGGACGTACAGCCCGGTCATCGCGAGAAGCACGGCACGCGGACGCGTCCGCCGGCACAGCAGCGGCACGGTCTGCGCCCCCCACAGGGCCACGCCCCAGGCGGGCGGCTGGGGCGTGCGGTCCGCCACCGTCAGGGCGTCGAGCAGCGTGAGCCCGCCGACCCACATCGCGTCGGTCAGGCGCGGCCGGCCGGCGAGCCGGTGTCGTACCGCTCGGGGCAGGGCGTTCAACTGGGCGCTCATCTCGGGCGTCAGGCTAGACGACACGCGGGCGCGGCGGATCGTCCGCCGGGCGCGCATCGAAAGATGCGCCGCCGGTCCCCGGGATCGGCATCGCGCCCGAGGCGGCGCCCGGTCCGCCGCCCTAGCGTCCCGGACATGTCGAACACAGCCGTACAGCCCTCGCCCCGGCCCGCGACCGGCCGGCCCCGGACGCGGACGCCGTCCCGTGCCCGCACCTGGCCCCTCCTGCCGCTCGGCACCGCCGCCCTGCTCTTCGCGGTCGGTGGCCGGTGGGACATTGCTGCCGCCGCCTGGGTCTTCCCCGTCCTGCTGCTGCGCTTCACCCGGTTGAGCCGCCCCTGGCCGGGCGCCCTGTGGGTCTGGTCGGCGCACTGCGCGGCGGCCGCGTTCTGGATCCAGGAATCGGCGATCGGGTGCAACGCCGTGGTGCTCGCCGGGGCCCTCGCCCTGAGCGCCCTGCAGACCCTGCCGTTCGTCGCCGACCGGTTGCTGCACGTCCGCCTGCACCCGGCGGCCGCGTCCCTCGTCTTCCCGGCCGCCGTCGCGGGCGTGGAGTTCCTGATCACCCGTGTCTCCCCGTTCGGCACGGCGTACGGCTCCCTCGCCGTCACCCAGCACGCGGACCTCCCGCTCCTCCAGATCGTCGCGGTGACCGGCCCGTGGGGCGTCGGCTTTCTGATCGCCTACGCCGCGAGCACCCTCAACGGCATCTGGCAGCATGCGAGTTGGCGCAGCGGCCTGGTGTGCGGGGCCGTCCTGCTCGGCGTGCTGCTCGCGGGCGGCGCCCGACTGGCCATCCTCCCGCCGCACGGCCCGACCGTGCGGATCGCCGGTGTCACCCCGGCCCGCGGCGCGACCGCCAGGCTCAAGGCCACGCTCGCCCGGTACGGCGACGCGCCGGGAGGCGTCGCCGCCGCCCCCGCCGCCGCGGTGCGGCCCGCGATGACCGCGGTCGAGGACGACCTGCTCGCGGCCATCCGCCGTGAGGCCGCCGCGGGAGCGAAGATCGTGATCTGGCCGGAGGAGGCAGTGCGGGCCCAGGAGCAGGACGAGGCCGCCGCCGTCGCCGCGGCGCAGCGGCAGGCCCGCGACTCGGGCGTGTACCTGGAGATCGGGGTGCGCCTCTACAGCACCGCCGCGCCGGCCTACGGGCGCGACGAGGCGCTGCTCGTCGACCCGCGCGGCAAGGTGCTGTGGACCTACCAGAAGGCCCACCCGATCCCGGGATCCGAGCGTTTCACGCCCGGCGACGGCCGGGTCCCGGTCGTCAGCACCCCATACGGCCGCCTCGCCGGCGTCATCTGCTACGACGCCGACTTCCCGGCCCTGATGCGCACCCGGGCCGACATCATGCTGGTGCCGTCGCACGACTGGAAGGAGTACGGCGCCGCGCACACCGCCAAGGCCGCCCTGCCCGCCGTCGAGAACGGCTACGCCCTGGTCCGCCAGGACGCCGAAGGCGTTTCGGCCGCCTACGACGCCGAGGGGCATGTGCTCGCCACCGCGGACTTCTTCACGACCGACCGGCAGACCATGGTGGCCTACGTCCCCGTGCACGGCGCCACGACGGTCTACGGCCGCGTCGGCGACGCGTTCGCCTGGCTCTGCCTGACGGCGCTCGCCGCGCTCGCGGCCACCGCCGTCCTACGGCCCCGGCGCCCGGCGGACCGGTGAGGCACCGGGCGACTGCCGCGCGCGCCGTCCACTCCGTCACGAAGACGCCTTCGCCCGTGGAGGCGCTGCCGACGGACAGGACCGCGAGAAAGGCAGCGGTGTCCCTCAATTGGCGCCGGACGCTCACCGCGTCGGAACGTCGTGGGCGGTGCCGTCCGTGATGGCCTGCAGTTTGTCGGGGTTGGCGACGTTGTGGACGGCGGTGATGCGGCCGTCGGGGCCGAAGTCGAAGGTGACGGTGGCGATCACCCGGTCCGGAGCGGTGAACACGATGCCCGGGCCGCCGTTGATCTCGAGGAGTTCGGCGCGCATGTCGGCGGGCTGGACGCCCTGGTAGGCGACCGTGCCGATGGCCGCGAACCACGAGGCCACCGTCTGTGCCCCCACGACCGGTTTGAGCGCCTGACGGACCTTGCCGCCGCCGTCGGTCCACAGGGTGACGTCCGGGGACAGCAGCTCCATCAGGGTGTTGATGTCACCACCGGTCGCGGCGGCGAAGAACCGCTCGGTGACCTCGCGTTGCCGGGAGCGGTCGGCGGCGAACCGGGGCCGCCGGGCCCGTACGTGCTCACGCGCTCGGTGCGCCGCCTGTCGTACCGCCGCCTCGGACCGTTCCACCGCCTCCGCGATCTCGGCGTGGCTGAAGCCGAAGACCTCCTTCAGCACGAAGACCGCACGCTCCAGCGGGCTCAGCGTCTCCAGCACCACTAGCATCGCCATCGACACCGACTCGGCGTCCGTGACCGCGTCGGCGGTGTCGCCGCTGGTGAGGATGGGCTCGGGCAGCCACGGGCCGACGTAGGTCTCGCGCCTGTGCCGGGTCGAACGCAGGCGCTCCAGCGCCACGTTGGACACGATCCTCGTCAAGTACGCCTTGGGATCGGCCACTTGGGAACGGTCGGCGGACGACCACTTGATCCAGGCGTCCTGCACCGCGTCCTCGGCGTCGGCCGCGGAGCCGAGGACGCGGTAGGCCACGGAGAACAGCAGCCTGCGGTAGTCATGAAAGACCTGCTGGTCGGCGCTCACTCGGCACCCTCGGTGACGCGGGTGAAGCGACCGCCGTGCGGCCAGAACGCCCCCGAGGCGGGCATCTTCTTCATGCGGCCGAACGTCGGCCACGGCGAGGCAGTCACCGTCTCCTTGTACCGGACCGCCGGCCGACCGGTCAGATGAATGCGTCGCGGACTGTCGTCGGGGCGGGTGAACTGCACCACGGCGTCGTGGCGGCCCAGGCTCACCGGTGTGTGGTAATAGCCGAAGCGGAACGGCTTGGGCCGCTTGCCCTTCAGTGTGCGCACGATCGACACCGCGGCGTGCACGCCGGTCGGCATCCCGCCCTGGCAGGTGCCGTGCATGACGCCGTATCCCTGCCGGATCGCCGCGGCGTCACCGACGGCGTACACGTCGGGATGCGACACCGAACGCAGCATGGCGTCGGTGACGATGCGGCCACGTTCATCGACGGCCAGTCCGGCGGCGGCCGCCAGCGGCGACACCCGCGTGCCGCTCGTCCACAGGACGACGTCAGCGGCGACGCTCTCCCCGCCCGCCAGTTCCACCGACCCCGGCAGCACCTTTGCCACCTCGACGCCGCTGCGCACCCGGACACCGAGGCGGCCGAGCGCCGACTGCAGATACCTCCTGGCCCTCGGGTTCATGGCGGCACCGGGTTCCTTCCGGCCCAGCAGCACGACGTTCAGCTCCGGGTGCCGCTCGGCGATCTCCGCGGCCGACTCCACGCCGGTCAGCCCGCTGCCGACGACCACCACCGTGCCGCTGCCGAGCCGCGACAGCCGGTCGGCCAGCATCTCGGCGTCCTGGAGGCTGTCGAGGGTGTACGCGTGGTCGCCGACGCCCGGCACCGCAGCGGTGTCGGCCACGCCGCCCAACGCGTACACCAGGGTGTCGTAGTGCAGGACCCGGTCGTCGTCGATCCGCACCGTCCGTGCGTCCGCGTCCACCGCCGTCACCCAGCCCCGAACGAACTGTGCACCCGTCCCCTCCAGCAGCTCCGGAACGCTCAGCTCTGCAAGCTGCTGTCCGGTCGCCGTCATGTGCAACCGCAGCCGCTCGATGAACCGCTCCTGTGCGTTCACCAGGGTCACCTGCACGTCCTCGCGCCGCTTCACCCGGGACGCGAGCTGTATGACCGCGGACATGCCCGCGTAACCCGCGCCCAGGACCAGAACGCGGTGGGTGGTGTTCTCCGTGCCGGTTTCGTGCCGTGCGCTCATCGCCTTGCCCTCCTGCACTCGCTGTTGACGACCAGGGGATGGAGGCCGCGGGCCAGTCCGTGACATCAGATCGATGTGATGCATGACACAGTGCCTTCGTGGTCCGGTTCGCGGACTCGGCGTTCCTGACCCTGCAGCGCGTGCACAGCCGGAGGGCCTGGTGACCGGCGTCGTGCCCGTCCGGGACGGCGAGGTCCCGGACGGGCCGTGTCGCCTTTCTGCCGTGACGCCTGGCGTCTTTCACCAGCGGCGTGGCGTACCGACGATCACGGCGGGTCGATGCTGAAGACCACGCGGTGGCCTGTGTACTCGTTCAGTCCCCACAGGCGGCCGGAGGCGGTGCTGTACGAGAGGTTCTGCGTGAGGCTGGGTGACCGCGTGATGACGGAGGGCTCTCCTCCCGACGCAGACGCCCGGTGGATGCACGAGTAGGCGCCGCGGGCGATGGGGTCCGCAACCCAGCTCGTGGGGCACTCGCCGGCCATGTAGTACCAGGTTCCGTCCGTGGCCACACCCTGCATCTGGTAGACCGGCGTGCTGTAGGCGGCGCCGGCCGTCGTCGTGCCGACGGTGGAGCCGTTGTCGGCGCGCGGCAGATCGGTGCTGTCGTTCAGGGGCCACCGGATGACCCGGCCTCCGGCACCTGCGTCGTGCGTGCGGTACTCGCCCGAGACCAGGGCGGGTCCCCGGGACGACCGGTCCAGGCTCAGCGAGCCCAGACACGCCCTGCCACTGCCGCCGGCGCATGCGCGCGGATCCAGGCCCCGGGCACCGGTGTAATAGCGGCCTTGCAGCGGCAGGGCCCACTGGTGGTAGCGAGCAGAGGACACGCCGCCCCGGATGCCGACGTCGCCGCTCGAGGTGGAACCCATCTTCCACAGGTACTGCATGTCGAAGACGAGCAGTTCGCCACCGTTGGCCACGAACAGCTTGTTGCCGTACCAGACGATGCCGTCGGCATGGATGTTGGTGACCGGTATGAAGTCGCCCGAGTCGGCGTTGCCCGTCGGCTGTACGAGCAGGACGTGGCCGTAGGTGACCGAGGTGCCGGTGGACTCGGCGATGGTGATGCGACCGTACTGGTTCTCGGTGGTGCCGTCGCCGTAGTACCAGGACGCGAGGTAGAGGTGGTGGCCGTCGTAGGTGTCGCCCGTCGCGTCGTGGGAGGCGGTCAAACCCTGAGGGTGCCAGCCTCCGCCGCTGGAGTAGGCGCTGGTGTCGTCGTCGGTCGTGTCCCAGCAGAACCCGTCGTACTTCAGGGATCCGTCCAGGCCGGTGTCATGGCACAGCGCCGCCCGTCCCGTGTGCTGCCCGGACTCGGCCACTTCCAGGGGCGTCACTCGCTTGACGGCGCCGGTCTTCTCCACCCCGCGGATGGCATCCCCGTAGGCGTCATAGTCCGACGTCCGATCGATGTTCAGTGTGAAGGAGCTGACCGTCGAGGACGGCAAAGGAGCGAACGGCGTGGCAGCCGCAGCCGGCGACGCGGACATCAAGGTCGCCGCGACAACGGTCAGACCCGCGCACACGGACCCCCACAGTCGCCAACTCATCGAGGAACCAGGTGATTTCACCGGCGCAGGATACTATCGGCACAACCGACGTCCGACCATCTCCGACCGCGCCGGGCGGACCTGGCCAACCTGTCACATGAAGATGGGACATGACCCGGTTCCGGGCCGAAGCGGCAATGAGTCCGCTGCTCGCCGGCGGCTGCCGTTCAGGGCAGTGTCCAGAACCGGACCGTGACGAAGTAGAAGACGACGGCCCAAAAGCCCATCGCCGCCACGACGACGCCGAGGCCCCGAAGGTTGGCCCTTGCGGGTTCGTCCGGTGACGGCCGCAGCCACCGCCCGAGCAACGGGTTCACGTAGAAGGGCATGGTGAGGAAGGTCATGAGAAAGCTCGACAGCAGGTTTCCCACAAGCAGGCCGATCCAGAGCGGCAGGTGCAGCGGGGACAGAGCAAGGGTCAGCAGTACGACGGTCGGGTACAGGCCGACCCAGACGGCGAGGGAGGTCCTGGTCTCGGAGGGCGGCGGCGGTGCCTCCTTGCCGTCGCCCTCGAAGGCGAACCAACTGCCGAACGAATTGTCGATCGTGTGCAGCTTGTAGTCGCTGAACTTCTCGCCCTCGGCCAGGATCTCCTGCCGTTCGGGCGATGTCAGCCATGCGTCGAGGTGTTCGGCGCTGTCGTAGCGGTACAGCGTGGTCCATTCCTCCTGTAGCCCCTCGATGGGGCGGAAGAGTTCCGTGCCGCGGAACCCCTCGAACTTGCTCTCCTCCCGGACCATGTGGTGCTGCCAGGCGAGGAAGTCGTCGACGTGGTCGGGATGGACGCGGTGGGTGACCACCACGGTGACCAGCGGATCCAGCGACTGTGTGCCGCTGCTGACCACCTGCTGGGTCGCCGGACCGTCGAAGTACTTCGCGCCGACGTCGAGATAGGTCTGCCTGGTCTCGCTGTTGATCCACGCCTGCAGATGCGCCACCGAGTCGAACCGGTACACGACGACCCAGTCGGGCTGCAGCGGCGTCGGCGGTGAGATCTCGGCGCCGAGGAAACCGGGGTAGTAGGAGGCGGCGGTGTTGAGGCCCTGCTGCCACGACTCGAACTCGCGCTCCATCCCGGGCAGGACCTTCTGGCCGATGATCGCCGTCGCCACGGCGCCGATGTTCTTCCCGGTGTTCATGGTGGCTCAGCCTGCCGGAACCGACTGCGCGGCGGGGAGTCGGCCGTAAATGCGTTCCGGAGTCAGCGGCAGCGCGCGGTAGCGGACGCCCGTGGCGTCATGCACCGCGTTCGCGAGCGCGGGCGCCACCGGGTTGATGCAGCACTCGGCCATCCCCTTGGCCCGCATGGGCCCCACCGAATCCGCCGAGCCCACCAGGAGCACCTCGGTGCGCGGGATGTCGGCGTAGGCGGGGATGCGGTAGTTCCGGAGGTTGGGGTTGACCATGACGCCGTTGTCGTCCATGTGATGGTTCTCGGTCAGCACGAAGCCGATCCCCTGGGCGACGCCGCCCTCGATCTGTCCCCGGACCTGCGCCGGGTTGATGATCACTCCCGCGTCCGCCGCATGCACGCTGTACAGGATCCGTATCTCACCGGTCACGCGGTGCACGGCGACGCGGAACCCCTGCGTATTGGAGGTGACGCTCCGGGGAGAGCCGTATGCCTTGCGTGCGGCGGTGAAACGGATGCCACGCGTCCGGGCCACCGCGACGAGTTCGGCCAGCGACACCCGCCGGTCCCCGCAGACGACGCCGTCGTCGTCCATCGTGCACATCACGACATGGACGCCCGTGTGCGCGGCGGCGAAGTCCAGGATGCGGTCGCGCACGGCATTGGCCGCGCGCAGAACCGCGTTGCCCGCCACGAAGAGGCCCGCGCTCGCGAAGGCGCCCGTGTCGAATCCCGTGCGGTCGGTGTCGGACTGCACCAGTCGGATCCGCGAGGGTGTCGTGCCCAGCTGGTTGGCTGCGATCTGGACGTGGGCGGTGGAGGTACCCTCTCCGAACTCGGGGGTTCCGACGGCGAGTTCGTAGATGAGATCGTCGCCCAGGGTGACCCAGGCCTCGGAGAGGTGTTCCGTGGGGGGCGCGGTCTCGTGCAGAGAACTCGCCACGCCCGTTCCGACGAGCCACTCGGGGCCGGGAGGGGACTGGCCGGCCGTGCGGGCCAAGGCATCGCCCACCAGGTCGATGCACGTGGCGAGTCCGTCCTCGGTGAAGATCACGTCGTCGGGGCCGTCATCCATGGCGACCAGGGGCTCACCGGGCCGCACGATATTGCGCCGGCGCAGTTCCAGCGGGTCCATGTGAAGGACGCGGGCCAGTTCGTCCATCGCCGACTCCACGGCGAACGCCGGCTGCGTCATCCCGTAACCGCGCAGCGCCCCGCTCGGCACGGTGTTCGTGTAGACGGAGAACGCGTCGTACTTCTTGTTGGGGCAGCGGTAGATCATGACGGCGGCTCCGCCCGCGTGCAGCGTTTCGCCGCCGTGGTTGCCGTAGGCGCCGGTGTTCGACACGTTGCGTACCTGGAAGGCGGTGAGCGTTCCGTCCGCCTTCGCGCCCAGCTTGACCGTCAGCGTCATCGGGTGCCGCGGCGATGCCGTGGTGAACTCCTCCTCACGGGTGTACTCGAGACAGGTGGGCCGTCCGGTGTCCAGGGTGGCCAGGGTGACCAGGTCCTCCGCGATCACCTCCTGTTTACCGCCGAATCCGCCGCCGACGCGCTTGCAGAACACCCGCAGCTGGTCGGGACGCAGCGCGAAGAGGTACTCCAGCTTGACCTTCGCGATCGACGGTGACTGGGAACTGGTGCGGACGTTCAGCCTGCCGTCCTCCATCCAGGCGATCGAACCGTGGGTTTCCAGATGCGCGTGCTGCACCCGCGGTGAGGAGTACGTGCCTTCGTGGATCACGTCGGCCGCGGCGAATCCCGCGTCGACGTCACCGATGTGCGCATGGATTTCCAGCAGGATGTTGTGGGCGGGGTCGCGGACGAACGGATCGTGGGCGCCGTGCAGCTGGGGTGCGCCGTCGGCCATCGCCGCCTCCGGGTCGAACACCGCCGGCAGCACCTCGTACTCGACCGCGAGACGCCGGCAGCCCTCCTCGGCCGCCCCGACCGTGTCGGCCAGGACCGCGGCGACACGCTGGCCTGCGAAGCGTACCGTGTCGTCGAGGATGTAGGTGTCGTCCGGGTCGACCAGGTGGTCGGTGTGGATCGCCGTGGTGAAGCGTCTGCGGGGTACGTCTTCCCAGGTGTAGACCCGGTGGACGCCGGGTACCGCGAGGGCGGCGCTCTTGTCGATCGAGAGGATCCGGGCGTGCGCGTGGGGTGAGTGCAGCACCTTGAGGTGCAACATGCCGTCGATGTGTGTGTCCATGGTGAACTCGGCGTGACCCGTCACCACGTCATGGCCCGCGGGAGCGCCGACGCTCGTCCCGACGGCCTTGCCCGGTGCTGCCTCCTCCACCGCGCTGACGCCCCTCACGGCGTCCTCGATCGCCCGGTATCCGGTACAGCGGCAGAGGTTGCCCTTCAAAGCCCGTGGCAGATCCGCCTTCTGGTCCTCGGTGAAGGTCGCCGAGGTCATGATCATCCCTGCGGTGCAGAAGCCGCACTGGAACCCCGGGGCCTCCTCGAACTGCCGCTGCACGGGATGCAGGGCGCCGGGCCGTCCGAGGCCCTCGATCGTGGTCACCTCACGGCCGTCCGCCCGGAACGCGGGGGTGATGCAGCTGTGAACCGGTACGCCGTCCAGCCACACCGTGCAGGCTCCGCAGTCGCCCGCGTCGCACCCTTTCTTGACGCCGAAGTGGCCGAGTTCGCGCAGAAAGGTACGCAGGCACTGGCCGGGGGCTGGTTCCCGGCCGAAGTTCCTGCCGTTGACGAGGTAGCTCATGCCAGGTCCCCAGCCGTGAGTTCGCGGCAGATCTCCTCGGCGAAGTGCCGGGTGAGATGCCGGCGATGATCGGGGGTTCCATTGGGATCGGCGAACCAGACGTCGGCCGGCACGGCGTCGATGGCCTGCCGCAGGGTCGGAACGTCGGGCAGGGAGTCGAAGGCGATGCGGACCGGCCGCGTGGTCCCGGCAGTGACGGTCAGCAGCAGATCACTCGCTCCCAGCCGCTGCGTGCCGACGAGGAACACCGTCGAACGGCCCAGCCGGGTCAGCGTGAAGCGACGGTGCGCGGTGCGTTTGCGCAGGGCGTGCTCCGGAATGGCGATACGCCGCAGGATCTCCCCCGGGGCGAGGACGTTGCGGTGGTCGCCCGTGACGAAGTCGAGGGCGTCGACGCAACGCACGGAACCGTCGCGCGCCCACAGTTCGTACTGCGCCTCCAGCGCGACGGTCAACGTGATCATCGGGCCGGCGGGCAAGGACATGCAGATGTTTCCGCCGACGGTCGCCGCGTTCCAGACCTTGAACGAGGACAGGAAGGCCTCACAGCTCTTCCGGAAGAGGATTCCGGCGGTCCAGGCCTGCGGCCACGGGAAGGCGTACAGGTCGCGGATGCTGCACGTGGCACCGATCTCCAGGCCCTCGTCCGTCGGCACGAGAGGCTCCCAGCCCAACGCCGTCAGATCGATCAGCCGTCGCAGGTCCGGCTGCTCCGCGGAATAGAGCCATGTTCCGCCTGCCAGCCAGGCGTCGCCCTCGTGCCAGTCCACACCTGGCCGCTCGGACGGTCGCCGGATCACTTCGGTGATGGTGTTCAGGTCCATGAAACCGACCTACAGAAGTACGGACCTACGGGAAGGCAACTGTCTTCCGGCCTGGTGGTTTCCCGCTGACCGATCAGACGTCGTCCACCCATGCCGCGACGTCCGGGGCGACCGAGCCGCGAGGGAGTACCGGGCACAGACGTCTCTGCTCAAGCCTATCGCAGCATGCGGACGACGGCTCGACCGATGGATGACTGTAGGCGTTCGAGGCACTCCGGACTGTAACCGTGTTCATCAGTCGCCCACATCGCCGGCCGACCCCGGAGGGGCTGAGAAACCGGCATGATCGTCCTGCCGCTGCCCGGTGAGCCGGGTGACATGCGCTGCGCCGCCGGCGTGCAGGACGCATGCCGGCATGATCGTCCTGCCGCTGCCCGGTGAGCCGGGTGACATGCGCTGCGCCGCCGGCGTGCAGGACGCATGCCACCTCGGCGACTCTCCCCCGCACTCCGGGCCCTGAGCGCACAGGCCGAGCGACTCAACGAGCTTCGCCGGAGCTGCCGAGGCCACTACGGGCGGCGGCGGCACCCTGCTCGCTCTTCACCCGGCCACGTCCCCGCCTCCGCCCTGGCGCCGCTGCTCCGATCCTGGGGCGCAACCACTGCTTCATGACCATCGGCTCTCGCCTGCGCAAAGCCAACGGCGTCCTGGACACCCACACGCCGGCAATATGGGTCGGCAAGGGTACCGGGCGCGATGGTCGCGGCAGCCTGACCGGGCGGGGCAGCGGCCGCACAACCAGATGACCGCTTCGCAGTTGAAGTGACGTCCGGTTCACGCCCCCACGGGTGAAGGGAGGGTGAGCCTCACTTGCAGGTGCCGCTGCCGGAGTCGTGGTACTGCAGAGCTGTCGAGTCGAAGCCCGGGCCCGGCAGGACGGGCTTGTAGTCCCAGCTGTAGCCGTTGGGCTTGAGAGTGAGCTTCATTCCGCCGAAGGCGCCGGCCTGGGCGGTGACCACGTTGGGGTTGTCGTAATTCCCCGGCGTGCCGGCGAGGGTGTCGAGGGCTTCGCCGCCGGAGCCGACGATGAACTCCGGGATGCCGTGGTCCGGGTCGTACTGGCCGGCCGGGTTCATCGGGCGGAGCCGGGCGTACGCGTGCTCGTGACCGTTGAGGACGAGCGTGGCGTGGTGCTGGTAGAGGAGTTTCCACCACGCGTCGGCCGCCGCGCCCTCGATGCCGCCGGCGCCCGGCGCGGACGCCGGAACCGCGGCAGTCGAGGCCGTCGTGGCGCTGAACGTCGGCTGGTGCCAGTACGCGATCGTGCACGGACGCGTGTTGGCGGCCAGGTCCTGCGAGAGCCACTGGGTCTCCTGACCGAGGAGGCCGTTGTCCGTGGTGGAGCAGTCCTGGTTGAACGCGTCGGAGTTGCACTCGGCATTGAGCGAGACGATGTGCCAGTTGCCGAGGTTGTAGGAGTACCACCCCTGCCGGTCGGCGGTGTCGTCGCCGGCCTGGCCCTGCGCGTTCGGTGTGCCGGCCTGGTCGTGGCCGTTGAAGTAGCCGAAGTAGCCGGCCCCGTTCTGCGCGGCCTCGTTGTCGCCCTTCTTGGTGTACGAGTAGTACTCGTGGTTGCCAGGCGCCGGACGCTCGAGCATCTTCAGCCCGCCCCATGCCTGCTCGAAGGACTGCTCGAAGTCGGTCAGCTTGCCGACCTGGTACTGCTCGTCGCCCAGCAGCGCCACGGCGTCGGGGTGCATGTCGGTGGCCTGCTTAGCGGTGGCGAACTCGGCGCGCACACCGCCCAGAGCCGGGCTGCCGCACTTGAGCGACGTGGGCGTGCCGGCGTTTTCGGAGTCGTCGGGCTCGCAGGCGATGTCACCGACAGCCGCCAGGGTGTACGACGCCGAGCCGTGGTGTGCGTAGGGCCAGTCGTTGCCGCTCTGGTGAGCGGCGGCGACGGCGGTGCCGGTGACCGCGAGGACGGCCAGGCCGACAGCTGCGGCGGAGACCTTGGTGGCGCGTCTCATGCGCGTGTCCTTCCAACTGGAGGAGTGATCAGCGCACGTTAAGCAGTAGATCCGGCGGCCGCTACCAACACGTTCCAACGGCCCGGTGAACTGCTCTTCCTCTCACCTGCCGCCAGCCGGGAGGGAGCGTGATCATCCGGTTCGCCCTCCCGGAAAGTCCCTTTGCCGGTCTTCCGCCCACAGCGCCGCCACTGCTCCGGAGCCCGACGTCACCAGTACCACGGGACACCACCGCCCCCCGGTCCCGCAGCGGCCGGTCGAAGGAGCGGAGTCCCGCGCGCTACCCCGTCCGGGCGATGGATCGAGACATCATGCGATTTGCGCTATTGGATCACCATTCGCTCCGTTATCCAGGTGGTGGAGTTGCCCTCACCGAAGACGGGCGTCCCAAGCCGAGGAGAGTGGAAACGATGAAGACGACGTCTCGATGGCGTTCTGTTGTGGCGTCAGCAGCCGTGGCCGCTGCGTTCTTTGCCGTGCCGCTGGTAGGCGCGACGACCGCCTACGCCGACGGCCACCCCGCCACCCCGCAGCAGGCACATACGCCTGACCACGGGCGCGGCTCGAACGAGCGCGACTGCGAGGAGCACGGCTCCGACGAGCAGGGGTGCAAGGAGCACGGGTCCGACGAGCAGGGCTCGGACGAGCACGGGTCCGACGAGCACGGGTCCGACGAGCAGGGCTCGGACGAGCACGGGTCCGACGAGCACGGGTCCGACCAGAAGGGCTGCAAGGACCACGACTCGGACGAGCACGGCTGCGACAGCGACGAAAAGCACCCGGGCAAGCCGGAGCTCGCCCACACCGGTGCCGACCACACGAAGGAAGCGGTCATGGGCGGTGCAGCCGCCACTCTGATCGCGGCAGGCGCCGGCACCATGCTGATTGCCCGCCGCCGCAGCAACTCGTAACCCCGACTCAGCACATCCACCGCCCCTAAGGTGTTCCGGTCACACGCCGAACGCTCCCAGGCATCCCGGCGCATCCTTCGCCTGCTGGTCAGGAAGGCGCAACCGGCCGCCGCCCCGCCAGGGGCGGCGGTCCCTGGCCGGCCGACCGGTTCGTTCGTCCGCAATGAGCTGCTCGGCCACGCGGCAACCGCTGTCCACCGCTACGCAGCCACGCTGCACGCCCCGACCGCGGACCCGGGTGCCAGGAAGGCTCGGGAAGAGAGCAAGTGAACGCGAGCACAGCCGGCGTTCGGCCGGCTTGGCCGACCTTCCCAGGGACCGCGGGCCCGCCACCGATCCGTCAGGCGAGCTCACGGCCGCCCGTATCGCCGACCTCGCCCACGCCGTGGAAGACCCTGAAGGCACTCTGAAGGCCCGGGCCCGGCACCTGGTCTGCGCCCCGCACCGCGTTCTGCCTGGACGCCGGCAACGTACAGCGGCAGGCTGCCGACGACACGCCCAGCGACTGCTGACCGCCGGGGTCCGGTACGGCGACGGCCGAGCAGGCACGTGCCCACACCCACTGGTGCGCCGGCCAGTCCTACTCCTCCGCCGTCCCGGCCACGGCGCCCCCGGCAATGCCGTCTCCCCTACGGACCCCACCACCTGGCGGTGGACCGACGCCTGGTTCGACCAGCATATGGGCGCCCCGCCGGCCGGCGAGCTGCGCCACCTCGTGATCGACACCAGCCGCAACGGCCGGTACGCCCGGAACCCGACACCGGGCGAGTACGGCGGAGCCCCGGAGGCCGGTCGGGCGGAGTCCGCCGCCCGGCAGAACGGGAGCGGCTCTTCCGTACGGCTGGTTCACCGCGTGGCTCCCCCCGGTTGCACGTTTGCGAAGGGTGGAAAGCTATGCTCGTGACCGGGAACTCACCCCGGGCGCCCGGCGGTTGAGGGCCGCAGCGAGCCGGAGCCTGCTGCAGGGTCCCGAACCGGTAGCAGATGGGAACCGGCCGTCTTGCCCGGTGCGTGCGAGGGCGCAGGAACGCAGGAACACCGAGGACATGAACAGGGGGCGGCACGGGGTGCAGAAAGGAACCCGGGCGGTGCTCGCGGGAGTCGCCACGGTGGTCGTCGCCGCGATGCTGGGACCGACATGGGGTCACACGGGCAGTACGACGGACGGCCGTCCGGGCGACCGGGGGCCGGTGACCGCCTCGCCGTCGCCGCCGCTCTACACCTCGGAGCGGCCGCCGGCGGACCAGAAGTCCGTGCCGGATCCGCACCTGCCCGCTCCGGTGGTGAGCATGGACATCGCCCACGCCTCGGACAAGGGAGCAGACGCCGTCGATATCACCATCGACGACGGTCCGGATCCGGTCTGGACGCCGCGCGTGCTGAAGGTGCTCAGGGACAACGGCGTCAAGGCGGTCTTCTGCATGACCGGGGCGAACGCGGCCAGGTATCCCGACGTGGTGCGGCTGGTCGTCTCCGACGGGCACCGGCTGTGCGACCACAGCGTCCGCCACGACACGGCGATGGACCGCAAACCGGCCTCCTACCAGCACAGCGAGGTCGTCGACGCGGAGCGGATCATCGAGCGCGCCTCCGACGGGGTGAAGCCGCTGTACTACCGCGCGCCGGGCGGCGCCTTCACCCCGTACAGCCGCCAGATCGCCGCATCGCTGGGGATGCGCCCGCTCGGCTGGAACATCGACACCGAGGACTACCGGCGGCCCGGGGTCAGGGTGATCGTCGACACCGTGGAGCGGGAACTGCGCAACGGTCCCACGATCCTCTTCCACGACGGCGGCGGGGACCGGTCGCAGACGGTGGCCGCGCTCGCCGCGCTCCTGCCCCGGCTGAAGGAACAGGGCTACGCGTTCGGCTTCCCGGTGCGGTGAGGCGGCCGAGCGGGCCCACGCACGGCGGAGTGAATCCTGGCATTTGGTTCATAAATATCATCCCACAGGCAGGTCGTGAATCAATTACGCCGAGTTGGTGAACATGTCATGCATGCAGAGGGTGCCTGACAGGGCGTAAAGGGCCCACCGGCCCGTCGGACATGGACATCCAGAGGCACGACCTTGACCTCGACCGCGCTCGACATCTCACCTCACCCCCGGAAGTCCCGGCAAACCGGGCCCTTTTCCGCTCCGCGGCGGCCGCGCCGCCCCGCCCCCTGGTCGACGTCCTGGAGACGACGGCGGCGCTGCACCCGCACGCACCCGCGCTGGACACAGGCGCGGAGGCGCTGTCCTACCGGGAGTTGTGCGCCGAGCCCCGCACCCGGGCGCGACGTCTCACCGAGCGGGGTATCGGCCCCGGCGACCGGGTGGGCGTACGGTGCCGTCGGGTACCGCGGAGCTGTACCTGTCGATCATCGCGGTCCTGCACTGCGGAGCGGCCTACGTGCCGGTCGACGCCGACGATCCCGAGGAGCGCGCGGCCACCGTGTTCCGTGAGGCCGGCGTCTGCCACGTGCTCGGCCGCACCCGCAGCCCGCCGAGCCGGCGCCGCCGTCCAGAGCGGCCACGGGCTCCGCACCCGCTCCCTCGGACGGCGCCTGGATCATCTCCACGTCCGGCTCGACCACGCGCCCAAGGCGGTGGCCGTCACCCACCACTCCGCGGCGCCCTTCGTCGACGCGGAGGCCGGAATGTTCCTCCGCGACCGGCCACTCGGCCCCGGCGACCGCGCCCTTGCGGGTCTGACGGTCGCCTTCGACGCCTCCTGCGAGGAGAGGTAGCTGGCCTGGCGGTCAGGCGATGCTGCGTGGCTCCTTCGGGCGCCGCACCGGACGCCTTCTGCCGTGCGCCTCGCCGTGGTGGCCCGCGTGGTGCCGGGGGATGCCGGTCTCGGTCCCATTCTCACCTTCCGTTGAACTTTGCCTTTCATGGCGCTGAACTTCGCCTTTCATACCGCGGCTAGGTTCCCAGCAGAGTCAGGGTCGGCTTTGCAGTCAGGAGACCGGTACGGTGAAGCGACGCAACGTAGGCGTCAGGATCTACGCCCCGCTGGCCAGCGGGCTTCTGGCCCTGTTGGTAGGCGGCTGCGGTGCGAGCGGTGGCAGCGCGACGGGTCCTGCGGCGACCTCGTCGGCGTCCGCCACCTCCGGCGGCAGGCCCGGGACCGCGTCGCACGGTGCGGCCGAAACTGCCGCCTGGCACAAGTGGGGCCTGATACCGCTGCCCGCGGCTCCCGAACCCCCGGCGGACAAGCCCATCAAACTGTCCGCGACCGGCCCGGTTCCGGTCTTCAGTCACGTACCGACATCCCAGAAGGTCGTCTTCATCACCGTCGACGACGGACTGGAGAAGGACCCCAGGTTCATCGAGATGATGCGGGACCTGAAGGTCCCGATCACGATGTTCCTGATGAACGACGCCATCAAGTCGGACTACGGGTACTTCAAGCCGCTGCAGGCGATGGGCAACCACATTCAGAACCACACCCTGCACCATCCCGCGATGAACACCCTCCCACTGGCCCGCCAGAAGAAGGAGGTGTGCGGCGACCAGAAGATCCTCACGCAGCAGTACGGCACCGCGCCGCTCCTCTTCCGGCCGCCCTACGGCGCGTACAACAACAACACCAGGATCGCCGTGGGAGCGTGCGGGCCCCGAGCGATCGTCTGGTGGCGCGAGACCATGCAGGTGCGCAATATCCAATACCAGGAACCCGACAAGAAGCTGCGTCCCGGCGACATCATCCTCGCCCATTTCCGCGGCCCGGCGGAGCTGAAGGGCGCCACCATGACGGAGATGTTCGCGAATCTGCTCAAGCGCGTTCGGGAACAGGGCTACGCGGTGGCGCGCCTGGAGGACTACATCCAACCGCCGGCCGGACACTGAACCGACCCCGGCGACGTCACGCCCTCTCGCACGGTGTCCCGGGGAGAGACTCCCCACGGGAATCCCGGGTCGAAGACCAAGGAAAGCCCCGGACAGGCCCTCGCACGGAAGCGCGGGCGGGTGCCGGGCGGAAAGCGCAGGCAGGAAACAGCCCATGGGACTCACGAGCAACAAAGTACTGATGCTGGCGATCGTCCTCGCCGTCGTACTGTTCCTCGGCACGGTCTGGCTGTGGCCTCGCCTGGCCCGGCAGGACTGGCGGACCGTCAGCGGGCGGGCCTGCCTGCTGCTCACCACCCAGCTGGCGCTCTTCGCCTCGGTGGGCCTCGCCGTGAACCAGGCCTTCGGTTTCTACGCCAGCTGGGCCGACCTGTTCGGCCAGGAGAACGGCCAGGGAGTGGTCGTCGACCACACAGCGGGCGGCAACAGCCCCCTCCATGTGGTCTCCACGTCCAAGGTCATCGGTGCGAGCAGCACACTGCCGCAGGTGGCCGGGCAGGTGCAGAAGGTCGACATCATCGGCCGGACGACCCACCTTGCCGCACCGGCGTACGTGTACCTGCCCCCGGAGTACTTCCAGCCGAAGAACGGCGCACGCAAGTTCCCGGTGTCCGTGGTCCTCACCGGTTATCCCGGCACGGCCGAGGCGCTCGTGAACAAGCTGCACTACCCGAGTACCGCCCTGCAACTGGCCAAGGCCGGGAAGATGCAGCCGATGATCCTGGTGATGCTGCGCCCGACCGTGGCGCCGCCGCGGGACACCGAGTGCGTCGACGTTCCCGGTGGCCCGCAGACCGAGACCTTCTTCGCGAAGGATCTGCGCGATGCGGTGATGGCCCAGTACAGAGTGGACAAGACGCCCGCCAGCTGGGGCATCGTCGGCGACTCGACCGGCGGCTACTGCGCGCTCAAGGTCGCCATGCACCACCCGGCCTCGTACGCCGCCGCGGCCGGCCTGTCGCCGTACTACAAGGCGCCGCTCGACCCCACCACCGGCGACCTCTTCCACGGGGACAAGAACCTGCAGAATCGCGCCGACCTCTTCTGGGCGATCAAGCATCTGACCGCGCCCGAGACGTCGCTGCTCGTCACCAGCAGCCGGGTGGGCGAGCACAACTACAAGGACGCGCTCAAGTTCATCAAGAGTGTGCAGGACACGAACGTGACCAGGATTTCGTCGATCATCCTCCCGAGCGGCGGGCACAACTTCAACACCTGGCGGCGGGAGATCCCACCGATGCTGCAGTGGATGAGCGAGCGACTGGTGGCGCACTGAGCCATCGGCGCCGACTGCCCCGCGGTAGGTCGGGAAGCCGCATGCCGACGGCGGAGATCTCTCCGGACGCAGGCGGTATCCCATCCAGCTGACCTCTCGTCAGCGCCGCCATGGACTCAGTCTCCCGTTCGTTCAAGGTTCGGCAATGACCGGCGCGGCCGTTGAACCGCCCGTGCGCGCGGCACGTACCGCGATTGGATCCGTTGTGCGGGGCGATCCGGTCCTCTGTCCCTCCGCCGCGCCCAGAAGGGTCCGCACTGTCACGACCGTCGTGCGCCCGCGCGACCGTGGGCGACTCCCCACGGAAGGACGCACAGTGAGGAGCACCGCAGTGGCCCGCAAGGACCTGACACAGTCGTCGCGTACTGCGCGGCGGGAGCACGCCCGGCACCGGAAGCTGTCGAAGATGTCACTCGCGCTGATCGGCGGCCCCGTGATTCTCGCCGTCGTCGCGGGGTCGGTGTTCGCGGCGGATGTCCGTGCCCAGCACCGCCCGCAGGGGAACCAGACCGCGCGACCCGACGCGGCGGGCGGCAAACCAGACCCCAGCTGCACGCTGCTGGTGCCGGACAATCCGCTCACCGCCCGCGGCCTGGCCACGCCGTACAGACTCGTCGCGACCGATCCGGCACAGGGCCCCTGTCATGAGGCCAACCCCGACCAGTCGGCGTTCGTGGAAGCAGCGATCATCACCCCGAACGGCAGGCTGACCGTCTACAACCCGTTGGTGATCGACAAGGGGACGAGACCGGCCGCGCCCACCGTCCGGCCCTCCGTCCCGCGCGGCTCGACGGTGGGCATCTGGTTCGGTTTCAACGGCGCCGACCTGACCTTGCGGGCAAGTGGCCGTCGGGCCGCTCCATCCCGGGGTCAGTGTGTCAACGGCCTGCCGGGTTCGGTCTTCGGCCAGTTCGCGTACTGCAATGCGTCGGCCTTCTTCCGGGCCGCCAACGCCCAGATCGCCAAGGGGCACCTCAGGGTTCCGGCGCTCGGGAAGGCCAAGGACGGCCTGCCCTGCCCGACCACGCGGGACTTCTCCGTGGTGGACCAGGACGGAAGCGACAACGTGGTGACCCACTACCTCGCCGACGCGCACGGCCGTACCGCGCAGAACAACGCCGCGAGCAGGGCCGCGCTCAAGAAGGCCGCACGGCTGACCAACCGCGGCGACCGACATCACCGGCACAACGGCAGGGCCGGGTCGGCGACCAAGCGCGCCCCCAGGGACCTGGCCAACGGCAGCGACAACCTGTTGCTGACCCAGTTCATGGACCCCGCCCTTGGCTGCAAGCCGTTCACCGCGCCCGACCAGTCGGGCGACGGCCGGGCCACCCCCGCCCTCGCGCTGGACGAACTGTCCGCCGCGGCACACCAGAAAGCACCGATCGCGCTGGTCCCGCGGAACGACCCGATGACGCTCGTCGACGGCCGTGACAGCGTCGCGAAGACCAACGCGTACCGCACCGGAGTCGACATGCCCGCGGTCCGTGCCGGAGCCGATGGTGACGGAGCGGCCTTCTGCACCACCCTCTTCCGTGATCCGGCCGGCATCCAGCGCGTCTTCAAGGACAAGGCGCTCTTCGAGAAGGCGCCCTCGCCGGACCCGGCCATGGCGCCGAACCTCTTCGGTTTCCTCGCGGCACGGGCCAATCAGACGTTCACCAACCTGGGCTGTGATCATCTCCTCGGCGCCGCCGACCCCGTCGTCCTCACCACGAACGCGGACGGCATGGTCACCGACGCGGCGTTGACCGTGCCCGGCCGGACATCACCCTCGGCCGCTCCGACGACCAGCACATCCCCGTCCACGTCGCCGAGCACACCGCCCGCGTCGCCGAGCACCCCGTCGGCCGGCAGGGGCGCAGGTCCGACCGCCACCACCCCGGCCGCCTCGCCGACGAGCGGCTCCGCCACCCCGGCCCCGACGACCCAGCAGCCTCAAGGCCACCGCTACGGCTCCCCGACAGCCCGATGACCCCGGGGTGTGGCATGGACGTAGCTGCGGGCTGTGACAGCTGATCTTCGCCTGGCCCTGAGACGGGGCCGCCGCTGCCCACGCCACTCCCGGCTGCGGCGGTGACGACGAGGCGCCGCGCCGCCCCAGGGTCGGCGCGGCGCCGGAGAACCGGACGCCACGATGTGTGGGTGGACGCCGGCCGACACGCCCCGATGAGGCAGGAGTCAGAACACCACCTCTCACACGCAACCTGGAACACCACATGGGCCGCCAGTGCGCTGACGAAGCATCAGACAAAGCCAACTGCGAGTTGTAACCTGTCGTCACACCAGGTGCCAACCATCAGCGGACGCTACTCGGGGGAGAGCAGGATGGCCTTGCAGGTGCGGCCCACCAGCGGCCGGTCGAAGGAGTCCATACCCTCCGACGAAGGGCGCCGGCTCTCGCTGTTCCAGCTCTTCGGGCTGGCCGCCGGAGGATCGATCGGCTCCGGTTGGCTGTTGGGCGCCGTCGACGCCTACGACAAGGCCGGTGCCTATGCTCCGTGGGCCTGGCTGATCGGCGGGCTGGTGATGCTGGTCGTGGCCGGTGTCATGGTGGAGTTGGGGACGGCAGCCCCGAAAACCGGAGGGCTCATCTTCCTTCCGCTGCAGAGCAGTGGGCCGCTGGTGGCGATCGTGGCCGCGGCGGGGCTGTGGATCTTCTACGCGATCAACACCGCCAGCGAGTCCATGGCCATGACCAAGGGCCTCTCCTCCGAGCTGCACACGTCCTTGATCGGTCCCGGGACCACCCTGACCGCCTGGGGCTGGGTCTGCACGCTGGTATTGATGGCGGTGATCTCGGCGACCAATCTGCTGGTCCCGCGGCTGGTGCGGATCGGCAACTCCTGGCTGACCGTGGTGAAGGTCATGGTCCCGCTGCTCACCATCGTCCTGTTCGTCTTGTCGGGATTCGATCACCCTCACGGAGCCGGGGGCGAGGCCGAGCACGGGTCCGCAGGCGCCGGGGGGTTCGGCGCGGTCCTGGCCGCCGTGGTGGACAGCGGGGTGATCTACGCCTATGTGGGGTTCCAGGGCCCACTGGACTTCGCCGGAAACGTCAAGGCCGAGGGTCGGCTGACCGAGTCCGCCCGGCTGCGTTGGGCGGTCTACGGCACGATCGTCGGCACAACCGTCCTCTACATCCTCCTCCAGATCGTCTTCAACTCTCGTCACGGGCAGTGGGATCCGGGTCGTCCGGACTCCCCCTACACCCAGTTCGCCTTCGCCTCGTCGATGGCCTGGCTCGGGTGGTGCCTGCGGATCAACTCGGTGCTCTCTCCCATGGGCGCCGGGCTGGTCTTCACCCATGCCCTGACCCGCGAGGTCGCCACGCTCAGCCGCGCCCATCTCACCCACCGGGGCCTGCAGACGATGCGTACGACCACCCTGCGCGGCAGGGACGTCTACTGGCTGGTGCTGGCGGTGGACTTCGTCGTCGGGGTGGTCGCGCTGCTCGCGATGGGCGGGCGATGGCACAGCCTGGTCGCGGCCGACGGGGTGCTGACCCTCGTCGTGTACGCCGTTCCCGGCGTAGCCCTGGTCTCCTTGCGCGACAAGCTGCCGGCGGTCTCACCGAGCCGCAATCGGGTCCGCCGGCACGCGGCCTGGATCAGCTTCGTCCTCATCGCGTTGATCCTTTACGGAGCCGGCTGGACAGACCTCTGGCACGGGATGGCCGTGCTCGCCGCCGGCTGCCTGCTGCTGCTCGGATTGCCGGTCCTGGCACGGCAGTTCCCCACGCTGGGACGGTTCTACGACGCCCGGGAGCATGTGACGCGCTTTCGCCGGCTCGGCTCCGACCCGGCCGCTCAAGCTGGGGCATACCTTCTCGGCATGCTGGCACTGCTGCTGATGTGTACCCTGCTCGGCAACCCGAAGCCCGGTACTCCCCACCATCTCGCGTTCTATCTGTGGGGCGGGGGTGTGGGGGCCATGGCCCTGGCTACGTTCTGCGGCATGGTGTGGGCCTCGAAACGTCATATCGGGCGCGTGGAGCCGCTGCTGCCGCCACCGACCTCGCAGCTCCGCGAGCGGGAGCAGGGGCGGTCCCGGGAGCCGCAGCCGTAACGTCACACTCAGAGCTAGGCAGTTTCGTTTGGATCAGTCGGTCGTTGGTCGGGGTGTGCCGTTAACAGATGCGCAGTGGGCGCGGATCGAGCCGTTACTCCCGGACCGCACGCCGAAGCGGGGTGGTCGCTGGCGGGATCATCGTG